>JAITVV010000035.1 GCA_031285625.1 Prevotella sp.
TCAAACATGTTTTCGTTTCACGCCGTTCCGTTCCGACGGGTACCCCGTACATGAAGTAAACGGCGCTTAGCTGACGCCTGACAAGAATAACAGGAAAGCCGCAGCCTTGTTGTGGCTCTGCCCTCCTGGCCTCTGTTTCGCAGGCGGGGTACCCAATCCGTAAGCTTAAGGCGTAGAGCAAAATACGGACGTTGTTATACAGGCATGATGATAAAGCAAAGGATTAATTCGTATTTATTTTGCTCAGCCGTAGCTGCGGTTTTGGGTCGCCGAAAAACGAAGCCTTGATTTTTGTAACTTTTTATCAAGAAAAAGTTGAAAGAAATAGAACATATAATTAATAGAATTATTCTGGTAAATATCCGGTATTGATCGTATTTTAGTTAAATTTGTGAGGATTGGAAATCAATTGTCTAATAAATTTAGTTGAATAGATTCATATGATTCTTTTACATACCGCCGATTGGCATATCGGACAATATTTCTTTGGCTATGACCGTAAGGACGAGCATATTATCTTTTTCGATTGGCTAAAGAAAACGATTAAGGAACAACAGGCAGATGTTTTGCTTGTCGCAGGTGATATATTTGATAGTCCTAATCCATCCGCCGAATCGCAAAAGATATATTATCGCTTTTTACGGGAGATAACTACTGATAATCCTAATCTGCAAATAGTGATTACAGCAGGCAATCACGATTCTGCTGCTCGTTTGGAGGCTCCGAATCCATTACTCGAAGAGATGAATATTCATGTCAAAGGTGTTATTCGTAAGAATTTGGATGGTGAGATAGATTATCAGAATCTTTTTGTTCCATTAGTCAGGGAAGGAATTGCTGAGGCTTGGTGTATGGCTGTACCATATCTTCGTCAGGGCGATTACCCTAATGCAGAAAGCTATACCAAAGGTGTAAAAGAAATGTATGATACACTTTATGATGAGCTGCAAAAAAGGAAAGTAGCGGATCTACCCATTATCGTAATGGGGCATTTACATGCTGCCGGTTCCGAGGTTTCAGAGGGTGATAGATCAGAGCGGACAGTTATAGGTGGTCTGGAATGTATCTCGCCTGATACTTTTAGTAAAAAAGATATTGTTTATACTGCATTGGGACATTTACATAAAGCCCAGCAGGTAGAAAACAGTGCGAATATGTACTATTCGGGAAGTCCTTTGCCTATGTCTTTTGCTGAAAAGAATTACCAACAGGGCATCAATCTCATTGAAGTAAAAAATAATAAGCTTGAACGGATTGATCGTATAGATTTTAAGCCTCCTGTAGAATTAATCAGCTTACCTAAAGAACCTAAAGTTCTTAATATGGTATTGGCTGAGATAGCTGATTTACCTGATGGCGAAATTACATCTGACTCCCCGTATCTGGAATTAAAAGTATTGATTACCGAACCTGAGCCATCGATGCGAAACCAGATAGAAGAGGCATTAAAAGGTAAATCGGTAAGATTGACAAGTGCTGTTCCATACAAGGTCAAACATGATAAGGATACTAGGGCAGTTACTTATGAAGAGTTGAGAACAATTAATCCGATGGAAATGGCAGAAGACGTTTTCCTCAATAAATATGGGAATGGAATGCCTGATACTATGAAATCACTACTTCAAAATGTAATAGAGGAGGCCAGCAGATGAAGATATTAGCTATCAGGGGAAAAAACCTGGCATCGCTGGAGGGTGAGTTCGATATAGATTTTACTACTGCCTCCCTCCGGTCAGCAGGTATATTTGCTATTACAGGGCCTACCGGGGCTGGAAAGTCAACAATATTAGATGCTCTTTGTCTTGCATTATTTGATGATGCCCCCCGGTTGAATAAGGCGGAACAATTGAAAATAGAAGACGACAATCAAGATAATATAACCTTGAAAGACAGTCGGAATATTTTACGTAAAGGAGCTATTGAAGGGTATGCCGAAGTAGATTTTGTAGCTCTTAATGGTGATAAATACCGTTCCCGCTGGATGGTGCGCCGTGCCAGAAACAGAGCAGATGGCGCACTCCAGAGTACTTCAATAAAGTTGGATAATCTTTCTACCTCGTTTGAAGAACAAGGAACTAAGAAAGATCTATTAAATAGGATTGCCGAAATTATTGGTTTGACTTTCAATCAATTTACACGTGCTGTACTATTGGCACAAGGTGATTTTGCGACTTTCTTGAAGGCGAAGCAAAATGAGAAGGCTGAACTTTTGGAAAAACTGACCGGTACAGAAATATATTCGAAAATATCGTCTCTCATTTATGAAAAAACAGGTGTCGCTAAAAATGCTTTAGAAATGCTTAAACAGCGAATAGCTGATGTCAAATTATTGAATGATGATGAGTTGGACACCTTTATTCTTGAAAAAGAGAAGTTAATTAAGGAAATAGAACCATTAAGGTATCAGTTATCAGCCATCGAGAAAAAATTAAGATGGATGAAAGACGAAGAGCAGCTGAAAAAAGAAATTACTCAGGCTGACAATGAATTGAAAGCCACTCAAACGAAAATACAAGAAGCTGCCCCTCGCTACGAGTATATGGCGATGATAGATCTGTCTCAGGAAATACGGGATACCTATCTGGATCTTGAAAGTAGACGAAAACAGCAGATAACTTTAACTAACAATCAACAATCGAAAGAAAAAGAACTAAAGTTGGTTCAGGAAAGGTTGGAAAAAACAGAGGCGGATTTAAAAACAGCAAAGACGCAATTAGAAGAACTGGAGCAAAAATATACGAACCTTAAACCTGATATAGTTAAGGCGAGGGAACTCGATATACAAATTAGAACAACCCGGGAAAGAACAGAGCAGGTTAAGAAAGAGTTGGATTTACAGCAGGAATTCCTAAAAACATCTGAGCAAAATATATTAAGTCTGCAAATACAATTAAGGGATATTCAACAAAATAAAGCAGTTCTCGAAAAGTGGTTTGAAAGTAATAATCATTATAAAGAGACCGTTTCGCGGATCGACTTGGTTACTACATTGTTTAATAACGCCCTGACTTCAAAAAAACAGTATGAAAATGCGACTAAAAGCTTAGAGGCAGGCCAAGCAATGCTCCAAACCCTTACCAAACAGTTGGAACAACAAGAGGAAGAAGCAGAACGTTTGAATACCTTATTGCCTACCGAAATTATCAATCTTCGTGAAAAACTGGAAGATGGAAAGCCTTGCCCTGTTTGTGGCAGTGTGCATCATCCGTTGAGTTCTTTCCGGGAACAAGAGAGTAATATTGATGAGAAAGAATTAGAAACAGCGAAAAATAAAATTGCAGAAACCATTCTTAAAACAAAAGATAATATAAACGGTACTCAAAAGAATATTATTGAATTTCAGGTACATATCAATAGTTTTCAATCTCAATACGATAGTGTTTATGAAGACCTGAAAGGTTATTTATCATTTCTTACTGATTGGGAAAATATGTTTGACCAAGGGCTATTGCAAAAGGAATTAGAAAATGTTGCAAGCCGATGGGATAGTAATAAAGTAAAGTTGGACAGTAATTCTCAACAAATGGAGACTCTTTCTGTCAGGATAGAAGCCGAAAATAAAACTCTGCTAACTATAAAGGAAGAGTTAAAAAAGAAAACGGAATTGTTTAATGAATATGCTGGTATCCTTAATCGAAATACGGATGAAAGAGCTTTATTACTGAAAGGTAAGAGTGTTGAAGACATAGAAAACAGATATATTGTATTGAGAGAAGATTATTCGAAAGTGTATGAACAGCAAAGACAGGCAAGGGAGTCTCTGGAATCACAGAAAGCTTCGATAAATGGAACTATAACTCAGTTAAGAATAGATGCTGAGACCAATTCAGAACAAATAAATAAACTTGTAGTAGACGTTCAGGAGTGGATAAACGGTAACCATCAGATATCGGAAGAAATGTTGAAAGACTTAATGTCCAGATCAAGGGAATGGATTAACCAAGAGAAAAATTATTTGACTGAGATTAAGAATCAGGAACTTGTTTTGTCCACTACATTGAAAGAGAGAAATACCCGTTTGATGAAACATCAGGAATCGGAAGATAAACCAAATGTAGATGAATCTAAAGAGCATCTTGAACTGAAATTCAGCGGAATAGGAGAGAAACAGGAAACGATAAATAAACGCTTAACCGAAATACAGGTAGCACTCACCACCCACGAACAAGGGAAGGAGAGGATAAAATCTTTTGAAAGTGAATTAAGGACAAAAGATGAATTATATACTAACTGGGCAAAGCTTAATGACCTATTAGGTTCAGCTACAGGGAACAAATTTAAGACTATAGCGCAAGGTTATACCCTCGATGTTTTACTGGGATATGCCAATAAGCATCTCGAAGAATTATCGAGACGCTATAAATTAGAAAAAATCCCGAATACACTGGCTTTGCAGGTTATAGATAACGATATGCTGGGTGAGGTGCGCACAGTCCACTCCTTATCGGGTGGCGAATCTTTTCTTATATCCTTATCACTGGCTTTAGGATTATCGTCATTGTCATCTAACCGTATGAAAATTGAGTCTCTGTTTATCGATGAAGGATTCGGCTCTTTGGATATTGATACTTTTAGTGTGGCTATGGATGCTTTGGAGAATCTACAAACACAAGGACGTAAAATTGGGGTAATTTCCCATGTGGAAGAAATGAAAGAACGAATAACGGCTCAAATTCAGGTAATAAAGGCTGCTAATGGAAGAAGTACGATAAAAGTTGTCGGATAATATTATTTTTTATGTAAATTGCATCGGATTCATGTATCTATCATGTTTGTTACGCACCACAATTAAAAAACAAATAGATACAAATTATGAAATTTTCAAATATTAATCTGCTAAGTTGGCTGCTAATAGTCATACTTTCGTGTAGCTCTTTAGCCTATTGTTCTGATAACAAGAAGATAAAGAACAAAAAAACTGTTGCTGATAACTCTATTCCCGGTAACTATATTATAAATGTAGAGCCCGAAACACAGAAAATGCTCAGGAATCCTCTTACAGGCTGGGTGCTTTATGGGAGTGCCACTGCTAAACCTGACTTTTGGGACAAATATGATAATATAAATGTGCCCTCATTAGGTAAATCAGTGAGAATATCAGACTATGCTCATACTTTTTATATTCGTATTAGTTGGGCAATACTCAATCCTGCAGAAGATGTATATGGTTGGGATACTGATGAAAAATTAAAATGGATGATTGATAACGCCCGGCAACGAGGTATGCGATTAGCTTTTAGGGTGGTTGTAGACAGTCGGGACAAACGACAGGACTTTACTCCCGGGTTTGTAAAGGATGCCGGTGCTAAAGGATATGAATCCAAATCCGGAAATAGAATGGTTTGGTCTCCCTATCCCGATGATGCGGTTTTCCAGAAAAAATACGAAAAGTTTATAAAGGCTTTTGCTCAGAAGTTTAACGATCCGGATATCGTAGATTTCATTGATGGTTATGGCTTAGGTAAGTGGGGAGAAGCTCATTCTGTAAGATATGAGAATGATTCAAATAGAGAAGCTGTTTTCAAGTGGGTAGTTGATCTGTATTCAAATAATTTTACTAAAATACCTTTAGCTATTAATTATCACCGCCTGGTTGCTACTCCAAAAGATTGGGATAAACCTGATCCATATAGTGAAACCTTGTTGGAGTATGCCTTTAATAAAGGATATATTCTTCGGCATGATGCGTTTGGCATGACTGGTTATTATCAGCAATGGGAAAAGGATCTGGCTTCTAAATGGAAATACATACGCCCTATTATTATGGAGGGAGGATGGGTAACAAAACAACATACTATAGCGCTCGATCCCCGTGAATATAAATCGATAAAAGATGTGAGAGAAGGGGAATTCTATGATTCGAAAGAAGCTCATGTGAATATGATGGATTTCAGAATCAATGAAACAGAATCGTGGTTCGAGGATACTTATCCTCTGGTCGAGGAATTTATTGCAGAAGGAGGATATCGGTTATATCCCGATCAATTGTCTTTACCTAAGGCTGTGAAAAATGGGACTCAGATAGAAATTACACATCGTTGGAATAATTTAGGATGGGGATATTGTCCTAATAATATACCTCAGTGGAACTATAAGTATAAAGTGGCTTTTGCTCTGCTCGATAAGCAGACAAAGGACGTAAAGGCAATATATGTAGATGATAATTCTGACCCGTCAAAATGGTTGAAAGGTACTCCGACATCATATACCTTTACTCCATATGTAAAAGATGTTTCCAAAGGAACTTATTTGTGGGCGGTAGCAATTATAGATACGACTAATAATACGAAAGGAATAGATATCTCGGTAAAGGGAGATATTACTTCATCTGGATGGTTTACTTTATTTGAAGCTACAGTAAAATAGTTCGAATTTTAATAAACGATAAAAGGATCTTTCAGCTTTTCCTGTTCTGGGGAAATTTGGAAGATCCTTTTTATATATCTATTCAGGAGCAATTTTTTTCATGTCTGTACAGAATAAAACCATTTCTGAACAAATGAATACCCTCGTGATTCTTTATTCTCTCTAATTTTACGCTTAGATATTTGGTGCGCATACATGATTACATACCATGAACATTTTAAGTAACTAAAGCAGACCTGAAATCTATTTCATGCTATGCCAGGTTACACAAAACGATTAAATGTAATTAAACTTTTTAATTATTATCACTCATTAATCTTAAATTAAATCTATGGGCAAATTACAAAAACGAAAAAATGGCTGGAGAAAACTTTGCTGTTTTACTTCTGCAAAGATGTTGGTATTGCTTGTAATTATAGGATTCCAAAATCCTATTTCTGCAAAAGATCTCAAGGAGGAAAATACACAGATTACATCTATTCAGCAAAAAGAGACAATCACAGGACGTGTTCTGGATATTAACAACGAACCACTAATAGGTGTTTCGGTTGTTCTTAAAGGAACTACTAATGGTGTTCTTACAGATGCAGACGGCTCCTTCTTATTAAATGTTCCAAATCTGGAAGGGACATTAGAAGTGTCATATGTAGGGTTCGTAAAACAAACTATAACAATTAAGGGCCGCGAACCACTTCTCATCATTATGAAGGAAGACCAGCAGATATTGGATGAAGTTGTTGTGGTTGGATATGGATCACAGCGCAAGAAAGACCTGACCGGAGGGGTTACATCTATAAATGCTGAAAAACTGGAAAGGATACCGGCTACTAATATAGCTCAACGCCTCCAGGGGCAGTTGGCAGGTATGAATATTACAGTGGGAACAAAACCGGGAGCAACAGACGAATCTATTCTGATTCGTGGGGAAAAATCCCTTTCCGGAGGTAACAATCCATTAATCGTTTTAGATGGTGTTCCTTTTAGCGGAAAACTTACAGAAATTGATCAGAATAGTGTGGAAAACATTTCCGTACTGAAAGATGCTTCGGCTGCTGCTATTTATGGAGCAAGGGCCGCAAATGGGGTAATCCTTATTACGACCAAAAAGGGTGAAAAAGGACGTACGAGCATACGCTATAATGGATATGTTGCTGTTCAGACTGCAGAGCGTTTATTCAAAACACAGAACGGAGCGCAAAACGTAGAGTTATTAAAGGAATTCTATCGTGACATGGGGTATGCTGAATCTTTTTGGTCAGATCCCACCCAGTTTTTACCATCTCTGCCTAAAGAAAACTATCTGGCTGGTAAAGAGTTTGACTGGCAGGATGATTTGTTCGGTCCGGCTTTCCAGCAAGAACACCAATTAAGTATATCCGGAGCTACAGACAATAGTAGCTATTATGCATCCTTATCTTATACTGGTCAGGATGGTATAATAAAAGGTACAGATTATAAGAAATATGCTGTAACACTCAATCTATCTCATAAGTTTAATGACTGGCTGACAATCGGCACAAATACTCAACTTATCCAACGTGATAATGGAGGTGTTTCTCCTAGGGTCGATCAGGCTTTCTATCTGTCTCCTTGGTCAAACCCTTATAACGAGGATGGAACTTACAACCGTTATCCGATGTATACAACTACTTATTGGGTAAATCCTTATGCAGATTCTGATGGGGTTGTAGACGATATGAACCGTAATATTTTTACATCATGGTATGCTGATATTGTACTACCTATAGAAGGTTTAAGTTTTCGTTCCAATTTCGGATATAATTTCAGAACACAGGAATACGGCTCTTATTATGGAAAAACCACATTGAAAGGTGAAGCTGTAGGAGGTGAGGCTGAAATTAAAAATACAAATTATTCTGATTGGACTTGGGAAAACGTGGTGAAATATGACCGGAATTTTGGATCGCATCATTTGGATGTAACAGCTATGATGAGTGCGCAGGAAACACGGGATATGCAATCTACCATGAAGGGACAGAACTTCTTGAATGATAACAATGCTTATTTTAATATAGATGCAGCCCAGGGACAAAAGACAATAACATCGGATAAGACTGAGACTGCTCTGGCTTCTTACATGGGACGTGTAAATTATAACTATGCAAGCCGGTACCTGTTAACCCTTACTGGTCGTTATGATGGTTATTCTGCTTTTGGGAAAAATAATAAATGGGCATTTTTTCCTTCAGTTGCTGTGGGATGGGTTGCTTCAGATGAAGAGTTCTTTAAGAATTGGAATATAAAACCGATCGATTACCTCAAGGTAAGACTATCTTATGGTGCCAACGGAAATCAGGGGGTGAAGGCGTATCAGACACTAACCCAATTGAGTCAGCTGGATTATATTTATGGTGATGGTGGAACTTTTGCCGGTGGCTTGTATAATGGTGTTGAGGTCGGTAATCCTAACCTCAAGTGGGAAACAACCCATTCTTTTAATGCCGGGCTCGATTTCTCTCTTTTCAAAAACCGTCTTACTGGTAATGTGGAGGTATATTCAGCTACTACCAAAGATTTGCTGATGAAGCGTACCGTGCCTATTATGAATGGGTATAAGTCGATGATGGATAATATTGGAAAAACAAATACGAAAGGTTTTGAGATTACACTGAACTCGTTGAATATAAAAAATAAAGATTTTGAATGGACAACATCTCTTGTTTTTGCAGGAAACTGGAATAAAATCAAATCTCTTCGTGAAGATGGAAAGGATGATATCAGCAACTCATGGTTTATAGGGGAAGGTGTTAAAGTATTCTATGACTACAAAGTCGTAGGCATCTGGCAAAATTCGGAAATTGATGAAGCTGCTAAGTATGGTGCTATACCGGGAGATGCAAAACTGCAGGATACTAATAATGATGGAAAGATTACCAGTGATGACCGTGTGATTATAGGATCTAAGATACCTGTTTGGACTGCCGGTCTGACTAATAATTTTACATACAAGAATTTTACATTCTCATTCTTCCTGAATGGTGTATTCGATGTTACCAAAGAAAATGGTATGTTGAATTTTATAGGCAGACAGTTTGATAAAGGTACCAATTATATTCAGGGGGTTAAATATTGGACACCTGAGAATAATTCAACAGAAGCTACCCGTTTAGGCTATAATCCTAAAAACTCTCATAAATTCTACAATGATGCATCTTTTGTACGTCTTCAAAATGTGTCGTTGGCTTATGAATTCCCTAAGAAGATTTCGAGTTCACTTAGTTTAGAGAGATTAAGTATGTACGTAAATGTGAGTAATGTATACACTTTCTCTGGAGTTAATAAATATGGTATCAATCCGGAGCAGAGTGTTATTGGAGCCCCTTCGAGCTATCCAGTACCTCGTACTTATGTCCTTGGTGTAAATGTTACTTTTTAAATCTAACAATCATATGAAAATGAAAAAATATATATCATTAGCAATAATCTGCCTATCACTATTTTCTACATCATGTGGAAATGGTTTTCTGGAAGAAAATCCTCAGAATTTTGAGGCACCTGAAAATACATATGTCAGTACTGCAGGTTTTCAGACTGCAACAAATGGACTTTATTCTTATGTCAGATGGGAGTATTCCACATGGGATGGACCTAATCTGGGATCTACTGCTTATGAAGCACTACAGGCAGGTCTCGATATCTGTGTCAGAGGGAAAAAAGATGACCAGAATCTGGTTGTGATAGAGCAGTATACTATCAATCCGGCTCATGTTTTTACAAAGGCTCGTTGGCAATGGGCTTATATTGCTATTGCCAATGCTAACCAGATAATAAATAAGGCAGAAGATGCAGGTGTAAAATGGGATAATGCATCGGATAAAGAGTCTTTTCAGGCACAGGCACGCTTCCTACGCGCTTATGTGTACCGCTATCTGGTGTATTTATATGGAGATGTGCCATGGGTGGAAAAATCTGAAGATCAGTATCGCGTTGACTTTGAAAGAACGCCTAAAGCAGAAATTATTACGCATATGATAGACGACCTCAAATTTGCTGCTACCTATCTGTCTGATAATCCTGATAATGTAAAACAAGGAGAGCTTACATCATGGGCTGCCAAACATCTCTTATCTGAGATATATCTTTTAGCAGGCGATTATCAAAATGCAAAACAAATGGCTTCGGAGGTTATCAACTCAAATAAATACTCTCTGATGAAAGATCGTTTTGGGACAAAGAAGAGCAGTCCGGGAGATGCTTTTGCAGATATGTTCCTTGAGAATAATCATAACCGCTCATCCGGTAATATGGAGTCGATATGGGTTATTCAGGCTGAATATAATAAGCAAGGTGGTAGTGGTGATATCGACTGGACACGCCGTGCATGGGTTCCCCGTTACGAAAATGTAGATGGATTCGTTAATTCTGTTGAATATGGAGGTCGTGGTTTAGGTCAGATTTGTCCTTTGGACTGGTTACTTGAAAGCTATGCTACAGATGATATGCGAAATTCTAATTATAACATACGCAGGACATGGTATTATAACAAACCCGGAGATGCGAGATTTGGAGAGGAATTTAAGTTTGATCCTGTAAACAATGATGCTCATAAAACATATTACGATAACGGTTATTTCTTCTATAGTACTACAAAATTTGATTACGGAGTAGAAGGAAATGAAAATGGTCTGAATGGTGTATTCAAGGATAAAACACGTATGCGCTTGGCTGAGACATATTTATTACTGGCTGAGGCTTGTCTTGGACTGAATGATAAACAAGGTGCAGCCAATGCAATAAATGAAGTACGTTCGAGAGCTAATGCAACTCCAGTCGCGGCAAGTCAGGTAGATATGGATTATCTGTTAGACGAACGTGCCCGCGAGCTGTTAGGCGAGGAAGTGCGTCGTTTTACACTTGTACGTACAGGTAAATTATTAGAACGTACTCGTGCCCTTAATCCTGTATCTAAAAATTATATTAAAGATTATAATGTCCTTTGGCCTATACCACAGGAAGTGATTGATGCTAATTCAGGGTTGAAATGGAATAATAATCCGGGATATGATGAATAATTGAATTCCTGTTAATAACAATAAAATGGGTATGGAGTCTCTCCATACCCTGATAACTCTTAAACAAATAAAATATACGTAAATTATGAAAAACCTGTTTCTTATAGTGTTTTTTTTATTAATCTCTATGCATCTTTCCAGCCAAAAGAACTATCAGTTAAAATCTCCGGATGGGGAATTGATGGTGAATATTACTGTTGATAAAAGTATTACTTATTCATTATTACATGAAGGTGAGCAGCTGATAGAACCATCACCTATATCTATGCTGTTGGACAATGGTAAAAGCTTTGGTATAGATTCAAAAGTAAAGAATATAAAAACGACAACTGTTGATCAGGTTATTAAAGCTTATTTCTATAAGCGAAATGAGATAAAAGATAATTATAATGAGCTGACTGTAAATTTTAAAGAAGATTTTAGTTTAATATTCCGTGCATACAATGAAGGAATGGCATATCGCTTTGTATCTACAGGAAAAGAGGATTTTATTGTAAAAAACGAAGAAGCGACATTTAACTTTGATAAAGACTACAAAGCATATATTCCTTATGTAAAAAGTAAGGTAAAAGATATTGAAGGGCAATATTTCAACTCCTTTGAAAACACTTATACATATTCTAATCTTAGTAAAATGGATGCTCAAAAATTGGCATTCACTCCTCTTCTTATCGAAGCAGGGAGAAAAAAAATATGTATAGCAGAATCGGATATGGAAAATTATCCGGGTATGTTTATTGTAAATAAAGATGGTTTAACCCTTAACTCAAACTTTGCATCCTACCCTGCTATTACTGAGCAGGGAGGACATAATCAACTACAACAAATTGTAACGGCGCGGGAACCATATATTGCTAAATGTAAGGCTAAAACAAATTTCCCTTGGCGTATAGTTATTGTTTCCTCAGATGATAAAGGCTTAGCTGATTCCGATATGGTGTATAAACTTGCTACTCCATCAAGGATACAGGATATATCATGGATAAAACCGGGTAAAGTAGCTTGGGAATGGTGGAACCATTGGGGACTATACAATGTCGATTTCGAAACAGGAGTGAACAACGAAACCTATATGGCATATATTGATTTTGCTTCACGCAACAATATAGAATATGTTATTCTGGATGAAGGATGGGCTGTGAATCTGAAAGCTGATTTATTTCAGGTTGTACCTGAGATCAATTTGGAAAAACTGGTTGCTTATGGTAAATCAAAGAATGTGGGAATTATCCTTTGGGCTGGATACCATGCTTTTCATCGTGATATGGAAAAAGTATGTAGGCATTATTCCGAAATGGGAGTTAAAGGCTTTAAAATTGACTTTATGGACAGGGATGATCAGCAGATGGTCGACTTCCATTATAAGGCCGCTGAAACAGCTGCCCAATATAAGTTACTTGTAGACTTTCACGGTACCTATAAGCCCACTGGTTTAAACCGCACTTACCCTAATGTAATTAACTACGAAGGTGTGAATGGATTGGAACAAATGAAATGGACTGGTACGGAGATGGATATGGTTACTTATGATGTTACCATGCCGTTTATCCGTATGATTGCAGGCCCGGTCGATTATACTCAGGGAGCTATGCGAAATGCTACTAAAAGAACACATAGAGGGATAAATGATGAACCGATGAGTCAGGGTACACGTTGTCGTCAACTGGCAGAATACGTGATATTTGAATCTCCTTTGAATATGCTTTGCGATAGTCCGAATAATTATGAAAGAGAACAGGAATGTACCGGTTTTATCTCAGCAATACCGACAGTATGGGACAATACGGTTTCGCTAAACGGAGAGGTTGGTAAATATATTAGTATTGCCCGTCAGAAAGATGATGTCTGGTATGTTGGTTCCCTTACAAATTGGGACAGCCGAGAGTTAGATTTGGACTTATCTTTCCTTGGAGAAGGTGATTATATAGCTGAGATATTCAAAGATGGGGCTAATGCTAATAAAATAGCTTCCGATTATAAAAAGGAAATTATAACTATTCCGGCTAACAGAAAAATAACTATATCAATGGCACAAGGGGGAGGATATGCCATGAAGATTTATAAAAAATAAAAGACATATCGATGAAACTAACAAAGACATTTATCACATCACTGATTCTACTATTGATCTTCTCTGTTCAGGAACTTTCAGCTCAGGATCTGATGACTAATATTTATGGACGTAATGTGCAATCGCTTAATGGAAAGTGGGATGCGATTATAGACCTTTACGATCAGGGACGTAAGAATAAAATATATTTAAATAAAAAAGCGGAGGGAAAGACTGATTTCTATGAATATTCGTTCGATCATGGTTTGCGTTTGAATGTTCCTTCTGATTGGAATAGCCAGATGCCCGAGCTCAAATACTATGAGGGAACGGTATGGTACGCCCGAAAGTTTGACACACCGCGTAATGCAGAAAAACGCTTGTTTCTTTATTTCGGAGCAGTAAGCTACAGGTGTAGGATATACCTGAATGGTAAAGAGATTGGAAAGCATGAAGGTGGTTTTACTCCATTCCAGATTGAAGTCACTGATTTAGTAAAGGAAAAAGATAACTTTCTTGCTGTAGAAGCGAATAACACCCGTACAGTAGATGCTATTCCGGCAATGGCCTTCGACTGGTGGAACTATGGTGGTATTACCCGGGATGTTTTTTTTGTGAGCACTCCTGGTGTATATATTAAAGATTATTTTATACAGTTAGACAAGGATAAAGCTAACCGGATAGATGCACAGGTTAAACTTTCTGAGAATTCAGCAAATGCTAATGTACAGATTGAAATACCCGAACTGACTATTAAACAATCGTTTACTACCGATAATGAGGGGATTGCAAAAATATCAATCGATGTAAAAAAGCTGGAACGTTGGTCTCCCGAGTCGCCTAAACTTTACAAAGTAATTGTTTCTTCTGATAATGACAGAATTGAGGAAATGATCGGTTTCCGTAATCTGGCGGTGAAAGGAACAGAAGTATATCTGAATGACAAACCAATCTTTCTTAAATCCATTAGCTTTCATGAAGAGATACCACAACGCAAAGGTCGTGCATTTTCAGAGTCTGATGCTGTAATGTTATTATCCGAAGCTAAAGCGCTGGGATGTAATATGATCCGTTTGGCTCACTATCCGCAAAATGAATATATTGTGAGGACAGCCGAAAAGATGGGTTTCCTCTTATGGGAAGAAATACCGATCTGGCAAGGAATTGACTTCGAAAATGAGTCCACAAAGTTAAAAGCCGGAAATATGATAAAAGAAATGGTGATGCGCGACAAGAATCGTTGTGCACTTGCATTCTGGGGTGTGGCAAATGAAACACAACCATCAGCTCCCCGCAACGAATTTCTGAAATATCTGATCTCTTGTTGTAAGGAAATAGATAATACACGACTGATAGTTGCTGCTTTTGATTTGGTTCGTTTCAACAGGGAAAAACAGCTTTTCGAAATGGATGATCCTTTTATTGATAATCTCGATGTGGTGGCTATAAACAAATATATGGGTTGGTATCATGCATGGCCCCTTGCACCTGAAAAAGCTGTTTGGAATGTTGCACCTAATCATCCGTTGATAATATCGGAATTTGGAGGCGAGGCTCTTTACGGGCAATCAGGCGATGCAGAAGTGGTCAGTTCGTGGAGCGAAGAATATCAGGAGAAGCTTTTCCGGGATAACCTTACTATGTTTAAAAATATTCCAAACCTGAGAGGTACAAGTCCTTGGATATTATTTGATTTCCGTTCACCGTTCCGTTTTCACCCGACTAATCAGGAAGACTGGAACCGAAAAGGCCTGGTGTCCGATCAGGGCTACCGTAAAAAAGCATGGTATCTGATGAAAGAGTATTATGATAATATAAAATAACTTATTGATAAAATATGTGATTGACTCGTTTTGTCATGCTGACGAAGGAAGCATCCCGACCCATTTGTCATGGAAAGAATTCAAGAGATCCTTCGTTCCTCAGGATGACAAATATGATGATAGTTTTTGTAAAACTAAACTAAAAATATTTATATGAAAACCATATTTCTATATATCGTTTCTATAGCTGTCTTAGTATCTTGTACTCACAAGTCTAAAGTTGAAGAGAGTAATGAAACTCTAAAAGCAGTTGTAAAGAATGCACTAAACAATTCGGAGAAGCAATATCTGCTGATGGCAGAAAAATATATTGCTAAAAAAGATAGCTTACCCCGCTCATACGAGAGCGGAAAGGATATATCATCAGATTCACGTTGGTGGTGTAGCGGGTTTTTCCCCGGCTCATTGTGGTATTTGTATGAGAATAGTAAAAACCCCGAAATACTGAAGTATGCTAAACTGTATACGGATAGGGTTGAAAGAGAAAAATATACAACAGATAACCATGATGTGGGTTTTATGCTCTATTGTAGTTTTGGCAATGGATTACGCTTAACAGGTGATGAGCATTATAAAGAAGTGCTGCTGACCGGAGCAAAGTCGTTAGCTACACGCTATAGACCGAATGTAGGGCTTATCCGTTCCTGGGATTGGAATAAGGATAAATGGCAGTACCCTGTTATTATCGATAATATAATGAATCTCGAATTGATGCTTTGGGCTGCGAATAATTCAGGGGATTCTACATTCAAAGAAATTGCTATATCCCATGCGAATAAAACAATGGAACATCATTTTCGTCCCGATTATAGTTCCTATCATGTAGTATCATATGATACAATTACAGGACTTCCGCATCTGAAGCAAACACATCAGGGATATTCTGATGAATCGTCATGGAGTAGGGGGCAGGCATGGGGCTTGTATGGTTATACCTATCTGTATAGGGAAACAAGGGATAGTAAATACTTAGAGCAGGCGAAGAACATTGCAAACTTTATTATCCATCATCCACGGATGCCAAAAGACTATATTCCTTATTGGGATTTCGATGCACCGGATATTCCGGATACATCACGTGATGCTTCTGCAGCTTGTATTATAGCTTCGGCCCTTGTTGAATTGAGTGATTTTGTAGATGCAGACCTCTCTAAAGAATATATGGTGGTAGTAGATAAACAAATCAGAACGCTGGCATCGCCAGAATATACAGCAAATCCGGGCGAAAATGGATGCTTTATATTGAAAAACAGTGCAGGAGGATATCCATTCAAATCGGAGGTTGATGTGCCTCTTACTTATGCAGATTATTACTATCTGGAAGCATTGATGAGACTAAAGAAGAAATTTAAATAAGAAAGGTATGAAGAAAGGACTTTTATTACTATTGTTTTCCAGTGCTGTGGTCTTTTTGGCAGCACAGGAAATAAACTATGATGAATCAAAGATTCCTCCGTATACATTACCGGATCCTTTGGTGATGGAGAATAGTGAAAAAGTCTTGTCAGAGTCAGATTGGATCAATAAACGCCGTCCGGAAATTCTTTCCCTTTTCGAGACACATGTATATGGAAAATCTCCGTCACATCCTCATGATATATATTTCGAAGTGTTGTCCGAAGACAGATATGCTTTGAATAATATGGCAACACGGAAAGAGGTTGCGGTCTACTTTACCGGAGATAAGAAACATTACATGACGATACTAATGTATATACCCAATAAGAGGACGGGAGCTGTTCCGCTATTTTTCGGACTTAACTTCAAAGGGAACCATACTATTAACGATGATCCGGATATTACTAAATCTATAACCCGTATGAAGCCTCGTGATAATCAGAGAGAGGATCAGGTGAGAGAATTTAAACGGGGAGAGGCTTCTTCCAGATGGCCTGTTGATATGCTTATTTCGAATGGTTATGGATTAGCAACGGTTTATCGTGGAGATATCGATCCTGATTATGATGATGGGTTTCAGAACGGGGTGCACCCATTGTTTTACGAAAAAGGACAAACAAAGCCTAAGCCCGATCAATGGGGAACATTAGCCGCTTGGGCGTGGGGCTTAAGCTGTGCTATGGACTATTTTGAAACAGATGAAGATGTAGATGCCACAAAAGTTGCAGTACTCGGACATTCGCGCCATGGAAAAACCGCCTTATGGGCTGGGGCTATTGACCAACGGTTTGCAATGGCTATATCCAATGATTCGGGTTGCGGCGGTGCTGCATTATCAAGAAGAAGGATTGGGGAAACCGTAGACAAAATAAATAAGTTATTTCCTCATTGGTTTTGTGAAAACTTTAAGAAATATGCCAATAATGAAGATGCCCTTCCTGTCGATCAGCACCAACTGATCGCATTAATGGCTCCCCGTCCCGTATATATTGCCAGTGCGGTGAAAGATCAGTGGGCCGACCCTAAAGGTGAATTCTTGTCGGGAGTATATGCCACTCCGATATTTGAATTGTTCGGGCTTAAGGGGTTAACAGACAATATGCCTGAAGTAGACAAACCTGTACATTCGGGGCATATCGGTTATCATATACGTTCCGGCGACCATGATATTAATTACTATGACTGGCAGCAATTTGTAAAGTTTGCTGACAAATATTTCAAATAACCTAATAGACTTTAACGATAAAATATAAAATGATGAATATTATGATGAGGTTCCTAAAGATTTTATTTACTGTATTTATTATTCTACAAGCTATTTCGCTAAAAAGCCAGACACAGGAAGTAGATCTTTCAGGAGAATGGCGTTTCCAGACCGATGTAATGGATTTTCGTCGTGGGTCATTATCTCCAAGATATAACCATAAATTGCAGGAAACGATTACTTTACCGGCTATTACAGATGATTATAAAATAGGTTATAAATCTCCTTACCGACATATAGACCGCCTCACCCGTGTATATGAATATATGGGACCTGCATGGTATCAGCGCGATATAGAGATACCAAAAGAGTGGAAAGGAAAACGTATCTTTATGTATTTCGAACGTACACACTGGTTGAGTTCCATCTATGTAGATACAAAAGAAGTAAGCAAGATTGATTATATCAGTGTGCCTCATAATCACGATCTCACAGATTTTGTTACTCCGGGAAAAACCCACCGTATAACTGTTTGTATCGACAACCGCTATCAGCATAATACACACAAGTGGAATCATGCTCATACCGAGTTTACCCAAATCAACTGGAATGGTATTCTGGGCGAAATGAAGCTTGTTGCCATTGATCCTGTATATATCGAAGATTTGCAGGTATATCCCAATATTGCAGATAATTCGATAAAGGTAAAAATGCAGATAAATAATTATAGCAAGAAAAATGTGGATGGAAAGGCTGCATTTACTATTTCTGGAGATAATTATACATTAAATAAAAATGTAGCTGTAAACGGAAAGGATTCTGTTATCTATTTCGAAGATATTATTCAGTTAGGAAAGAATGCAAAGCTGTGGGATGAATTTAATCCGAATATCTATAATATAACTTGCCAACTGAATTCGAATATGGATAAGGCAAAATATCAACATGAAAAATCAGCTACTTTCGGTATACGTGAAGTCAGGCAAGGTAAGAACCATGTATTGCTTAATGACCGTCCAATCCATCTGAGAGGAACAGTGGAGAATGCAGTATTTCCCAAAACGGGCTATGCTCCTGTGGAAGATGCAGAGTGGGATAGGATACTGCAAATTATGAAAGATTACGGGATGAACCATATGCGGTTCCATTCATGGTGTCCTCCTAAAGCTGCTTTCCGTATGGCTGACAAACATGGTATTTATCTGGAGGTGGAAATGCCGATGTGGGGCAAAGATGCTGAACCGGACGAAGCCCGTTATAATTTCTTCCGCCGCGAGATGAGAGCTATCCTAAAGGAATACGGGAATCATCCATCTTTTGTATTATACTGCAACGGAAACGAAATTACTGGTAATTTTGATTTTATTGAAGAGCTTACGGCTGATGGAAGAGCATTAGATAATCGTCATTTATTTAGCGGTTCAACTGCAAGAACCCGTGTAAAATCGGATCAATATTATGTATCACAGCAAACCAACAAGGGACCTGTAAAAGTATATGAAGGTTTACCAGATACAGACTGGGATAGGAATAAAGAATCGGATGTAGATGTACCTGTTATTTCACACGAATCGGGACAACGTTGCATATATCCTAATTTTGAAGAAATAAAGAAATATGCAAACAGCCCGGTACAGGCACGTAATTTTGAAGTTTTCAGGGAAATGCTCAGTGAAAATGGAATGCTTGATCAGGCAAATGATTTCTTTAAAGCTTCAGGTGCTCTCACTGTTATTGAATATAAGGCCGTTATAGAGGCATTACTCAGGTCATCTAAATCGGCTGGATTCCAGTTATTATCTATCAATGATTTTCCCGGACAAGGATATGCTCCTGTCGGAATATTAGACCCGTTTTGGGATTCGAAAGGGCTGGTAACTGCCGATAAATTCAGGGAATCTTGTGCACCTACAGTTGCTTTATTGCGTTATAATAAAAGTTCTTTCTTCAATGATGAAGTCTTTACAGGAAAAGCGGAAGTGTATAACTTTAGTAATTCTGCAATTAAAAATGCAAAGATAAACTGGTCATTGACTGATGCTTCCGGTAAAACATTGAAAAAAGGAAATCTGAAAAATCAAACAATTGGCAATGGTGATGTTTTCCCGGTAGGAGAATTTTCTTTTACGCTGAAGGATATCTCATCACCTCAAAAAGTAACAGTTCATTTATCAGTAAATGATAATATTAAGAACAGTTGGGATATATGGGTATATCCTCGTAATGAATCGCTAATGCAATCTACAGATGACGTGCTCTACACAACTGTGTATGATGATAAGGCTAAACAACAACTAAAAGAAGGGAAAAAGGTCGTACTTACCCCATTACCCAATAAAGTGAAAGGGCGCAAATCTGTTTTTCACAATCATTTCTGGAATCCTATTATGTTTGCTTGGCCACCGATGACTATCGGTTGTCTGATACATAATGATCAGGCGATGTTCAATAATTTCGTGACTTCTTACCATACCGATTGGCAATGGTGGGATATTCTCAACAATGCGAAAGTAATAGAAATGAAAGATGCACCTAATGAGTTAAGGCCATTTATTCAGGTGATCGATAGTTATGATAACAATCAAAAACTGGGCATCGGCTTTGAAGCGAAAGTCGGTAATGGTAAGTTATTGGTGTTAGCTGTGGATATAAAAAAAGAAATGGATGAACGCCCGGCAACCCGGCAGTTACTGGTTAGTATAGATGACTATGTGAAGAGTGCTGAATTCAGTCCAAAGGTCGCTGTTGAAGAGTCATTTATTCAATCATTCTTAATGAAATAATTTATCTATATAGTAACTATAGGCTTTTTGAAAGGTGACATCTGAAAATCGCGAAAAGTTATAACTTTTGTCACCTTTGTTACTTTTTAACAAATTTAGGATATGAAAAAAATATATCTTCTTGTTAGCTCACTTCTCTGTTTTTCGCTCATTGCTGTGGGACAGGAGATAAATATGCAGGAAATAGCGCCGCTCGAACAAATATATGGTGATGTGCAGGAGTCTGAAAACCTGCTTCCTATGAATGATCTGGGTATCGAATTCGGTTATGTACTTTACGAAGCTGAAATCGTGACTGAATCGGACGATGTAGTATTGGAAGTAGAGAATGTCCGGGATTATGCAGCTATATATATTGATGACAATCTGCAGGGTACAATGACTGATAACAGGAAAAAAGTGACATTAAATGTTAGTCTGGGAACACACAAATTGCGACTCTATGTAGAGAACATCGGACGTATCACTTATGGTCCTGAAATATTGGATAATTCGAAAGGCTTGTTTGGCAGTATTTCATTGGATGGAGAAGAAATCGAAGGCTGGAAGATAATTCCTCTGAATGTAAAAGATTGTGATATTAACAGTTTGTCTTTTACAAAGGGAAAAACAAGCGATATCCCATGTTTTCATAAAGGATATTTTGATATAGGTACTCCCGAAAGTACTTACCTCGATATATCCGGATGGGGAATGGGTGAAGTCTGGATAAACGGGCAATATATGGGTTCATACTGGGAGGAAGAAAAACAACAATCGATACAGATACCTGCCGAAAATCTTTTAACTGGAAATAATGAAATTGTGGTCTTTGAATTAAAGAATAATCAGCAAAAATCAATGAGATTATCTGATAAACCTTTGTTTAAATAAAGGATAAAGAATACTTTTATTAAAATTATAACCATATACTCTGTCACAGACTACATTCCCTTCTGTTTTGATAAGAGTAATAAAAGATACAGAATGAAAAATAAAAGAATTATTTGTGGATTACTGCTCTTGAGCACGATATCATGCAGTTTGATAGCACAGGGTAAAAAAGAGTATCCATATAAAGATGCGACGAAACCGGTAGAAGAGAGAGTAAATGATCTGGTTTCCCGGATGACATTAGAAGAAAAAGTGCTTCAACTTAACCAGTACACACTGGGAAGAAACGATAATGTAAATAATGTAGGGGAAGCAGTAAAGAATATACCTGCCGAATTAGGTTCGGTTATCTATTTCAATAGTGATCCTGAATACAGGAATGCACTGCAGCGCAAAGCAATGGAAGAATCCCGGCTGGGTATTCCGCTTATCTTCGGATATGATGTTATACATGGCTACCGTACTACCTATCCGATTTCATTGGCACAGGCTTGTTCATGGAATCCTCAATTGGTAAAACGGGCATGTGGTGTAGCAGCTCAGGAAGCCAGAATGTCCGGTGTTGACTGGACTTTCTCTCCGATGATTGATGTAGCACGTGATGGACGTTGGGGACGTGTATCGGAAGGATATGGCGAAGATCCATATACAAACGCACTTTTCGGATATGTATCTGTACAGGGATATCAGGGTAATGATATGTCGAACAGTAAGAATGTAGCTGCATGTCTTAAACATTATGTGGGTTATGGAGCTTCGGAGGGAGGACGGGATTATGTATTTACTGAAATCTCGCGGCAGACACTCTGGGATACATATATGTTACCATACGAGGCTGGAGTAAAGGGAGGCGCTGCAACACTGATGAGTTCGTTTAATGATATTAGTGGCATACCCGGAACAGCCAATCATTACATATTGACAGATATATTAAAAGATCGTTGGGGACACGATGGATTTGTTGTCTCTGATTGGGGTGCTATAGAGCAACTCAGACCTCAGGGTGTAGCCGCCGATAAAAAAGAGGCTGCACTAATAGCATTTAATGCCGGTGTGGAAATGGATATGATGAATAACAGTTACAATAATCATTTAGCTGAACTTGTAAATGAAGGGAAGGTATCTGAGGAAAGGCTGAACGATGCTGTAAAACGTGTGTTACGTGTAAAATTCAGATTAGGCCTGTTTGATAATCCATATACTCCGGTATCTACCGAGAAAGAGCGTTTCTTACTACCTGAAAGTTTGGAGATTGCTGAAAAGCTGGCTGAAGAATCGATGGTATTACTTAAAAATGATAATAAAACATTGCCATTATCCAATCTGTCAAAGATTGCAGTTATTGGCCCGATGGCTAAAGATAAAGAGCATTTGCTTGGCTCATGGGCTGCTCATGGAAATGCAAAAGATGTAATCAGTATTTATGAGGGATTAGAATCTGAATTTAAAGGAAAATCCGAACTATTATATGTCAAAGGTTGTGATTTCGAAGGGAATGATACATCCGGTTTTGCAGAAGCATTAGCTACAGCGCAAAGGGCTGATGTGATTCTTGTTTGTTTGGGTGAAAAAAAAGGTTGGAGCGGTGAAAACGCATCGCGGTCTACCCTGGCGTTACCACAAGTTCAGGAACAACTGGTTCAGGAATTGAAGAAATCCGGTAAACCTGTAGTTATCCTTCTATCCAGTGGCCGCCCATTAGAGCTAAATCGTTTGGAACCTCTTGCTGATGCAATGCTTGAGGTATGGCAACCGGGTATCAGGGGCGGTAACCCGATAGCAGGAATACTCTCCGGAAAAATCAACCCCTCAGGAAAATTGTCTATAACATTCCCATATTCAACAGGGCAAATACCTATATATTACAATCAGAGACAGAGTGCACGTCCTCACCAAGGTAAATATCAGGATATTCCCAACACACCATTATATGAGTTTGCTCATGGACTGAGTTATACAACATTTGAGTATGGAGATTTAAAAGCATCCTCATTGAAGGTTAAGCGTAGTGACAAATTGGTGATAGAGATTCCTGTAACAAACACAGGTGATATGGATGGTGCTGAAACTGTGCATTGGTTCATATCCGACCCTGTTTGTTCTATATCCCGTCCGGTGAAAGAACTCAAATACTTTAAAAAAGAAATGTTGAAAAAAGGAGAGACTAAGGTATTCCGGTTCGATATACATTTCGATAGAGATTTTGGCTTTGTGAATGGCGATGGAGAACGTTTTTTAGAGTCGGGTGATTATTATATAATTGTAAAAGATAAGAAGTTGAAAATAGAATTGATAGATTAAGGCTTCAAGGAAAGTAATTATCGCGAATGGGAAAGAAACTATTCTTATTATTTGTATTTTATCTGTTTATACATATTAATTCCTCGGCAATAGATATCTCGAAATATCGATTTCATTCTATGCCGGAGACTTCTTACTACGGAGGTATACAAAGTATAGTGAAGGATAGTGTCGGACGTATTTGGTATAGTGGTACTGATGCCTTTTTTATGTACAATGGGAGTTCGTTTTACCAGCTCAACGATCTTCTGTCTACTAAGTATCCTAAATCTCACTGGGCTTATGGTGAGTTTATTACAGATAAGGAAAAGAGATTGTATTTTAGTACAAATCAAGGCTTATTACGCTTTAACTATGAAAAGTTTGATTTTGATTTTATCTTAAAAGGTAAAGTCAGGTCGGTTACCCTGAATGATGACGGTACTATTTGGTTAATAAAAGATGATAGTATAAAATCTTTTTCACCGGAAACGTATGATATAGGCTCATATTCATCACCGCTTTCCACTTCTTTTACTAAAGTTGTTTCTGCCAATGGTACTGTTTATTGTGCAGATGAGGGTCGTATATATCGTGCAAATAAGGATAAGAAAGACTTTTCTTTATTTGTTGACTTGGGAGGAGGAAACAATAGTATGAGGGATATTCTGGAATTTGATGGTTTGATCTATGTCCTTACTCATATGAACGGGTTATTTGTTCTGGATAAGAGCGGGAATATAAAAGAACATCATAATATTCCGTTTAAATCGGATAAATCTATAATCTCTAAAAAATTATACCTTGACTCTTCAAATATAATATGGATTGCATCCCTGTCGGGGCTTCATTTATTTGATCCGGTAACAAAGGATACTGAGCTACTCCAATCCAATCTTAACGATGCTTATTCTTTACCTAATAATTCAATATGGACTATCTACCCTGATCCGGATGGAGGGGTGTGGATAGGCACATATGGCGGTAAGTTTGCTTATACTACTTTTTTCGATAATAATGTACGGTATATTGAAGCTACTCCGGGCGGACTTAATCATTCAATTGTAAGTAGCTTTGAGGAGGATAAGGACGGAAATATCTGGATTGGGACTGAAGGTGGCGGACTTAATTACTGGAATAGAAAAGATGATACTTTTAAGCATTACCGACATTCCGAAGGAAATAGTATAAACTCTAATTCAATCAAGACACTACGTTTTGATAAGGCAAAGGATATACTATACATTGCAGCGTTTAATGGAGGCCTTACTCAGTACAATGCAAATACAAAGCAATTTACCGATCTCAGGATGTACTATCCTGACAGGAATCAGCAACTGAATGTATATGATTTTGCATTCGATAATGATGCAGGTATCTGGGTTACAGATCCCGATAATCTATTGTTTTATAAAGATAAAAAGAATAATGAAATAAAGATATTCTCCATATACGATTCGAATGGGCAAAAAGTGAATATACAGGTGGAGTCCTTATATTACGAAGAGGATAACTTACATCTGATCACCCATCAGGGATTATTTGTCGTTGATACAAAAACGCAGAAAATTATCAATCATTTTTATCTTCAAAACGAGCCATATGCTGTAAATAACCTTTGCTGTTATTGTATTACATCAGGCTCTGATATATGGTTAGGTACTCTTGGAGGAGGTGTAAATCTATTAAAAAAGGATGGTTCGTACAGAAATTTTAATGAGAAAGATGGTTTTCCGGCTAAGATGGTCTTTGGCATTCTCGAAGATGCCGAATCAAAAGATATCTGGCTTAGTACCGATGATGGATTATATTATTATAATTTTAAGAATGAGGAGTTTAGTAAAGCGGGAATTTATAGAGCCAATCAATGTGGCGCGTTTTATGTACGGTCATATTATAAAACATCCAAGCAGGAAATGCTGTTTGGGGGTACTAATGGTTTCATAATATTTACTCCCGGCAAAATAAAGTATAATCCTCAGAAACCAAAAACATTCTTTACTGACTTCTTCATCAATAATAACAGGATAACATATCATACGGATGATTCCCCTGTAAGGAAAGATATCTCCGCCATGTCGTACAGGGGGAATAAAGAAGATAAAATCGTTCTGTCACATAGACAGTCAAATATTGAAATAAGATTCTCATCAAATAGCTATTTGCTTGCCGATAAAAATAAATATGCGTACCGTATGTCCGGATTGTCAGAAACCTGGCAAGTCGTAAATCCTGGACAGAAATCGGTTCAGTTCTTCAATCTACCACCCGGGGATTATATTTTCGAAGTCAAAGCTGCAAACAATGACGGACTGTGGGGAGACGAGGCTTCAAGCTTATACCTGCATGTTAAGCCTTCTCCATTCCTTTCCATATGGGCATATATTATTTATATAATGCTGTTGTTGGCACTGATATATCTGGTATGGAGGTATTTTACCAATAAGAAAATCTTTAAGCATAGGCTGGAGATGGAGCAGGCTAAAGATCGTAATATGCGTGAACTGACTCAGGCCCGGATAAACTTCTTTACCAATATATCGCACGACTTAAAAACACCTTTAACACTGGTCTTAGATCCTCTGAAACAACTAAAGGAGCTGTTTTCTGACGATCAGTCGTCTAAAAACTACGTGAGCCTGATAGAAAATAATGTAATGCGCATACAGCGTATGATTAGTCAGCTATTGCAGTTCAGAGAGATAGAAAGCCAGAAAATAACATTGAATTTGCAATCGGGAGACCTCGTTAAATATATTAAGAATGTTTTTTCCTTATTCGAATTATATGCCAATAAGAAAGAAATAGAAACAAGCATGTCTTCACATGTGGATAGTCTCTATGCTACCTTTGATTATGATATAATAGAGAAAATATTTACCAACCTCTTCTCTAATGCTGTAAAGTATACACCGGATAAAGGATATATCGGTATCCGGATGTACGGAGCTACACAGGATGAAATATTGGATCTGAAAAATACAGAGAATCAGAAGGCCGGGGTAGAATATATATCTGTTGAGGTAACTAATACCGGAGCAGGTATAGCAGATGATAAAAAAGATCAGCTATTTAAATCTTTCAACAGGCTGTCTTTACAAAAACCGGATTTTGAAGAAAGTACGGGTTTGGGTTTAGCTATTGTCAAAGAACTGGTCAGTACCCTTTCTGGGAAAATTATAATGAAATCAGAGTCGGATAAAGTTTCTTTTACGGTTGTACTTCCTTTTGTGCTTGAGACAAATGTGATTGAAGATGAGTCGATCTCCTACGATTACACACTATCCGAAATCGATAACATATTAGATGAATCGGAAGAAGTAAATGTGGATAATAAACAGAATAGGAAAGCAAACAGTGTTATTGTAATTGAAGACGATCTTAATCTGAGGTTGTATATGGAACAACGATTATCTGAATATTATAATGTATATACAGCCGTTGACGGTGCTGAAGGAATAATCAAAACGGAGAAGATCTATCCTCAGGTAGTTATTACAGACCTGATGATGCCTAAGTTTAATGGATTTGATGTTTGCCGGAAATTGAGATCAAATTTTAAGACAAGCCATATTCCCATAATCGTTATATCTGCATTGGGAGACAATACCCAAAATAAGATAAAAGCCTTGGAAGCCGGGGCCAGTGTTTTTATTGATAAACCTTTCGATATGGATTATTTACTGCAACAGGTAAATAATATAATGAAAAGCCAGAATGAACTGAAGGAATTATATAGTAAGAAATATATTGTAGAACCTTCCAGGATAACTATTTCTTCGATGGATGAAGAGTTACTCAAGAGAGCTATGGATTATATTGAGCTGAATATAAGTAATCCTGATTACGATGTGGAATCTTTTGTTTCTGATATGAACATTGGACGGACGTTGCTATATCAAAAAATAAATGATATAGTGGGTATGTCTATAAAAGAGTTTATTCTCAATATTCGCCTCAAACGAAGTGCCCATTTACTAAAAGAATCGGATCTTACTATATCTGAAATAGCTTATCAGACAGGCTTCAATAACGCTAAATATTTCAGCATCTGCTTCAAAAAGCAGTTTGAAGTTACCCCTACCGAATTTAAGAAGAGAGCAACAGAATAGGGCGAGATTGGATTCGTAGCTCATTAGGCTTTTAATTAATAAATAATATGAAAAAACTGATAATTCTCTTTTTAGTACTTTATTGTTGTGAATTTATTGTTGCAACTGATATTTTAGTTGAAACAGAGAATTTTGATAAAAAGGGAGGCTGGGTTGTAGATCAGCAATTTATGGATTTGATGGGCTCGCCTTACCTGATGGCTCACGGAATGGGTAAACCGGTTGAGGATGCTTCAACAGTAGTTACCTTTCCCGAAAAAGGAATATATAATGTTTATGTCCGTACTTTCAATTGGGTTTCACCTTGGTATCAGGGCGAGGGCCCAGGTAAGTTCTCCTTGTCGATAGGAAAGAAAAAACTTCCTGTCATATTGGGTGCAGAAGGCAATACATGGATGTGGCAGAGTGCAGGTAAAGTTACTGTAAATGATAAAGAGACAACTATCTTGCTTCATGATCTTACTGGCTTTAATGGTCGATGCGATGCTATTTATTTTACAACCGAGGACGGTAAAATACCACCTTCTGATGTAGACGAGTTGGCTGTATTCCGTAAAAGAATGCTGAATATACCTATGGTTCCCAATCAGATAGAGTCGTACGATCTTGTGGTAGTCGGTGGTGGAATTGCCGGGATGTGTGCGGCGGCAACTGCTTCACGCTTGGGCTGTAGAGTAGCATTGATAAACGACCGCCCTGTATTGGGCGGGAATAATAGTTCTGAAATAAGGGTTCATCTTGGCGGTTCTATCGAAATGGAACCTAATAAAGGGTTGGGACGCATGATCCGTGAATTTGGGCATACACGTGAAGGAAATGCTCAAATAGGAGAATATTATGAAGATGGGAAGAAAAGGGACTTTATAGCAAATGAAAAAAATATTACCCTGTTTTCTAATTATCGTGCTATCTCTGTGAAAAAGAGTGGTGGTAGAATAGAATCGATAATAGCTAAACATACGGAAACAGGGAAAGAAATATGTTTCAAAGCCCTGGTATTCTCTGATTGTACGGGTGATGGAACAATTGGTTTTCTTGCAGGGGCTGATTATAAAATGGGTCGTGAAAGTCGTGAAGAATTTGGAGAAGAACTGGCTCCCGAGGTTGCTGATAAGATGACAATGGGTGCTTCAGTGCAATGGTATTCTGTAAATGCAGATAAGAAAATAAATTTCCCGATATTTAAGTATGGGGTAAACTTTAATGAAGAGAATGCGGAAAAAGTTACTATGGGCGAATGGAAATGGGAGACAGGAATGAATTTTGATCAGATATATGATTTCGAGCGTATACGCGACTATGGTTTATTAGTGGTTTACTCAAACTGGAGCTTTTTAAAGAATGAATTAAAAACAAATGAAAAATATAAAAATCGTGAGTTGGGTTGGGTCGCTTATGTCGCAGGAAAACGTGAATCACGCAGATTGTTGGGTGATTATATTTTGAAACAGGATGATATAGATAAAAATGTATTTCATGAAGATGCTTCATTCAGCGCTTCATGGAGTATCGACCTTCATTTTCCTGATCCTATTAATTCAGAAAGGTTCCCTGATGCAGAGTTTAAAGCAGCGACTAAGCATATCCATATCTATCCGTATGCAGTCCCATACCGTTGCCTCTATTCCAGAAATATCGATAATCTGTTTATGGCAGGACGCGATATTAGTGTAACTCATGTGGCTCTGGGTACAGTACGGGTTATGCGTACAACAGGAATGATGGGAGAAGTAGTTGGTCTGGCAGCTTCATTATGTAAAAAATATAATACGACGCCTCGCAAGGTTTATCAATCACATCTGAATGAATTAAAAGACCTGATGAAAGAGGGTGCAGGAAAGAAAGACGGTTTGCCTGATAATCAGAAATTTAATGAACAGAAATTACTAAGTGCTCCACGTGCTTTGAGTAAGTAATCCTAATTAAATCAGGTATTCGTTTAGGGGTTTATCCTATAAGGTTGTCTTACTAAAAAGCTAAAATTTCTAATATCATAATATTCATATGAAACACTTATTGTCAATCTTGTCTACTCTTTTTATATTATTGCCGGTATATTCACAAAAGAGCTATTATAGCCGCTTGGAGAATGATACTTTAGCTATAGGAAACGATCAGATTGAGCGAAAATTTGTCTGGAATAATGGTAACCTCATTACTCATAGCCTCATGGATAAAGCTGGGGATCAGGTATGGATAAACAAATCCTTGAAACCGGATTTCTTTATCACAAAAGATTCAGATACTCCAACTAACTTTTCCTATAAATCCAGTGAGGTTTCAGAAAATGAAATCCATCCTGATTATTTAGAGGTGGAAGTCTCTTTTACATTAGGAACTTTAGATATAAAGAGAATATACCGGATATATAATAATGCCCCTGCCATTGCCTGTGATACATATCTCAGAGGTACAACCAATAGTATATTCGGTGGCAGACCAGCTAATCTGGCAGATATGAAGAATATAGAATTTGCCGAAGATATGTCGTCTAAGCAAATAACAGCTGTTTTGGACCAACTGAATCCGGACGGAAAACATTGGCATACGAAGACTGTTGAGTTTTATGATGTTACTGATTGGAATAACAATCTGGTCTTTGAGACAGATGTGATACCTTATCGTAAAAATTCATACAGAGGAAATTTATTGTTTGCTCATAATGCAGAGAATGAAAAAGGCTTCTTTTTTCTGAAAGAAGCCCCTAGCTCAAGTGTGCAATTAGCCTCTAATGGAAATGATTTTACCGCCGAATTCGGGCATTTTAGTGTTATTGGATTAGGGGTAAATGAAACTGATATAAAAAAGGATGAGTGGACAAAAACATATAGTTGTGTGATTGGTGTTTATAGTGGCAATGAACTGAACAGGTTAACAGCTCTCCGTTCTTATCAAAAGAAAATACGAAAACTTCTTCCAGGCAGAGATGAAATGATAATGATGAACACTTGGGGGGACCGCAGTCAGGACTCTAAGGTAAACGAAAAATTCAGCTTGCTGGAAGTTGAAGAAGCTGCCAAACTTGGTGTTACACATTTTCAGATAGATGATGGATGGCAAGTAGGTAAAAGCCCGAATTCGGCAATGGCTAAAGGTTCGTTCAAAAATATATGGGATAATCCCGATTATTGGAAACCAGATCCTCAAAAATATCCGGATGGTCTTCACCCGATTGTGAAAAGAGGAAAAGAATTAGGCATTGAAATTTGCCTCTGGTTCAATCCGAGTGTGCAAAACGATTATGCCGATTGGGAAAAAGATGCTCAGGTAATGATTGATTTATATAACGAATATGGTATTCGTACATTCAAGATAGACGGACTTGCTATTCCAACAAAACAGTCCGAGATTAATTTGCGAAAGCTATTTGATAAAGTTCTGGAAAAAACTGATAATCAGGCCGTCTTTAATCTTGATGCTACTGCCGGACGCAGAGGTGGTTACCATATGTTTAACGAGTATGGAAACGTATTCCTTGAAAATCGTTATACAGATTGGAGAAATTACTATCCATATCATACTCTCCGTAATTTGTGGCTACTCTCTAAATATGTTCCTGCTGAAAAGCTACAAATTGAATTTCTCAATAAATGGCGAAATGCCGACAAGTATGGTAAGGATATTTTTGCTCCTGCGAACTATTCTTTTGATTACCTTTTTGCAACAACGATGGCCGGGCAACCACTCGCTTGGTTTGAAGGAACAGGCTTGCCACAGGATGCTTTAAGTATAAGTAAATTGATAAAATCATATAAAGAAATTCAGCACGATTTTCATATGGGAACGATATTGCCGATAGGTGATGAACCTTCCGGAAAATCATGGACCGGATTTCAGTCAGTAAATGGGAATGCCGGATACTTCATTTTTTTCAGGGAGAGCAATCCTGACAGAATCGGTATTGTTGAAACATGGTTGACAGAAGGAACAGAAGTCGAGTGTTCTGCCATTATGGGCGATGGCAAACCATTTACAACTACGGTTGGGCGCAAAGGTGTAATAAAGGTAGAACTTCCTGATATCAATAGTTTTGCAGTGTATAGGTATAAAATAAAGTAGTTTGTTTATAAAAATAATTTGTATCCCTGTAAATGTAATTTATGGGGATTCTTATTTTTTATAAAAGTGGAAAATATCTGGTTTTATGAATAATAGAATCAAACTATATTCGAACTTACCTTATAGATTATTATAATCATAATAAAAAATAAAAAGCAAAAGTGCATACAGAGTTTTCGGTTATATATATTATCTTTACAAATTCGTAGTAGACTGCTTTTGAGAGAGCAAAACTTGCTACATGAGGGTGATAATCAGGCTTATATAGAGTATAAATGCTTGTATTTTCCTCGCTGAGACAGAAGAAAGAAAAAAACTATATATAATGATTTACAAATGGAATTACGAATCACTAACAACCCAGCAAAAAGAGCAGATAGATGAGCTCGCTAAAAAAATAGGAATAAGCCCTGTACTTAGCCAGCTCCTGATGCAGAGAGGTATATCTTCTGTAGAGGATGCCCGTAAATTTTTTCATCCTAGTTTGAAAGATTTACACGATCCTTTTCTATTACCGGATATGGATAAAGCCATAAAGAGAATAGAGAAGGCACTGGGACAAAAACAACGTATACTGATATACGGTGATTATGATGTAGATGGAACAACAGCTGTAGCGCTAGTCTACAAGTTTCTACGAAAGTTTACGACAAACCTTGATTATTATATCCCTGACCGTTATGATGAGGGCTATGGTATATCCGAACAGGGAATAGATTATGCCGAAGAAACAGGAGTAAAGCTTATTATAGCTCTTGATTGTGGTATAAAAGCCAATGAGAAAATAGATTATGCTAAAAGTAAAGGCATTGATTTTATTATCGGGGATCATCATATGCCCGATGAAATATTGCCTGATGCAGTAGCTGTTATAGATGCCAAACGCTTAGATTCTACATACCCTTACGAACATCTTTCTGGATGTGGTGTGGGTTTCAAACTGGTACAAGCATTGGCACAAAACAATAAAATAGACTTTTCCGAGATTACAGATCTATTGGATCTTGTTGCTGTAAGTGTAGCTTCGGATATTGTCCCCATTACAGGAGAAAACCGTATTCTTACGTATTACGGACTAAAGCAGATAAATTCAAATCCCAGCCTTGGTCTGAAAGGAATCATTGATATATGTGGTCTGACTTATAAGAGCATTACAGTTAATGACATTATTTTTAAAATAGGGCCCCGTATCAATGCTTCGGGACGTATGATGAAAGGGAAAGAGGCAGTAGACTTATTACTCTCTAATACGATTGAGGATGCTCGTGAAAAGAGTATGAACATTGACCATTACAACGATGATCGTCGAGAATTGGATAAGCGTATAACTGATGAAGCTATGCAATTTATCGATGAAAATGTTAATATGAAAGAGAAGAAAAGTCTTGTTGTTTATAACGAAACCTGGCACAAAGGTGTGATAGGAATTGTCGCTTCACGTCTGACAGAAAAATATCTACGTCCGGCAGTTGTTTTGACAAAATCTCAAGGCCTTATAACAGGATCAGCCCGTTCAGTGATGGGGTTTGATGTTTATAAAGCAATTGAGGCTTGTAAGGATATCTTAGAGAATTTTGGAGGGCATACTTATGCCGCCGGATTATCGTTGAAAGAAGATAATCTTCAGGAGTTTAAGCGTCGCTTCGAAGCTTTGTCACTCGAAATGATCGCACCGGAGATGATGCGCCCTCAGATAAATGTAGATGCCGAACTTACATTTAGGGAGATAAATTCTAAGTTTATAGAAGATCTATCGAGTTTTGCACCCTTCGGACCTGATAATCTTAATCCTATCTTTGTTACATGCAATGTAATGGATTATGGTACAAGTAAGCTGGTAGGTAAGGATAATGTACACCTGAAACTGGAAATGATGGATGATACTATCTCTATACCTGTTAATGGAATTGCTTTTCGCCAGAGTGATAGTTATGAGAAAGTGAAAAGCGGTACGCCTTTCGATATATGTTATACACTTGAAGAAAATACACATAACGGAAAAACTAATATTCAGTTATATGTAAAAGATATTGATATGGGACAACTTTGTTAATTATTAATACCGGAAACTATGAAGAAATATTTAATATTATCATTCACAATTGCATTATGTCTGTTTACGGCATGTGGAAATAAGTCGACAGCTAAAGCAGACGGAGGCACAACAGATACAGTTAGTATGGCAACACAACCGGAATATATAAAGGCGGATGTTTATCAGACAAATAAAGGGCCTCTGAAGGTTACCCTTGTCGGGCATGGTTCTCTTATGTTCGAATATGATGGGAAAATTATCCATGTTGACCCTTATTCTCAGATAGCAGATTACTCAAGGCTACCTAAGGCTGATTTAATAATGCTTACTCATGAACATGGGGATCATCTGGATACTACTGCCATCAAAATGATCAAAAAAGAGGATACTCATTTCATAGTATCAAAGGTATGTAATGAGATCCTGGGCTATGGTGAAGTTATGAGTAATGGTGATCACTCTCATTGGGGAGTACTTCATATAGATGCAGTACCCGCGTATAATATCGTTAATAAAAAACCGGACGGGGAAGCCTATCATCCTAAAGGGCGAGGAAACGGCTATATCATTACTTTTGGGGATAAGAAAGTATATGTAGCTGCCGATACGGAAAATATACCTGAAATGGATAAGCTGAAAGGTATGATAGATATAGCTTTTCTACCTAAAAATCTTCCATATACAATGACCGATGAAATGTTTATCGATGCTGTAAAGAAGATACAGGCAAAAGTTGTTTATCCATATCATATGTCCGAATTTGATCAGGAAAAGATTGATAAAGCTCTCAATGGAATTAATATGAAATTAGAGATTCGCCCAATGAAAAACTAATCAATTAGCAGATTCGGAAATTAGTAAATAAATTTATTTGTGCGCCGTTGGTGATTTGCTAATATGCTAATTATATAATGGATACCTATCACAAAATACTCAAACAATACTGGGGCTACGATGAATTTCGCCCATTACAGGAAGATATTATCCATTCTGTTAGTGAAGGAAAAGATACACTGGGGCTAATGCCTACAGGAGGAGGAAAATCATTGACCTTTCAGGTGCCGGCAATGGCAATGGAAGGTCTTTGTCTTGTAGTAACGCCTCTTATCGCTTTGATGAAAGATCAGGTTGATAACCTTCGGGACAGAGGTATTAAGGCTTTGGCCGTTTATTCCGGAATGACCCGTCAGGAGATTATAACCACTCTTGAGAATGCCGTTTTCGGTGATTTTAAATTCCTTTATGTCTCACCCGAACGATTAGCTACACAGTTATTCCTGAGTAAACTCCGGGCAATGAATATATGTTTGCTTGTGGTTGACGAATCTCATTGTATCTCGCAGTGGGGATATGATTTTCGTCCTTCCTATCTGCGTATTTCGGATATTCGCCAGCATATACCGGAAGTTCCCGTGCTGGCGTTGACTGCAACAGCAACCCCGGATGTAATAGACGATATCCAGGAGCAATTGCATTTTAGGAAAAAGAATGTCTTTCGAAAGAGTTTTGAGCGAAAAAATCTTGCCTACATTGTACGAAATACAGAAGGTAAACAAGAAGAGTTGACTCGTATACTGGAAAAGATAAAGGGTTCGACAATTATCTATGTGCGGAGCCGGCAACGGACAAAAGAGATTTCGGATATTCTGGTGCAAAACGGCTTTTCTTCCGACTTTTATCATGCAGGATTGAGCAGTACAGATAAAACCCGCAAACAAAATACCTGGAAAAACAATGAAATACGAATCATCGTTTGTACCAATGCTTTCGGAATGGGGATTGACAAACCTGATGTAAGACTGGTTGTTCATACTGATTTACCTAATTCTATAGAGGAGTATTTTCAGGAGGCGGGACGTGCCGGACGCGATGGGGAGAAGGCTCATGCTGTTATCTTATATGAGAAGAATGATGGAGCTAAACTAAAAAAGCGCATCAAAGATGAATTTCCTGACCGTGAATTCATCTATCATGTATATGATTCGCTAGCCTATTTTTTTCAGATTGCCGAAGGGTATGGAGTTGGTATGATCTATGATTTCAATATTCAGCAGTTTTGTAAAACGTATAAATTGCCTCTTCTGCCGACACACAATGCACTGAAGATTCTCGATCTGTCGGGATATATCGAATATACTGATGAGGTGGATAACCGTTCACGACTAATGTTTACGGTTTATAGAGATGATTTATATCATTACGATTTTGATCGTGAATATGAACAGTTAGTAAATACTATTCTTCGTCTTTATACCGGACTCTTTACCAATTATGCAACTATAAATGAAGCTGAAATAGCCCAAAGACTGGATACTTCCCGAACTGCCATATATGAAATGCTCAAAGCATTGGGAAAACGTAATATTATTGATTTCATACCACATAAGAAAACTCCTTTGATCGCTTATACGCAACCCCGTATAGATAAGAAGTACCTGAATATACCACGTCTTGTAAATGAAGACCGGAGATTGCGTTTCGAGAAACGTATAGAGGCAATAAGTCATTATGCAGAACAGTCTGAAGTCTGTAGAAGCCAGATTTTGTTGTCTTATTTTGGTGAGAAAAATATTGATGAATGCGGAGAGTGTGATGTCTGCTTGGCAAAGAAGAAAACCGGACTCACAGATGGGATCTTCAAAGAAATATCCCTTCATATTGAAAAACTGATGAAAGATAAGTATGAAGGTTTATTAATAGATCATATAACGAAATCTCTACCCGGATACAAATCTGAGGATGTCGTTAATGCTATCCGCTTCTTGGTTGATAGTGGCGGCTTTGAGTTGAAATCAGGAAAATTGATTAGAATAAACTCATAACAGATAACATTTAACTTACAACTTTTCTTTATCTTTACACGTTATCATTCTATAATATTAAATAATATCATTTTGTTATGGATAAGTATGAAGATTTAAGAATATTGGAAGAATTGCGATCAAAAGGCGCAATTTCAGAAGAAGAATTCCAAAGGGAAAAAGCAAAAATATTGAATTCCGGTAACCAGCGTAATAGTTCGTTAGGTATGGATGAAAATACATATCTGACATTGATGCATCTTTCCCAGTTTGGGGGATTTATTGTGCCTGGCTTGGGCTTTATCATACCCATCGTTATGTGGTTAGTAAATGCGGATAAGAGTGAAGCTGTAAATATGCATGGTAAAAATATTGCTAACTTTATGCTGAGTATGCTTATTTATGTTGTTGTTTCTGCTATTCTATGTCTTCTTTTAGTTGGTTTTGTACTACTTGCTGCATTGGCTGTAATAGAGATTGTATTTATCATATTAGCAGCTGTAAAGGCAAATAGAGGAGAGTATTGGCCATATCCTATAACAATCCGCTTCTTTTCGTAAAAAGTCTATGATAGAAATTATACCGGCTATAGATCTTATTGATGGTAAATGTGTGCGTTTATCGCAAGGAGACTATAACGAAAAGAAAGTTTACAATGAAGATCCGTTAGAGGTTGCCAGAATGTTTGAAGATGCAGGGATAGGCCGCCTACACCTGGTCGATCTGGATGGAGCAAAGGCGAAACATATAGTGAATCAGGCTGTATTAGAGAAAATTGCTTCCAATACATCTCTTATTATTGATTTTGGTGGCGGAGTACAAAGTGATAAAGATATTGAAATCGCTTTCAATTCGGGTGCCTCTATGGTTACCGGTGGTAGTATAGCCGTCAGAGACAGGGAGCTATTTAATGGCTGGTTGAAAAAATATGGTAGTGAAAAGATCATTCTGGGAGCTGACTGTAAAGACCATAAGATCGCAGTATCAGGCTGGCAGGAAGAAACATCTATCGATATACTATCTTTCATCAGTGATTATAAAATTGAAGGAGTGTCGAAAGTCGTATGCACTGATATAAGCAAAGATGGTATGTTGCAAGGACCATCTATTGAATTATACAAAGAAATATTAAATACTTTGCCTGACTTATATCTAATTGCCAGTGGTGGCGTTAGTTGTTTTCAGGATATTCTTGATCTGGAAGAAGCGGGAATACCTGCTGTAATATTGGGAAAAGCTATTTATGAAGATAGGATAACATTAAAAGAATTAAGTAGGAAATAATATGGCAACACTACACATTCCCTATTTTGACGCAATCGATAAAGATTCTGTAGAAGATTACTACGAAGCCGATATAGAACTTAACGGTCAAAGTATAAGTCTGGATATTAATCTGGATGACGATCCTCCTGCAAATTGGGCTGATCTGTATACTAAATATGCAGGCAAGTTGAGTGAATTTGAAGTAGCTATCAGAAAAATAATAAAAGGATACTATCCGGAAGAAGGGATGGTTCGCGAGTTTTTTACTTATCATCAGGAAGAATTACCCGATGAAATGGAAGAACTATTCAATAATACAGATCAAAGCTTATCAGAAGAGGATCGCTTGATGGCCATATTGAAATTGGACAGGATCGGATTTTATTTTGATAAGAATAATTTTGCGACATGGGACTTTTCTTTTGGTGATTTTACAGATCAGATTCTGGTTATTATAACAGATGGAAAAGGAGAAATATTGGATATAACCTGGGAAAGCTAATCGATATGCTAGCAAAAAGAATAATACCTTGCCTTGATGTGAAAGACGGCATGACCGTAAAAGGAACCAACTTTGTGAATCTTCGCGAGGCAGGGGACCCTGTTGAACTCGGGGTGCGTTACAGTGAGCAAGGTGCCGATGAACTTGTATTTCTGGATATAACGGCATCGCATGAAGAACGTAAAACATTCACAGAGCTTGTTAAGCGTATTGCAGCAAATATTAATATTCCATTTACTATTGGCGGTGGCATTAATGAACTATCTGATGTAGACAGACTATTGAATGCCGGAGCTGATAAGGTTTCTGTAAATTCTACTGCTATAAGAAACCCTCAGATAATAGAGGATATAGCCAAAAACTTTGGCTCACAGGTTTGTGTTTGTGCTATCGATGCAAGCTTTGAAGATGGGGTTTGGTCTTGCTATACAAGTGGAGGCCGTAACAAAACCGATAAGGAACTTTTCTCGTGGGCAAAAGAAGTTGAAAATCTCGGTGCAGGAGAAATTCTTTTTACCAGCATGAATCATGATGGGGTAAAAACAGGTTATGCCAACGAAGCTTTGTGCCGATTGTCTGAAACGTTGAATATTCCTATCATAGCATCGGGAGGAGCAGGGAATATGCAGCATTTTCGCGACGTATTTGTTGATGGTAAAGCAGATGCAGCTTTGGCGGCAAGCGTTTTCCATTTCGGAGAAATAGCAATAAAAGACTTGAAAGAATATTTGAGAAAAGAGAATATAAATGTTCGTTGATCATACTTTATAAGTGTTACCTTATAATTGTGATTTTATCTATATAGTACAGATAATAAGTGTATTATCAAATAAAAGGTTACGAAATAAAAGCACCTGTAAAAGTGTTACTTTTGTCACTTTTTTGAAAATTAGTGCTTGATTATTAATCAGATACATATTTTCTGATAATGGTATAGTTGTCACCTTTATTCAGAATACATAACTTATAATTCATAAAATATTAAAATGACTCTCGATTTCGAAAAAACAGGTGGACTTATCCCTGCTATTATTCAGGATAATGACACAAACAAAGTGTTGATGTTAGGCTATATGAATGAAGAAGCCCTGAATAAAACACAGGAGATTGGAAAAGTAACATTCTTTAGCCGGACTAAACAACGTTTGTGGACTAAAGGGGAGGAGAGTGGTAATTTTCTGAATGTTGTCAGTATAAAGGATGACTGTGATCATGATACATTACTCATCAAAGTAAATCCTGTCGGGCCTGTTTGCCATACAGGAGCAGATACTTGTTTTGAGGAAGAAAACAAGGAAGATTTACTTTTCTTGAAGTATCTGCAACATTTTATTGAAAAACGTTATAAAGAAATGCCGGAAGGTTCTTATACAACATCCCTTTTCCAGTCGGGAATAAACCGCATGGCGCAGAAGGTAGGTGAAGAGGCTTTGGAATCCGTAATTGAAGCATGTAACGGAACCGATGATCGCCTGATATATGAATCGGCAGATATGCTTTATCATTTGATCGTTCTATTAACATCGAAGGGACTAAGCATTGAAGATCTGGCTCGAGAGCTTCAAAAAAGACATAAGAAATAATATGCCAATTAGTAGATATCATTTTCAATTATCACTTATTAATTTGTAACTAATTAGACATGAATAATGATAAAGATATAATTGTAAAGTATGAAGGTGTCGACCTGGAACGTGATGGAAATACGATTCTAAGTGATATTAATCTTACAATTAGGGAAGGCGACTTTGTTTATCTCATCGGAAAGGTTGGCTCAGGAAAGAGTACTCTGCTAAAGAGTATGTACCATGAAATTCCCTTAGAAAAGGGACATGGGCGTATTATGGACTACGAACTGGAAAGTATTAAAAAGAAACAGATTCCTTACTTACGCCGGAAGGTCGGTATTGTTTTTCAAGACTTCCAATTATTGATAGACCGTTCTGCAGAGAAGAACCTGGAATTTGTAATGCGTGCTACCGGATGGAAGAATAAGGATCTGATAGATTTGCGTATAAATGAAGTGCTTACGCAGGTAGGTATGCAAAATAAAGGATATAAGATGCCTCATGAAATGTCGGGAGGTGAGCAGCAGCGTATTGTTATTGCCCGTGCATTACTCAATTCCCCGGAGATTATATTGGCCGATGAGCCGACAGGTAATCTCGACCCGGAAATGGGAAGCCAGATTGTACAATTGTTACATACTATTGCAGAGGGAGGTACGGCAGTTGTCATGTCTACACATAATTATGCTGTGGTACAGAAGTACCCCGGACGAATCGTAAAATGTGAAGACGGTTATCTGAAAGAGGTTAAAGCAAGTCAAGGACACCATAAGGAGGGAGAACATGGAAATTAGGAACCTAAATTTATCAGATAATAAAGAGGTATCATTTGTAGAAAACTTATATATTGAATCTTTTCCACTTAGTGAACGCCGTCCGGTGGAAACGATGTTAGAGTTATATAAAGATGACACTCCATTTGTAATATCCGTCACAATTGAAGATGACCAGTTGGTCGGATTTCTTACATATTGGGATCTAGGTGAATTTATTTTTGCAGAACACTTTGCTATTTCGGCTGAGTTCAGGAACGGCGGGTATGGACGTAAAGTGATGGAATTATTTATGCAGGTACCCAAGCCTATTATTCTTGAAGTAGAATTGCCTACAACAATCTTATCGGAGCGACGTATCGGATTTTATCAGCGTCTGGGATTCAGGTTGTGGGATAATGTGCAATACCAGCAGCCTGCCTACTATGACCATACGAATGCTATTCCTATGAAACTGATGACATATGGTAATATGAATGTTGAACGTGACCTGATTGATATCAGAAGCAAGATATATGGCGTTGTGTATAATTGTTAAGGTTTAGCCTTATAATATAAAAGAGGGTGTGTCAAAAGTAAAACAGCACTATCAAAGTGTTAGCCTCTTTGTCATCCTGAGTGTAACGAAGGATCTCGACTCTCCATACACGAGATGTTTCACTCCGTTCAACATGACAAAAAGAAAGTGAAAATGACTTTTGACACACCCTCTTTATTTTTTTATTCAATAACTATCTCATCTACAAATACAAATGACGGGTTTCCTTTGCCCATATGCCAGTCCGGTATCGGATTGGTACCTTTTGCAGTGATTTTCACATAGCGTGCTTTTTCCGTTGGGAACTTAGCAACCAAATCTATAATTCTGTCGGCCGGATTACTACTATCCAAGACAGGATATTTTTCTTCGTATACCTGCTTATAGTTTTTATCGTCTGCCGATGTCTCTACTTTATATCCTGTGACTCCGAATATCCATGATCCGGGACTGACAAATGTTCCTATGGTTACATTTGATATGTCTGTAGGTTCTTTTAGATCAACTATTGCTACAAAGTCGTTTTTATAAAATCCTAGCCAGTCTCCATTATTAAAGGATGAACCACCTTTTTTTCCATTTACCAATACAGGCGCCCCGTTATACACATAACTTTTATGAGGTTCGTTAATGAGTTTTACATCTTTAAAGGTAGCCTTATTGAAACCGAAAGACACGCTATACACTTTGCTCTTTTCCCCGTTTCTGATCGCTACAGCTTTTATGTCAGCACTGGATTTTATCTCCAAAGGACTTTCATATTTTGTACTCTTATCTGTAGGTTCACTACCATCCAGCGTATAGTATATAGGAGCATTATCATATGTAAACAGATTTACGGTAATAATCTCTTTTGTTGCATCATCGGTTATCTTGGAAGCAATATCCGTTATGTGTGTGGCATAGTTATAACCGAGCTCCTTATACAGTTCCATCAACTTAGCCAGGCGTGGTAAGAATTTTTCATAATCTTTTTTCTCCGGCATTGTCCATTGTATTTCACTAAGTGCGCCCATACGTGGCATTATCATATATTCCACATGTTTGGAATCAGAGATGTACTCAGTCCAAAGATTAGCCTGTATACCTATTATGTGTCTGGCTTCATCGGCGTTTAGCTCCTTCGGAACAGCTTCAAAGCTATATACTTTCTCTACAGGTACATATCCACCGAATGCTAATGGCTCATCTTTAGTATCCTCAGTTTGGTAGTAGTCGAAGTAAAAATGAGATGTCGGGGCCATCACCACATCATGTTTCATCTTAGCTGCAGCAATACCACCTTCGGTTCCTCTCCATGACATAACTTTAGCGTTTGCAGCCAGTCCTCCCTCAAGGATTTCATCCCAACCGATAATTTCCCGTCCTTTACTGTTCAGGAATTTCTCCATTCGCGAAATTACATAGCTTTGCAACATGTCTTCCTTAGAATGCTTTGCATCGCCCTTTATTCCCAGTTCTTTAATTTTCGTCTGACATTTAGGACATTCTTTCCACCGTGTCTTAGGACATTCATCGCCTCCTACATGTATCAGTTTCGAAGGGAATAATTCAATAAGTTCTGCGTATACATTTTCGAGGAATGTATATGTTTCCTCATTTCCGGCACAAAGAACATCGTCGAATACACCCCATGATTCAGCAACTTTATAAGGACCTCCCGTACACCCCAGATTTGGATAGGTTGTTAATGCTGCTAGCATATGACCGGGAAGATCTATCTCAGGAACTATAGTTATAAATCGTTTTTCTGCATAGGCTACAATGTCTTTTATTTCATCTTGTGTATAGAATCCGCCATATGGTTTTCCATCATATTTTGCAGAATTTCTTCCTATAGTGGTTTGCGCCCGTTGCGAACCGATTTTGGTTAGTTCGGGGTATTTTTTTATTTCAATGCGCCAGCCTTGGTCATCGGTAATATGCCAGTGGAAACGGTTCATATTGTGCAGAGCCAGTATATCGATATATTTCTTGATAAATTCTGCAGGGAACATATGACGCCCTACATCAAGCATCATTCCCCTGTATTCGAAACGTGGATAATCCTTTATATCTACAGCCGGGAAAATTATAGTGTTTTGTGATGCATCAGCAGGAATGGCTTTCCGCAATGTTTGTATTCCATGAAATGTACCCGCATGATCTACACCGTTAATGATAATCTGCTTATTGTTTACTGTCAAATTATAAGACTCGGGTTTGTCTCCCTGATAATCAGCTTTTAGAATAATAGAGTTATCTGAATCTTCGTCTGCCACTGTCAAAGCCATTCCTGTACTGAGCTTAAGGTATTCGGCAAGAAACTCAGCTGTTTGCTTTTGTACTTCATCCCCCTTAGGATAAGTAATCTTGGTATTACTATTCAACGTAAAACTCTCACCCTCCGCTTTTGTTATACTTTGAGGGAGAGGAACTACTTCATAGTTTGCCTCAATAGGCGTTTTACTATCGCACCCTGTTAAGATTATTCCTGATAAAAGGAAATAACCAACTGTTTTAAGTAATTTATTCATTGACTTAATTATTAGATTTAAGTCTGCAAAGATATAATAATATTCCTTAAACTACATGTTAAATCTCGGGCTTGTAACATATGTTACAGAGCCTAATATCCTTTTGATTATATATTTGTATTATTTAAAATAGATATGAATATGGAACAGTTACATGCTCACGAAGTCCTTCATATGATGGAAGGCAATAGTTATTCTGAAGATTCTTTAAAAGAAGCTATTATCAAACGCTTTGGTGAAAAACAAACATTCTATGCTTGTTCTGCTGAAGATATGGATATCGATGAACTGATCATGTTTTTGAAAGCCAGAGGTAAATTTATGCCTGCCAATGATGGATTTACTGTTGATATAAGCAAGGTCTGCAATCACTGATTTTTTTCATTTATAAATAGTTATTTAGTTCTTAATTTCCCATCTTAAATATTAATAGTCCTATTATTGATATTTGAGATGGAATAATTTTTATATACCTATCCTTAAACTCACAAGTAAGAGTTATCTTTGTTATCCTATCTCAAAAATTTATGGATAACTTACTCGATCATTTAAATAAACAGCAGCGCGAAGCTGTGGAATATAATGACGGACCTTCACTGATTATTGCAGGTGCAGGTTCGGGCAAAACGCGTGTGCTCACTTACAAGATAGCCTATCTGATGGCACAGGGATATCATCCCCAAAGTATCCTTGCATTAACATTTACCAATAAAGCAGCACGCGAAATGAAAGAGCGTATAGCTCGGCTTATTGGTTGGCAATATGCACGTTATTTATGGATGGGTACATTTCACTCTGTATTTTCTCGGATATTACGTACTGAGGCAGAGAAAATCGGGTTCAATTCCAATTTTACTATTTTTGATTCTGCAGATTCACGCAATCTTGTAAAAACTATTATCAAACAGTTTCAGCTTGATGATAAAGTTTACAAACCTGCACGTGTGCAGGCTACAATCTCAAATGCCAAAAATGCGTTGATCTCTCCACAAATGTATGCTCAGAACAAGGAACTTATAGAGTATGATCAGCGCTCAAAAATGCCGGTAATAAAAGATATTTACCGAGAGTATAATAATAGACTAAAGGCTTCGAATACAATGGATTTTGATGATCTGTTGTTCTATACTAATTGTCTTTTTCGTGACCATCCTGATGTATTGGCTAACTATCAGGAACGTTTTCAGTTTATTCTAGTAGATGAGTATCAGGATACAAATTTTGCTCAGTATCTGGTTGTAAAGCAGCTCGCAGATGCACATCATCGTGTATGTGTGGTAGGTGATGATGCGCAGAGTATTTATTCTTTTCGTGGAGCGAATATAGATAATATCTTAAAGTTCAAAGAGGTATATCCTGAATCTAAGATCTTTAAGTTGGAGCAAAATTACCGTTCTACCCAGAATATTGTGAATGCGGCAAACAGCCTTATTAAGCAAAATAAAGATCAGATTAAGAAAACAATATATTCTGAAAACGATGAAGGAGAGCGGATAGAAGTCGTAAGCGCTTTTTCAGATTTTGAAGAAGGAGTGATTGTATCGAACAAGATATGGGATTTGCGTCGGGATAAAAAGGCTCCATATAGTGAGTTTGTTATCCTTTACCGGACAAATGCACAGTCGCGTATTTTTGAGGAAGCCCTGCGTAAAAAGAATATTCCATACAGAATATATGGAGGACTATCTTTCTATCAGCGTAAAGAGATAAAAGATGTAATTGCATACTTCCGTATGGTCGTAAATCCATATGATGAAGAAGCATTTCGTCGCATTATCAATTTTCCTGCAAGAGGAATAGGCAATACAACTTTAAATAAGATTGCTGATGCTGCCCGGACTTATAATGTAAGTATGTGGGAGATTATTGGTCAGTCGTTAGATTATAATCTGAATGTAAATGCAGGTACAGCTAAAAAACTGAGGGAATTCCGGGAGTTAATAGAAGGATTTATCTCTGAGCTTTACGAATATTCTGCATATATACTGGCTACACGGATTGTAAAACAAAGTGGTATAGCTACAGAAGCATATCAGGACCAGACTCCTGAGGGTATGAGTCGTCAGGAAAATTTACAAGAGCTACTAGGTGGTATCCATGAATTTTGCGAAAGTCGCCAGGAAGAAGGATTGGGGGGGATCGGGCTTATGGACTTCTTATCGGAAGTGTCTCTTTTAAGCGATCAGGATACAGATAAGGAAGCTGATCAGGAGAAAGTTACCATGATGACCATTCATGCTGCTAAAGGGTTGGAATTTAATAATGTATTTGTTGTAGGTTTAGAGGAAGACCTCTTTCCTTCTGCTATGGCAAAAGAAGAATTCAGAGGCTTGGAAGAGGAGCGGCGCCTGTTTTATGTGGCAATAACCCGGGCAAAGGAGTTTTGTATGATAACCTATGCAAAAAGCCGATTCCGTAACGGACAGATCAATGCATGCAATCCAAGCCGTTTCTTGAGAGATATCGATACTGAGTTCCTGAATGTAAACGCAGGTGTTTTAGGTATGGGAAGTTTTGGCGTTTTGAATCGTCCGGGGACATATACTACAGATTTATATAACTATACATCTTCTAATCCGCGTACATCTTACTCTGATCGCCCGGTCCAGAGACAGCCGGTTTCGCGGCCGGAACCACGAAGAGATAGCCCATCCCCTTCTAAGTTTGTAAATGCAAAAACAGCTATTCCTAGATCTTCAGCAGGAAGTAATGCTGGCGAAGTCCAGGTGGGAGCGATTATTAAGCATGAACGTTTTGGTATTGGAAGGGTTACTGCAGTAACCGGAGATCCCGATAGCAGGAAAGCAACAGTTGAGTTTGAGAACTCAGGTGTGAAACAATTATTGTTGAAATTCGCCCGATTCGAGATTGTAGAATAACTATTTGTGACACGTATGCCGTGTTCTTGTTTATGAGTACGCACAAATGCCGTAAGAATGTCATAGCCTTGTCGTATAATGTATTTTTGATGAATGCTACTTTTGTTGTGAACCAAAACCAAAACTAAGATGAAAACTAATGTTGGAGAAAAAATCGCAGAGATCAGAAAAAGAAAAGGTCTGACACAAGATGAAGTAGCAGAGCGTGCTAATGTGAACTTACGTACGGTACAACGTATAGAAAGTGGTGAAACCGACCCGCGGGGATATACACTTTCCTCTATCTGTAAAGTCCTGGAGGTAAATATTGAGGACATCTTGGATTATGGTAAAACAGAAGATAAATCCTTTTTCGTTTACCTGCATCTGTCTGTCCTTGCCGGGTGTATAATTCCTTTAGGAGACATTATTATTCCACTGATATTGTGGCTTACAAAGAGAGATAAGATTGTTGATTTAAACTTTCAGGCTAAAAATCTTCTTCTTTTCAGAGCATGTTTTGATTTTGTTATGTTCCTATTCATGGTGGGGTCTATGATATATGTCTTCCATTCAGGAGGACCAGAAGAAGTCGGATTCAGAATGATCATTATATACTCAGTCTTTATAGGGATTAATTTTCTGGTAAGTCTATCTTATCCTGTATATGTGGCCATATCCATAAATAAGAGTGACAGGTTAAAATCGTATTACCCACGTTTTATAAAAGGATAGAATGGTACTATTGTTTGTTCTTAAGATACATATAATTTCTATGATATTTTTTCAGGCGTTCTATGTCTTTGTCTGTTATAATATTTAATCGGGTAATGTCCATATTGTCTTTCAAGTCTGCCATTTTTACTTTACGGGCAATCTTGTGTTGAGCTATCTTCTGTACATAGGAGTCGTATTCTACAGCAGGATCATGAGTTAAGGTCTGAATTTCAGTTACCAATGCCTCAGGGATCCCTGCTTCTTTTAAGTTATCAGCAGTTATATCAGTGTCTTCTATCACATCATGTAGTATGGCTACAATTTTTTCCTCAGTAGTATGGACGTTGTTCATTAATCTAAGAGGATGTTGAATGTATGGTTTTCCGGCTCTGTCCATTTGCCCTTTATGAGCATTAACTGGTATCTGTATTGCTTTTGCTAATATTTCTTCCATTTTGTAGTATTGATTTACGTACGGATTATCTGATAAATCTGGCGGCTTGACGGACATAAGTATTATTTCGCCCTACGTCTGAATTCAGCACAGATAATCGCCGTTGCTATTGCTACGTTCAATGATTCTGAAGTAGGGCTTCCTATCGGATAATTTGGTATAAATAGTTTTTTAGTAATAAGCTTTTCTATTTCAGGACGTATGCCATTGCCTTCATTTCCCATAACAATAATACCTGTTGAAGAGATATCCTCATTATACATATCCCTGCCATCCAATAATGTTCCATAAACAGGCAAATGGTTGTTCTGTCCTAAGAAACCGGCTAAATCCACATAGTGTACACTTACTCGGGCTAAAGCTCCCATCGTTGCTTGCACTACTTTAGGATTGTAAATATCTACTGTGTCTTGAGAGCAAAATATATACCTGATTCCATACCAGTCTGCCAGCCGGATTATTGTCCCCATATTTCCAGGATCCTGAATGCCATCCAAAGCCAATACCAACTGATCACTTAAATCTATAAGAGTATCGTTCTTTGGCTGATAGAATACGGCTAAAACCTGTTGCGGATTTTGTAAAAAACTTGCCTGAGAAAGTTCCTTGTCATTTATTTCAATAACCTCTTCAACATTTTGCAAATTAATTGTATTTAAAAAGTCTGCAGTAGCAATAAGTAACTGGCATTTCAGATGTGGTAACAGGTCACTCACCATCTTATTACCTTCTGCTACAAAAGTTCCGTATTCTGAGCGATACTTTTTCTCTTTTAAAGAGCGGATATATTTCAGTTTATTTTTACTTAAACTCATCTATAATATTTTTCAGCACATTACTTCTAACCTGTTGCCTTCCGGATCAAGCGTCTCGAACTCATAATAGCCATCACCTGTTTGACGGGGGCCTCTCAATACCTGATAACCGGCATCCTGCAACTCTTTGGCTTTTGCATCTACTTCCTCTCTTGTTTCTACAACAAAAGCCAGATGGATCAGTCCCTTATGTTGTTTACCAACTACATCATTTTCGTTCTCGGGAATATCAATCCTATGCATAATCTCCAACTGACCTCCCGAATCAAAACTAAGGAAATAGCTTCTAAAACCTGTCGTTTTATTCTCGTACAGATTATTGGCAGTAGCACCAAAATATTTCAGATAATACTCCTTCTCTTTCTCCAAATCTGTAACCCAGATAGCTGCATGATGAAGTTTCATAATTATTTTATAATTGATTAATACTCTTTTTGTAACAAAACTACAAAAAGAAACAATTAAAACCCTAAATTTGCCGTTGATTTGATAAATAGAATTTGTTTCAGGTTATTCTCAATGAGGTATACATTATATATTTCCCTTTTTATTACAATATTTTGTGCTGTACTGACCCAATCATGTAGCACAACAAAATATGTTCCTGAAGGAGAATATCTTCTTGCAAACGCAACAGTGAAAAGTGATAAAAAGGTGATGTCTACACTGGAGATGGAAAATTATATCAAGCAAAAACCCAATTTTAAAACCTTTGCAATATTTAAACTCCCCTTGTTTTTATATAATCTCTCAGGTGTAGATACTACTAAATGGGTTAATCGTACATTGCGTAATGCCGGAGATCCCCCTGTACTATATGACAGTACAATGTTGGGACAAACAGTAATTGACCTGAAACGTATGATGACGAATAAAGGGTACCTGGACACACAGGTTACCCCTATTGTCCAGCTAAAAGGCAAAAAAGCAAAGGTGACTTACGATATTAAAGGCGGAGAGCCCTATCGTATCAATGATTATAATATTGAAGTAAACGACAGTGTCATAAAAAAGAGAATAATACCAATTCTGTCTCAACAATCGCGACTGGGAAGACGTGGCAGAGGTGCCTTGTCGATGAATATAGATTCTGTCCTATATAGAAATACATTGGTTCGTAAAAATACCCGTTTTGATCTGGATATGCTGGATGAGGAACGTAGCCGGATTGCTTCTATTCTGCGAAGAACGGGATATTATGCTTTTAATAAAGAATACATAGGCTTTGAAGCTGATACACTCATTGGTAATCATAAGGTCGATCTTGATCTTACAATATATCCCTTTGCTACACGAACACCCGATGGAAAGGTTGTAGAAACGCCGCATAGGCAATATGTTATAAAAGATGTGGTGTTGTTAGTGGATTACAACCCTCTGGCTGATGGAAGTGTGAATGAATATGAATCAACCAGTGAGTACCAGGCAGGCAATTATAAAATTAAATATGGTCCCCGTGGAGAATATATAAAGCCCAGTACTATTCTGGATAATTGTTATATAATGCCGGGCGCACTATTTAATGAAAATATGACATCGCTGACATATAATGCTTTGTCTCAATTAAAAATACTGAAAAATGTAAACATTAGCTACACAGAGATATTGGAAAATGACTCGACCAAGTTACATTGTGTCATTACATGTGTACCTGATAAGAAACAAGGTATTTCAGCAGAAGTAGAAGGAACAAACTCAGGAGGATATTTTGGTGTAGGAGCAGGTATAGGATATCTGCACCGGAATGCATTTAAAGGTTCAGAGCTCTTTAATGTAAGGCTTAGAGGTGCCTATGAAGCAATCACGCCAAGTTTTACCAGCTTTTCGGAAAACTATTTTGAAATAGGTGGAGAAACATCCCTTACTTTCCCTAATTTTCTATTTCCTTTTGTAAATAGAGATTTTAAACGGCGAATTCACGCTTCTACCCAACTTAATGCCAGTTATACATTTCAGCGAAGACCCGGCTTTTTTACCCGAACTGTGTTAGGCTCAGGAGTTAAATATATATGGCAGGATAGGCGCCAATCATTAAACCGTCATACTTTCGATTTAGTAAATATAAGTTACATACATCTCCCTAAAAACAGCCTCGACTCAGTATTTTTAAGCAGACTATCATCTGCGGCACGACAATATAGCTTTAAAGACCATTTTATCCTCGGTACAGGATATACATTCGCTCGTACAAATGTAGCAAGTCCTAACAGGCGTAATCAATCTATATATTCTCTTCGTGCATCTATCGAAACCGCCGGAAACTTATTGGCACTGGCTGCAAAAATAGCTGATGCAAAGCCTGACTCATTAGGGTCTAAGCAGGTATTCGGTACTAATTTTGCGCAATATGTACGTGCCACAGTTGACTATAGCAGAACTTATCAGATAGATGATAAAAATGCTGTTGCATGGCATATTGGAGGAGGACTTGCCTATCCTTACGGGAATAATCAGCAAATTCCTATACAAAAACGATTTTTCGCCGGGGGCGCCAATAGTGTACGTGGATGGTCGATACGGGAACTTGGTCCGGGCTCCTATTATTTTAAAAGTGCAGGAGAGGATGATAAAGACAACTTTTATTATCATTCGGGCGACATACGCTTAGATGCCAGTATAGAATATCGTAGTAAATTATTCTGGATAATAGAGATGGGAGCTTTCATCGATGCCGGAAATATCTGGACTGTAAAAAATTATGAGGATCAACCGGATGGGGCATTCAAAGTCAACAAATTTTATAAAGAAATTGCTTTCGCCTGGGGGCTCGGACTGCGTCTTGACTTCGATTTTGTACTAATTCGCCTTGACTGTGGATGGAAAGCATATGATCCTTCCGGTGACCCAAATACAACCCGGTGGCCTATAAAAGAGCCTTGGAGAATCAAAAAAAATACAGCTTGGCATATAGCCGTGGGATACCCATTCTGATGGCTTTTTCTATTCAATCTCTTTTTCAATATTTAATTCTTTTTAGGCAATAAGTTCTAATCATATATGTTAAATAGAAGTACATTTGCATAACAAGATTGAAATTTTTGTCGATGAAAAAATTATATACCTTATTTTTATTTCTACTCTTGACTGTATCTATATCTGCACAAACGTATGAAGATATGGTTAGCCGGGCAATGGATTATATTGATCAAAAGGACTATGCCGCAGCAGAGCAGGCTATGAAAGCTGCTTTACGTAAAGAACCTGCTAACCCTAACAATATAATGTTGATGGTCAATCTCGGAACTATTCAACGGAACTTAGGACAATATGAGGAAGCGCTCATTTCTTATAATGTGGCTATAGAACGATATCCAGACAAGGCATTTCTAAGGCAAAGCAGAGCAGCATTATACTGTGATATGGGGCGCTTCGACGATGCAATGAAAGACTACAATACTATATTGTTAAGCGATCCTGAAGATATAGAAGCCTTATATCGCCGGGGCTTATTACAATTAAATAGTAAAAACCTATTTGCAGCAGAGGAAGATTTTGATAAAATCCTGAAGAAAGCGCCGGAAAACCTACGGGGCAAAATGGGATTAGCCCTGATAATGAAACGCAGGGGAGAATTTAAAGAAGCGGAAGAACTATATAGTGACCTCATCTATAAACACAGAACAAATGCCGATTTATACTTTAACAGGGCTGAGTGTTATCTCCAGCTTGATAAGCTATCGCGCACACAAGATGATATAGTCAAAGCATTAGAGTTAGGATGCAGCGATCCGCTTATCTATATACTCAGAGGCCAACTACGACTTGCTCAATACGAGAAACGCCTTGCAAAAGAAGACTTTCTTAAAGCTCAGGAAATGGGTGTGAATGAAGATATTGTAAATGATTTTCTACGATTGTGTAATTGATCTGATTTTCATCCTGACTTCATAATAATTATTGATAAAGGCATAATTATAATCTATTTGATTTATTAAAAAGATGCACTTACTTTTGTAAGTAAGAATTACAAATAAATCAAAAAATAATTATTATGTCAGTATTAGTAGGAAAAAAGGCACCGGTATTTAATACAAGTGCAGTTGTAAATGGAGGGGAAATAGTAGAAAATTTTTCTTTGGAACAATACAAAGGAAAAAAATATGTATTGTTTTTCTTCTATCCGGCGGATTTTACATTTGTTTGTCCGACAGAAATCATAGCTTTTCAAGAAAAAATTGCAGAGTTTGAATCTCGCAATGTAGCTGTAGTAGGTGCATCTACAGACTCGGCAAATTCTCACTGGAAATGGTTACAAACAGAACAGAATGACGGTGGCATTAAAGGAGTAAAATATCCGATAGTTGCAGACCAGACATTGATGATCTCCACTGCCTATGATGTATTGGCAGGATCATTCGACTACAATGATCAGGGAGAGGATGTATTTGTTGGTGCTCCTCAGGCTTATCGTGGGCTTTTCCTTATCGATAAAGAAGGAATTGTTCGTCATCAGGTAGTGAACGATATGCCGCTCGGACGTAGTGTGGATGAAGCTCTACGTGTAATTGATGCCCTTCAGTTTACAGAAGAATATGGTGAAGTATGTCCTGCCAATTGGAAAAAAGGAGAAAAAGCACTGAAAGCAACACATGAAGGAATCTCTGATTATTTATCTCATAAACATTAACTGCTTGGTTAATATTTTAGATTAATTTAGTTCTAAGAAGCCGTAATTTATATTGCGGCTTTTTTATAAGTATTTAAATATTTGTTTTTATTTAAGCTACTTAACCACTAAAAGAGAAAGTAAAAACAAACCTATTTGCGTATCTTTGCATCCGATTATTAAAATATACTGACATGTCCCAATATAATTTTGATGAAATAATTGACCGTAGAGGAACTAATGCTTTAAAAACCGATGCATTGGCTACCCGTTATGGAAATCCGGATCTCATTTCTTTGTGGGTTGCTGATATGGATTTCAAATCACCTCCAGCTGTAGCAGATGCTATTATCGAAAGGGCAAAACATGGTATCTTTGGATATACCGGGCCTTCGCAAGAATACTACAATTCAATTATTAACTGGGTAGATCGCCATCATAACTGGAAAATACAGCAGGAATGGCTAACTTTTATTCCCGGGATAGTTAAGGGGATCGCATTTGTTATAGATTGTTTTACCTCCAGAGATCATCAGGTTATCATTCAACCTCCTGTTTATCATCCATTCAGGATCATTCCGAGCCTGCATCATCGTATTGTAAAAGATAATCCATTGAAACTGGAAACAGGGCAATATAAGATGGATATTGACGGGTTAAAAGCAATGATAGAGCCTGCAAGTAAGGTACTTATTCTGTGTAACCCTCACAATCCTGGAGGCAGGGTCTGGACTCGCCAGGAACTGGTAGATATTGCGGAGATCTGCTATGAGCATAAGATATTGATTATTTCCGATGAAATCCATTCTGATTTGGCTTTTTCCCCCAATAAACATATACCCTTTGCCAGTGTTTCTGAAAAAGCTGCTCAAAACAGTATCACTTTTATGGCACCAAGCAAGACATTTAATATTGCAGGTATTGTCAGTTCATATTCAATCATCCCAAATAAAGAATTAAGAGATAAGTTTAATGCATATCTGGAAAGCAGTGAGCTTGATGAGGGACATATCTTTGCATATCTGGCTGCACAAGCTGCTTATGAGCATGGAGACGAATGGCTGACACAGGCAAAAGACTATATCTGGAAAAACATTACTTTTGTAGATGAGTATTTAAAAGTAAATATACCTCAGATAAAGGCAATGATCCCAGAAGCATCATTCCTTATCTGGTTGGACTGCACAGAATTGAATCTATCCCAGAAAGATTTGGTATCTCTATTTGTTAATGATGCCAAACTGGCACTAAATGACGGTACAATGTTTGGACACGGCGGAGAAGGATATATGCGGATGAATATAGGTACCCCGTTGGCCAATATACAAAAAGCGTTGGATAATCTTAAAAAGGCGGTCGATACGAAACAAATGCATCGCTAGAATTGTTTTTATTACAATTTAGGCATGGTTATTGTTATAAATAAGCAAACAAATGAGTCTCAACAGACTTGGTTATTAATCTAAATAAACAACTACTTAAAAAATGAAAATTTCAACTAATAAGTTTGTGGCTTTATCATACGACCTTACAGTTGGTGAAGCAGAAGAACGCGAACTAATGGAAAGAGCAACAGCTGAGACTCCACTTGAATTTATCTATGGAACAAACTCTATGCTTGAGGCTTTTGAAAAAAATATTGACGGATTAGCAGAGGGTGATTCTTTCAACTTTGTACTTACTCCGGAAGAAGCATATGGTGAATACGACGATGAGCATGTAGTAGATCTTCCACGTCATATATTTGAACAAGATGGTAAATTGAACGAAGAAGTTATCTTCGAAGGAAATACCGTTCCTATGATGGATACAAATGGCAACCGTCTTAACGGTTCTGTTGTAGAAGTTAAAGATGATGTCATTAAAATGGACTTCAACCACCCATTGGCTGGCGAAACATTAAATTTTGAAGGAAAGGTTCTTACAGTAAGAGAGTCTACACCGGAAGAAATTGCTGCATTATTTGCTCCTCAGGGAGGTTGTGGCTGTGGTTCGGGCTGTGGATGCGGAGATGATGAAGAAGGCTCTTGCGGATGCGGTAGCGGAGAAAAAGAAATGGCCGGAGGCTGTGGTTCCGGTTGTGGTTGTCACTAAGATATAAATCTTATTATAGAAAAGACAGGTATATACCTGTCTTTTTGTTTTCACTTACTATCATTAACCAAATTAGTACAAATGAAAAAACTACAAATTTTTCTTGTTTTCATTGTTATTGTTGTCGTTGCAGCAGTATTTACAAATCCGAATGAAAAAAAACATAAAGAGGCATTAAAAGCTAAGTTGAAAACCCATATACAGGAGTATACAGATAGAGAAGATTTTATGACGCGTTCTCTAGGTATGCTACTCGGAGGAGCAGCTGTAGATCAACTGGTAGATAGCTACATTACTACCGAAAATTATATTATTTTTTCGAAAACGATCTTGACCATTAATGGGAAAAAGAAAGAGATTGGAGTCGGTTTTTTAGGAAATGTGTATCCTACCAAAAAGATAGATGAGGTTCTGACCGAAGAATTATCACAGATTAGGTTGTAGCCTTATTTATTAAAATAAATGCTCTGTATCTGCTTTCTTCTGTAATGGGTACAAGTGGTAGATAACCACACTTTACTTTGTTATTCTCAAGAGATAGAGGGTATTCTTTTTCCATCTGTAGATGATTTATATAAGTTTTTCCAATCTTAGGATTGAAGTCTATATAAAACTTACCTTTTGAGTTTGCTGCTACGAAGTTTTTACTTAAATAATATGCCAGATATCCCATGTTGTATCGCATATTTATTTCAACACAAGGTTGTAGCTTAAATTCATTATCATCCCTATATATGAGCATATCTACTCCTATACATCCTTCATATATAGAGGAGTATTTTTCTGTAAGTAACTTTATTAAATGTTCTTGTACATCGTTTATTAACGATAGTGAAACCTTTTCTGATAATATACTTTCTATATCTTCTTGGGAACCAATATAATTAGATTCATATCCTCCTTTTGTATTTGTTTGGAAGAAAGAATATCCCACAAATTCAATATTCCCCTTGCCGTCAGACATAAATTCCATGGCAAAATCGGTCTGTTTGTCCAGAACTTGTTCTACCGATACACTTCCTTGTTTCTTGATAATACCATGTAATATCTGATTTTCAGTTCGGGTAAGACCTGTTACAGGAAGCCAGAGCAACCCTCTTCCTGAGGAAGAATAAGGAGCTTTTGCTAACAACTGATAAGGAGAATCATCAACAGCTTTTGATACATCTTCCAGTTGAGTATAAAAATGAGGAATAATGGAATCCGAAAGTTGTGGTATTTGCTTTATCAATTCGGTGAGACAATCACGTGCAGCCTGCCTGCTATTCAGGTATGAATAATCCTCTTTCCATTCGGAGATAGTAATATCTGTTGCATATTCTCTTTTCAGTTCTTCGAAATAATGGACAGATTGCGGAGAAATGCCCCATAAAGCTACTTTGGCAGAGTCGTATCCTTTTAGCTCATCCACCGTTATCGGTTTAGGAAGATTAGGGAAATTATAGGCTAACCATTTGTAATATTCATTTGTTTTGTCATCGACTAATACAAGATCATTTCCTTTGCCATACCATGCCGGAAGAAAAGCCAACTCTTTTTGCATAGCCACTACATTTGTAGGAGCCATATAATAAGGCGATGCATTTAGCACTGCAGTTTCATGTCCCGGATTGAAATAATGTATTTTCAATTTGTATTCGGCTTATTAAAACTGGAAATAGATGAATGGTTGAGGACCGCTCGATGCTGTTGCGAATACCATCCAGAATATCAGACCTGCAAGGGTAGCTTTACCCAATAATGGAATTGTATCGAATCCCGCTTTTATTGAGTTTACAAACTTTTCAGGCAGGAAGTGCATTATATAGCCTATTACTAACAGGATAAATACATTTCTGTATCCTTCGAGTATAGCCAACCATTCTGTAGGAGCAAATGTCAGATTTCCTATGTTTGAGATCACATCACCGGCCAGTTCAAAGCTTCCGGCACGGAAGAAAATCCAGCAGAATGCCACGAAATGAAAGGTTAATATAATGTATATTATACGTGTAAAGCGATTATCCGGAATCTTAATGAATTGCTTGAAGAAGCGTTCAATAGCAAGCATTGTACCATGTAATCCTCCCCAGATTACAAACTTCCATGAGGCTCCATGCCAGAGTCCGCCGATAAGCATTGTAAGGAAGAGATTTACATAAGTTCTTACTTTTCCTTTTCTGTTACCTCCTAATGAGATGTAAAGGTAATCTCTCAGCCATGATGACAGAGATATATGCCAACGACGCCAAAACTCCGTAACGGATTGTGATTTGTATGGTGTGAGGAAGTTAGGTGGTATTGTAAAGCCCATCAGCAACGAAAGGCCGATTGCTATATCCGAATATCCCGAAAAGTCGCAATATATCTGGAGTGTGTAACCATATACAGCCATAAGGTTTTCGAAAGCGGTATAGCTCATTGGTGAGTCAAATACACGATCTACAAAATTAGTGGATATATAATCTGATATTATAGCTTTCTTTACCAGTCCTATCAGGATAAGAAATATTGCAGCACTGGCATCTTCTTTGGTCAGATGCAATTTATTCTTCATCTGCGGAAGAAAATCTTTTGCTCTGATAATAGGTCCTGCTACCAACTTAGGGAAGAATGTGATGTAAAAACAGAAGTCAAGTAATGAGTCTGCCGGTTTCATCTGTCTACGATACAGGTCAACGCCATAACTGATGGCTTCGAATACAAAGAAGGATATCCCTATTGGCAGAATTATATTATGTAAAGCGAAATTCCCGTTGAAAATTGCATTTATATTATCTATCAGGAAGTTGGTGTATTTGAAATAGGCCAGCATTAATAGATTGGCTACTATAATAATTATCAGTAGTAATTTTTGTGTAGACCGTTTTTCGGTATTATACATCTTTACTGCCAGAAGATGGGTAGCAACTGCGCATATAACCAGCAACACAAAATAATTGAGAGGGAAGCTATAACCAAGGATATTTATATCCATTGTATTACCTCCTGCCAAGTAATAAAAATATAAAGAAAAAGCGATCAGGTATACTTTTCTAAAATGGTCATGTTTTTTGCTTATAACATATACAAGATAGAATACCAGGAAAAATCCCATAAAGAAAGCACTGTTGAATAATAGCGGACGTGATGCATCATACACAAAGTATGGTGCTATATCATTTATGATACTGTCTATATAGTCAGGTAGATAGAAGTTACTGATATCGTCTAGAAATGTTTTCACTTGCTCTTGTTTTTCTTGTATTTATTATATGCCTGTATAAAATCAGAAGCAAACATCTGACCTTGCGCTTCATATCCGCTAGTAGTATAATGTACCTTATCCCGTGCTATCTTTGAAGCATATTCTCCTTTTGCCCTTATGGATGAAGCGCCATTCATGCGCGAATATAGATCCCATACTGGAAGGTAATTTATACCCATAAGTGCCACACTATAATCTGCCACGAATGTATTGGTTTGGCGTCTGCGGAACATAGATGGAGGAGGAGTCATCACCAATACTGTTGCTTTAGGGCTTTGTTTCTTAATATTATTTACAAATTCATTTATCTGAAACATATATTCTGTATCCGACATTTTGCCAAATGATTCGTTTGTTCCGAACGAAAGGATAATGAGATCCGGGTGCAGAATCGGCAATTGCTCGAAGAAGAGAGGATATTTAATATAATCTGACATTCTTGCACCATTCACCCCAATAGTATGATATACCACTCCCGGCAGGTCATTTTCTATAACGAAGCCGTTGAAATTGTACATTGCCATTTGCCCGTCAGGGACTAAAGTGATACGGCTAATAGCGGAATCACTGGTATATGAAGCGTAGTATGGTTTAGATTCCAGTTCGACATATTCCAATGCATCCGTTTCTATGTTTGATTTACTCACCTTTGGCGCAACAGTCTTAGTAGCTCCTTTTACCGGAATTTTTAGTGATTGGTTTGGCTTTATCATATTCGACTTCATATTGTTTGCACTCTTGATCTGTGCAACAGTAACTCTATATTTTCTTCCGATAGATGATAAACTCTCTCCCTTTTTTACTTTATGGTATTTTGTGCTGATAGCAGTTGCGACGCCCGAAGAACTACTGCCTGTAATCTCTAATGGGTCTGCTGTTATACTCATTTTATAATGCAGGTCTTTATCCGGATAAATAATTTTTATATGAGTGAACTCATATCCTATTCCGGTGTATAATTGAAGGACAAAATCGGGTGCCGAAGTATAAAGCGCTATACCACTAAGTCCGACTCCTACATCGGCAATCGGTGATACATTCCGTAGACTTTGCCATGACGCATTGCTGCTGTATCTTACGTTGCGCGTCCCGTTTGTTCGTATAAGGTTGTAAGGAAAAGTAAACCCATATCCTCCGTTTCCGAAGACATACTGTAAATCACTTCTGATGGCATCTGTAAAGAAATCCGCCTGAATATGTGAATCACCGATATGGACAATATTTATTTTCCCTTTTTTAGTCATTTCCAGGTTGTATAATTTTTCGAAAATAGGAGCCAATAGTTCTTCATTGGCAAAGGTTTTGTTGTCATTCTCTTTCAGTATCCTATTTTCTTTTGCAGATATACCGGAAGGGATGATTATAATAAGTGTAGAAAAAAAAGTTAGTAGTGTTTTTGTTAAGAATGTCATTCGATCTTTTGTTTATATTTTTGGAAACCCTTATCTATTTCATCATAGATAAGTTTTGCCACTTTTTTTGAGCCTGAGCCGTTAAAGTGTGTATAATCTTTATTGGCTAGGTGGTTATCAACCCATTTTACCATTGATCCGTTACCACCCATTGTCTCATATAGGTTTATATATCCTGACCCTGTCTTGCGGGCATAATTTTTCTGTGCTTTGGCCAATGCTGTTACTGCAGGATCTGTTTTCATTTCCTGTTCTATTTTACTTGCTTTGTCGGCAGTAGATATAATAAGTATATCTGCATTTGGGAAACATTGGCGAAGGTTGTTCACTACTGTGGTCATGTTTTTTTCATACCAGTTGTAATTTAATGAACCATACCCTAATACATTGGCACCATATTGGAGGATAATAAGGTCATATCCCAATATCTCATCAAAAGCATTCATCAGTGACGGGCTTAGTATAGATAATGGCAATCCTGAATTCCCCCTCATAGAGAAATTATCTACATGTACACCTTTACCATCATCGAAGCTAAATCCGTAAATAGGTATCGAATCTGCATTGCTGAATGTTACCTGTAACGATTTTACATCAGATGAGGTAAGGCTTAATGTGTTTAATATATGTGAAGGGTTAAGGTGTTTTGTTGATACGGAATCTTTATCTGCACGAATTGTTACAGATGCATTATGATTGTTAGACTTACCATATATCAAAATCGGCTTATTTAACTCGGTAGAATAAGGTTGTGATTGGGCTCTGTATTTTACCCACCCCGATTTGGAAAAGAATACTTGTCCATCTATACCGAATGGTTTCCTTGGTTTCTTTACTTTTACGAATGATTGGGTGGTCCAGTCTTTCGATACCTGATGAGATATGGAACCCCGTGAGGCAGCCGATAGTGATGAAATAGCTACATATCCGACACCGTGTCCACCATAATTTTTCTGAAACTCACTGCGTACATCCTGTACTATAAAGTCTCCATCGTTCATTGAGTCGCCGAAGTATCCGATACGTATCTTCCCCGATTGAGTTTGTTCCAGCTGGTGTAACTTTTCGTAGAAACGTTTTAAATTCTGGTATCCTTCACCTTTTAGCGTTGGGTCTATATCTGTATCGATCTCTTCTACTTGTTGTATACTATCAGCTTTTACAGGCAGCTTAATTGGTTCTATAGCCATTGTATCATTTATGGCATTGAGCATTAGGCTGTCAACTATTATATTCTCTGTAGCAACTACATTTTCAGGGAATAGGCGTTTTGGAAGCCATTGTTTACAAAGCAAAAAGATAGCTATGGATAAGACAATAAATAGAATTGCTTTTCCAAAATAGGAATTGTTCGATGTATTCACAATCAGCAAATTATATGATAATTTTATATTGTTAAACTGATTTTTTTTTACAAAGCAGTGCAAAGCTAGCTACTTTCTTTGGAAATAAGTACGGGTGAAAAGATATTTTAGTGATATTTTACTTTTAAGGTCTTGGCCCTGTTTACTGTCCATCCAAGTATAATACCTATTTGGCAGTTATAACTTTAAGGTATGACAATCAAATATTAACGTTTACTTACCACATGTACTTATTATTTCCATTCACAAAAATCAGCCTGTTTTAATTCATTGTTTTTGAAACATAGATGAACGTTATTTTGTTTACTGATACAAAAATATATTAAACTTTATAATATATATAATATCTTTATTTGATATGTATCAAATGCTATGTTTGCTGTACCAAATGAATATTTGCAGTGATAAAATAGTTTGTAGCCTTAGTATTTTGCTTTTGCTGTTAGGTGTTCAATTTCAATTTTGAAAGTAGTGGTTCTATCCCATGATTTTTCCATGTATTTTTCACCTATTTCTTCAAATCCAGGAGAATATTTTGCGACAAGCAATCTTAGTGCTTTCCGTTTCTCGTCATCAGAGAGATAAATGTTTGCTGTACCAAAAGCTATAACACTTTCAAATAGGGTTGTGAACTGATTAGCTATTGGTTTGGTTATACCGACCACACAGAAAGATACCTTGTCACTCTGCTTTAATATATCCAGTTTTTGACCTTCCGGAGCGCAATGAAAATAGAGGCAATTTGTATCTTCATCATAAGCATAACTGATAGGAATTCCATATGCAAAACCGTTTTCTGTAATTCCTAAACTCAGGAACCCATATTCTGAAGAATGAAGTAATTCTTTGATTCGTGATTGGTCTTCAAGTATTCTGTTTTGTCTTCTTACTTCCCTAAACATAATGTATTAATTAAATTTCTTATTTAGAGCTTCGTCTACCATATTTGATAAAAAAACATTGCCGAAAGCCCCAAATCCGATGGTTCTGGTTTCGTCATTCCATGTGACCTCTGTTGTTGAAAATAAGAGATAGTTTGATGAACCTACATGGGTAGTTACCAATTGGTCTACATAGGCATTCCCTGCTTGGTAGCCCGATGCGTCAACAGGCATTACAATACTGTTCACTTTAGCTTTAACTGCCTCTTTATGTTTTTCCTCACCAGGATTGGTAGCAAAAGCTATTATCAATATAAGTAGGATCAAATATTTTTTTTTGAAAAAACTTGAGGCCCGTTTCGGCATCCGGTCTCTGTCTTTATATCTTTTTTCTATTTCCCTTATGTCTCTCATATAGTTAGAATATGTGGTAGAAAATAAAATACATCATTGCTACATTAAATCCTGCATGGCTGGTAATTGCACCTAATATCGATCCTGTTTTTTGCTTGCATATATAAAAAATCTGTGATGCAATAAACATTCCAAATACCCAGAATAGTGCGGGTAGAGGAAGAAAATACCATTTACCGAGATAGTATATAATACCAAAATGAGCGAGGTGTGTAAGAGCAAATGCCATGCTGTCGAAGATTGAGGCATTTCTTTCTCCGAACTGGGAAACAAAACTACCATGGACAATCCCTCTATATAATAATTCTTCACCTATGGGGCTGAAAGTCATACCTACGAGTGAAAACATCAGGAAAAACATCAGTCTGTTTGATTCTAAAGCTTCTTTTGGTACTGTATATGACTTGGATATATATACAAAGCTGTTTCTGAGGGTTTCGCCCCAGAAAAATGTTGCAGCGAGGTACATAATTGCACAAAATGCAAAACCGGCAATAAAAGAATAGATTAACCATGAGTAGTCATTCGGTTTCTTTATTCCGATTTCCCTTCTTCCGTATTTTGTGAGGAATATAAAAGGAGTGATCCACATAAGAAGAAAAACAACAGAGACGTAGCCATAACTCCCCGAAGCATTTGCATCAAGAACCAATATAAAACGGGATATTCCAAAAATGAGTATAAGAAATAATCCGAATTTCCAGTTGTAAGATAAAGATTTCCAGAATGGCCTTAGTGCTGTCATGATAATTGTTTAATACCCATCCCAAAATTGATTCTTTGTTCTCTCCCTGGGCTTTTTTATACCTTCTATTGGGAAACCTATAACAAAGCTGTTGGTATAGTGATGAGTTTGTATGTCGTGTACTTTAGTCTGATAGAAGGAGCCCATGTAACCAACCCGTATGATATACTTATTTAATGGAATGTCTGCTGTGATGTAATTACGCAGAGCACGCTGGTTATGAAAAGACGCGAAATTAACCAGGCCTACCGAATTTCCTAAAGATATCTCGTAATAGGATTGTCCGTATTTTGGAGAAAAGAGAATACCCATAACCGGAGAATCTATTTGCCAGCGGATTGCAAACTTGTTGAATTTATAGGAAGCTGTTGCTGATATATTGAGGTTGGAATATGCCCGTGCAGCAGCGGGATTATTTCCATTACGTTCGTTGTAGAGTACACCTGCATTTATATCCCATAATCCGCCAATACCAACACGAAGCTTATCTGTATTATAAACTGTATAATGCCCTCCGATCCTGTAATTGAACAACGCCCAATATTCTGAAACATTTTTAGCTGGATTGTCTCCTTTGGCCAGATCTAGCTCGAAGACCTGCTGCTTATAGAATTTATAATCGAACCATGTGGTACGGCGCAATTGCTCATACATCAGGTGAATTGAAAAACCTTTGTATTTGAGAGGAGACAGATAGGTGTCATACATATTGGCAAAGCCAATAGAGGCAGTAATAGTGTTGTTGGTTTTAAGTGGAGGGGCAAGGTTAGGATGAATAATATTTTTCTTCATAGAACTATTGATATCATCATATGGTGAAGGGCACTCTCCATGAAGACAAAAATCATCAGTTGCTACAATGTCTTTCTTTTCAGAAATATATCCAACTATCTCTATTTCAGATGAGAGAGCCTCTTCTTGAGCCTGAATCTGATTGCACCATATCGCAAGGCCCAATATCAGAATATATGTAATTCTATTCTTTACCCTCCTCTTCGTCATCCTTGAATAAAGATTTCTGCCCTGTTATTTCATCCAATATATCTGAAATGGGACGATTGTCCACATCTTCGTCATCATCGTCTATCTGTACTTCAAATTTCTTTTCTTCCTCATCTTCGGGTTCAGGGAAGCGTATTGGCTCTAACTCTTTTATCTCTCCTATTTCGAATGTAGAAAGCCGTTTCCCTTTTGCTTTAAACCCTTTGATAGCTATAAACTCTTCTGCATCTATTTCCAGTGCTTCACGGTAGTTGTCGCGTCCTCCGAATGTAACCAGAATGCGCGGATAGACTACATCCGTGAGAAGTATCAGTTTTGATTCCGGGTTTTCTCCTAAGAAGTTTTGCTTTTTGGCTGAAGCTTCGAAGGCAAAGCGTTTTATATACATAAATTTTTGGTCAGCATCGAATAATACAGCTGTCCAGGCCTTATTTACATCAAATTTTTCAATACGGATAATTCCTGCTTCGTAGTGGTTGGTTATCTCGAATGAAGATGTATAAAACTCTCCATTTTGATTGACAACCAGTATGTGGTCGTCGCTTTGGAATTCTCCCAGATATTTTCCGCGTCCATCATAGTTCAGGCGTAACACGTCTTCATCGAACCAGACCTTACGGCCGCCAAGGGTAGAGCCTCCTTTTTGCTTCAATGATATTTTATGAACTTCTGCCTTAGTAAGTATATTTCCCATCGACTGACGACCCTTTATCGCAATATCACTAAAGTCTTTCTCAAAAACAAGGATCTTCTGACGGGGTCTTGGTTTCAGTATTACACGTATCGTTTCTGCTTCTCCATTCGGATTGGCGCTGAAGTATAAAATACGTGAGCCATCCTTGCCTTGTGTTACATCATATTCTTTGTCGCGGGTGATACCTGTAACAGCAAAACGTTTGATATAGCCTGCACCATTTTTACCATCGCGATATACGACATTGTAAATTGTGCGTTTATCGTTGCGGCGGAAGACATAGAGATACAATACATTTTTACCGACAAACATCTTATCGCTAACCTTAACGATCTTGTATTTACCATCCTTGTAGAAGATAATGACATCATCTATATCGGAACAGTTGCAGACATATTCGTCTTTTTTGAGTGCTGTACCTATAAATCCTTCTTCCCGGTTGATATACAATTTCTCGTTTGCTTCTACCACCTTGGTTGCCTCAATAGTGTCAAAACTGCGTATTTCGGTTTTGCGGGGGTAGTTCTTACCGTATTTTTCTTTCAACATAACAAACCAGGAGATTGTATAATCTACAATGTTTTCTATGTTGTGTTTTATTTCTTCTATTTCTTCTTTGTATCTGGCTATAAGCTCATCAGCCTTGTCTGAGTTGAACTTGAGGATACGTCCCATTTTGATTTCCATCAGTTTGAGGATATCTTCACGGGTAACCTCGCGTATAAAGAATTTAGCAAACTTTGCCAGGCGTTTGTCTATATGGTCTACAGCAGCATCCATATTGGCAGCATTTTCAAATTCTTTATCTTTATAGATACGTTCCTCTATAAAGATCTTTTCTAATGATGAAAAATGCAGGCTTTCTTCGATCTCATTTTTCTGTATTTCCAGTTCCAGTTTGAGCAACCGTTGAGTGTTGTCGGTGGTGTCTCTGAGAATCTTACTGGCGGTAAGGAAGTAAGGATGATTATCTTCGATTACACAACAGTTTGGAGAAATGCTTATTTCGCAATCGGTGAATGCATAAAGAGCATCTATTGTTTTGTCTGAAGAAACTCCGGGTGCCAGATGCACATGTATTTCTACATTCTGAGCTGTAATATCATCTACCTTGCGTATCTTGATTTTTCCTTTGTCGTTTGCTTTTAGTATCGATTCCACTACAGAAGATGATGTCCGTCCATAAGGAATGTCACTGATAACAAGTGTTTTGTTATCCAGTTTTGAGATTTTAGCACGTACTTTGACTGAACCACCACGTTCTCCATCATTGTACTTACTTACATCTATATATCCTCCGGTCTGGAAATCAGGATATAGTATAAAATCATCTCCTTGAAGATGTGCGACCGCAGCATCACAAAGTTCATTGAAATTGTGTGGGAGAATTTTTGATGAGAGCCCCACCGCGATCCCTTCAGCACCTTGTGCCAGAAGCAGAGGAAATTTGACAGGAAGGGTTATCGGTTCCTTATTACGTCCATCATACGACGGTTTCCACTCGGTGGTTTTGGGGTTGAATAAAACTTCCAGTGCAAATTTTGATAAACGTGCTTCGATATACCGGGGTGCTGCTGCTCCGTCACCTGTAAATACGTTACCCCAGTTACCCTGACAGTCTACCAATAAATCTTTTTGTCCTAATTGCACGAGGGCATCGCCGATAGAAGCATCACCATGGGGGTGAAACTGCATCGTATGACCTATAATGTTGGCTACCTTATTGTAACGGCCATCATCCATGCGTTTCATGGAATGCATGATGCGGCGTTGTACAGGCTTTAGTCCATCTGTGATATGTGGAACGGCGCGTTCCAATATTACATAAGAAGCATAGTCCAAAAACCAGTTTTGGAACATTCCTGACAGATGTAGCTGGTTATCTGCAGGTACTCTGTAGTCGGAATGGGAATCCTCACTTTCAGAGTCTCCTTCCATTATTGGTTCGTCGTTATCTAAATTCTCAGGTTCGTCGATAATATCTTCGGGGAGCATGTGTAATTACTGGATTTAATAGCTATTAAAAAACTAGCCCAAAGATAGTTTTTTTTGATGTTAATTCAAAATGCACGGATACTCTTGTATAAGAATATTTATCTATCTTTGCGACGATTTTTTATTAACAAACTAAATTTATGAAACTACTAACAAACTATCTTTTTTTACTATCCGTATTGTCCGGATTAGTCTTCACTTCATGTAGCGATGATGATAATGATCCTGTAGACCTGAAAGATACTTATCTTTTGTCGGAGTTGGGTGTAACATTTTCCGATCAGGTAAAGAGGCCTTTGTTTAAGCTGGCTTATGATACAAATGGAGAGTTGGCTACGGCAACTTACTATTTATATAACAGAGGTGAGGATGCAGATAATCCAACTAAGGTGGAACTGGAAGAAACCACCACCTATAAATTTGTGCGTAAAGGCAGTGAAATAGCTGTAACCTGTGAAACTACCGATCATGATATGAATGATGAGGTTACAGAGTGGGTAACAACTCTTACCTTGAATAACGGATATATCATATCTGCAAAAAGTGAGGATAGTGAAATCGTATCTTATACATGGAAAGATGGGAAACTGCAAAATGTCTTTGATTATACTTTTGCATATGCAGGTAATAATGTAAAAACAGCTGTAGAAGAATCGACTGATACTGACGGTGACCGTACCTATGAGTCTAAGTGCTTGTATACACTCACATGTAATACCGCAAAGGCGAACTCATTCAGTATCATTCCTTTCGAATTGCTTGCTGCATTGGGAGATAATGTTGATGTTTTGGTACTTACTTTGTGCGACAATGAGGTAGAGAAAACTGTACATACAGATAGTTATGCTGTGAAAAATAAATCTGATAACGCACTTATTCGTGAAGAAAAAGAAGATGCTACCTCGGATTATACTTATAGTTACAATGAAAATGGTCTGATGTCATCTGCAATAGTTAAAGATACTTATTACTATAAAAGGACAGATCATCAGAATCCTGCAAATAATATAGAAGAAACGCCAGATGCAGATTCTTATACAATGCATTTCGACTATATAAAGAAGAGTAAATAATATACTTTAAAACTGAAAAGAGCTATCTAACTTTTAGATAGCTCTTTTCTGTTTTATAAATCATTCATAAATTTGTCTTAATTATATAAAGTAATAAGGATGAAAAGTTACAATAAAAAGAAGTGTAAAAACCTGTTACTTTTGTCACCTTTTGTTTTAATGTGAATTTGTTACTTTTTAGGTATGGTGATTTCTCTTAAAGAACGGAATAAATTAATTCTTATCTTTATTGCCACTTAATACAAAACTTATGAATAAATATTTATTAATTCTACTGCTAATAATTTCAGGGAATATTTCTGCCCAGATGGAATGTGTACTTTATGGTGACTCTACTTATATTGCTCCATTTGCGATAATAAATGATGCTGACGGATATACAAATGTACGTGATGCTGAAAATAATATAATAGGACAGGTCAGAGAGAATGATATTTTTGCTGTTCCATCTTACGGGGAATATTCATACCCTTATGATTATATTATCTGGGCAACTAAATCGACACAGGGGAGGTATGACTTTGATGAATCGGGACTTATGCATCATAGCCGAATAAAATATCTATCTCAAATGCCCATGCTGAAACGGACTATTAAAGACAATACTGTTACGTTTTCGAACAAGAAATGTCAGGTAGTAATCAAAACAGGGCCTTTTGAAAAAGATAAGCACGATATAACCCCTGAAAAAGACAGAATGGATGGTCCTGTAACTGTTGATGGCTATGAGGTATATGGTATTGATGGTATCTTTTATAGTAATTTGAAGGAAATTAAGTCCATTTGGTATAAGATAAACGATAGAGAGTATGATATGCCGCAAAAGTTCCTATGTTTAAAATCGGAAGCGATGGATAGATAGCAAAAATATAAGCTATAAGTTTTAGTTAATTTTGGTAATGGAGATTACTTACTTATTAACTTGAAACAATATAGCTTA
>JAITVV010000020.1 GCA_031285625.1 Prevotella sp.
AATCGATAAATGTTGCCATCCAGTCATTATAGGTTGAATAGTTTAATTTAAGGCCTTTTGAAGTTAACAGTTCTTTGACGGTTAAATTCCCGTTAATTATTTGATCTTGCGAGGATACAGCTGTTGTTATTGTAAGGAATATAATTATTAGGATATATTTCTTCATAGTGAATTTATTGCTTATTGATTTTTATTGCTTAATTGATTTTGTAATCCCAGAATAATCAGGTTTTGTTTTTCGTTTTCCTTTTTAAGGTCGATGACATACAAGGTTAGTTCCTCGATCTTTTGTAATAGTTTTGCCTGCATATCTACGACATTGACACCATTTTCCAGGACTTCTTTTTCCGATGGGATACCGGGCAGGTGCTGTCTCTCGTTTATATGTTTTTCTACTTCCGAAAGTTTTGGTAAGTCATAGCTTTTATCAAAGACGAAGTCTGCCCATCCGGTGGCTTCCAGCTTTACTTCTTTGGCACGGACGGTGCCGTTGACTTCGAGTTTGGATTGGGGGTTGGTAACACCGATACCTATATTTCCATTCGTATTGACAATCAGGCGGTCTCCGTTCGGCCCGACATGGAATATCCCGTCTGTGCGCATGATTCCGGTATTGTGATAAAAGTTTTTATTGTTAAAGGTTCTTATCCATGTAGCATCTGTCATATAAAAGCCTCCTCCCCAAGACTGAAAATAGAGTCCCTGATTCCCATTCACTCTAACCCAGCCCTTGCTGTATGTATCACCTTCTACCTGGAGCTTATACTGAGGACTGTTAGTGCCAATGCCGATATTACCATTGGGTAGGAAAACCATCCATGGATCCTGAAAGTTTGCATTATTATCTATCCCACCGCCAATATATCCGTATTTCAATGTGGAAGCAGTTGCAAGGACACCCATGGAGAATAAATTTTTTGTACCATGTGTTATATTGAATTCCCTACTCCAAATCGTAGAAAAATCAACAGCCAGATTTATACCATATGGAAAAGTCATGGGATTTTTTACGGTTAAATTTCCATTGATGGTCTGGTTTTGTGCAAAAGCAATCGTTGTTATTGCAAGTAAAGTAATTATTAATAAAGTTATTTTTCTCATTGGAGTATGTTTTATTGGTTTTGGTAATGGTAATCGTATGTCCGGATATTCTTCTCGGTTGTACCTTCTTTTATATAGGTACGCTTCAACCTGTTAAATGAGTCATAATCATAATAGGTGGTAATACCTGACGGGTCGGTGGATGTCAGTATACCTACCAGCGGTTTGTAGGTGTAGGTGGTGACTAGGGCACCAGATAAACTAGTCCGTAAATTATTAATCTTCACTTTATCCGCATCTGAAAGAACAATACTTTTGGCAATATTATCTACAATTGTTTGTCCGCCCAATGCATCCCGGACTTGGGTGTAAGTAGTATTTGTAATCTCGGCAATAGGATATTGACCACCGTAGCTCCAGATAAAGGAAGTAGATATATCATCCTTTTTATTTGTCATTTGTGTTAGATTTCCATATGAATTATATGAGTCATATGTAAATTCTAACTGATATTCACCCCCTTGCTTAGATATATATTTACTACTAGGCAATATTGCAGGGAACACAGCATAGTCTATTTTACTCTTGGATATAACCTTACTACCTTTTTTTACTATTTTTTCGATAGGGATTGCCAACATATTTGCATTCTGCATAGACTTATAAACAGGAATAGTAAAGTCCTGAGGATATTTATACAGAACATTTATACTTTGACCATTGCTATCTTTCATATCCTCTTCTGTTAATAGATGATTCCTATTTGTTGCAGATAGAATATTCCCATATTTATAAGAATGCTCTGAAATAATATACTGTTTTGAAGATTTATCATATATACTTTCTTTTCGAAGAGTTAAGTTTTCTGTTCCGGTATAGACATAATGCCATTGGAACCGTTTAAAATCTTTAGCGCTTCTGGTCATTGGTAGTTTTCCATAACCCGCTGTATTAAATTGATATAAAGTGGATGAAAGTATGAATCCTATTTCTTCACTTTTTTCGTTATATGTTTCATAGGTATAATCTTCCATTTTTACTGGTAAAATCTCTTTTCCTTCATAATATTCAACTTTCTTATGCTTTCCCATTTTCCACAGAGTAGGAGTAAAGCGTGATAACCGTGTTTCTGCGCCCCCAAACTCCTCGAATTCTTGTTTATAAATTTGTTTATGCATAGATGGGGCCTGATAATAATATATAGTCTTCCCATTAATATTTCCATTGCTGTCACTTTCTGTTTTTGTCACTTTTTGATATGTTATTGCAGCACCTTTATACGATGATACAAAAGACGGATTATCAATATAATATATCCTCGGTTTTATAGAGCCAAACCCCTCTCTATTAAAAGCTCCGTACTTAGTAAGTATATAATGGGTTCTGTCAGGAGTAAATAAAACATAAGGCTTTTCATAATTAAATTCCTGAATAATCTCAGGAGAATCAGATTGTACCTTTGACACAATTCTGAAAACTCTCAAACCTCCAATGATATTATCATTTTCATCCCGGTGTGCTTCTGTCGAAAAAACAGTACAGCCTCCTGTAGGGTAATCTATACGATAAAGGCTTCCTCTTTTCATACTTGTTTCACTAGGCTTCCGATTTCCCATATAACTAAGTAACAGTCCATAGCCATCTGTGCTCTCTGGTATAAAGTCTTTTGGAACCATTGAATAGTTTGAAGTAACTCCATTATCATATCCCCAATAGTCTTGTCCTTTTGAACCATATTTAGATATGTCTTTATGATATGTAAATTTATACTCTTGTACTTTCTTATTATCTGGACTCCAGAAGTTAAGTTTATCTAAAAACAATCTTGCAGGCCCCTGACTTGTATAATCGAAAGATACTTTTTTTATTAATTTTTTAGTTCCATTATTTCCTTTAGATGAGATGGAAATAGAATTTAGTTGAAAATCTCTAACTGTATCTTTCTGTCGCTTACCTGTATTAAATTCGATAATACCCGACTTAAATTCAATAGAAGACAGAAGGCGTTCTTCTGAATATGTGTACCATCCGCTTCTTCCATCTGTATAATAGAAGTTTGTTTCCTTTAAAGCTAAACCTGTTCCACTTACTCCTTGCGGAATTAAGTATTCATCTTTTCCAGCAAAAAGAGCAAAACTTTCCTTCTCGTCCTGATAGCTTTTAGATGATGTATAGTTAAATGATATTGTATCTGTATTATTAGAAGAAATAATCTTTGTCAGTAGCATATCTTCTGATAGAGTTTTCACTTTTTCAAAGCTATTATTTGTTCCTGTTTGTTGTACACGCTGTTTGGTTTCAAAAATATACCGATCACCAGTTTCTGTTGTTATAGTGCATACATTACCATTTAAACTAATTTTTCTGTCTGTAGAAGGTACCTGAACCAATTCCCTATTGATATTATATGTAAAATATCCGGAAATTCCATTTGCATTGTAAGTATATTCATTTGCCTTTGTCGGTAAAGCTCCCCTGTCTATGGGATTATAATAATTGTCCATCATCGAGGAATAGGCTGTTTCATTGTCTCTGGATGCTTGATCATCATACAGATAGAGTTGAGTCTCAGGTATAGGACTTATAAGCCCACTTACTACCTTACCATTTTTATATAAAGGGCCCGGCAGTTTACAGGCATTAGTATCCCTAAAACCTCCTCCGACATCTTGCGGGTTATGTTTAATATTGACTGCCCCAAAAGAATTCAGCGACCAGCCAAGTCCTACCCAATTGGCAATATCATCAACTTTAATTCCACTTAAATGATATGATAAAGTTATTGGGAAGTTTAATGTACCTGATTGTATTGTATATATTGGAATAGAAATATCCGGTACTCCGACGCTATAATCAACAGGATAATAGCCAAATTTTTCTATCGAAGCTCTTTCCGGAGACGTTGTACTTGGAGCATTAAATAAATTGAGATCTTCTTTTAGTTGGGATATATCACCTGAGGTATTCTGCGATTTGACAAACTGACTAATCAAGAATATTAACAAAACCGTTAGTATATTAATTTTATTCATGATTCTTTCTATTTTTTAATAATAATTTCATTAACAAAAGCCCCGTTGGCAGTAATCCTGAGTACATAATTCTTCGGATATAATGTAGAGCAATCCAGCGTTTCATTATATATACCTTTGGATTTAGCTTTCGGTACTATCTTCCTGACAGGCATGCCATCCAAAGAATATAGTTCAAAGGAGACTTTGGCATCTTCTTTCAGTTCATACTCCAGGTTCAGTATTGATTCCACAGGGTTCGGATATAGCTTGCAGGACATGATATCTTCCAATGAAACCGTTTTAGCTGTATTATCTTCTACTGGTATCGGCTCTTTCTTATCCATATCCCACAGTTCATCCAGCAAAGCCTGGTTGTCAGGGTCAGTGTCCAGATACAGATGATCCTGCGGCGGGAAGAAAAAGGCTGTTTTAAATATTTCCGTGCTGTCTGAAAGATTAATATTCCTGACTGTCTCGAAAACAGGGTAACGATAACCCTTGCTGTACCAGCGGCAGGTTTCCAACAGCTTGCCTGCGTTATCCGTTTCTTCTGTGGTATAACTGTCTTCTGTTGGTATGTCAAATATCGTCTGTATGGTCTTAACTCTTAATACAGGGCTAAGTGTATCCCCTGAGGGCAATACCATTTTTCCGTAGGCATCAGCTTTTGTTGTCATTGTCCCCTGTGTATGGATATCCACCGTGCCGGAGTAAAGGCCTTCCGATTGATAATTGGATATCGTTGTTTGGCCATAGTTCAGGGGAAAGTGCATTAATACCATTGGGGAAGTATAGGCCAGTTTTACCGAGGGATTTTCATGCCCTGTCTGCAATAAACTGTCATGTGTTAAACGGTAGTAATACATCGTATTATGTTCAGTTCCGACTATCAGTTCGTTGTCTTTTATATCCGCCTTTTCATAGCGGTTGTCGCCCAGGATATAGATGCTGTCCCCTTCCAGCGGAGGCATATCATACCGCAGGGTATATTCATTATTAACGGGTTTGAGTTTGCTGAAATCCCAGAGCCTGTTTGCCCCTGCTTCCCCGGGACTGACATATTCGACCTGTTGCTTGATTAACACATCACCGGGGCGGTAATGGTTGTGCAGGGTGTTCAATTGCCCGCAGACAGGCAATACAAAGCCTGCGGACATTAATAAAATTAATGCTCCTGTCTTCATAGGATTAAGGTTATATATTTAAAGTTTAGATGAATATACAGTTTGTTACTCCGGTTGATTTTTGCTTTTAGTTAATAATTTTTGTCCTCATGTTAAAATTAGTATATTTTTACAAAATCAAAATCCGGATTAACCATGTTTTATAACATATACGGATTATTTCCATACTCTTTTGGATTATAAATTACTGTTTATTAATTTTTTGGATTGTAAAATTATTTATTTGACCGGATATTCGATCCTCACGGATAAATATCCGGCTTTTAGGCATCTCTCTTATTTCGATATTTCACACATTAAAACACCCTTGCCCGTCACACCGGCTTTAGAAACAAAGATCGTTTTTCCCTGTATATGTTTAGGTAACGTCCGTCCCATCCGCGTTCTAAAGTTCCAATAATAAGTATAACCTGTTCCCGCAGGAACCCTCGATTGCCGGTCTGATTGAAATACTGTACTTTGTGCGAATAAAGGGAAAGGGATGTAATAATCACTATCTGATATTTTCATTTTTACCAATGATTTTTATTTCACCGCTTATAGCGTCTTTAAGGATCGCTTTGATAAACTCCTGGGCATCAATAGAAAAAATTGTCGTTTGCTTTTCTTTCCCGTGGGTATATTTTACCTCTTTGATTTTTATTGGCCCCCAACGGGTGTCCACATATGCATCCTGAAAATCATAGGTGTAATCTGAACCGGACTCAAAACTTTTCGACAACTTGCTTTCCAATTCATCAAAAGTGGCGACTACCTGTCCTTTCCCATCGCGGATCTTAGAATATTTTGTCGTTTCCAACGGAATGTGTGTTGCCTCTGCCCATATGATATCCGGTTTCCTTGGCGGCCAGTTAAAGCTATTCAGGCTATCAAGGTAATTCCTGTATGGCTGAAAGTCAAGATTATTAGCTTTCGCCCATTCTTCATCAACCAAAAACAGGCGTTGGCGTTTGGCTATATTTATAGTAAGTTCTATTTCTCCGATAATTCCTTCACCTCTATTAGGCGTTCGCAACTCTTTAAGGCTAATGCCATAATGAGAAGCAAAATCTTTTGCCCCCTCCTGGTAACCAACCTTTGTTACCATAATACCGGCAACATTATTCAAATCAGACAGTACTCCGTAAAAATCCCTTACCTTACCGATTGGCACAGCACTGTTATAGTTCTTGCATTCGATGGCTACCTTATGCTTGACTCCGGCGTACTCGTATTCCCAATAGACATCAATTTGGTGTTTTTGCCCTGATTTCCCTGCAAGTTTGATATTATGCTGAACATCAATTGTATTAATGCCCTGAGCCTTGATTAATTCCTGATAAACTTCCTGTGCAAACTTTTCGTATTCGGTATTGGGATTCATATTGCCTTGTTGTTAAGTATCAAAGAAATTTTTATGTTGCTGACACTGCTTTTTGACAGGATTCCCACAGCTTGGGCTGATACTTTTAGTTGTTGCTCTATACGCGCCATAACTCCCTCCATAAACAGATAGTGCTTGGCGCCAAGGTTCCTGCCTGAGAAAAGATAATGTCCGGAAGTCCAAGAGCCTTCGTACGAGTAAGCTTGTTTTCAAATTTTAATGTTCCGTTGAGGCGATGCCGATACGAAAAAAATACAATTACATACCGGCATATTCCTCTTCCGCAAAGATAGAAAATATTTGTGAAACAACCCGTTTAGTATTCTAATGCTTCTAATACCTTTACCATCATACTTGTTTTAATTTATAATTCTGGGATGGGTTAAATCCCCCGCCTTTAGGCAGAGAACTTTTCTATTATTTGGATAAATTACTCATATATAGAAATCTACTCATCCGATTAGGTATAAAATATTGTAAATAAGCTTCTGTAACGACTATTTTTAGTCTTTCTTCAGGAGGCTTTAGCCTCATAGGACTTTCAGTCCGTTACAGTGACCCACCGCCTCTTTAGGCGTGTGGTTGTTTAGTTTATCAAAGCGTTTCCTGATCCGGTCGATGATGCTCTATCCTTTGAGGAGTGCCTCGTTCGTCCGATCCGTCTTGTTCTTTCAAAATTAGCATAACCCAACATTTTTCGAAAACAAAACTATTTCGAAATCTCACACATTAACACCCCCTTTCCCGTCACATCGGCTTTCGAAACCGAGATTGCTTTTCCCGCATATGTTTTAGCGACCGCCGTCCCTGCCGCATTCCATAACTTCCATGTATAGGTATATGCCGTGCCGGCAGCGTCTATCTCCTCTCCGTTACGGTATAATACGGCTTTGGCATCCACATCGTTGCTGTTGTTCTTTATAATAAAACCCTTTTGGCTTACAATATCCACCATAACAGGGTCCGACATGTCGGTAAAGGATATGATATCGCAAACCACGGTATTCGCGGAAGTATTGCCCGCGCTGGTATCCGTATCCCTGACTGCGCATTTAAAAGTTTCAAAATTCAGTACGGCATCGGCGGTAATGGTTATCTCATTGGTTGTCCAGCCAGCCGTCACTCCCCTCGGGTTTGTAGATGTCAGGCAAGCCCATCCGGCCCCCAGCATCGCGTTGTAATACGGGCTTTTTATAGCCGCCCCTGTAGCCGCTACCGCGCTTAACGCAGTTGTCAGGGTAATTGTTTTTACCGCGGTATCGACTGAAGAGATGGTATATGTCGCCGTGCCCAGTACTATCTTTCCCCCTGCTTCCATATTGGCGGTTGAATTTACAACTACCTGTGTGGCCCCTGTAGCCGCCGCTGCCGTTACCGTCGTATTCCTGAATACCGTCGAATCCCTGATGCCCCAGGCGTATGTAACATTTGTATTGTCTATGGCCGCCCCGCGCCACAGGTCACAGTGCGCCTTAAGGGCTGCCACCTCCCCGTTCTTAAAGACAACGCCGTCCGGGGCATACGCTAT
>JAITVV010000057.1 GCA_031285625.1 Prevotella sp.
GGTATGGGGTATGGAGTCTTTCGGATTCTCTGCACCATACAAGGTACTGGATGAAAAACTGGGATTCACAGCACAAAATGTATACAACCAAGTCAAAAAATATTTGAAGTAAAAAAGATGAAAACACTATCTGCATTCATTCTATCTTTTGTTTGTGCAATCACTGTTAGTGCACAGATTCATTCTAAAATCGAATATTTTCATCTGCATGATGTCAAATTATTGGATAGTCCTTTCAGACATGCACAAGATTTAGATAAACAATATTTATTAGATTTAGATGCAGATAGGTTACTCGCTCCTTTTCTCAGAGAGTCTGGTTTGGCACCTAAGACAGAGAGTTATACCAACTGGGAGAATACCGGACTTGATGGGCATATAGGCGGGCATTATTTATCCGCTCTTTCTCTGATGTATGCATCTACAGGAGATCAGGAAATTAAACAACGCCTCGATTATATGATAAGTGAGTTGAAACGTTGTCAGGATGCAAATGGCAATGGTTATATCGGTGGTGTTCCCGGAGGTAAAGTTATCTGGCAGGAAGTAGCTGAAGGTAATATCAGAGCAGGAAATTTCGACCTGAATGCTAAATGGGTACCGCTATATAATATACATAAAACATATGCCGGACTCCGCGATGCTTATTTGTATGCCGATAATAAAGAAGCAAAAGACATACTGGTGAAAATGACCGATTGGGCTATCAATCTTGTTTCTAAGCTGTCGGAAGAACAGATACAGGATATGCTTCGTAGCGAACATGGAGGATTGAATGAAACTTTTGCAGATGTAGCAGCTATAACAGGAGATCAAAAGTATTTAAAGCTGGCGGAGCAATTCTCACATAAGCTTATTTTGAATCCGCTGTTAGCTCATGAAGATAATCTTACAGGGATGCATGCAAATACCCAGATACCAAAGGTATTAGGATTTAAGCGTGTTGCTGATGTTGAAGGTAACGAATCATGGTCTGAAGCTGCCCGCTTTTTCTGGGAAACGGTTATTGAACATCGCTCAGTTTGTATAGGAGGAAATAGTGTAAGCGAGCACTTTAATCCTGTAAATGATTTTTCGCGTATGATTAAACATATTGAAGGGCCTGAAACATGTAATACATACAATATGCTTCGTTTGTCAAAGATGCTGTATCAGACGTCTTTGGACAAGAAATATATCGACTATTACGAAAAGGCTTTATATAATCATATCTTATCCACTCAGCATCCCGAAACCGGCGGTTTTGTCTATTTCACTCAGATGCGTCCGGGACATTACCGGGTGTACTCACAGCCTCAGACAAGTTTTTGGTGCTGTGTGGGTTCTGGTATAGAGAATCATGCCAAGTACGGGGAGATGATCTATGCGCACACTGATAGTAAGTTGTATGTAAATCTCTTTATTCCATCTGAATTAAACTGGAAAGAAAAAGGAATAAAAATAACACAGAATAATTCATTTCCGGATGAAGCGAAAACAACACTACTTATAAATACCCAAAAAACTATAGAGTTTACATTAAAGCTTCGCAATCCGAATTGGGTTGAAAATGGAAAATTAAAGGTTAGTGTGAATGGAAAACAAATTTCTGGTCAGGCTGATGAAGCTTATGTGAGTATCAATCGTATTTGGAAAGATGGTGATGCCATTGAAATGGAAATGCCTATGTATATGTCAGTGGAGCAGCTGCCTGACAAGTCTAATTATTATTCGTTTATGTATGGGCCTATTGTTTTAGCTGCTAAAACAGGTACAGAAGATCTGGCCGGACTATTTGCTGATGATAGTAGGGGAGGACATATCGCACATGGCAGGCAAATTCCAATGAAGGATATGCCGATAATTGTTAGTGAAGCAGATAAAATAATATCTTTAATAAAACCTTTTTCCAATAAGCCTTTGACGTTTACATTGAGTAGTTTATATTCAGATAAATATCCGGATAAGATGGAACTGATTCCTTTCTTCCGTCTGCATGATTCCCGTTATATTATTTACTGGCCACAAGCTACATCAGAAGAGGTAAAAGACTTGCAGAAAAGGATTGAACAGGAAGAACTGGAACGTATCAAACTGGATGCAATTACAATTGATAAAGTTGTTTGTGGAGAGCAGCAGCCTGAATCCGATCATTTTATCCAGTCAGAAAATTCATATACAGGATTTGAAGAAGAGGTGCATTGGCGTGAAACGCAGGGTTGGTTTAGTTATCAGATGAAAAATAATGGAAAAACAAAATTTTTATATTTGAAACTTCTTAATAACAACAATTTAAGTAACTTTGACATTTTTATAAATGGCCAGAAATTAGAGAACATAAATATAGAAAGTAAGGAGAACTTTGTTTATAATTATTATAACATCCCGGGTAATCTTATGCAAGAAAAGCTTGTTGTAAAATTTACTGCTCATCGAAACCTGGTGAGCCCCAAAATTGTGGAGGTAAGAATTCTATCAGATAAATAGAAGAATTTTCTTAATTGTTCTGTTTTATAAGAATTTGAATGATAAATAATTTGAGGACGAAAAAAATATAGTATATTTGTCCTCTTTTAAAATAAATGTATTGTATACACTTATTTAATATAATGCTATTTGGAGATGACACCATTATTTTATAGAGAACAGGAAAAGTTTTATGTATCAGTCGATTGTATTATTCTAGGATTCAAAGACGATAAATTATATTTGTTAATATCTAAGCGTAAATTTGAACCCTTGGAGGGCCATGATACGCTAATGGGTGGATTCTTACGTTCTGATGAAAGTCTTTCTGAAACTGTGTCCCGTGTTCTGTTTGAATATACCGGAATTAAGGATGTATATATGGAGCAGGTTGGTACTTATGGCGAAATAAATCGTGATGAAGGGGAACGTGTTATTTCCATTGCATATTATGCCCTGATTGACCTTGAGATGTTTGATGAGGAATTATGCAAAATACACAATGCCCGCTGGGAAGAACTGGATAAAGTAGGGAAACTGGTGTTTGACCATAATCAGATGTTGGATGATACACTGGATATCCTGAGAAAGAAAACAGCAACTCAGCCAATTGGTTTTAATTTGCTTCCGGAGAAATTTACGTTACCTCAATTACAATCTCTTTATGAAGCTATTCATCAGACAGTATTAGATAAACGTAACTTCAGGAAAAAAATATTAGAAATGGATATTCTCGAGAAACAAGACGATAAAGATAAATCCAGTTCGAAAAGAGGAGCATTCTACTATACATTCAATAAAGAGAAATACGATCAGTTATTGCATAAAGGCTTCTTTTTCTCATTGTAAATAAGATAATATATTGTATGTAATAGACAAAAAGAGAGCTTGTTGAGTTCTCTTTTCCCTTTTGTATATACTTTTTTTATTAAACATGTTTTACAACATAATTAAAATAAGTGTATAATTGAACACTTATTCTTAATATTGCAAGTGTAAACTATACACTTATTTGAAGCTTAATATATAATATTATGTTGGAATCATTAAAAAAAGAAGTATTCGAAGCTAACCTTGATCTCGTTAAACATGGACTGGTAATATTTACGTGGGGCAATGTAAGTGCTATAGATAGGGAGAAAGGATTGGTTGTAATCAAACCGTCGGGCGTTTCATACGATACAATGAAAGCTGATGATATGGTTGTTATGGATCTGGATGGGAATGTTGTGGAAGGAAAACTAAAACCTTCATCAGATACACCTACTCATCTTGTACTTTATAAAGCATTCCCAAATGTCGGTGGTATCGTACATACACATTCTACATATGCTACATCATGGGCGCAGTCGGGTTGCGATATCCCGAATATAGGCACTACACATGCTGATTATTTCAAAGATGAAATCCCTTGTACAAGGCAGATGACCAAGGATGAAATTGAGGGAAAGTATGAACTGGAAACAGGAAATGTGATTGTTGAGCGTTTCTCAGAACTGAATGCGGACTATACACCCGGTGTACTCGTAAACAATCATGGTCCCTTCTCATGGGGGAAAGATGCTCACAGTGCGGTTCACAATGCAGTTGTACTGGAGCAGGTAGCTAAGATGGCTTTTATTTCGTTTAATATCAATCCTCAGTTGAAGATGAATCAGGAACTGATAAAGAAGCACTTTTTCAGAAAACACGGTCCGGATGCTTATTACGGACAGTAGAAAATATTAATTACTAACATTAAAAATATAATATCATGAATTTTAAAGATTTAGAAGTTTGGTTTGTAACCGGAGCACAATTGCTTTATGGTGGAGATGCAGTAGTTCAGGTAGATTCACATTCTACTGAAATGGTGAAAGGCCTGAACGATTCGGGTATCCTGCCTATTAAGGTAGTTTATAAAGGTACAGCTAATTCTTCCGCAGAAATCTCTGCAATTATGCGCGCTGCCAACGGCGATACTAAATGTGTGGGTATGATAACATGGATGCACACATTCTCTCCGGCTAAAATGTGGATACATGGTTTGATGGATTACAAGAAGCCATTGCTTCACTTCCATACCCAGTACAATAAAGAAATTCCGTGGAATGAGATGGATATGGACTTTATGAACCTGAACCAGTCCGCTCACGGAGACCGCGAATTTGGTCATATAACAAGCCGTCTGCGTAAGCCTCGCAAAGTTGTGGTTGGTTACTGGAAAGATAAGGATACCCAGAGCAAAATTGCAGCATGGCAACGTGTTTGTGCAGGTTGGGCAGATTCACAGGATATGCTTATCATCCGTTTTGGTGATAATATGAATAATGTTGCTGTAACAGACGGGGATAAAGTAGAGGCTGAAATTCGTTTAGGTTATCACGTTGACAATGCTCCTATTGCGACATTAGTTCCATATGTGGAAGCAGTTACTGAAACTGAAATAGATGCACTCATTGCAGAATATGAAAAGGTATATGATTTTGCCGATGATTGCAAAAAAGGTGCGGAGAAACACCAGTTTGTACGTGATGCAGCAGCTCAGGAAATAGGCCTTCGCCGTTTCTTACAAGATAAAGGAGCAAAAGGGTTTACTACCAGCTTTAATGAACTGGAAGGCATGAAACAATTAATGGGATTTGCTTCTCAGCGTTTGATGGCAGAGGGATACGGGTTTGGAGCCGAAGGAGACTGGAAATCGGCAGCTCTTGTACGCACAATGTGGGTTATGGGACAAGGTTTACCGGGAGGACAATCATTCCTTGAAGATTATACATTGAACTTTGATGGAGAGAATAGTACAATCCTTCAATCACACATGTTGGAAATAAACCCGGATATTACAGGTACAAAACCTCGCGTAGAAGTTCATTTTCTTGGAATAGGCGATGCACGCACTTGCGCTCGTCTGGTATTCCAGGCGCACAAGGGAGAAGGTGTTGCTGCTACAATCGTAGATATGGGTAACCGTTTCCGCATGATTGTAAATGAAGTTGAGGTAAAAGAGCCGAAACCGCTTCCAAAACTACCTGTAGCTTGTGCTTTGTGGAAACCTATGCCTAATTTTGAAATAGGGGCAGGTGCATGGATTGTAGCCGGAGGTACACACCATTCAAGCTTCTCTTTCTCTGTTACGATGGAAATGTTGGAAGACTATGCTGAAATTGCAAATATAGAATTGCTTAAGATTGACAAAAACACTACGATGAGTAACTTCAAATTTGAACTGAAAGTTAATGAAGTATACTACTTATTAAATAAAGCGTTAAGCTAAAGATTGTTTTTTAAGGTATAGGGAGTAGTGATTATTCCCTATACTTACTTTTCACTATTAAAGAACTAGATACCTATGAAACAAGCATATGCCATTGGACTAGATTATGGGTCGGATTCCTGCCGGGCTGTAATCATAGAAGCAGAAACCGGAAAAGAGGTTGCTTCATCAGTAAAATATTACAAACGCTGGTTGCAGGGCAAATACTGCGACCCTGCTAATAATCAATACAGACAACACCCTTTGGATTATATCGAAGCTCTCGAAGAATCTGTAAAAGAAGCTTTGGGTAAATCTCCTACAGGAACTGCTGAGGCTGTAGTCGGTATGTCTTTTGATACTACAGGTTCGACTCCGGCACTCATTGATGAGGAAGGACAAGTTCTGGCATTACGTCCTGAATTTGCAGAGAATCCGAATGCGATGTTTATCCTTTGGAAAGACCATACTGCGGTTAAAGAAGCTGCAAGAATAAATGAAATAGCAAAAAAATGGCCAATCGACTATACAGCTTACGAAGGTGGAATATATTCCAGTGAATGGGTATGGGCAAAAATGGCTCATGTTTTGAAAATCGATAAATCTATTGTCAACGATGCGTATAGTTGGGTTGAGCATTGCGACTGGATGCCTGCTCTCATTACAGGGAAAACAAAACCGACCGAAATAGTTCGTGGGCGTTGTGCAGCTGGGCATAAGGCTATGTGGTTGAAAGAATGGGACGGACTTCCCACAGAAGATTTTCTGGTAGAGATAGCACCCGAGCTGAAAGGATTTAGAGAGCATCTGTTCCATGATACATATACAAGTGAAGTGAAAGTGGGTAACCTGACCCAGGAATGGGCCGACAGACTGGGCTTAACTACTAATGTTGCTGTAGGGGTAGGAGCTTTCGACTGTCACATGGGAGCAGTAGGGGCTGAGATTGAGCCAAAAACGTTTGTTCGTGTTATCGGTACATCTACCTGTGATATAATGGTAGCATCCTACGAAGATATGCACGGAAAACTTGTTCCGGGAATCTGCGGACAGGTAGACGGCTCTGTTATACCGGGAATGGTAGGCCTGGAAGCAGGGCAATCCGGCTTTGGAGATATCTATGCATGGTTTAAGTCGGTATTGGCCTGGCCATTAGAAAAAATATTAAAAGAATCGTCATTAGTCGATGAGGCTACAAAAAATAAACTGATAAAGGAAGCTTTGGATAAAATGATTCCGGAACTTTCCAAAGAGGCAGCGAAACTACCTGTATCTGAAAGCTCAGTACTGGCTATCGACTGGATGAATGGCCGCCGTACTCCGGATGCGAACCAATTGGTAAAAGGTACGATAACAGGCCTGAATCTGGCGAGTTCAGCTCCATTGATTTTCAGGGCATTAGTTGAGGCTACGGCATTTGGCTCTAAAGCTATTGTTGACCGTTTTCTCGAAAATGGAATTGAAATAGAAAGTGTGATTGGTATTGGTGGTATTTCCCTGAAATCACCATTAGTAATGCAGACTCTTGCGGATGTGTTGGGTATGCCTATCAAAGTGGCTAAATCGGAGCAGGCTTGCGCTTTCGGCGCGGCTATGTTTGCATCTGTGGCGGCAGGGGTGCATCCTGATATTAAAGCTGCACAGAAAGCTATGGGACAGGGATTTGCATTTGAATACAAACCTGATATGGATAAACATGAAGTATATATGAAGATATATACAAAATATCAGAAATTGGGTAAATTTACTGAAACAGAATTATTTCAATAAATTAAAAATAAAGAATGAAGGATGAAAAATTGGCTCAAAGCGACCTATTTGATCTTTAATTCTTAATTTATAATTCTTAATTTAAAATATACTATGAATTGGAATTCGCACGAATTTATATGGCTCGACTGGGTGATTATTGTAGTCGGGATACTGGCGGTAACATGGGCTGTCTGGCGTTCGATACAGAAAGATAAACGCCTGCAACAGGGTGCCAACAGCGAAGATTATCTGTTTGGTAAAGGTGAGCCGTGGTACATTATTGGTGCAGCTATCTTTGCTGCAAACATTGGCTCTGAACATCTTGTGGGGCTTGCCGGAACAGGCGCAAAATCCGGTGTTGGTATGGCGCACTGGGAGATGCAAGGATGGATGATACTTATTTTGGGTTGGCTTTTTGTGCCTTTCTACCAGCTTATGAACAATAAGATGGGGAAAATTATTACAATGCCTGATTTCCTTAAATATCGCTACACGCCTAAGACCGGTTCGTGGTTGTCCATTATCACTCTCATTGCCTATGTACTTACCAAAGTGAGTGTAACGGCATTTACCGGAGGTATTTTTATGGAGAGCCTTCTGGGATTACCATTTTGGTATGGAGCTATCGGTCTGATAGTATTAACTGGTATCTTCACAGTTTTCGGCGGTATGAAGGGAGTGATGACGCTTTCGGCCATTCAGACCCCAATACTCATTATCGGCTCATTCCTTGTACTTTTCTTAGGGTTATCTGCGCTCGGAGGTGGTAGTATTGCCGAAGGCTGGACTGCAATGATGGACTTTGCAAAAACTCAGAATGTAGGAGCAGATGGTGTTGCATACGGTACAAACCACATGTTTCACTTTAGTACAGGTGACCCTTTGTATGATGATTATCCTGGATTTTGGGTATTTATAGGAGCATCTATTATAGGCTTTTGGTATTGGTGTACCGACCAACATATTGTTCAGCGTGTACTTGGACAACGCAAGGGGGAATCAAATGAGGTAGTGATGAAACGTGCGCGCAGAGGTACTATAGCTGCCGGCTATTTCAAGCTGCTTCCTGTTTTTATGTTTCTGATACCGGGTATGATTGCTGCTGCATTAGCGGCACGTCCAGACAGTGGCTTTACATTGGACGACCCCGATACCGCCTTTGGTTCAATGGTTAAATTTGTGTTGCCTGCCGGTGTGAAGGGTATTGTTACCATCGGTTTTATATCTGCGTTGGTTGCTTCTTTGGCAGCATTCTTCAATTCCTGCGCTACACTGTTTACAGAAGATTTCTATAAACCAATGTTTAAAAATAAGAGCGAAACTACTTATGTTATGGTAGGTCGTATTGCAACAATGGTTGTTGTCGTATTGGGTATTGTCTGGATACCTATCATGATGAGCCTTGGTAGCCTTTACGATTATCTGCAAGGTATACAGTCGCTGCTTGCTCCTGCAATGGTAGCTGTATTTGCATTGGGTATATTCTCTAAACGGATTACGCCGAAGGCAGGTGAAGTGGGTATGATAGTAGGCTTTATTATTGGAATGGTACGTTTGCTGACTAATATCTTTACAGATACAGGTAAGGCTGTAATGACAGGCGGACTCTGGGAAAGCACAACCTGGTTCTGGCAAACCAATTGGCTTATTTTTGAAATATGGCTGCTTGTCTTCATCATGTTGTTGATGGTTGTAGTATCGTTCTTCACTCCGAAGCCAACTGCTCAACAGATAGAGGCTATTACTTTCACAGATGACTATAAGAAACAAATAGGGAAGAGCTGGAGCAAGTGGGATGTTATTGCCTCGCTTGGTGTAGTAGCTCTCTGCGGACTATTTTATTGGTATTTCTGGTAATCAGATTATTTATTTGGGAATTGTAGGGGCAGGCAAACCCTGCCCCTACGGATACAATATGAAAAGAACTGTGCCAATTTCAGGCACAGTTCTTTTGCTATATATTCTTCAGAAGATAGCTTTTTATTTATGTACCCAAAGACTAGTTAATTTTAAGAAACCTCCAGTAGGTGTATAAGCATAAAAAGCTGCAGGATCGGGTCCGTAATTTGTTCCTGAGAAGATAACCTTTAACCCTTCTTTTTCATATTCTTTTGGTAATCCGCATGGTATATAGGTCAATCCTTTATTATCTTTAATAAGAACTATTTCCGTATCAGCATCTTTTACCTTATGGAAGATTATTTCACCTGAAAGTTTAGTGATTTTACCTAATTCATTTTGTCCTTCAGATATACAACTAAGGTCTTCTCCTTCCAGACTAACTTCTTTAAAATCCTCTATGTTAAAGTCATCGTCATCACTATCACATGATGTAAAAAATAATCCCGTGGATAAAAAGAATACGATAAGGAAATAATAAGTTTTCATAATAAATAATTTATTGGTTCTATATAATATGATGCATGATGATGTTATAAAGTTGCAAGAGCTATATTATTTCATTTTGTCAAGATTCCCTTATTACAATATTTTTTATACTTTTGCATAGCTGAAAAAATAGATTAACGATTATATAAATATTTATGGGAAGAGCGTTTGAATACCGCAAAGCGACAAAGCTGAAACGCTGGGGAAATATGGCCCGCGTATTTACAAAACTAGGGAGACAAATCACTATAGCTGCTAAAGAGGGTGGTCCGGAACCGGATACAAATCCTCGTCTTCGTGTACTGATGCAACAGGCGAAGAAAGAGAACATGCCTAAAGAAAATGTAGAACGCGCGATAAAGAAAGCCATATCGAAAGATGAGGCAGACTATAAAGAAGTTGTATATGAAGGATATGGCCCATTTGGTATTGCAATAGTTGTAGAAACAGCTACCGATAACCCTACCCGTACAGTTGCAAATGTGCGTAGCTACTTTAATAAACATAACGGTTCATTGGGTACATCCGGTAGTCTCGAATTCCTGTTCGATCATAAATGTGTATTCAAAATTGCACCCAAAGAAGGTGTTTCTCTTGAAGACCTTGAACTTGAACTGATCGATTATGGTGTAGATGAATTAGGCGAAGATGGCGATGATATAATCTTATATGGAGAATTCAAGTCGTATTCAGAAATACAAAAGTATTTGGAAGAAAATGGTTTCGAAATTCATAGTGCCGAATTTGAACGGATACCAAATGATTTGAAGGAGATAACCAAAGAGCAACAAGAACAAATTCAGAAACTACTTGACAAGTTTGATGATGATGATGATGTTCAGAATGTCTTCCATAATATGAAGGAAGATTTTGAAGAGGAATAATATAATTATATAATAAAATGAGCTGTAACTATTACAGCTCATTTTTTATTTAGATGGGAGATCTATAAAAGTCGAGTATAGAATTTGTATATAAACAATAGTCTATGGGAAATTTTCTTTGAAAAATGGTTGGCTTTTTTGCTCCTTTAGGCACAAGCATTAATTCAGATTTATCATTAATTGTAATTCTCTTATCCTTGGGGATATTCTCTCTATTGTCAAATTTATAAGAGAAATAATATAAATAGGAATAAATCCAGGCTTCATACTGATATTTATTTAATTCCTTATTGTTGGTTAGAATTTCTATATCACATTTATCAGTTATTGCTTTTTGGAATTCAACTGCATTTAATGGTTTTCCTTTTGACCAAGGAATAGCATCCCACTGAGGATCTACCATTATCCACTTGTTCATATCTTTTAGGAATACTTCCATGACAACATGCCCGGCTCCGGATGGTGTTGATTCTGCATTTTTTGTTTTTAGTGATAGTGTGCGTGAAGGTAAACCAATTGCGTTTAAACAAGCTGTAGTCACTATTCCATATTCAACGCAACGAAATCGTTGACCTGCTTTTACCTCATTTAGTATATATAGTGCATCATTTTGTTTAGGTGTATTGTATCCGTCATGCTCCCACAATCCGTGCACCCACGAAGCTATGGCCTTGACTTTTTCAAGATCATTTTTTGCTGTAGAAGCAATGCTATCAATTGGATAATTTGCTTTTAGTTTTTCTAAATATGAATTATTTAGTCCACTTTCATAGGCGAAGTGAAGATCAGTATTTTTATTTATTGAGTCAAAATTTATTTGTTCAATTTCTATGCCATTACGAATAATTAAGACGAACGGATACATATCTTTTTTTTGTATTCTGAAAGTAAATTCTGTGTTGATAGGTATTTGTGTCTTAATACTATCTATATCTGAGTAAATTGTAAAATTAAGTGGATTCACAATAATTGGAATCCGAAGTGTGTCATTCTGATACTCAGACAACGGAATCTCTTCTTCTGAGATCGCTCCATTAACTGATACTCTTATTTTTTCAGTACTGGTTCTTAAAATTGCAATATCATTTGTTTGAGCAATAGAATGTGATATTGCAGAAATTATAATAGAAAGTGTTAATATAATTTTTCTCATAATTTGTATGTATTTTTAATATGACGACTCAATACAAAAAATGTTACAAGAATTTATAAGAAAAGTTGTTTTTTGAAAGAAGTTAATTATTTTATAATAGAATCTACATTTCCAAATGGAAAGTAATAATTTAAACAAATCAGATTTTAGCTGTTTGGATCTATTTGTGTTTTGTTTAAATGATGGTTAATCTATAATATTTTTTATAGAATGTGTTTTTACGCTATATCTTTCTATCTTTGCACCAAAAATACTTTATGTCACTTTACTTAATTACTATACTCCTCATTGTAGTTTTAGATTTTCTGTGGTCTCAGTACCTATCTTATAGGAACCGTAGACGAATGAGTCCGGATATTCCTCAACAATTGGAAGGTATATATGATAAGGAAGAATATGCAAAGCAACAAGCATACCAAAAAGTTAATAGCCGTTTTGGTATATATACCAGCTTGTTTTCTTTTATTATTTTGTTGATTGTCTTAGTATTTGGGCTATTTGGGTGGCTTGATGAATTGTTGAGGCAATATATAGATAATGAGGTATTCTTAACACTTGCTTTCTTTGGAGTTATCTATATTGTAAATGATATAATTTCTCTGCCCTTTGGCTATTATGTTACTTTCGTTATCGAAGAACGTTTTGGATTTAATAAATCTACAAAAAGGATGTTTTGGCTCGATCACTTAAAAGGATTATTACTTGCTATCATTTTAGGTGGTATTGTTACGGCTCTTATTGTATGGTTGTATGGTACGTTGGGTGAGTATGCATGGCTTTGCGCATGGGGTGTAATAACTGCTTTCTCTTTATTTATGACTCTGTTTTATTCGAATATAATAGTACCACTATTTAATAGACAAACTCCATTGGAGGCAGGTGAATTACGTGATGCGATTGAAGCTTTTGCACAGAAGGCAGGATTTGCTGTCAATAATATTTACGTAATGGATGCCTCAAAACGCTCAACGAAGGCAAATGCGTATTTTACCGGCTTTGGCAGAAAAAAAAGGATTGTTTTATTTGATACTCTTATCAACGATCTGGATACAGGAGAGATTGTTGCGGTTTTGGCTCACGAGATAGGGCACTATAAGAGAAAGCATACACTGCAGGGTATGTTTATATCTGTTTGTTATACCGGAATTATGCTTTTCTTATTGTCTTGGTTTTTGGATAATGAAAATATTGCGGTAGCGCTTGGTGGAAAAACGGCATCATTTCATTTAGGTCTGATCGCTTTTTCTGTACTGTTTACACCCTTCTCTCTGCTTATAGGTACTTTGTCTGGTATCCTTAGCCGTAGGAATGAGTATCAGGCCGATGCCTATGCTGCAGATTTTAAACTGGCTGATTTATTGATCAGTGGGTTAAAGAAATTGTCAGTTAAGTCTCTTAGTAATCTTAACCCTGATCCGTTATATGTATTTTTTCATTATTCTCATCCGACATTACTTCAACGTATGGAGGCTTTGAAGAAATAATTACAATTATTGAATTAAACCTTTAGTCCGATTTATATTCTTAGTAATAAAGGAAAATGCAATATTATGAAAAAATATATTATCCTATTAGCTGTTATTCTGATCTCATTAAATACTACAGCTCAGATTTTTGGTTATAAGTCTGGAGATCGTAATAGAAAATATAAAAAAGAGAATGTTGTTACTGATATCAGGGGAGATTTTTTATATGAAAACTCTGATGGAGTAAAAGCGTCGTTATCGACAGATATTTTTGGAAATAAGGTATACAAAGACAACCGAAATAATGAAGTCACTTATTCGAAGGAAATATGGAGCGATATTTTTCCTGAATACAAAGCTAATGAGAAACGTATTCTTATCTGGCTGGCAAATGCTTTTTATGAAACAAAAGATATAAAGGAAAAGTATAAACGGAATATTCATGGAGATTTGGAATATGAAAATAATATTGGGCTGAAAGCCTCTCTGTCGAAAAATATCTTTGACGAAGGAATTTATAAGGATAATCAGAACAATGAAATAAAATATTCGAAAGAATATTGGACAGAAATCTTAAATGATTTTGATAATAAGGATGTGCAGGTATTTTTCTGGATGATGGACCGATGTCATGATATAAAGAATTTTAAAGAAGAGTATCGTATTGATATTTTTGGTTATCAGCAATATAAAGATGGATCGGGAAGAACAGCATCCTTGTCGAAGGATATATTTGATAAAATTATTTATAAGGATAATAATGGTAATAAAATAGAATATACGGAAGATCGGTGGCGTCGTTTTGTTAAACGTCATAAATCCGAAAAGAAGGCATTTATAGATCTTGTTCAAGAAAATTTGTCGAATAATTGAATTCCATTTATGGAATTTGATTCCTTTTAATATCTATAAAGTACAAATGTAAATTCGTACTTTATTTTTTTATAGATGTTCAACTTAGTTGTCAGGTTGCAAAATCCTTAATACAAAATAATATGAAGAAATTACTATTGCTGGCATTTGTTTCTTTTTTAGCATTTCCTCTTTTTTCGCAGGAAACCATTCATATCATGGTTGCACTTTGTGATAATAAATACCAGGGCATAGTGAAGGTACCCAAAGGGATTGGTAACGGACAAGACCCTCATACCAATTTGTATTGGGGGTGTGGTTATGGTATCCGAACTCACTTCAAAAAAAGTGTAGACTGGAAAGAGGTAAAACGATATAAAGTTGATGATATTTGCTTAGAGCGGATAGTCTTTAAGCATAAAACAAAAAATTACTATCTTGTGGCAGATGCATATGATGGAAAATATATAAGCGATTGCACTATCGACTTTCTCGAATCATGTGCAGGAAGCAAAAAAGATACATTGATGGTAAATAATACAAAAATAGGACTTCATGGAAACGCTAAGCTTGTAGCATATATTGGGCATAATGGATTAATGGATTTCTCTTTAGCAAATACATATAAAAATACAGATGGAGAACAGCGTGATGCTATTATCCTTGCATGTTATAGTAAGAGATACTTTGCGCCTTATCTGCAATCAGCAAAAGCTAATCCTGTGCTTTGGTCTACACACCTGATGAGCCCCGAAGCATATACAATACACGATGCACTAGCCGTTTATATAAACGGAGGATCTGGTGCTGCTATACGCGAAGCTGCCGCTACAGCCTATAATAAATATCAGAAATGCGGGATGAAAGGGGCACGGGGATTACTGGTCACGGGTTTTTAATAAATATTAGTAATAGAAATAAATGATATAAATAAACTGTTTCGAAGGGTATAATTTATATTGTACATTTGCATGCTAATGAAAAAAATGTCAATAACTACATAAACAATGAAAGCAGCAATAATTACAATAGGTGATGAAATCCTTATCGGACAGATCGTAGATACTAACTCAGCCTGGATGGCGGGCAAACTTACACTGGCGGGTTTCGAAGTAGAAGAAATGCAGTCGATTGGTGATGATGCCCAACAAATAAAAAATACGATAAATGATGCTTTTCAACGTGTTGATGTTATTCTTATGACGGGCGGTTTAGGACCAACAAAAGATGATATAACAAAGAAAACCCTTTGTGAATATTTTGGCACCGAACTTGTTTTCAATGATTCGGTTTTAGAAAATATACAAAATGTTATATCTAGTTTTACAACTTTAAATGAATTAACACGCAATCAGGCTTATGTGCCTAAAGATTGTACAGTTATTCAAAATAGGGTAGGTACAGCTCCTATTACATGGTTCGATTATAGTGGAAAGGTGCTAGTGTCTATGCCCGGTGTACCCTATGAAATGCGGTATGTAATGGAAAATGAAATTGTTCCCCGGTTACAGGATAAGTTTGATCCTGAAGCATATCTTAAACGTGTATTCATTGTAAAAGGCTATACCGAATCAGCTTTAGCGATGTATATTGCCGATTTTGAGGATAATTTGCCGGAAGGGTTTGGCTTGGCATATTTACCTTCACTGGGTTTGATGAAGTTGCGTCTGTTTGTGAGGGGAGAACACCGTTCGCAAGAGTTGGATGAACAGGTGAAAAAGTTGCAGGGAATACTAGGTGATGCGATTATTGCCGAGAAAGATATTACAATAGAGAAAATATTATCTGAAAGACTGTTTGAGAAGGGGCTCACTATTGGTACTGCCGAGAGTTGTACCGGTGGAAATATAGCACATATGATAACATCCATGCCGGGTTCATCCCGTTATTTTAAGGGGTCTGTGGTATCATACGCTAATGAAGAGAAAATAAACATTTTACATGTTGCTGAAGATTCTCTGAACAAGTTTGGGGCTGTAAGTGAAGCCGTTGCCATAGAAATGGCTAGGGGAGCACAACGTGTGTTGAATGTAGATTGCTCCATAGCCACTACCGGTATTGCCGGGCCCGATGGAGGTACAGAAGAGAAGCCTGTAGGTACTGTGTGGATATGTACAATATATAAAGATAAATGTATAGCAAAAAAATATCAGCTAGGAAGATATAGGGAGGCCAATATCATGCGTGCCTCTAATAATGGTATGTTACAATTGTTGGATATGATTGAGGAATAATTCATATACTATCTATACTATGAAAAATATATACACAATCGGAGAATTAAAGCCATTGCAACCTGATCAAATAGGTGAAATAAAGAGGATGGTACCGTTTGTTGTGCCTTCCGGTTATATTGATATATTGCAAATGTATGGCTATGGGGATATAAATGAGTTTTTGATGTTAAATATTCCGGATGAGCATTATCTGAATAATAACTTCAAAGATTATCTCGACCTTTGGGATTGGAAGTCTGAGTCTGATAAAACGATAGCATTATCAGGATTGATGATTTGTCTGACAATCGATGGTGACATTGTTCTTTGCGTTGAGTCGTCTTATCCTTATTGGCTTTTACCACGCCACTCAAATGAAATTAAGCAATTTGAAAAACTGGAGGATATATTAAATCTATTTTTCCGTGATCAGGAAGATATTTACTTTGATCCGTACTATGAAAAAAAAATGGAATACATATCTCTTATTAAGAATGATGATCTTGATAAGGAGTTGATAGACAAAATTCATCGTACTTTTTTAGAGAAATATACTCCGGATAAAGCATTTAATATAGGCGTACAGCCTAAATATATTTTTCAAGCAATAGGTGGATGGGTTTATTTTGATTTGGCATATAAGAGCGCAATACGTGTTAGCTATCAACTTAAATATAAGGAGAAAGCTATCGAAGTAATAAATTTTATAAAAGGGTTTGTTGGATAATATTAATATTACAGGCCTCTAATATATAAAGTGACAAATAATAATGTCACTTTTTTTATTGATACCCCTATAAAAGCATTACCTCCCCAAACGTCTCGTCTGTGGAGGTAATTATGTAAACACAATCAATATTAAGTTTAATCTTAATATTATGAGAAATTATTTCTTCGATCCGGACATAATTCCGGCGTCTGTATCGTCATTATTCAATCGTTTGTTGCCTGCCTTGTACTGCCGTCCGAAATTCAGATTCATGGTGAAATTAACCACTACTATTTGTTTCAGATTGTCAGTGTAAACATAGGACTTATTTGGTGCAAGTGCTGAATAGTTTCGGCTGTCTTGCGAATAGCTCTTAGAGAATGGATTGAACATACCTACATTAAGGCTCCATTTTTCGGCATTATATCCGGCCATTATAGTATGCAAACGTTCTCCTCTGTCCATTGTTTCTCCCCAGAAATTATTCCATCTTGTCCAAGCTTCGGCATTAAATATCCATTTCTTATAGTTTAACGTTACAGAACCACGAATACGCCAGTATCCATATGTATGCGTAAAGTCCTCTCCATAACTGATATAACGGTTATATCCCGGTGCCATGCTTAAAGTCAGGTAATCACCAAATGGTTTCAGTTTAAAGTTAATTTCAGTATAAAGGCGGTGGAACCCTTTTTGGTTAATATTGGTACGGATGAACTTACCTTCTTCAAATGTGATCTTTTCCATTATTGGTTTGTGATCATAACTGTACCGCATAAAGAATTCAGCTCCAAATATACCTTTATTGAACCCAGCGTTTAATGTATTTGTATAGTACCATACTGTTCTCAGGTCAGGATTTCCTCTACGTATTTGTAGCGAATCTATTTCCTGTTCTACATTATTCAAGTCAGACAGAGATGGAGAATAACCCGATATATAACCATTGTAACGAATATATGCATTATCATTTATAGTATATGATACGCGTAGGTTAGGACGGAATATATACTTTTTGTTACTATTTTCTCCCTGACTGTTATAAGTTCTCATAACACCCAGCCCGAAGGTATAATTAAATTTGTTTTTACGCAACTGAAATTCAGCATATCCGTATGTTTCTGCAAAATTTAATCCAATATCTGTCGATACATTGCCCTCATAAGTATTGCTTGTGTAACTTTGAGTATGTTTTAGTCCGGCAGAAAATTTACCACTGGATAGAGTTTTTTCATAAATACCTTCGGCAATGAAAGAATATTTTTCGCCTAATACAGAAGAATATATATCTGTACTCAGCTCATTGTTGCGGCTTTCCTGATACAAGCGGGTTGACTTGGAATCAATATATGTTCCCACAGCATTGAATATCAATAACTGGTTATTCTTTAAGTTACGCTGATAGTATAAGTCTAGTGATGGCGAATAACTTCTCCATGTTGAATGATCTGATATAGAGAGCGGGTTATCCCTGTTGTCTGTTGAATATAGGAGACTGTTTCTATCCGAAAACTGATTGGGCGTTTTCTGATAGTTATTTCTGAATGTAGCATTGAAGAGATATTTATCTGTTTCATTTAGGCTGTAATTCAGAGCAACATTTAACCTGTCGTCTTTAAATGTAGTTGGTACTCCTTCTTCTACACGTTTTAGAGTCTTATCAGGAAATATAAATGTTTCTTCATTCTCGCGTGTCCATTCTATATCCCGTCTTGACCAGTATGCATTCACTCCGAATTCTGATTTTTTGTGATTAACCTTTGCTGAAACAAAGTTTTCACCCCATCCCATATCCTGAAAGAATACATTCGCTAGATTTCCCGATAAGCTGCCTCCCGATTCTCTGCGACGTGTGATATAATCGATGACAGCTCCGGCATTACCATAGCGCATACCCGGATCGTCGTGGTATTCTATGCGGATGATATCAGCAGGCTGAATAGCCACAACTTCGGCTACCGTGACTTCTACTCCATTTATTCGTAACTGTACAGGCTGATCTCCAGGTATACTGACCGTATTGTCCAACGGATTGACGATGATTCGCGATAACTGAAGGTTGCGAAGTAATGTTATACCACTATTTGATGCTTTTATTTGAGCATCAGACGGGATTATAACTTTTCTGTCAGGTTTCTGTATAACTGCATTTGCTGTCACTGTAACATCATTTAGCGCAACATCTGAAGATTTAAGTGAGACATCTCCCAAGTCAATATTTTGTTTTAAATCATTGATTGGAATATATGCTTTCTTATATCCTACATATGTTGCAGATAATATATATTCTCCATCGGTTATATCATTGAAGGCAAAGAGACCTTTTGTGTCGGATGAAGCTCCTGCAACAAAAGTAGAATCTTGCTTAAGTAAAGCAATATTTGCAAATTCAATTGCATCATGTGTATCTGTGTCTACAATGGTTCCTGATATTTTCCTCTGTGCCATTGTTGTTGAAATGATCACAGTTAGTATTGTAAGCAGGGTAATTAATCTTAAGTTCATAATTCTAATTATTTCGATGTTTTTTTTCTTGTGTTTAATCTTATGACGTAACAACAAGAAAAAAGGTTACAGATCAAAACAATTTATTTTTTTCTTTTTACTTCTTAATCTTGCAAAACAATAGATATGCCAATTGTATACAGTGTTGATTATTAGTTTTTTAATTTGTATTCAATTTGTCCATTTTCGGTCAGTAATGCCCGAAAATAAATTGAGTTTTTTTGACCATGTCGTTAACTCCTAAAAAATATTGCAGTATCTTTGCCTCTCATTTTATATAATGGAAATAAAGGATAAACATCAAGATAATAGTTTTTCGAAAGAAGAAAAGTTATGCGGAACAAAGTCTATTGACAGGCTTTTTGCTTCGGGTAATTCATTTATCTCATATCCTTTGAGGATTGTTTATTTATTAGAAGATAAGGTTGATTATAATGAACAGGCTATATCAGTTCTGATTAGTGTTTCTAAACGGAAGTTTAAACGTGCTGTAAAGCGTAACAGAGTGAAACGGCTGATCAGGGAAGCATATCGTTTGAATAAAACAGAGTATCTTGATTTTCTGCATACACACAATAAAAGCTTAAATATTGCATTCCTTTATCTCAAAAATGAATTACCGGCATTTTCTGAAATAGAAAAATCAATAAAAAAAGCTATCATCTTGTTGAATGAACGGATGGAAAAAGGAGGGGAGTCATGAAAAAGTTTTTATCCTGGGTATTATTACTACCTGTGTACTTTTACAAATATAGTATCTCTCCTATGTTGCCGCCTTCTTGCCGGTATACCCCAACTTGTTCAGAATATGCTATTCAGGCCATTAAAAAATACGGCCCTTTTAAAGGACTGTGGCTGGCCACAAAACGTATTCTTCGTTGCAATCCTTGGGGAGGACATGGCTATGATCCGGTACCGTAATATAAAAATAACTCTCTCCGGAATAATCCAAAGAGAGTTATCACCCATTATTAAATCAGATTTAGAAATTAAATAGCGCTTTTAGCTCTTATTCTAGCAATCTCTTCATCTGCTTTTCTTTGTATTTTATTTTTTGTTTTTTCTGCTTTTCGTTTAGCCATAGCTATGGATTTTTCTCCATTCTTTTGCGCATTTTCAGCTCCTTTTTTGGTATCCTGTTCCATTTTTTTCTTGGCATCCTGAGCAGCCTTCTTTTTATCAATTTCTACTTGCTTTTTAGCATCTTCTATTTCTTGTCGCATTTTTGAATCTGCATCTGCAGATTCTTTCGCAGCCTTAGTGCGTATACTTTCTATTTGTATAGCTGTTTTTTCACTGACGACTATATCTTGTGCATGTGCTGTAGCCATTATTGCTAAGAATAGCAGGCAGGTGAGTAACTTCTTCATAACTCTAAAATAATTAAGTGTTAGTTTGCAATTAACCAGTTTCTCAGTTCGGGCGTCAAAGATAATATATTTTTATATTAAAAAAAGCGAAGCAAATCTTGCGTTTTTATATCTTATTGTGTATTTGTTTGTTATGCTGTTGTTTTTATGATTTTTTTGTGTACAAGATTATTTTATGTCTTTATGATTATTTAAATCTTATAGATTGTGACTATATGATTAAATTTTAAAATTCAAAAAATACTGTATTAAAAGCTTTAAATGTGTTTGTTTTTCCAGAAACAATTTGTTATTTTGAGTGGGAATATGTTCACAAAACTTCAAATCCTTATTTAGATAATGAAAGATTCAATATTAAGGGAGGTTACACCACTCTCAAAGAGGGATTGCTTCATGATATTTTCGCGGGTAAAACAACACTTCACTTTTCCTGTACATGTGCATGCTGAATTTGAACTTAATTTTATTGAAAATGGGGCCAGGGCAAAACGTATAGTAGGCGATAGTATTGAAGAAATAGACGAACTGGAGCTTACCTTAATTACTGGGTCTAATCTTGAACATGGCTGGCTGGATCATAAATGCACATCAGAAGAAATTAAAGAAATAACCATCCAGTTTCATGCAGATTTGTTTAACGAAGAGTTGTTGCAGAAAAATCAATTCAGGACAGTGAAAGAAATGTTCGAGAAGGCTATGCTCGGTGTTACTTTTACAAAGGGAACGATTGAATCAATGAAAGATAGGCTGTATTCTCTGGCTTCCGAACCGGAAGGGGCACATTCGGTATTGAATTTATTTGGCATATTATATGACTTATCCTTGTCCCCAATGCGCGAGTTATCTAGTCGTTCATTTAATGGGCAAGAGCAAAACTATGATAGCCGGAGAATTGAACGCGCCTATAATTATATGTTGGCAAATTATAATAATGAAGTTCGTTTAAGTGATATTGCAGATCTGGTGGGGATGACAGAAGTTGCATTTAGTCGTTTTATAAAACAACGTACCGGACGAAATTTCATTGATTCGTTAAATGATATACGTCTGGGGCATGCTACCCGTATGTTGGTTGACACAACTCATAGTATTGCTGAGATTAGTATGATCTGTGGGTTCAATAATCTATCAAATTTTAATAGAATATTTAAGAAGAAAAAAAGTTGTACCCCTCGTGAATTCAGGGATAACTATAAAGAGTCTAAGTATTTTGTTTAAAAATGCTTTGACACTTAAATAAGATTGTGGAAAATACTCTCTTTGTTTTTAACAAGGAGGGTTTTTTGTTTTAGGGTACTTGGATCTTTAGGATAATGTATATTAAAAAAGTATCATGTTGTTCTATTTTGAATTTGTTCGTATAATCTTTTTTATTATTATATTTTGTGATGATTTACATATTTATATCTATAGAAAAAATATTATAATTGGTTAAAATAGTATTTGTAAAAAAGTATTATCATCTATAAATTTGTACTATCAATTTATAGAATATTTGAGTAAATAAAAAAAGTATAACATAATCCTTGTCCTTAGCGCATCAATTCTAAACATGTCACCTATGAATAAACTAATCCTATTTACAATCGTGGTCTTATGCTTTCTCTCTTGTAATGGTAATAAAAACTCAATTGTATCCGAACCTGCTTTCGTAAAACAGAAAGACGGTCATTTTGTGATAAACAACAAACCATATTATTTTATTGGTACTAACTATTGGTTTGGTGCTATTCTTGGTTCTACAGGAGAAGGAGGTAATCGCGAACGATTGCTCAAGGAATTAGATTTTATGAAAGAAAATGGTATCAATAATCTTCGTGTTTTGGTGGGTGCTGATGGTATTGCAGGACAGGAAGTAAAAGTGAGGCCAACATTGCAAACCGCTCCGGGTATCTATAATGATACCATATTTGATGGGCTCGATTTCTTTATGGCCGAATTAGGTAAACGTGACATGCATGCGGTGCTTTATCTTAACAATAGTTGGGAATGGAGCGGGGGATATGGGCAATATCTCAATTGGGCAGGCAAAGGCGATGTTCCTGAAAAGGGAGTCCATGATTGGCCAGTCTTTGTAAAACATGTGGCGCAATATGCTGATTGTGATAGTTGCCACTCTATGTTCCTTAATCATGTAAGTCATGTAATATCACGTACAAATAAATATACAGGGAAAAAATATACAGAAGACACTGCATTGATGGCATGGCAGGTAGGTAATGAGCCTCGGGTGTTCAGCAATGAAGGTAAACCGGGATTTAAGAAGTGGCTGAGAGAAACAACAGCTTTGATCCGCTCTTTGGATTCCAATCATTTGATATCAATCGGTAACGAAGGTTTTATGGGATCGGAAGGAGATATGCAGCTATTTGAAGATATACATGTCGATCCGAATGTAGATTATTTAACTATACATATTTGGCCTAAGAACTGGAGCTGGATTGATATTACTAAAATTACACAATCTGTAGATACAGCTATTGTAAGAACAAATAAATATATCGATGATCATATGGCTATTGCTAAAAAATTAAATAAGCCAATGACTATTGAAGAATTCGGATACCCTCGTGATAATCATAAATATACTTTAGATGACCCTGTTACCGCCCGTGATAAATATTATGCAAATATATTTTCCCATATAGTAGCTGCGTCAAAAGAAAATGAAAATCTTGCAGGTTGTAATTTCTGGGCATGGGGTGGTTTTGGACGTCCGGCTCATGAGTTTTGGAAACCTTGGGACGACTATGTAGGTGACCCATCCCAAGAAGAACAGGGGCTAAACTCTGTCTTTGATACAGATTCCACGATCAAAATTATAAAAGAGTATGCAGATCAGCTAAAAATGAAATAAGACTTAATCACAAATTATTTAGGTAAAATATTAAAAAAGAAAAGAATGAGCAACCTATTCAAAAATCGTCTTGAAACTGTAACAACAGAATATGAGAAATTAATTACACAAAAAAATGAATCTATATTGCCTGGAAACGGCATTTTCGAACGATATAAAAATCCTGTACTGACAGCAGATCATACTCCTGTATTCTGGCGTTATGATATGAACGAGCAGACTAATCCGTTCTTTATGGAGCGCTTTGGTATCAACGGAACTTTCAATGCAGGGGCAATTAAGTGGAATGACAAATATATTATGGCTGTACGTGTAGAAGGTAATGACCGTAAATCATTCTTTGCAATTGCAGAAAGTCCCAATGGTATTGATAATTTTCGTTTTTGGGATTATCCTATTACTATGCCTGAAACGGATAGTCCGGACACAAATGTATATGATATGCGCCTGACAGCTCATCAAGATGGTTGGATATACGGGTTATTCTGTTCTGAACGGAAAGATCCGAATGCTCCTGCCGGAGACTTATCTTCAGCTGTAGCGGCTGCAGGAATAGCACGTACACAAGATTTAAAAAACTGGGAACGACTTCCCGATCTCAAAACGAAAAGCCAACAACGAAATGTCGTACTTCACCCCGAATTTGTAGATGGTAAATATGCTCTTTATACACGACCGCAGGATGGTTTCATCGATGCCGGGAGCGGAGGAGGAATAGGTTGGGCATTAGTTGATAATATGACGAATGCAGAAGTAAAGGAAGAGAAAATTATCAACTTTCGTCATTACCATACTATCAAAGAATTAAAAAACGGTGAGGGGCCTCATCCTATTAAAACATCAAAAGGATGGCTTCATCTGGCACATGGCGTACGTGCTTGTGCTGCCGGATTAAGATATGTTTTATATCTTTATATGACCGATCTGGAACAGCCGGATAAACTAATTGCTGAACCCGCAGGACACCTAATGGCACCTATGGATGAAGAGCGGGTAGGGGATGTATCTAATGTCTTATTCACAAATGGATGGATAGCAGATGAAGACGGTACAGTGTATATTTATTATGCTTCATGCGATACACGTATGCATGTAGCTGTATCTTCTGTCGATCGTCTGGTTGATTATTGTCTGAATACGGCTCCTGATGGCTACCGTTCTGCAACATCCGTACAGATACTGAATACTATTATAAAGAATAACCTTGAATTATAAGCTTTAGCTAACAGCTAATAAAACCATGATGAATACAAAAGTTACATTAAAAGAGAAAGTAGGTTACGGATTCGGTGATATGGCCTCTTCCATGTTTTGGAAGATATTTGGTATGTATTCACTGTTTTTCTATACAGACGTTTTTGGGATAACAGCTGCTGCTGCCGGAACGATGTTTCTGGTGGCCCGTGTCTGGGATTCTTTCTTCGATTTATTTGTGGGGATTGCTGCCGACCGTACTAAAACCCGTTGGGGAAGATATCGTCCATATTTGTTATGGTTTGCCATTCCATTCTCGGTTATGGGTGTGATAACTTTTTTTGTACCCGATTTCGGGGCAACAGGCAAGCTGGTTTATGCATATATCACCTATTCATTGATGATGATTGTATATTCACTTATTAATGTGCCTTATGCATCATTGTTAGGTGTAATGTCTCCTAATCCGCAAGAACGGAATGTACTCTCTTCTTACAGGATGTCTTTTGCATTTATCGGAAGTTTTATAACTTTTATGCTATTACAGCCACTGGTCGATATGTATGGCAAGACTTTTGGCTCAGAACAAGCTCTGGTTGTTGCCGAACAGGCAGAAGCCTCAATTAGTACTTCACCAATTGGCTGGACTATGGGGGTGGCAACCATCGGGGTTATCTGTACTATACTTTTCTTCTTATGCTTTAGGTGGACGCGCGAACGTGTGCAACCTGTGAACGATGATGAGGATACATCGGTGAAACAGGACTTAAAGAACCTGTTTCATAATGCACCTTGGTGGATACTTGTAGGAACAGGGCTAGCCGCATTACTATTTAATGCTGTGCGTGATGGTGTGGCTATTTATTATTTCAGGGACTATGTGCAAGTTGCATATCGTGTGCCTTTTACGGGTTGGGATGTAACTACCGTCTATTTCCTTGTAGGGCAGGCGGCTAACCTGATCGGGGTTATTTTAGCGCCTGTTATATCATCCCGGTATGGTAAGAAGAAAACCTATATGATTGCTATTGCAGGGGCTGGTGCACTAAGTGTTGTGTTCTATTTCATTCCTAACAGTCTGGGTTGGATATTACTGTTGCAAACTTTAATTTCTCTTTGTGCAGGTTATGTACTGCCATTACTTTGGAGTATGTTTGCCGATATTGTGGATTATCAGGAACTGAAAACAAACCGGCGTGCATCAGGATTAATATTTTCATCTTCATCCATGTCTCAGAAGTTAGGCTGGGCATTAGGTGCTGCACTTACAGGCTGGATACTGTTTTTATTCAAGTACAATCCTGATATTGCACAGCAAAGTATGGAAACTATTTTTGGTGAGCGTCTGATGATTAGCATTATACCTGCTGTTTGTTGCATCATTGCTTTCTTTGGTATGATGGCTTATCCGCTATCGGAGAAAAAAGTAAAAGAAGTGACAGCAGAGTTAGAAGCAAAAAGAATGAATAAATAAATGCTGAAGGGCTGTCATACTCTCTTTGTCGTGTTGAACGGAGTGAAACATCTCGTGTCAGGAGGGTTGAGATTCTTCATTACATTCAGAATGACAAATAGAGTAACATGTTATTTCACTTTTAGGATGACCTATAACTTCTCAAAATATGAATGGTTTCAAACAAGAACTGGAAAATATATTATTCTTTTGGATAAATAAAATGCAGGATGTACAGCATGGAGGTTTCTATGGACGAATCGATGGTAATGATATATTACATACCGAAGCTAACAAAGGGGCCATACTGAATGCACGTATTTTATGGACTTTTTCATCGGCATACCGTATATTGAAAAAAGAAGAATATCTGCAAGTGGCTCAGAGGGCTTTCGATTATATCACTACCTACTTTATTGATAAAGAATATGGAGGAGCCTATTGGGAACTCGATTATAAAGGAAATCCTGTAAATACGAAAAAGCAGACTTACGTGCAGGGTTTTATGCTCTATAGCTTTTCTGAATTTTTTCGGGCTACAGGAAATAAACAGGCTTTGGAATTGGCTCAAAACTTTTTCTATCTGATAGAGAAGTGCTATGACAATGAATTTGGAGGCTATCTGGAGGCATATACACAAGACTGGAACCCGATTGAAGATATGCGTTTGAGTGATAAAGATGCAAACGAAAAGAAAACAATGAATACGCATCTTCATGTACTCGAACCTTATACTAATCTGTGCAGGGTGTGGGATAATGGGCAATTAAAAATGGCTCAAAGGAGAATGATCGATATTTTTACTGAAAACATTCTGGGTAAGAAAACCAATCATTTGAATTTATTCTTTGATGAACAATGGAATGTAAAATCTACAACCATATCTTATGGTCACGATATTGAGGCTTCCTGGCTATTATTTGAGGCAGCTGAAGTATTAGGAGATAAAAATGTATTGGACAAGCTCAAAAAACTTTCTTTAAAAATAGCTGATGCGGCATCAGAAGGATTAGAAGCTGATGGAAGTATGATTTATGAAAAAAATGGGGGTCATATAGATAAGGAGCGCCATTGGTGGGTACAGGCAGAAGCTGTGGTAGGATATATGTATGCATATAAAAACTCAGGGAATCCGGCTTATAAGGAAAAAGCTTCGCGAATATGGAAGTATATTCAAAACCAAATTGTCGATCATAAAAATGGAGAATGGTATTGGAGCCGAATGGAAGACGGCTCTGTCAACTATAAAGATGATAAAGCAGGATTTTGGAAATGTCCATATCACAATGGTCGTATGTGCATGGAAATGATAGAGCATTTTGGTTTAGTATAAAAATTAAAAGCATGAAAAAAATATTGGTAATAATGGCTACAACATTAGGTATAGTGTCAGGAATGCATGCACAAAATAGTGATGCGGAAAAGAAAGCGGCTGAGATAGTGTCTAAAATGACATTGGCAGAAAAGATAGGGCAAATGGCTCAGATCAGTATAGATATGGTGTGTAAAGGTCAGGATACGCCTTCCTCAAGTACGTTGGAAGTAGACGCGGATAAACTACGCGAAGCTATTGTCGAATACCATGTAGGTTCTATATTGAATTCACCAAATACACGTGCACGTACACCGCAATGGTGGAACAAGGCAGTGGAGCAGATACAAGATATAGCTATGAGGGAAACACGGATGAAAATTCCTGTTATCTATGGTCTTGACCAGATACATGGAGCAACTTATACGGCAGGTTCAACTATGTTTCCTCAGGAAATAACTGTAGCCGCATCCTGGAATCCTGTGCATGCACGCAAAATGGGTGAAATTACTGCATACGAAACCCGTGCAAGTAATGTTCCCTGGAATTTCTCTCCTGTGCTCGATTTGGGACTCGATCCGCGTTTCCCGCGACAATACGAGGGGTTTGGTGAAGATCCGTATATAGGATCGGTTTTTGGGTACGAATTGATTAAAGGGTACGAAGGTGATGATAATAATATAGCCAATCCAACTAAGGTTGCCGCTTGTATGAAACACTTCTTAGGCTATTCGGTACCTATCAGCGGAAAAGACCGTACTCCGGCTTATATTCCCGAAAATGTATTATTGGAATATCATGTGCCTGCTTTTCAGGCTGCTATTGATGCAGGTGTACACACTGTGATGCTAAATTCCGGTATTGTAAATAATGTACCTGTACATGCAAGCTATGATCTTATGACTAAATTATTGCGCGAGAATATGGGCTTTAAGGGGATGATCGTTACCGATTGGGAAGATATCAATAAGTTATACAACCGTGATAAGATGGTTCCATCTATCAAAGAGGCTATTAAAGAAGGTATCAATGCCGGAATCGATATGTCGATGATTCCGTTTAACTATAAAGAGTTCTGTGGCTTATTAACCGAACTTGTAAATGAAGGTGCAGTGCCGATGTCCCGTATTGATGACGCTGTTACAAGAATACTGGTTGTAAAGCTGAAACTGGATTTATTTAATACACCAAATACATATCTTAAAGATTTTCCGGAATTTAATTCAAAAGCTTTTCAGCAAGCCTCCTATAATGCGGCTGCTGATGCAATTACATTATTGAAAAACGACGGTGATATATTACCTTTAACTAAAGGTGTTAAAATATTGGTTACCGGGCCTAACGCTGTTAGCAAACGTTCCCTGAATGGCGGGTGGACATTTTCGTGGCAAGGTGAAAAAATAGATGAATTTGCAGACCAATATCATAATATACTGGATGCAATACAATCAAAATTCGGTAAAGAAAACGTTTCTTATGTTCCGGGAGTAAGTTATACAAACGAAACCAAATGGGATACAGAATATAAAGACCGTTTTGAAGAAGCAATTGTTGCTGCTAAAGATGCAGATTATATTGTATTGTGTTTGGGTGAGAATTCCTATTGTGAAAAACCGGGTGACCTGAACGACTTATATCTGAATGACCTGCAAACAGAGTTAGCACAGGAAATGTTGAAATTGGGAAAGAAAGTTGTTCTTGTATTGAGCGAAGGACGTCCGCGTCTTATTTCCAAATTTTCATCTAAGGTAGATGCAATTGTGCAAACTTATTTACCGGGTATATACGGTGCTGATGCATTGGCTGATATTTTAGCTGGTGAGGTAAATCCTTCGGGTAAATTGCCTTATACATATCCTGCATATCCTAATTCTTTGGTACCATATTTTCATAAATATGCTGATGAACAAGAAAATACAGATAGTGCGTATAATTATGAAGGCGATTATAATTTTGAATATCCATTTGGTTACGGGCTTAGCTATACGACATTTACATACTCAAATATACGGGTCGATAAAACTCAGTTGCCAGTCGATTCAAATGAGGAAATTACGATAATGGCAGATGTTACTAATACGGGAAATCGAGAAGGAAAAGAAGTTGTTCAGTTATATACGAGCGATCTGGTTGCTTCCCTTATTCCTGATGTAAAGAGATTGCGTCGTTTTGAAAAAGTATTGTTGAAGGCTGGAGAAACTAAAACTGTTTCATTTAAATTGAAAGTAAATGACCTTTCGTTTATTAACTTGAAAAATGAGCGGATTGTCGAACCCGGAGATTTTGAATTCCAAATAGGTTCTTCATCCGACGATATTAAAGGTAAAGTGTTGTTTACTTTAAGATAATTATCTATTAAAAGAAAAGAATCAAGATAAAAGTTACAATTTAAAAATATCAGATAACTGTTACTTTTGTCACCTTTGTTACTTTTTAATAAATTGAAAACTGAATATAATGAAGAAATCTTTTGTATTGCTTATAGCTGTTGCAGCATTGCTAGTGTCATTTAAGCAAAAAGGCCCAATGGCAGATATGAAGTTGCCTATTGATAAAAATGCAACTAAGGAGACTGTGTTACTTTATACTAATTTACATAAGTCTTTAGATAAAGGTATTATGGTTGGTCATCAGGATGCTCTGGCATATGGACACGGTTGGTATAAAGAGGATGGCCGTTCAGATATAAAAGATGTTACAGGTGATTATCCTGCTGTAATAGGGTGGGAACTTGGACATGTGGAGATAGGAGCAGAGTATAACCTTGATTCAGTCTATTTCTCTGATATGAAGCGTTATATTAAGGAGACTTATGACAGGGGAGGTATTACTACTGCCAGTTGGCATGGTGATAATATAGTGACAGGAAATACATCCTGGGACTGTGCTCAGGACTCTGTGGTAAGAACAATCCTGCCTAATGGTTCCAATCATGTAAAATATCTTACCTGGCTCAACCGTGTAGCAGACTTTTTCTTAGACCTGAAAGACGATAACGGCAACCTTATTCCTGTAATATTCCGTATGTATCATGAGCATACCGGAGCATGGTTCTGGTGGGGCAGTAAACAATGCACTCCGGAGGAATATAAGCAATTGTGGATTATGACAGTTGAGCACTTACGGGACAAAAAGAATGTCCATAATTTATTATATGCATATTCTCCATCAGAGACTGGTAACGAGGCCCATTTTTTAGAGCGCTATCCTGGAGATGAATATGTAGATATAGTTGGCTATGATTGCTATGTTCCCGGAAAAGATGCTGAATCGGTAGCTAAATACAAGGAGGCAATGGATCGTAATCTTAAGATTGTAACAGGTTATGCTGCCAAGTCTGGGAAAATACCTGTAATAGGGGAGACAGGAATGGAATCCATGCCTGATCCGGCATATTTTACACAAGCCGTATATCCGGTAATAAATCAATATAAAATAGCATGGATCTTATTCTGGCGTAATGCGTGGGAAAGTGATAAACCGGATCACTTCTATGCACCATATAAAGGACACTCTTCATCTGATGATTTCATAGAATTTGTAGCTAAGCCTACTATTTTGATGAACGCAGATATAAAATAGATTGTTTGATTTTTTAGGGTTATTTGGGGCAGAGTGATTTATTCTGCCCTGATTTTGTTAAAATCTAGAAGAAAGTTGCAATTGTAACTTTTACTTTATACATTTGTAAGTGTAAAACGCTTGTTTCAGATTATCAGATTTCAAAATCAACAGAAAGTATTATCAAAATATTTTGAGAATTTATTGAACAAATTCACGTATTGGATTGTTGATAATTTATCATAGTGTTTTCGTGACGCAATGTTTGTTTGACTCATTTATAGCTGAGAATATTAGACATTTTGATTTATGGATTTAAATTACTTACGTCCTTTAAAGCAAATATAAAAATAAGTTCAAATATTTCAAACCCTAAAAAACAACAAACTGATGATGAAAAATACTATTGGAATTAATGCAGGTGATATTTGGCAATTGTTGTCAACAAAAGGGCCCCTTTCTGTTCGACAGATAGGAGACTATACACACTATCGGGATTCGGCCATCCTTATTGCAGTAGGTTGGCTGTATAGAGAAAATAAAGTCCGTTTAATTGATAAAAATGGCTCTCTGTTTATCGAGCTAAACAATGTTTATACAGAGAATTATTACTGACTAGATTATCTGATTGTTTGCAGACTGCACAATTCTTCTTTTAATAAATGCCACTTCCTTTCTGATAAAGGCTTTTAGCCAAGAACTATAATAACCTCTTACTATTAACATATAATCTGCCTATCCTAAGTTTTTTTAGCCTCGAAAACTTTACTAACCAAACAAAAAGATTTACTTTTGTGTTGCATTTTTGATAGCTATAACTATTTGAATGTAAGTACTTATAAATATTATTTATCTAAGTATAGATTGATCTTGTGTAAGTTTTTAAGAATCAATAAAATAAACCTATATATTAAACAATTTTATTAATCATGGCTAATCAAAAAGAAAAGCTTTTCTCTAACTTTCCACCGGTATCTACCGAAGAGTGGATGGCAAAAATCACGGCTGACCTAAAAGGCGCTGATTTTGAGAAAAAACTTGTTTGGAGAACAAACGAAGGGTTCAATGTAAACCCTTTTTACAGAAGTGAGAATCTCGAAGGCCTGAAGACGGCCGATTCACTTCCCGGTGAATTTCCTTATGTGCGTGGTACCAAGAAAGATAATGACTGGTATACTCGTCAGGACATTGATGTTAATGATTTCAAGGCTGCTAATACAAAAGCTCTTGATATCCTTAACAAAGGTATCACATCATTAGGTTTCCATATTGATGGAGATGATGTAAATGCTGAGAATGTCAAAACATTGTTAAAAGACATTCACCCTGAGGCTGTAGAATTAAACTTTAGTACATGTTACCGTAAATCTTTGGAATTAACTAAGATTCTGGTTGGATACATTAAAGAATCGGGTGCAGATGTAATGAAATGTTTCGGATCAGTTAGCTATGATCCTTTCAAACCTCTATTGAAAAAAGGACGTGATGCTGAAGGATGGGTAGAAAAAGCTGCCGAAATAGTAAAAGCTGCTGCCCCACTTCCTCGTTTCCGTGTATTGGCAGTAAATGCTCATGCATTAAGTGACGGTGGTGCATACAACTATCAGGAACTGGGTTATGCATTGGCAAATGGCAATCAATTGATGAGCGCATTGGTTGAAGCAGGATTGGATGCTGGATTAGTAGCAAAGAAAATCAAATTTAACTTTGGCATTGGAGGCAATTACTTTATGGAAATTGCAAAATTCCGTGCTGCACGCTGGTTGTGGGCTGAAATCGTTGAGGCATACAAACCAATTTGTCCGAACGACTGTCCAAACAAATCTCCGGAAGGTATTTGCCTGTGTGCAGCCAAGATATATGCACATGCTCAGACATCTACTTTCAACAAAACAGTATATGATGCGCATGTAAACTTACTGCGTACTCAGACTGAATCAATGTCGGCTACTATTGCCGGTATCAATTCATTAACAGTACGTCCGTTTGACGAAACTTATAAAACTCCGGATGATTTCTCAGAACGTATTGCCCGTAATCAGCAATTATTGTTGAAAGAAGAATGTCATTTCGATAAAATAACTGACCCTTCAGCAGGTTCATATTATATTGAAAACCTTACAAAATCTATTGCTGAGCAGGCTTGGAAATTATTCTTGGAAACAGACGAAAAAGGTTTCTATGAAGCTCTTAAGGCTGGAACAGTACAGACAGTGGTTAAAGCTTCTGCTGATAACCGTTTCAAATCATTGGCTACCCGTCGTGAAGTGCTATTGGGAACTAATCAGTATCCTAATTTCACTGAAAAAGCTGAAAGTAAAATTGTAGAAAAAGAAGCTTGTGGATGTGGATGCGGTAAGGATGCTCCATATATGCCATTACCAACAGACCGTTTAGGTACTGCTTTCGAAGCGCTTCGTCTGGCAACAGAGAAACATGGTGCTCCTACAGTATTCATGCTTACTATCGGAAACTTAGGTATGCGTCTGGCACGTGCTCAGTTCTCTAGTAACTTCTTTGCATGTGCAGGGTATAAGATTATCGACAATTTAGGTTTCGATACAGTTGAAGCTGGTGTGAAGGCTGCCCGTGAGAAAAAAGCTGATATTATTGTGCTTTGTTCCAGCGATGATGAATATACTACTTATGCTCCTGAAGCTCACAAGTTAGTACAAGGTAAAGAGCATTTTGTAGTGGCTGGAGCTCCTGCAAGCATGGACGAACTAAAAGCTCAGGGAATCGAGCACTTCATTAATGTGAAGAGCAACGTTCTTGAGACACTGAGAATGTTCAATGCTAAACTGGGTATCGAATAATATATTATAACTCGGATTAAGAAAATGGAAACTAAACCAACACTGAAAGACTGGATAATTGCAGTACGGCCCTGGTCGTTTGCGGTATCCGCACTTCCTGCTTTTGTAGCTATGATGTATACAATACATACTCATCCCGAAAGTTCTGCTAATTGGGTATTGGGTGTAATTGCTATTATCGGCGCTGTTATTTTTCATGCAGGAGGTAACCTACTCAGCGATTACAACGACTACAAATACGGAGTAGACAGAGATGGTAAAGTTGGAGCCACAACACTGACAAGCGGATTATTTACTCCAAAACAAATATTTGTTTATGGACGTATTTTTATCTGTATTGGTATACTGATGGGCTTCTTTCTTGCACCGGTTGTAGGTTCAGGTCTTATCTGGATTGGTTTATTTGGTACTATAGGCGCTCTGTTTTATTACCGTTTCAAGTTCAAGGCATTAGGTGACTTATTAATATTTCTGGTCTATGGTCCTACTATTATGTTGGGTACCGGCTATGTAATGTTAGGACACATCGATTGGACATTGCTTTTTGTTTCTTTCCCGATGGCATTTATTACTGTTAACGTGTTGCATGCCAATAATACACGTGACATTAGGAGTGACCGTTACGCGGAAATCAAAACTTATGCAATGGTAATCGGTATGAAAGCATCTGTTGTTCATTATTACTTTTTAACTGCATTGGCATATGTAGCCATCGTAGTAATGGTTATTTTGAATACCCTGCCGCTTACAGCACTTATTACCTTGATTACGCTACCTGTAGCAATCAGGAACTGTAAGGCTATGTCGCAGGTTACAGAGGATGATGTTACCCCTATAAATGATTTGGATAAAGGAACAGCGCAATTGCAACTGATGTTCAGTGCATCATTGTCATTCGCTTTGATAATCGCCATTGTAATATGAAGAAACTCGCAGGTGCAATCATAGTAGCAGCAATCTTCTGGTTTGTAATGTTCTCGCAGTGGACAAGCCCGCATATCAATTTCTGGTATGTAATGCTTGGTGCAGCCGGAACGCTTACAGCCCTGAGCCTTATATTCGGAAAAGACTGGAAACTACAGTTTTCTTTCAATATAAAGGATGTTGCTCTTGGTATTGGTTCTGCAATCGTATTATGGGGTGTATTTTTTCTGGGTAATGAAATCTCGGGAATACTTTTCGATTTTGCCCATCCGCAGGTAAACGATGTATATGCCATGAAAGACGGGCAGAACAAATTGTTTCTTGCATTGGCTTTGTTATTCTGGATTGGCCCTGCCGAAGAAATTTTCTGGCGCGGATATGTTCAGCGTTCGTTAAGTGAAAGCAAACTCGGAAGTATGAAAGCATATATTATTACAACACTTATCTATGCCGCCGTGCATATCTGGGCGTTCAACTTTATGCTTCTTATGGCCGCTTTGATTTGCGGAGCTTTCTGGGGTTTTATTTATATGAAAAACAGAAACCTGCTTACAGTACTTATATCCCATGCAATATGGGATGTAGCCGTTTTCATTCTATTTCCTATATTGTAAATAATCAAATAAAAAATAAATATGAAACCTAATTTCAAAAACATTGACATCAACAGTTCGGGCTTTGCTGCTACAGATGCTGCGAAATGGACTGCTGATAATGGTATAGAAGCCGATTGGATGACACCTGAGCTTATACCGGTTAAGTCTGTTTATACAAAAGAAGACCTCGAAGGTATGGAGCATCTGAACTATGCTTCGGGTATTCCTCCGTTCCTGCGCGGGCCATACTCAGGTATGTATGCCATGCGTCCATGGACAATCCGCCAGTATGCAGGGTTTTCTACTGCTGCCGAATCGAATGCTTTCTACCGTCGTAACCTTGCTTCTGGACAGAAAGGCCTATCTGTAGCATTCGACCTTGCCACACACCGTGGATACGATGCCGACCACCCTCGTGTAGTAGGTGACGTTGGTAAAGCCGGGGTATCTATCTGCTCGGTAGAAGATATGAAAGTATTGTTCGAAGGTATTCCATTGAACCAGATGTCGGTATCTATGACAATGAACGGCGCTGTACTTCCTGTACTTGCATTCTATATCAATGCCGGGCTTGAACAAGGTGCTAAACTGGAAGAAATGGCAGGAACAATACAGAATGATATCCTGAAAGAATTCATGGTGCGTAATACATATATCTATCCACCTGAATTCTCCATGAAGATTATCGCTGATATCTTCGAATATACATCTCAGAAGATGCCTAAGTTCAACTCTATCTCTATTTCGGGCTACCACATGCAGGAAGCCGGAGCAACAGCTGATATCGAGTTGGCTTATACACTTGCCGATGGTATGGAATACCTGAAAGCAGGTATCGATGCAGGTATTGATGTGGATGCGTTTGCTCCTCGTCTGTCTTTCTTCTGGGCCATCGGTATGAACCACTTTATGGAAATCGCTAAAATGCGTGCCGGACGTCTGTTGTGGGCTAAGATTGTGAAGAGCTTCGGAGCTAAGAATCCTAAGTCTTTAGCGCTTCGTACACACTCTCAGACTTCAGGCTGGTCGCTGACCGAACAAGACCCATTCAACAATGTTGGACGTACTTGTATCGAAGCGATGGCTTCTGCACTTGGCCACACTCAGTCGTTACATACAAATGCACTGGATGAGGCTATTGCATTGCCTACAGATTTCTCTGCACGTATCGCACGTAATACGCAGATATACATTCAGGAAGAGACTTATATCACCAAGGAAATCGACCCTTGGGCTGGTTCTTACTATGTGGAAACGCTTACGAATGAGCTTGTACACAAAGCATGGGAACACATTCAGGAAATTCAGAAACTGGGTGGTATGGCTAAGGCTATCGAAACAGGCCTTCCTAAAATGCGTATCGAAGAAGCTGCAGCCCGTACTCAGGCAAGAATTGACTCAGGTACCCAAACAATTGTCGGCATCAATAAATATCGTCTTGAAAAAGAAGATCCAATTGATATTCTCGATGTGGATAATACAGAAGTACGCCGTCAGCAAATAGAACGTTTGAACGACCTGAAAGCGAAACGTGATAATGAAGCAGTGAAGAAAGCTCTGGCTGCTATCACAGAGTGTGTGAAAACTAAAAAAGGTAACCTGCTTGAACTTGCTGTTGAGGCAGCGCGCGTACGTGCGACTCTGGGAGAAATCTCGGATGCTTGTGAAGAAGTAGTAGGCCGTTATAAAGCAATAATCAGAACTATATCAGGCGTGTATTCATCAGAAAGTAAAAAAGACCCTACATTCCATGAAGCAAAAGAGCTTGTGGAACAATTTGCGAAGAAAGAAGGTCGTCAACCGCGTATTATGATCGCTAAGATGGGGCAGGACGGACATGACCGTGGTGCGAAAGTTGTAGCTACAGGTTATGCTGACTGCGGATTCGATGTGGATATGGGACCATTGTTCCAAACGCCGGAAGAAGCCGCCCGCCAGGCTGTAGAAAATGATGTGAACGTTCTTGGGGTTTCATCCCTTGCTGCTGGTCACAAAACTCTTGTACCCCAGGTAATAGACGAACTGAAAAAACTTGGACGTGAGGATATCGTAGTAATTGCCGGTGGTGTAATCCCTGCGCAAGACTATGACTTCCTGTACAAAGCAGGTGTTGCTGCAATCTTTGGCCCTGGTACTTCGGTAACTAAGGCTGCCGTGCAGATTATGCAGATATTATTAGCTGATTAATTCAGGTAATTAAAATAAATAGATAAGAAAGGTCATCTGTAAAGATGGCCTTTCTTGTTATGGGCAAATTTTATCTTTTTTATTTTGTACCTTTGTACTCCAAAAAAATAATCCGTTGAAAATAAGAAGAAATATAAGGAAAGATATTCTGAGTGTATTTGCTTTCCGTAAATCCGAAAGGCATTGGCACATACCTATTCTGGCCGGTGTTTCTGTAGGGATTCCTTTATTGTTTGGTTACTTGTTCGATAATTTGCCGAATGGCATACTGGCTAGTACATCGGGATTACTCATCCTGTATATCCGGTATGCTGCCATAGCAAACAGAATGATAAACCTGATGATGTGTTCGTTTATATTCATCTTGTCATACTTCATTGGGGCTATCGGTGCTTTTAATATATTAGCTGCTCCTTTTATTCTTTCGGGCTATGTTTTTGTGCTTAATCTGCTTATTCGTTATTTCAAAGTTAAAGCGCCCGGCAACTTTTTCTTTATTCTGGTAGCATCGTTGGCTATTTGTCAGAGTTTCAATTTGTCAACTATCCCTGAACGTGTAGGGGTAATTACTTTAGGCACTATATCTACATGCGCTCTTGCATTTGCATATAGTATATTTACTATGAAAAATTATTCTCTGGCTGATGAAAAGGTTGTCTTTGAGAAAGCCAAAAAAGTAGATGTGGGTGAATCGGCAATACTTGCTTTATTTGTAGGCGGTTCTCTAATGGTGGCTACAATCCTCAAATTGCCAAACCCCTATTGGGTGCCGGTTTCGTGTGCTGCTGTAATGCAGGGTGTAACCCGCAGGCATATATGGGAACGGGGAATTAACCGGATAATCGGTACATTTATTGGCGCTGGATTTGCATGGTTCCTACTGGGTCTGAATATGTCGGGTCTGGCTATTTGTATAGCAATAATATTACTTCAATTTATTGTAGAAGTATTGGTTGTCAGGCAATATGCTGTAGCTGTTATTTTTATTACTGCTCTGACTATCTTTTTGGCAGAAGGAGGAAATCCCGGACAGGCTGCTGAACAATCTTTGTATATTCGTTTCTTTGATATTATGCTGGGGTGTGTTATCGGAGTTATTGGAGGATGGATTCTTCATCATAACAGAATCAGGAGAAAACTGGAGGAGCATTCAATAACTACTTGAAGAGTATATAGAAATAAATAAGCCAAATGCCTGCAATCATTTGTTACAGGCATTTAACATAATTCTATTTTAATCATTATCGTTTCTCAATACGAATAGAAGTAATGGAACAGCAATCAAGAACATCGGGAAAAGGTATTGGAGGGTAGCCCCTTTCTTGTGCAGTCTTTACCCAGTTATTCAGTGATTGGTTTACTTCATCACTTACAACAGCAATAGCAATCTCATAGAATCCTGTTTCCTTAGCTGTGCCAAGATATACGGAACATACCCATTGGTTGTTTTTAAGTGTCCGTTCTCCGTTTCCTTGTGGGTACCAACCTTCAAAACCTTCCAAATGAGCGAGAATCCATACATGTCCATTTGCAGGGACTTTAGCTTCCCCTCTCATTGGAAGCGGATATGCACTAACCTGTGATCCGGTCCTGTGAGAAGTAAAAGTAGTCTTATACTCCTGACCATACATAAAGCTTAGCGAAATTATCGCTAAAAATAACATACTTAATTTCTTTTTCATAGCGTTAGTAGTTTAGCGATTTAAAAAACTCATTATAATAATTGATCTGTGTCTTAAAATCAGTAGAGCTTTCTATGGTTTCAATAAGGGTCTTGTCTTTTTGTTTTTCAGGGAGTAGAGTATAAGCCTTTTCAAATTTACTTAGAGCTTGAGGTACGGATTTTGTACTAGCTTTTCTGGCTTCATCTACAAGCTCCTTTATCTCATTCTTTGGTTTGGGGTCTTGGTCTTGCCCGGATTCAAAAACAGGAGGTTTTATCTCTATTTTCATACTGTCTGGTACTGGAGGAATGCGAGTAAGAACCTTTTCTGTAGTCAGTATACAAACGGTAACTAGGAGTAAGGCTATGGTGGTAATAACCATAATTGACTTTATAATGATCCTTTTCTTGCTGTTTTTGTTCAGTTCATTTTTCCTCCTTCTTCTTTCAAAAAGAAACAAGTATATGGTAATTAAGCTTGCAATGATAGTAAGCAGACAGGAAAAAACCGAGATGAACTGTATTAAATCAGCAGACATGGCTTTTCGATTATTTATCTATAATACAAAAACTTACCGACCTCAATTGAGATTGCAATTTAATCTTTTTTTGTTAAATTTACATTTTATCATCACTTATTTTATAAAATAATTTTATCTCTGATAGATTCATATTCTTTCTTATTTTTTATCTATAAGTATAAGATTTAGAAATTATAATGTAAATTTGCGGTTTAATTGGGACTTGGCGCACAAAAGTAGTTGACGGGTTCTCTCGTCTATAAAATATATGAATAAAACAATCATATCTTCTTTCTCAGATATCAGATACTTTCTTAAAGCATTTTTACCGGATAAAAAAGACGAGAAATATCTTTTCTGGGGATTACTTCTTTTTTATTTATCTTATTCTGTTTTTGTAACGTTTACTACATCTATTGTAGATAATATATCGGTAGGTACAGATCTTTATTTTTCATATGATAATCCGTTGATTTTAGAACATGGACGAACTCAAATAAGCGGGCATCCGTTACTTATCTTTTTTTATTATCCGTTTGTACTGATCGGTAATGGGTTGGTTTTACTTACAACAGTTAAAGTGAAGACTCTGTTTTTTATTATGTTGTCTTCTGCAATGATCAGTTTGTCATGTGTTTATATATTCAGATATATTCGGCAAATCATAGAGCTAAAGAGATTTACTGCTTTTATATTTACTCTGTTTTTTGCCTTTTTTTCAACCAATCTTATTCTTGCTTTTACGCCCGAAAGTTTTACTCTTTCTGCTCTGTTTCTCTCTTTTAATGTGTATTATAATTCCTCTTTTATAAAGCGGGGTATATCGCCACCTTTTATCTCCAATGTTATACTGGCTGATTTCTTTCTAGGAGGGGTAACATTGACTAATATGGCTAAAGGTGTAATTCCTGTTCTATTCTTTAAAGAGAAGAAAGCAAGTATATTAAAAAAAATTATTATTCTGGGGGCTGTCTTTTTCATTATCTTACTAGCCCTACAGATTTTTTCGGCTCTGGTTCTGGATAAGAACTATATAGGATCAATATTTGCCCACAAAGATAATTTTACTGATGAATCCTTAACGGGAATGGCTTATTTGCAAATGATTTTTTCTCATTTCTTCGGAGCTCCTATATTCCTTTCGGAGATATTTAGTTATAATACAATAAGAAATGGAATACCATATCTGGTTGAAGGTGATTACCGGCTTTGGTGGCAATATCTCTTTATGTCGCTTATCTGTGTATTTGTAGTAACCTCATTGATACGGAATTATAAAGAGCCATTTGTTCAAATGATTTTTTTATTGTTTCTTGTTGATATTGTAATTCATTGTATTATCCGTTTTGGGATCAATGAACCATTTATTTATGGGGCGCATTGGATATACTGTGTTCCACTGCTATTAGGATGGTTGTCTAAAAAGTTAAAAGATAAGCAGGCTAAAGTTTTTCTTATTATAATTTCCTGCATGTTTGTAGCTTTAGTAATAAATAACTTGGTTCGTCTTTTCGATTTTATTAATTTGGCACAGCAAATATATCCTGTACAATAAATGATGAGTAAGGTTAAACATTATCTGCAATTAATGCGAATACATCAATGGGTGAAGAACTTTTTTATCTTCCTTCCATTGTTTTTTGCTTTCAAAATGGATCAGATCCCTCTTTTGATTGCAGATGTATGGGCTTTTATAGGTTTTTGTTTTGTTGCCAGTTCTATCTATATTATTAATGACTGGAATGATGTAGAAGCTGACCGGTTGCATCCCGAAAAACGAAACAGGCCTTTGGCATCAGGTGCAGTAAATAAAAAAGAAGCCTCCTTCTTGATTTTAGCTTTACTGACAACAGGTGTTGTTATCTATTCCTTATTTTTAAATCAGACTGCTCTGATCATTCTTTTGTCCTATTTTGTCCTTAATATCTTTTATTCGTTAAAATTAAAACATGTACCGATTATAGATATCAGTATAGTTGCCATAGGTTTTGTAATACGAATATTTATCGGAGGGGTGGTAACAGATACTCCGCTTTCACGCTGGATCGTGGTTATGACATTCTTACTAGCTATATTTCTGGCTCTTGGTAAACGCCGCGACGACGTTGTTATATTTGAGAAGACAGGGGATAAGGTTCGTAAAAATGTAGATGGCTATAACCTAACCTTCCTCAATATGTCCTTGATTATAGTTTCAGCTATAATGATAGTTGCATATATTATGTATACAATATCTCCTGAGATAACAGACCGTAATGGAGATAATTTATATATAACGTCTTTCTTTGTCTTTGTTGGTTTATTCCGTTATCTACAGATAATTTTTGTTGAAGAGAGAGGCGGAAATCCTACAACTATATTTCTAAAGGATAATTTTATTCGCATTATATTAGTACTTTGGGCGGTTTCTTTCTTTATTATAACTGCATATTTCAAATAAGATAAGGATGAGTAAGAATTCTTTCGTTATTGCAGCATTTGATTTTGACGGAACGATAACAAATAAAGATACTTTATTTGATTTTATCCATTTCTATTTTGGGATGCCCCGCTTGATATTGGGTGTAATTCTACTTTCTCCCGTTCTAATTCTCTTTAAATTAGGTTTTATAAAGAATAATAAAGCAAAGCAAATATTATTCTCCTATTTTTTTAAAGGAAAGAAAATTGATGACTTTGATAATGTCTGTCAGAAATATTCAGCTAGAGTAGCAGAGATCTTAATACCTAAAGCCATTGATAAAATTAAGGAACATCAGCAAGAAGGGCATTTAGTTATAATTGATAGTGCATCTATTTGTAACTGGATAGCACCTTGGGCTAAACAGATGGGTGTTCTTGAAGTGATAGGTACACGAATCGAAATAGAAAATGGAATAATAACAGGAAAATTCTTTGGTGAGAATTGTTATGGTCAGGAAAAAGTAAGGCGCCTTTTAGAACTCTATCCCAATAGAGATACATATGAATTATATGCGTATGGGGATAGCAGTGGCGATAAGGAATTGCTTGAAATAGCGGATTATCCGTATTACCGCAAATTCTAGGGTCTTATTTCTCATATTTTCTTCTTCTGTACAAAATAGCTACTCCCATTATCAGGCTCATAAACAGAATAGGGATTCCAATATTCATTATAGCATACTTGTCCCTGTTTTCATAAGCAGCTTTTTTATTTAATATATAGAGTTGCTGTTTTTTTTTGCGTAAGGCCATTAATTCATCATTGTTGGTTAACCAATTCACTGCATTCACAATGAAATCCCGATTCCCGAACTGTTGTTGCGACACCCTGTCGTATCCCATTGGCAATACTTGAGAAGCCTCTCCTTTTCCCTGTATTTCATTAGTTATTATATCCGAAGAGGAAACCACAATCATCTTAGTGTCCTTACTTTTCTCTAAAGGTTGGTATGTCCCTATATTCACACTGTCCGGAATTGGTCTGTTTCGAAAACCGGAATTGAATATACCTTCGAGGCTTACTGCTACCGGTATGAACTGCTGGTTAAAATAGTCCGGCTGTTTCTGTATTCGTTCTATATCGAAGTCGATAGGTTCCGGTACATTTACTATATGAGTATTGGCAGAACTTGTTAGTAGTATGGCCTTTTTTGTGTCAGGAGAATTGTTTACAATATCGATAGAGCTGGCAAAACCGGCCTTCACATCCCGTATATTTTTTGTTATAGGAAAATCCTGGGACGGTAGCAGTAACGGTTGGTAAAAACTGGGTATCATCGCAGCTGATTGGCTGTTATCATCTTCCATTAAGTAAGTAGATACACACTGCATATCTTGTATAAGGTCAGAATTGATACGGATTCCATATGAAAATAATATATCGTCCAGGTTTACATCATTTTTCATACTGGCAGTAAATCCTTTACTGGCTAACTCTTCATGTGGATAGTAGGTGCCGTCAAGAAGCCATAAAACTCTCCCTCCTGACATAATATATTGATCTAAAATATATTTTTCAGCTTCGGTATATTTTAATAGTGGCCCGGCTATAATAATTGCACTAAAGTCATTTAGGATATCTATTTCATTTCCTATTTGCCCCCGGTTCACAAAATAATATTTAGATAAGGCTTCCTCAGCATCATATACATATGTTCTGGGTATTTCATTATGTCCTTCTATAAATGCAACGGACTTAAAACTCTCCTGATTAAGAAGCCGTATTGCATCGGTAAATTCAAACTCCAGTGTTTCTATCGAAGCATTTATATTTTCTTCGGCTGTATATCCGGCAATGTTTTTTAATAGAGAGACTACAAGAGTGTCTTTTCCATTCGAAATTTGGGCATAAGGGTATATAATCTTTCTGCTTGCTTTTCCTTCTCGGTCCATCTCATTTAATGCAATTCCAGGCATTCCCTTATCAATCATTGTATCAAATATATTGGATTTGTTTTCTTGATACGGATTGTTGTATGTTATGTTTATGTTGTTATTCGCTAATCTTTTGTAGTCTATAAGTAGGTTGTTTGTAGCATCTTGTAAACGTTGGAATCCTGAGTTTAAATCTCCAGTTAAGTATATATTGATATTTTGCTCTTTTCCTATATTCTCTAATGTACTCTTTGTATAATTGCTTAATGTATAGCGTTTATCAGATGAAAAATCGAATCTTATATTCGGTATAAAATATAGGAGAATATTGAGAACTGATAAGACTGCTATTGCAATTACCAGTTTCTGTCTATTACTTCTTAATATAAGAAGAGATAATATGATAAACAATATGCAGTAATTAAGAATGACTAACAAGTCCTTAATCTGTATTACCCCCCGTTGCATTAGTTCGTAATGATGTAACAAGCCAAAAGATGATATTATAGCTTGTGTCTTACCGGAAAGCAGGAAACCGGTAATCAGTTCGAATCCCCAGAAAGTAAATAAACAAAGGAAAACGGATATTATAAGAGAAACTATTTGGTTGGGTGATATTACCGAACCAAACAAGCCAATTGTGATAAAAACTACAGACAATAATATAAGTGATAAATATGAAACAATTATATTATTCAGGTCGATACTACCTACCGGATTTGCTAATAGGGATAGTGAGATAACGTATATGACCGTAGGCGCTAATGTAATAAGAAAGAAAATAAATGTAGCTAAAAATTTACTGGAGTATATTGTGAGCAAACTTACAGGCCTAGCCCTTAAGATATCGAAAGTTTTATTTCGCTTTTCTTCTGAAAACAAACGCATGGTCAGAGCCGGAATAAGTATTGCTAACAGTATAGGCGCTAAATCGAAAAAGCGAACCATATCGGCATAGCCATTGTCTATAAAGTTATATTTTCCGGAAACAAGCCAAAGCATAATTCCCATTATTAATAAGAAACTGAAAGAAAAAAAGGCTCCGAACGAAGAACAAAAAACAGACTTAATTTCTTTTAATACTAAAGCTTTCATATATCTTTGCTAATCTGAAGATAACATTTTGTTACAATGGCTAAACGGAGGATAAAGATAGTTATTTTATTTATTCTGTTAGTTGCGGTTTTGATAGGTGTAGGCCAATTATATAAAAAATTGGAGTACAACAAAGAATCCTCTCTAATAGATATATATAATTATGTGTCTCCCGAAGCTGTCAGTATTGTTAATATTAATAGGGAATATAATCTTGATAAACTTTATACATTTGATCCATCTTTAAAAGAGCTGATAGGGATACTAAATGGAGATTTATCTTTTCCTACTGTAATAGCACAATATGCAAATAATGAAAAGATATTGATTACAAAGGTAAAGCAAGAACAAGAAGTTGAGATCAATTCTTTTATAAAAGCGCATATAGCCTTGCCGTACCCGGCAAAAGAAAAGGAGTATAAAAATGCAAAAATACTATTCTATAGTTTGCCCAACAGTAATTTTCTTGTTTGTACTTTCTATAAAGGGTTATTTGCAATGAGTAAGGATTATAAACCAATACAAAATTTTATTGATTCCGATCCGGAAAATACTTTCTTTTCAAATGAAGGAAATATAGAATTAATAACAAAAATGCGAAATAGCGCTCCGGTTTGCTTATTTATAAAAATAAACAATAATACATTGGCACTTGATTATCAGGTGCAAAATGATTCAATAGAATTATCAGGTTACATATTAAATAATATAGCAAAAGATTCTACAAATAATGTTGTTATACCTTATATGATTCATCTGTCCGACAGCATCTGCATCGACAGTATAGATGTCTCAAATGAAAATAAACCTGCAACTGTTAAAATTTTTCTAAACAAAAAGTTTTAATTTTGTGTTTAATATGTAAATAATAGCGATCATTAAACTAACAAAATAAAAATCATGTCTGTATTAAAAGAGCTGAAAAATTTTATGATGCGCGGCAACGTAGTTGATATGGCTGTCGGTGTTATAGTCGGTGGAGCATTTGGTAAGATTGTTTCATCATTGGTAAGTGATATTATAATGCCTCCTATAGGGTACGTTTTAGGTGGTGTAGACTTTTCTAATTTAAGAATTGTTGTAAAAGAAGCAGTTGGTGATGCAGCTGCTGTGACTATCAATTACGGGACATTTATACAAACAATACTTGACTTTGTAATTATTGCAACTGCAATATTCTTTGCTATAAAAGGTATAAATGCCTTGCAACATAAGAAAGAAGAAGCTCCGGCAGCACCTCCTGCCCCCACAAAAGAGGAAACATTACTCACAGAAATTAGAGATTTATTGAAGGAACAAAATAATAAGCAATAACTTTGATAAATCAAACTTAACAAACTGATATTATGGTAAAGTATCTATCTTTATTATTTGTGACATCTTTACTTTTGTTCACAAGTTGCGGAAGTGTACCTGTTACAGGTCGAAAACAGTTGAATCTGGTTTCTAACCAGGAAGTCCTTACTTTAAGTTTGCAGCAATATGATGAATTCATGAAGTCTGCACCAAAATCTACAGATAAAGTAAATACAGCTTTGGTTCAGAAAGTGGGTAGGAATATAGCTAATGCTGTAGAATCCTATCTGAAAAATAATGGCTATGCCGATGAAGTATCTTCATATTCCTGGGAGTTTAATCTGGTTAAAAGCACAGATGTCAATGCATTTTGTATGCCCGGAGGTAAAATCGTTGTGTATGAAGGTATATTGCCTTATACTCAGAATGAGACAGGCTTAGCAGTGGTATTGGGGCATGAGGTAGCTCATGCTGTAGCAAAACATGCGAATGAACGTATGAGCCAGCAAATGGTAACACAGTACGGCACAGCTGCCGTAGGCACGGCTTTAGGCGGTGCTTCAGCGGGTGTCCAGCAGGCTGCAGCAGCGGCAATAGGACTTGGTTCCCAGTATGGTATCTTACTACCTTATTCACGTAAACAAGAATTAGAAGCGGATGAGTTAGGGCTGATATTTATGGCTATGGCCGGATACGATCCTAACCAGGCAGCTAGTTTTTGGATGCGTATGTCTCAGCAGGGAAGCAGTACTCCTGAGTTTATGAGTACCCACCCTTCTGATAATACACGTATTCAGCAAATACAAAAATATTTGCCCGAAGCATTAAAGTATTACAAAGGAGGCACTGGTACGACAAATTCAGGTTCAGCGAAAACATCTAATCAATGGAAGTTCTAAGAAAATAAAAAACAAGTAAAGGTCTGATATAAATTATCAGGCCTTTTTTATACCAACTCATGGCAAAGGATTAAGAAAATACTCTTTTTGTCATTCTGAACGGAGTGAAGAATCTCTTCTCTTCTTTACTTGATAGAAGGGCCGAGATATTTCACTACTATTGGCTCCGTCGATTCTTCTAATTCAACATGACAAAAATGAAAACATGCTTGAGATAAATATTAATATAATTTAAATAGAACATATCCTATATGATAAGTTGATAAAATTGTCTTATTATATAATGAGTTCTTTGATATAATAAGGTACTGGTGCGATGGAAAGTGACAATAAAAATATATGTTATAAGTGTTACTTTTGTTACTTTTTTAACGTAATATGTTTATATATAAATGTTTGATGGATTTTGTATGTGTTACTTTTTTGTTTTAAGATCTCTATCATGTTTGCGCAGGAAGCATTCTACCCATTTATTCATAGAAAATGAAAATGAGATACCCTTGTTCCTCCGGAGAACAATGAAAAGGAAAAAGTAACAATAAAAATGTATATAATAAGTGTTACTTTTGTTACCTTTTCAGTATAATATGCTTATATATTGATATTTATGAAATCCTATATGTGTTACTTTTTTGATATTTAATATTAATCTTGATTACTACTGTTTGATTCTCTATCATTCGTATATCAAATTATAGCTGTTTTGTGTATTTCTTTTAAAATCAATTTATTAATAATTACTATCTGCTTATTTTAGGAGTTCATTTCTGAAAAATGTCTAAAATTACATTTACTAACCTTATTTCTTTCTATATTTGTAAATACGATTTTAACATTAAGATGAATCAGATAAAACAGCAGATCGACGCTCTTCGGGAAGAGTTGAATCAACATAACTATAATTACTATGTTCTGTCCACGCCTACAATCTCAGATTTTGATTTTGACAGAAAACTAAAAGAATTAACGGATCTGGAAATCCAGTATCCGGAGTATTTTGATCCTAATTCTCCTACACAACGCGTGGGAAGCGATATAAATAAGTCTTTTAACCAGGTGGTACATAAATATCCAATGCTTTCATTGGGCAATACCTATACAGAAGAAGAGATCACAGATTTTTATAATCGTGTAAAAAAAGGACTGAATGATGATTTTGAAATCGTTTGTGAATTAAAATATGATGGAACATCCATTTCACTTACATATATCAATGGGGTGCTTACTCAGGCGGTTACCCGTGGAGATGGTGTACAGGGAGATGATGTAACTGCCAATGTGCGTACTATCCGTAGTATCCCGCTGCGACTGCATGGTACAGATTATCCTGCTGAATTTGAGATTCGTGGCGAAATTGTAATGCCATGGTCTGTATTTGACCAAATCAATAAGGAGAGAGCAGAGCAAGAAGAAGCACTTTTTGCCAATCCCCGGAATGCAGGGTCAGGAACATTGAAGCAACAAGACCCCAAAATTGTGGCTGCCCGAAAATTGGATTCTTATCTCTATTTTATGTTGGGAGAAAATTTGCCAACTGACGGTCATTATGAGAATTTGATGAAAGCCAGAGAGTGGGGCTTCAAGATTTCGGATGCTACAAAGAAGTGTAAGACATTAGATGAAATATTTGCATATATCCATTATTGGGATACAGAAAGAAAGAATCTGCCAGTAGCGACTGATGGTATCGTGCTAAAGGTGAATTCTCTTTCTCAACAACGAAACTTGGGGTACACTTCTAAATTTCCACGTTGGGCAATTGCATTTAAGTTTCAGGCAGAGAAAGCTGTTACAACATTAGAGTCGGTTTCTTATCAGGTAGGCCGAACAGGTGCAGTTACGCCTGTAGCTAATCTTAAACCGGTAAAACTGTCGGGGACAACCGTAAAACGCGCATCACTCTATAATGAAGACTATATCAATTTACTGGATCTGCATATTAATGATCAGGTATATGTAGAAAAAGGAGGGGAGATCATTCCTAAGATTACAGAGGTTGATCTGTCTAAGAGAAATGTTTTTGATGAAAAAGTTGAATTCATAAAGAATTGTCCGGAATGTGGAGCTCCTCTAGTAAAAGATGAGGGTGAGGCTATATATTATTGCCCGAACGATACAGCATGCCCGCCACAGATAAAAGGACGAATAGAACATTTCTTGACTCGTAAAGCTATGAATATAGCAGGAGGTTCCGAAACTGTAGAACATTTATATAATGCTGGTTATATACACAATATTGCAGACTTATATACCTTGAAGTGGCAGGATGTATCGAGATTGGAGCGTTGGGCTGAAAAGAGTGCCAAAAACCTGATAGATAGTATTCACGCTTCGGTTTCCGTACCATACGAAAGAGTCCTTTATGCATTAGGAATCAGATATGTAGGCGAAACTGTAGCTAAAAAACTTGCCTTGGCTTTTCCTAATATAGATTTACTTGAGGCTGCTTCTGTAGAGGAATTGGTTCAGGTAGATGAAATAGGAGACAGGATAGCTCAGAGTATTGTTAAATACTTTAGTAAGGATGCCAATATGGAAGTTGTGAATAAGCTTCGTGAGTTTGGCATACAATTTGAGCTAAGTGAAACAATAATAGCCCAAAGAACAGACAAGTTAAAAGGCTTGTCTATTGTTATAAGCGGAACATTTGAGAAACACTCCCGTGATGAATATAAAGCCATGATAGAACAAAACGGAGGTAAAAACAGTGGTTCCATTTCATCAAAAACAAATTATGTCCTTGCAGGGGATAATATGGGACCGGCTAAGCTGGAAAAAGCAGAAAGTTTGGGAGTTAAGATTATTGATGAGGAAGAATTCCTGAAAATGTTAGATTGAAATACTTTTTTATAAACCTAAATAATTAGAATCAACCATGGAGCTAAATTTAATTAGAGAAAAATTTAAATCACTTTACGGAACTGATGGTGTGATGTACACTTCACCCGGACGTATTAATCTTATTGGAGAACATACTGACTACAATGGAGGTTTTGTATTACCGGGAGCAATCGATAAAGCGATGTATTGTGTTATAAAACCAAATGGAACACCTGACCGCATCAAAGCTTATGCAATGGACTTGTCTGAGATGGATGAGTTCGGGTTAGATGATATTCCAATCAAACAATGGGGTAAATATATTTTTGGCGTTTGTCACGAAATAATGAAACTTGGAAAAGAAGTTCAAGGCTTTGACTGTGTATTTGCAGGTGATGTGCCTCTTGGAGCAGGAATGTCATCTTCTGCTGCATTGGAAAGCTGTTTTGGTTTTGCTATCAATGATATGTATAACCTTGGACTTGACCGTTTCCAATTAGCTAAGATTGGTCAGGCTACAGAACATAACTATGTAGGTGTAAAATGTGGTATTATGGACCAGTTTGCTTCTTGCTTTGGTAAAGAAGGGTCTCTGATACGTCTTGACTGCCGTTCTTTAGAATATAAATACATTCCGTTCAATCCGGTAGGTTATCGTTTGGTATTGCTAAATACATGTGTAGCTCATGAACTTGCTTCTTCAGCTTATAACAAACGCCGCGAATCATGCGAAAATGCAGCCTCATATATTCGTAAATATCATCCTGAAGTAGAACTACTTCGTGATGCAACAATCGATATGCTTAAAGAGGTAGCAAATGAAGTTAGTGCAGAAGATTATATGCGTGCTGAGTTTGTAATCGAAGAAATTCAACGTATGGGCGAAGCCTGCGATGCTTTGGAAAGAGGCGATTACGAAACTGTAGGTAAGAAAATGTATGAAACTCATATCGGGCTAAGCCGTAAATATGAAGTTAGTTGTGAAGAGCTTGATTTCCTGAATGATGTTGCTCGCCAATGCGGAGTTACCGGATCACGTGTGATGGGTGGTGGATTTGGCGGTTGTACAATCAATCTTGTGAAAGATGAACTTCATGATGATTTCATTAAACGTGCTACAGAAAGCTATGAGCAGAAATTTAGGATCAAACCTAAAGTATATGATGTAGTAATTAGCGATGGTGCTAGAAAATTATAAAAATAGCTGAAAGCAGGATTTATTTTCGTATGCTATTAAACAAAATATATAGATATAGGGTTTATAAGTTATCTAACAATATCATGTTATGTTTGATTTTTTAGTAAAATGGAAAATAGATTCTGCTTTTAAAAGCAATAAAAGAGATCATGCTTTTCGTAATATTGAAAGTATGGAAAGTATTTTGATCTTATTCTCTTATAATGACTGGAAAGAGATAGAAATTATTGCAAGAGATCTTGAATCAAAGAAAAAAAAGGTTGTAATGTGGACTGTGCAACCTCCTCAAAAGAACCTCGGTAATACAATTTTCCCTTCAAATGTAAGAATTATCCACCCTAATGAAATATCGTTACTTAATGTAATATCTTCTTCTGTATTAAATGAGTTCAAACTATTGGATTATGATACCCTGATGGATCTGACAACCAGAGATAATAAAGTCTGTAAATATTTACTGGCAAATAATTCTTCAGATTGCAGTATAGGAATTTCACAATCCGAATACAATGTATACGACTTTATAGTACTTAAAGAAGATAATAAAACTTTGCAGGAAACTTACAATCAGATAAAATTTTACCTGAATAATATACGTTAAGGTGTAAATTAATTCTTAATTTTGCACAAATTGAAAAGATTGACTTTTCAAAGAAAAGACTGATTTTATGCCTAGAATAAATCTCAGAGGGATGGGGGTTGCTATGATAACTCCTTTTAAAGATGATGAGAGTGTCGATTATGATGCCCTTATGAAGCTTGTAGATTATCAATTGCAAAATGGTACAGATTATCTGGTAGTATTGGGTACTACAGCGGAGACTCCTACTCTGACTGAAGATGAGAAGGGCCAGATTGTAGAATTGGTAGTAAATAAGGTGAATGGTCGGATCCCTGTTATCTTAGGCGAAGGAGGGAATAATACACGTGCAATTGTAGATAAGCTGAAAAAGAATGACTATAGAGGAATTGACGGTATACTATCTGTAGTTCCATACTATAACAAACCATCTCAGGAAGGTATTTATCAGCATTATAAGGCTATATCGGAGGCTTCATCGCTTCCTATTATCTCATACAATGTTCCTGGTCGTACAGGTGTGAATATGACAGCTGATACAACACTGCGGATAGCTAATGATTTTCCTAATATAGTTGCTGTTAAAGAGGCCTCGGGAAATATGACTCAGATGGATGAAATTATCAAACGTAAACCTGAGCATTTTGATGTTATCTCTGGCGATGACGGAGTTACTTTCCCACTGATAACACTTGGTGCTATTGGTGTTATTTCAGTTATAGGCAATGCTTTCCCTAAAGAGTTCAGCCGGATGACCCGTTTAGCTCTGGAAGGTGATTATCGCAGTGCTCTGACTATTCATCATAGCTTCAATGAGTTGTTTAACTTATTGTTTGTAGATGGCAACCCGGCAGGGGTAAAGTGTATGCTGAATATGATGGGGTATATTGAAAATAAGCTCCGTTTACCATTAGTGCCTACCCGTATAACTACATATGAGCAAATCAGAAATGTACTGATAGATCTAAATATTAAATGTTAATAAGAATTATAGGATAAAAAAGCAGTAAACTTAAGTTTACTGCTTTTTATATTATTGTAACTATCCTAATATAAGTATATTAATACTATCTTAACTCCTTAGAGAATGAATATGGCGTATCATTAATATTTATTCCTTTATTTTTATTCGGATTTGGCGCCATCAGATAGTTAATTGTTGCCCCCTTTAGCAGTGCATCGTGAGTCAGGTAGTTTTTAGTATAAGGCTGTCCGTTCACCGTCATACCGTTCACATACCTGTTTTCCTTACTGTTGTTCCCTGCTTTGATGGTTACCTTCTTTCCGTTTTCCAGGT
>JAITVV010000064.1 GCA_031285625.1 Prevotella sp.
ATTCATAATTTTCTAGTTTAGTTAAGTATGTATGATTTAATATTTATAGTTTTATGGTTTGAAAAATGATTTTGAAAAAAATCAATGCCTTGAGGAACCTCCTTTACGATTTTCACAAACAGAAGCAAGACAATGGAACAAAGACAAATACTATATAACAAGCAGCATTTTTTGATACTCCATATTATTCAAGACATTGAATTTTTTCATTGAATATAAAAGTCCTGTTTCTAGAAAAAATAGTGAATAAAAGTTGCCATGTCAATGAAATTGTATCCAAAGGTATTAATAAGAGAAATAAGGTTAATGACACAGATTGCTTGTGTTAGAGAATTGTATTCTATATTATGTAGTTTTTTTTCGAAAATCGACAGATAGTGTCTGTTTTGATTTTTTTGCCATTTTTTTGTCAAATTTTTATCATTTTATGTCTCATACTGTATATGAATTAATTTGTATTTTTAAGTGATAAAACACTTTTAATATTTAAAGAATGAGAGATTCTAATTTTTTGACTAATTTTATTAATGCCCTGTATCAAAAAATAAAAAAAAGAAGTCAGTTAGTATCCTTTATTTCAGAAACATTGGAAATAGAAAGGGAATCAGCTTCCCGCAGATTAAACGGAAGTGTAAACTTTAGTGTCGAAGAAATGGGTATCCTATCATTAAAATTGGGGATATCACTAGACGGTCTGATCTTTAGTAATGGTGAGCATTTTCACTTTCCATCATTTACAATGTATTCTCCAATGGAGGCAAAATCGCTAAGTACTCTTACGTTAGGTATAGAGGCAGACCTTATTTTTTTGAATGATATTATATTATCCGGATCAACAGAATATGGTTCAATGTTTTCATTTATCCCTCTTCACTTTTTGATGCCTTATAACTCTCTAGTGAAATTTATATACTTCAAATGGGGATACTATTATACTGGGGCCGCTGATTTTGATAATTATGAGGATTGGGTGATTCCCAAGGATTTACTAAAACTTAGTGATAAGACATTATACCTATGTAGTAAAGTTGAAAGAATGACATATATATGGGATTGCTCTGCTATTTGGTCTTTTGTTAATGATATAATGTATTTTGCCTCTATCGGTTCATTAAATAATAATGATTTGAAATTGATCAAAGATGATTTGCATAGTATGCTTTATCAGTTTGAAGAAATGCTTAAAGGCACTCATTCTACATTATTTGGACTGAAGGATGTTGAAATCTATATATCAGAAGTAAGTTTAGGCGCTTGCTTTTCTTATCATATTTCAAAAGATAAATGGTGTAGTAATTTCCATACTTATTTTGTCGGAACTGGCTATAATGAAGACTATAATACTACTATGCAGCTTCGTGATTGGATGAATTCAATGAAGAAGATATGTTCTTTAATTTCTGGTAGCGGTATTCGGGAAAGAAAACGCTTCTTTTACCAACAACATAGTATTGTAGATACAATAAGCGTGGAGTAAGGTGTTCTTCCCGAATACTGATAATCTATTATAGATTTATGCTTCCTTCTAATCTGATATCTTCAGATGAAGCTCCTATCATGAAATGATAATTGCCTTTTGGAGTTATAAATGATTTTGTTTATTCATCCCAATATCTCAGTTGTTCTTTCAATATCTTTATTTCTATTTTCTTTGATTCATTTTTCTTTAATGTTGTACGCTGGAAACCTTTAAGTTGTTTCAATGGCATAATCTGTCCTGTTTCTGGTAATTTTACATATACCTGAGATACTTCATCACCATCTCTTTGTCCTGCATTCTTAACATTAAATGATATGGAAACTGCCTCTCCATTTTCATGAATATTTATATCAGTATAATTGAAAGTAGTATAACTCAATTCGTAGCCAAAAGGGTATAATGGTTTTCCCTCAAAGTATTGATAGGTACGTCCTTTTGTTATATCATAGTCACCTAGCATTCAATTGATAATCATAAGAAAATACGAAGAGTATTTTTCAGGTAATAAGAGTATTTTGATATACTGAAGCGAAATTACTTTATTCAGGATAAAAAAATATGTACAATAATCTTGAGATCATGTAAATAATTTCGATTATTAAATCAGGTATATACTCTGTAAGAGATTAAAGGAAGGAGGTCAATTAATATATTTGATCTTTTTCATGAACTTAGGAGCTACATCAAATCTTTTTATAAAACTCATTTGAAGAGTACCTGTATCGAAAATCATTTTCAGAGAATTGGTGCGTGTTACATACATTCTGTTGATGACGGATGATAACCCTATTGACCAGTCATCAGCATTGTAGCCAGCTGAGATACGGGGGAATACGGATGGCGATATTATCACTTTTTTGAAGTCACTTGTATTTTCTATACCTAAATTCATCCCCACAGATACACCTCCTGATAAGAAGAAATTCTTGTTGATAACCCAGTTATACACATATCCGCCGCTAACACTAAACTGATAATTTCTCAGCTTTTTGTATTCATTCAAATAAAAAGTACTATCAGATTGTATCTCATTATAATATATACCTCCCCCGAGTTGCCAGCTTCCGGCTGACTTTAGCTGTTTCTCACTTTGGTTGAAAGCTGCTCTGTACGAGAATTTTTTATTGTTAAATACATATTGTCCATGTACGCCATATTGTACAACCTTTATATCAGGATAGATTTCAAATACATCATCCTTTTCCTCGGTATAAAATCCTTTGTACCGTTGGAAAAATATGTCAGCAATAAATTTTCGTCCATAATAGTGATACTGAAAGTCAAGTGATTTAGTGTTTCCCCGGTCTTTATCTCTCATAAATCCAAATCCATAGCCACCACTTAATGAATAATTCTTGTATGTAATACCTAATCCCAGACTAACAGGACTGTTGGGCATATATGTTAATTCGTTATCATCATCAATCTCATGAGTAATGGATGTATATTTATAATAAACATGGGGCTTGATGGATAGTTCATGGTCATAAGGTTGTATATAAGAGCTATCTACCTGTGCAAGGCAATAAGATGAAAATAGAGATAGAATCAAAGAGAAGATTACTGATTTTGTGTATGATAAATTTAATGAAGTCTTATCTGATGGCATCTTATTAGTTTTAATTCTCAAAATTATGAATTATAAACGAATTAGATGAGTGAATAGTATACCTATTAACGAAATATGTTAATAATGTTTGTAGTATATTCAATTTTATCTCCGTATCCCTTTATACACTATTAGAATACGGAGCAAAAATGAAAAGGTTGGAAAGTCTGACTAATTGTAGTTTACCATCCAGTATATACCAAATTTGTCAACTACATGACCAAATAAGGTACTCCAGAAAGTTTTTTCAAGAGGCATAAGTATTTTACCTCCTTCCGATAAAGCTTTAAATATACGTTTTGCATCCTCTTCTTTTTCTGTACTTATAGATAAGGATATATTATCTCCAAATTTTGTAACTACTCCAAAATATTCGGATGAATCGGCCCCCATCAATACAGTATTTCCTCCGATAGGAAGTGAAACATGCATAATCTTTTCTTTCTCTGTATCAGGTACAGATTGCTCTCCGGGCATGTCTTTATAACGGCCTATATATTCAAATTCTCCACCAAATATTGATTTGTAGAATTTAAATGCACCTTCACAATTACCATTGAATGATAAGTACGGATTAATTGTTGCCATCAGTTTTGTGCTTAAATGGATTTATACTCTAAAAACTAACAAGTGTCATTACTTTTTGATAAACATTCTATGTGTATATAAAGTTTTCAAAAATTTAAAAGATTTTTATTGACTTTTAGTTAAATAATATCTTTTGATATTATTTTATTGAAGAGCATCAATTTTAGCCTTGATTACAACCCAATATTTACGTAAAATACTTGATATTAAGGAAATTTTATTCGTTTTCTTTTAATATTGCTCTAGCTCTGTCCAATGCAATATTAATATTCTCACAAATATTTATTTCACCTATCATATCAGGTATCTCAGAATGTCTGATCATAGCATGTACTTCAGGCCTAACACCTGATAGTATCACTTGTATACCATCATTCATCGATTTTTTGCACAGGCTTGTAAGGTTATGTAATCCTGTAGAATCTATAAAGGGGACCAAACGCATTCTTATAATCCGTATTTTCGAATTATCTCCGATAATGCGCATACTTTCATCAAATTTGTTAGCTATGCCAAAAAAGAAAGGGCCATCTATCTCATATACCTCTACTTCATCTGGCAAGGTAAGAATTTCTTCATCTTGTGTGAATTCGCTTTCATCTGTTAGGTCAAGCTGGTTTTTAATCACCGAAACATGGGTTACATCATTTATGCGTTTCAGGAATAATACTACAGCTAGTAATAATCCTACTTCGATAGCTATAGTCAGGTCGAATATCACGGTCAGGAAGAATGTGATCAATAATACAGCTACATCTGATTTTTGGTTTTTCAGTAAGGCTTTAAATGTGCGCCACTCACTCATGTTGTATGCCACAATAACCAATACTCCAGCCAGGCAAGCCATCGGAATATACTGTGCTAATGGCATTAGCAATAACAGAATCAATAAAAGAACAACAGCATGTACAATACCTGCAACAGGCGTACGTCCTCCATTGTTTATATTTGTCATAGTACGGGCAATAGCTCCAGTAGCAGGGATACCACCAAACAAAGGAGTGATGATATTTGCTATCCCTTGTGCAATAAGTTCAGTATTGGAATTATGTTTTTCTCCTCCAATAACGCCATCAGCAACAGTAGCTGATAGTAACGATTCTATTGCTCCCAGTAAAGCTATCGTGATAGCAACCGGAAGTAAATCTGTAATGGCAGCCATATTGATGTCGGGTATTGCTGCATCTGGAATTTCAGCATTGATTCTGAAGCGATCTCCAATTGTATCAATAACGTTTATGTCTGCATAAGTTTTTAGCAGATATACAACTATTGTAATTATAACAATAGATACCAATGATCCGGGAATCTTTTTTACAACTCTTGGAGTGATTACTATAATAAATATACTTGCTATACTGATGATTGTATTCCACCAGTTAATTGTATCAAAGTGCTTAAAATACATAATCCATTTGCCGATAAAGTCTCCCGGCACTTTTTCTCCTCCAAAACTCAAACCGAAAATATCCGCTATTTGTGTTGTGAAGATTGTAACAGCAATACCACTGGTAAATCCCACAATAATAGGATAGGGGATAAACTTAATTATTTTGCCTAATTTAAATACTCCCAGAAGAATAAGTATAACTCCGGCAATGATGGTGGCAATGAGCAACCCTTTTATACCATGGGTTTGTACAACTCCATATACAATAACGATAAAAGCGCCTGTCGGTCCTCCTATCTGTACACGGCTCCCTCCGAGAAATGATATAATAAATCCAGCTATAATTGCAGTAATAATACCTTGTTCCGGAGTTACTCCCGATGCGATACCAAAGGCCAGCGCTAAAGGTAAAGCTACAATGCCAACTATGAGGCCGGACATGAGATCACTTACAAATTTTTCTTTATTATATGTTTTTAATGAGATAAACAACTGTGGAGTGAAGTCTTTGAGAAAATCTTTGTTCATAACAAATCAATAAAAACAATTGATGATTGATAAATATTTACAATAAAAATATAGAATACCTTAATAGATAGTTGATTATGCAATAAAATGTTTTTTTGTTTAGACCCTTTCTAATTAACTGGCCTAAAAGGCGTTATTTCTATACCGTATTTAAGACCACAAAGGTATAAAATCATTTGAAATCTTTTTCAGAAAAGGATTTTAAATACTAAATTTGTACAAAGTCAATTTTTTAAAACTATCATCAAGTTATGGAAAAAAGTATTAAAGGCACGGAAACAGAAAAATGCCTGTTAAAATCATTTGCTGGAGAATCTCAAGCAAGAATGCGTTACACGATGTTTGCAAGCACTGCAAAAAAAGAAGGTTATGAACAAATAGCTGCTATATTTCTTGAAACAGCAGATCAGGAAAAAGAACATGCAAAACGTATGTTTAAATTTCTTGAAGGCGGTATGGTAGAAATTACTGCTATGTATCCTGCAGGAAAGATAGGAACAACAGAAGAAAATCTTATCGAAGCTGCTGCCGGTGAGCATGAAGAATGGGCTATAGATTACCCTGCCTTTGCTGATATAGCAGAAAAAGAAGGATTTAAGGAAGTTGCTGTAATGTACCGCATGGTTGCTAAAGTAGAAAACATGCACGAAGATCGTTACAAAGCTTTACTTGCACGCGTGCAAAGCAATGGTGTGTTCTCTCGTGAAGAAGCTATTGACTGGCAATGTCGTAATTGCGGGTTTGTAATTAAGAGTAAGGTTGCTCCAAAAACTTGTCCTGCATGTCTTCATCCTCAAGCTTACTTTGAGCCATTGAAATGGAATTTCTAATCGGATTAATTAAAAAATAAAAGCAACTGAAGATTCAGTTGCTTTTATTTTTTATATGAATCTCTGGTCTACAATTTACCAGCTAAACTGCGTGGTATGTAGAATGTGTCGTTTTTATCTATATATACTGTTACAGAGCGTAATGTAATTGGCTGGTCATTCAGGTATGCTACGGACTTGAATGCAGGTATAGTTAATGTCATATTGCCTTTCTTTACTTTCAGTACAGGAAAATCCGAAGATTTATCAATACTATATTCCATACCATTAAATACATCAGTATGTTTTGCGAATATTTCATTAGTCATTTCTGCCAGGGTTGTTTTTATGCCCAAAGCATCAGCGAGGTATTGATTGATCTCTATATTCGTATTCATTCCGATAGGCAGGTCCCCATTCGGATGATAAGCTGCAAGGAATACTTCTTCTCCGGTATGCCCTCCGGTTGTGAATCCGAAATATGTATGTTCATCCATGATTTTGATGATACTGGAACCCATATTCACACTGTTACTTACTTTCATGTAATCGGCTTCTTTATAATTTTTAGAGTTTAGTAGCAGGTCTAATTCTTCCTGATTCAGATCTATATTGGTATATTCTTTGAAAATACTTTTAAAATCTTCCGGTTTAGATTTTAATAATATTCTTTCCAGTCCTTCTCCAGTTTTTTTATATTGCGAGACATTTTTGAATAATTTATCTAAACTTGCCTTATCATAGCTTTTCAGATCTCTGCGTCCGATTGTAAATCCGCTATTTCCATGATCAGGCAAAACAATAACAGTTGTCTCGCCATTTTTTTGAGCAAAGTCCATCACAGTTGCTACAGCTTTGTCGAAAGCAAGATATTCGGTGATGCATCCTATTGCATCATTACCATGTGCAGACCAGTCTATCTTACTGCCTTCTACCATCAGGAAGAATCCGTTTTCATTTTGGGATAATCTGTCAAGAGCCTTTTTAGTCATTTCATCTAATGAGGGAATTACATTAGGGTCTCTATCTAGGTCATATGGATGTTCTCTTTCACAAAACAGAGCCCACACGTTTTCTTTCCCGTTAAAGTCGCGAAAAGCTTTTATATCATCTTGGATCAGTTTTGTTCCTGTATTCTTGAAATACTGTTTAATATCATCTGTTAGAATTGAATTCCCACCACCAAACATAACATCCAGATTCTGGTATGCCATTTGCGAAGCTATATATTCATATTTCCCTCTGGCATAATAATGTGCCGCACAATCGGCAGGTGTTGCATGAGGAAATTCTACAGTTACGACTAATCCGGTAGCTTTATTTTGTTGATATTTTGCTGCCTCTAATATCGTTGCTAATGGCTGGTATGCTTTTGACGGGTCTACTGGTATAAGATCATTTTCCGGATCCGCTACTGGGTAGATGGATACATTACCGGTTTGCTGAGGCATACCTGTCATGTATGCAGATGTGGTAGGAGCTGAGTCTCCAATTGGGGCATTTGATGAATGGGTTTTAACCGTTCCACACAGATAGGGATCAATAGCCAGATTGTTCCCGCCTAGTTTGTTGTAAATCTGATACCAGCGTGCAGCGGAAACAACACCTATAGAGGTTCCGTCGGGTATCATTACAATGACATTTTTTGTAGGTCTTACTTGTTTGCGGTACTGCTGTTGGGCGCATATCGTAACCGATAAGATCAGCAGAAATGACAAGACCATACTTGCTCTTTTCATGTTATGTGTATTTGATTAATTAATAAATTAAAAAGAACATCAAATTTACAAAATATAAATTTGTAGAACAAAGTTACAAGGAAGGATTTAGAAAATATTGATGTATCTTTGTGTCTTAACTGAAAATTTATTTTTTTAGTTAAATATTTTCATAAACTATTCGCTGAACGTAATATAAAACTAAAATAAATGGAGAAGAGAAAGCCTCTGATACTTATTACGAATGATGATGGGTATCAGGCTAAAGGAATAGAAGCATTGATAGAAAGTGTAAAAGATTTGGGAGAAGTACTTGTTGTGGCTCCTGATGGTCCTCGTTCAGGAATGTCGAGTGCGATAACATCGTTACAACCATTGCGTGTACAATTGGTTAAAAATGAGCCGGACTATAAGCTATATATAAGTACCGGTACACCTGTAGACTGTGTAAAATTGGGTATAAATGAACTGGCAGACCGAAAACCCGACATTGTTCTTTCGGGTGTAAATCATGGTTCTAATGCTGCGGTTGCAGTAATATATTCGGGAACTATGGGTGCAGCTATTGAAGGCGCCGTATTTAAAATTCCATCCGTTGGTTTTTCATTGTTAGACCATGGCCACAATGCAGATTTTTCATATACAAAAAAATATATTCACGCCATTACAAAACAGGTTTTGAATGAAGGATTACCTGCAGGGACATGCCTTAATGTGAATATTCCCAAAGGCAATAGCCTGAAAGGTATCCGGGTTTGCCGTCAGACTTCGGGGCAATGGGTGAACGAATTTATGCAATCCAAAGACGGAGCTAATAAGGAAATATACTGGCTGACAGGAAATTTTGTAAACGATGAGCCTCAGGATGAAATGACTGATGAATGGGCTTTGGCAAACAGATATGTATCAGTTGTTCCTGTAAAGGTGGATATGACAAATCATGAGCATCTTGCTATGATAAAAACATGGGAATCTATAATGTAATAAAATAAAATCAGGGAAATGAAATATTTTCTGGTAGCCGGAGAAGCTTCAGGAGACCTGCATGGCTCTAACCTGATGGCTGCATTGAAGAAGCAGGATGCAAATGCTGAATTCTGTTTTCTTGGAGGAGATTTAATGCAGGCACAGGGAGGCAGGCTTGTTAAGCATTATCGCGAAATGGCTTTTATGGGCTTTGTTCCGGTATTGCTCAATCTCAAGACTATATTGCGAAATATGAAGATGTGCCAGAAAGAGGTTATCAAATTCCAGCCTGATGTGCTTATATTGATTGATTATCCGGGCTTTAATCTCAAAGTTGCTAAATATATAAAAACACATACACAAATACCTGTATATTATTATATATCGCCTAAGGTATGGGCATGGAAAGAATACCGGGTGAAATCATTTAAGAAGTATGTGGACGAAATGCTTTCCATTCTTCCGTTCGAAGTGGATTTTTATAAGAAACATAATTACCACATCGATTATGTAGGTAATCCCGTAGTAGACGCTGTTGCTAATTTCAGGGAGGAGAATAAAGAAGACTCACTAGATAAATTTATTGAAGAAAATAAACTTGAAGATAAGCCTGTTATCGCCCTTCTGGCAGGAAGCCGCCAGCAAGAAATAAAGGATAATCTGCCAGCTATGTTAGAAGCAATAGAAGAATATGTAGATTATCAGGCTGTAATTGCAGGGGCTCCGGGTATAGAACCGGATTATTACATAAAGTATATTGGAGATAAATCCTGTAAGATTGTTTTCGGGCAGACTTATCGCTTATTGGAATACTCTACAGTGGCTTTAGTCACTTCTGGTACTGCGACATTAGAGACCGGCTTGTTCCGTGTGCCTCAGGTTGTTTGTTACGAAACACCCATACCACATATTGTATATTGGGTATTCAAGAATTTATTGCACACCAAATATATCTCTCTTGTAAATCTGATAGCTGATAGGGTAGTGGTGCAGGAACTGTTTGCCAAATTCTTTTCAGTAAAAGCAATAAAGGAGGAAGTTAACAAACTTCTGAATGATGACATTTACCGTAATAAGATGCTGTCAGACTATGATGAAATAATTGACATTCTGGGCAAACCCGGAGCATCAGGCCGGGCAGCAAATATTATTATAGAAAAATTAAAGAGAGGAAAATGATCCTCTCTTTTTCTTTGTCATGTTGAACGGAGTGAATTGAAAATCGGCAGAGCGAAGCGGAGCCAAACATCTCGTGTCTGGAGGGTCGAGATTCTTCATTGCATTCAGAATGACAAAGGAAATAACAGTTTCTTGGTGCGATATTACTTCTGTGTACCTCCTTTTTTAATCTTTTATAAATTCAATTATAGCTTTTCCTAATTCTTTGTTCAATGGTATATTCAGATTATTATATGTTGGACTTTGTGCCTGCATATCGTTACTAGTGCAATCTTTCAGCACATGATTCATGTTCTCTATAATTACCTTTTTAGCTTTAGGATTAGCTGCAAGTAATATGTCTGCATGCTCTGCAGTTACCTGTATGTCTGTTGTCCCTTGGAGAATAAGAATAGGGATACTCAATTTGGCAATCTCTTTCTGAGGATCGTATTTCATAATAGAGATCATGTAGGGTTGAATACTCGGTCTGAATAACGCATTCAGGGTAGGAGGGACATTTGAGATCGTCTCTCCATTTTTCAGTCTGTCGATATAAGAGAATATTGTTTCTTTCAGAGCTTGAGGCTGCCCTGATAATTGTTTTTCCATTTGCTCTTTTAATGTAACATCAAAAGAGACACCCATACCTGCAACAGATATATACTTTTTCACTATTACGTTATTTTCGGAAGCAATCATGCCAATCAAAGAACCTTCGCTGTGTCCGATAATTATAATATCCGAAAATCGTTTGTCCTTTGACAATAGGTTTATCCATGCACGAACATCATCGATATAATGATCAAACCGTATTTCAGATTCATCTTTCATAGCTTGTTTACTTTCTGCAATTCCGCGTTTGTCGAAGCAGAGCGTAGCTATTCCATTATAGAATAGGTTATCAGATAACATTTTATATGCATTGTTTTGAGTCAACTGACTATTTCCATTGCGGTCGGTAGGTCCTGATCCTGCTATAATAATGGCTACAGGTATAGACGATTTATTGCTTGGTACCTTCAGTGTTCCATAAATTGTTCCGGTTTCGGTGTTTAGCACGATGGGTTCTTCACTTACCAGGAGTTGAGCAGAAAGGGTCAACGATATTGATGCAGTCAGTATCAAAAATAGTATTCTGTTCTTCATGTTGTTTAGTATAAATGAGGTACTATGATATAAATAAGGATCTTAGAGATTACTTCGCTTATAATAAGAGCTATTGTAAAGGATATACCTCCTACAACTCCTTTTATATTTCCTGAGATCGAATAAGCATTATATTTAAGGGTAATAGACCAGGCAATTATAAGTACTGAGAAAATGCCTACTGCGGTCAGCATCAACATATTTTCTTTTAAGATGTCCATCATCTCTGTAATATTCATGGTATTTATATTTCCAAGGTCTAAGTGAACAGCCATAATTAGCCCTATGAGAGCAAACAGAATATGTGGAACTTGTGATAAAGCCATTGTTCCTGCTATGTCAATGAGCCTGACTGAGGATTTAGAGACAATGCGTGCTGTAATGTAAAAGACCACAGTCATGGAAAAAAGAGCTATAACCTGATATACTGCATGTACAATATACGGCGTAGGTGTCGATGTAGGTACGTACTGCATGCCTATAACACCATTAAAATGTGTATTGCCTATATATCCCAGGATAGATAATAAAAGCATAACAGCCACTCCAAGTATAAGGGCTTTAGTGCCTGCTATAAATTGAAAAGGCTTAAATAGCCAATCTGAAATTCTGTAATTACTTTTCATAGTTTTTTATTTTCTCAATTATATCATCTAATAAATTTCTTACAGTGGGATAACTCAGTCCTAAATCCTTAGCCATATCTTTCAGGCTACCGCTATTTTTTACGAACTTGAGAATAAAATCTTGTTCCTCAACAGACAACTGTGCCAACAACGGGAGATCATATAATCCATGAACTTCAGTCCCGCAATTCTCACAAAGGAGACTTTTTACTTTTAATTGAGTTTGACAACTCGGACATTTACATGGTAGCATAATTAATGTATTTTTTACAAATATAGAAATATATTTTAATTATATTAATATTTTATTTAATATTATTTATTTTATAATTGATTATTTTTAGTAATTCCTTAAATACGAAATGCATTATTCTTTGATAAAAGGTGACAAAAGTGACACTTTTTAATAGTTTTATATGTGTAACTTTTTTATTTAATATTTCAAAGTACCTTTTATATTAGATAATTTTATTCAATAAATACAATGGAGCTAAAAATATTTATAAACTCCTTATATTTGCATAGAAATAAATTGCTTGTGGAGAATAATATAAAAATAAATTTCATCTTGCCATTCAAACCCCGTCGTCCTGCAGGTGGTTTCAGAGTAATGTATGAGTATGCTAATCGTTTGGCTCATGTAGGTTATCAGGTACATCTAACTTTCCCTATCAGGACACAGTACATGAAATATAGATTCCCTTATCTTATTCGTCGTGTTTTGTCTAAAATAGAAGGATTTGACAGAGATCAGTGGTTTGACTTTGATCCTGATATTACAATGTCATATGTACCCCAGGTAGAAGACAAGTATGTTATCGATGCAGACATTGTTATTGCTACATGGTGGGCAACCGTATTGGAAATGGGGGCCCTATCTGATACTAAAGGTAAGAAAATAAACCTTATACAAGGATTTGAAAATTGGGAAGGACACGAAGATTTATTGTATTCTTCATATAATATGAATAAAACAGTTAATATAGTAGTAGCTTCATATTTACAAAAGATTGTAGAGCAACATACAAAAAATAGGGTTGAACTTATTGAGAATGGTATTGATAACAATATATATTATCTAAAAAAACGGATTGAGTCCAGAAAAGTAGCTACTGTTGCCATGATGTATTCTCCTCAGGAAATAAAAGGTTCAAAATACGGGCTTGAAGCTTTATATATTGTGAAAGAACGAATTCCTGAACTGAAGGTTGATTTGTTTGGAATATCTCCTTCACCCGAATCATTGCCTGAGTGGATCACATATTCTCGGGATCCGGAAGATTTATGTGCCCTTTATAATAGCAACTCGGTTTTTATATCTAATAGTTTTACAGAGGGATTTGGCCTGGTTTCGGTAGAATCTATGTTTTGCGGATGTGCATTGGTTTGTACCGATATTGAAGGACATAAAGAATATGCATTCGAGGGACAAACCGCATTACTTGTCGAAGCCGGAAACTCAGAAAGGATGGCCGATCGTGTTTGTGAGTTGATTAATGATAATGATTACCGTATTGCTTTAGCCAGACGTGGCTATGATTATGTGCAGCGGTTTAGCTGGTACAATGCCATAGAGAAAATGGAAAAAGTGGTAAAAAGTTTATTGTAATCAAAAAGACTACCTCCCGTTAAAGGAAATAGCCTTCTTTATATAAGACAATAGGGTTACTGATTGTCTTCGTTGTGTGCAATAGCATCTACAACAGCTACAGTAGTCAGGTTTATAATATCCCTTACCGAACTTTCTATATCTGTAAAGTGTACAGCTTTTCTTAGTCCCATCTGGATAGGTCCTATACTCTCGCCCGCAATACCTAGTTCCATTAATAGTTTACTGGAAATATTAGCCGAACTAAGATTCGGGAATATCAATGTATTTACATCTTTTCCTTTTATGGAGTTGAATGGGAATGTATGGTCTCTAAGCTCTTTGTTCATCGCAAAGTTTAATTGCATTTCACCATCAATTGCAAAATCAGGATAATTTTCATGGAAATATTTAATTGCATTAGAAATACTTTTAGGACTACCATTGTCATCAGCTCCATAGTTTGAGAATGATAGCATTGCCATAACCGGTTCTGTAGCAAAATATTTTACAGTGTCGTGAGATAGTTTTACAATTTCTATCAGCACATCTTCCTCGGGCCAGCGATTGATTAATGTATCGGCAAGAAAATACGGTCCTTTCTTTGTTTGTACAATATGCATAGCTGCGAAATGCGAATACTGAGGTTTGAGACCAATAACTTCAAGGGCAGTTTTGGCAAAATCACGGTAATGGCTGTATACTCCTGTAATCACAGCATCTGCATCACCCGTCTCAACCATCATCATACCAAAGTAGTTGCGGTCACTCATCTTTTCAAAAGCTTCCTGAAAACGAATACCTTCTCTCGATTTCTTATTACTTAATATCTCAGCATAACGGCTACGGCGTACATCTTCAGATATATTCCTGTGATTAATTATCTCAATACCATTCAGGTCTAGTCCATTGTCTTTAGCGATATTCCTTATACGGTCTTCGCTACCAAGAAGGATTGGCTCACAAAGTTTATCTTTTTGCGCTATAATAGCAGCCTTAATTGTATTAACGTGATTACCTTCACAGTATACCACACGTTTTCTTTCGCTCTTGGCAATAGCTGTAAGACGATGGATAAGTTTGTTGCTATATCCCATCATTTCGGATATCCGGTTTTGATACTCTTCCCAGTCAGTTATAACCTTACGGGCAACTCCGCTTTCTATTGCTGCCTTAGCTACAGCTGTAGAAACAGTTGTCAGCAGTCTGGGGTCTAAAGGTTTAGGTATGATATAATCTCGTCCAAAGGTTAGTTTTTTTATTTCGTAGGCTGTATTAATCACATCCGGAACCAAATCCTTTGCCAGATCGGCAATAGCCCTTGATGCAGCCAGTTTCATCTCTTCATTTATAGTAGTCGCTCTTACATCAAGTGCTCCTCTGAAAATATATGGAAACCCGAGTACATTATTTACCTGATTCGGATAATCTGAACGTCCGGTAGCAAATATGATATCATCACGCGATGCCATTGCTTCCTCATATGATATTTCGGGATTTGGATTGGCTAATGCAAAAACAATAGGATTGTCATTCATTTTGCGTACCATCTCTTTCGTTAAAACGTCAGCTTTAGACAGGCCTAAAAAGACATCTGCACCTTCTATAGCCTGGTCTAATGTGGTTATATCGCTATCAATCGCAAATTGCTTTTTCGATTCGCTCAGATCGGGACGCTTAGTTGTTAAAACACCTTTGCTGTCACACATTATAATGTTTTCTTTCTGTACACCAAATTTCATATACAATTTGGTACAGGCTACAGCAGATGCACCGGCTCCGTTTACTACCAGTTTTATCTTTGTAATGTTTTTATGCGTAATATCCAGCGCATTCAGTAGTGCAGCGGCAGAGATAATGGCTGTTCCATGCTGATCATCATGCATTACCGGTATATCTAATTCTTCTTTCAGACGTCTTTCTATCTCAAAACATTCCGGTGCTTTAATATCTTCAAGATTAATACCACCGAATGTAGGAGAGATGGCTTTGACCGTCTGTATAAACTTTTCAGGGTCTTTTTCATCTACTTCGATGTCAAATACATCTACACCTGCATATATCTTAAACAAGAGCCCTTTACCTTCCATTACCGGTTTACCGGCCAAGGCTCCAATATCTCCCAATCCTAGTACTGCAGTACCATTTGAAATAACGGCAACCAAGTTCCCTTTAGTCGTGTATTCATATGCCAGTTGTGGATTCTTTTCTATTTCCAGACATGGTTCGGCAACTCCCGGAGAATAGGCCAAAGACAGATCTGTTTGTGTACTATGAGGTTTTGTCGGTACTACCTCAATTTTACCCGGTCTACCACTTTTGTGGTACTTCAGAGCTGCTTCCTTTGTAACTTTAAGCATAGCGGTATGAATTTTACAGATTAGTTATATTTGCACTAAGTTGTATCACAAATTTAGAAAAAAGGAAATTTAAAAGAGGTGATTTTTACACAATCATTTCACTTTTTTATGCATGTTTTACAACATTTTGTATATTGGAAGATGTATTTAAAATTTATTTTAAATATTTTTAGTATCAAAATGATATATTGTTGAAAAATAATTATTTATACCTCAATATAGTTCTTTCTGTTTAGCAATTATCTTGTTCTCAATAAGATACTATTAAAAAGTAACAAAGGTGACAGTTTTTCTGTATTTTTTAAGAGTAACTTTTTGTTACTTTGATATTGCATTAAAATCTTTATATAAAGATAATTAAGCTTATTTTTTATGACAATATCAGGATTACTTGCTTCCCTTTATTATTTCCCGTGCTTTTTCTATTATGGTATCAATTCCATCTAGCATATCGCCTTCCTCCATATCAATTTTCACATCAGGATCGATTCCTAATTCAAGTTGCTTTTTCTCGGCATCGATTGTAGGCGATGCAGAAAAGCGGATTGACCATCCGTTTGGCAGTTCTGAGGAGAAAGGCATTCCACCGCCACCTCCGGTTCTGTCCCCGACTATAGTGGCATTTGGTGCATACCGCATGGCATTTACAAAATCATTTGCTGCACTGTAGCAACTGCGATTGGTAAGTATGATGACTTGCTTCTGATATTTTACCCCATTGGAGGGTTCAACATATATCTTATAAGGCTCAGAAAAATCATCATGTCCTTTGCCGGTTTTGTGCATCATATAACCGACTAAGGTCTTCTCATTAAAAAAATGTGATGCTAACTTATCACTATTTGACATCAGTCCGCCGCCATTGTCCCTTATATCAAGAATAATACCATCACATACAGCCATACGGTCCAGCACCTGATTGATATTACCTTCACCTATACCGCTTGAGAAGCTTCCATAGTAAATATATCCTATATTATCATCCAGGATTTTGTATTTTAGTCCGCCAGCCATACCATAATCTGTACCGATATAATTTTTTTGAATTTTGGTATCAAAATTGTCCGGATAATCTTCAAACCATTTCCAATAACGGGCTACATCGTGAGTGGCAACCAGATTGACATGGCCATCCTCTACTTCTGCCAGCATTTCGCCTAAAACAGTGAAAAATGCATCATTATTCATATCCTCAGTTATACGTTCCGAATAGCGGGTATATACTTCATCCCAATCTACATTTTTATAGCTGAAGAAGCAGTAATGCTCATCCATTATTTTCCAAAGGGCTTCAAAATTGCCTTTTTTTGAGTTATCGAAGCTATCTTCTTTAAAGCAGGATGTGAAGAGTAACGAGATGAGTGTGATGATATATATGTATTTCATTGAATCAATTTTTGAAGCCTCAAGGTAGCAATAATTCTTTAAATTCGGTAAAGGTATAACGGTAGTAATTCAGATCAACGTGACCATCTATTCCCGGTAGTTCCCCCTTATGAGAAAATTGCCATATTCTCCAATTGTTTATTTTTTCGGAAGGTTCATTATGCAAATCGCACATCCATATTATATTTTCCGGGAAATTTCCGTTTATATAGAGTTTATAACAATCCTTGTTGGTGTATATAACAGGATGAATTCCAAATCGTTCATATAGAATATTCTCCATTATTTTAAGCTCATTGATAACCATTTCTACAAATTCTTTATCCTTACTGTAAGGATTTGCCGGAGAGTGTTCAACATCTATTGCCGGTATCAGGTCTCCTGAGTTAAATTGAGCCGTTTTAAGAAAGTGCTGGGCTTGTTCTTTCCCTGATAAAGCAAAGGTATAAAAGTGGTATGAACCTACTTTGATATTTGATTTTCTGGCCAGATCGTAGTTAAATTCATAATTTCGGTCCAGATGGGTAGTTCCTTCCGTAGCTTTCATATAAGCAAAAGTTATATTCTGCTCCAATACATTGTCCCAGTTCAATATAGGATTATGATGTGAAACATCTATTCCTTTTACAAAATATTTACTGGAGTCAAACGATTCAGGTTCACTTAGATATGTCTTTATAACAAAGAAAGCTGCAATGCATAAGCACACAGCTAATGTAACAGGAAGAATATATTTTTTTAACTCCTTGCCGGATTTTTTCTTTCTGCTTATTCTTTTTCTATTTCTTTTTTTTACAACTTTCTTTGCCATCGATTATTCAATCGAAAATGGTCACTTCTGATAGGGGTTTGCCTGCTTTATCTTTTGCCGATAAGAGTAATTCTTCTTCCTTTATTCCCCAGTCAATGTTAACAGTAGGATCATTCCACATAAGGGATGATTCATAAGCAGGAGCATACACGTTATCTACTTTGTACGAAAATATAGCCTCTTCGCTCAGGACAAGAAAACCATGGGCAAAACCTCTGGGAATAAAAAACTGTCTTTTATTTTCTTCTGATAATTCAACAGCAATATGTTGCCCGAAAGTAGGGGAGGACTTGCGTAAATCTACTGCCACATCCAGTACCGAGCCTTTCAAAGCCCTCACCAGTTTTGCCTGAGAAAATTCACCGGTTTGATAATGTAATCCTCGTAAAACTCCTCTGGTGGATTTTGATTCATTATCCTGAATGAAATTAACATTACCTATATGTTCTTCGAAAACGTCTTTCTTAAATGATTCCATAAAGTATCCTCTTTCATCATTAAATACTTTAGGTTCAATAATCCATACTCCTTTTATTGACTGTTCTATGAATTTCATATTTTTTTAATTCTTGTCTTTTTTATAATCGTTATTACCTTCAATGTTTTTTCTTACAATCAGTATTATTGCATTAAGTGAGTCTTCCCTGTTTTGCTCTATAGCTTTCCATGCAGAACTAAAGGGAAATAACTGGTAACTGAATTCACTAGTTGAAATACAGGCATAATCTGTTCCGTACTCATCGCTTATAACCGACCATATTGTATTAAATTCTCTATTGAGATAGTTCCCAAAAGCAGCCCCTATTGCGTTCACAAACTGCATCTCTTCAAAATATTTGAAGTCGTATTTTTTATTATTCCATCTGAATAGTAGTTCGTCCAGATCTTTAGCAGTATAGTTCGAAATATTTCTATCTCCTAAAGTTTTTAGTAAATCGTCAGCGTCCCCCAGACAGTAATCAATAAATTCCCTATTGGTCTCATTGAGATTGATAAAATCCTGTTCTACAGGTTCTACTGTTGAGGTTTTATAATTTATTGTTTGACCTTCGGCTTCAAAAGATTCATCTTTATAATCCTTGTCTTCCAGATCATCGTATTTTTTTGCCATATCAATCAATTAAACTCAGGATATATTGCCCATAGGCAGTCTTATCCAGTTTTTCTCCTAAAGTCTGCAATTGATTGTTGTCGATCCATTGGTTACGCCATGCAATTTCTTCTATACATGAAATATAGAAGCCTTGGCGGTTCTGTACTGTTTCCACATAATTACCTGCCTCCAGTAAGCTATCACAGTTTCCGGTATCGAGCCAGGCGAAACCCCTGCCAAATAGTTGTACTTTTAAAGTTCCTTCAGTAAGATAACATTTATTTAAATCTGTAATTTCATATTCTCCTCTAGGAGAAGGTTTCAGTGCTTTTGCTTTTTCTGTAACAGCCTGATCATAGAAATATAACCCCGGAACAGCATAATTTGATTTCGGATCTGTAGGTTTTTCTTCTAAAGAAAGTACTTTCCCGTTACTATCAAATTCAACTACACCATAGGCACGCGGGTCTTTTACATAGTATCCGAATATGCAAGCCCCTTTTTCTATAGATGCAGCTTCTCTCAGCATTTTAGAGAATCCTTGTCCGTGAAACATATTGTCTCCAAGTATAAGGCATCCCGGTTCTCCATTCAGGAATTTTTCTCCCAGAACAAAGGCTTGAGCCAATCCGTTCGGAATTTCTTGTATTACATATTCAAACTTCATACCCAGTTCTTCACCTGTACCTAATAGCTCTCTGAACATAGGTAAGTCGCGGGGAGTGGATATAATCAATACCTCACGAATGCCGGCTAACATAAGAGTTGAAAGCGGATAATAGATCATAGGCTTATCATAAACAGGCATTATCTGTTTTGAGATAGCTTTGGATAATGGGAAAAGCCTTGTGGCACTTCCTCCGGCAAGAATAATTCCTTTCATAATAGTTATATTTATTTATGCGCAAATATAGTGAAAGCCGAGCGTAATCGAAAACTTATTTTCAGATTGCCGAGTCACATTTCATACTGTGTAAATATAGCGAAAAAATTGGTGTGTCGTGATCATTGTATTTCTGGTTTGCAGCCATTTATTTGAATGGGATACTTTTTGAATGAAAAATCTTCTTTATTAAAGTCTAGTTGGATAATCGTACTTCTTTTTGCATCGGGTAAACTCTGGTCAAAAACAAAATTACCGATACTGTAAAAAATAGGTTTCTCTTTATAGATTTCTTCACGTTGCAATACATGCGGATGATGTCCTATAATGACATCAGCACCTGCGTCGATCAATTGATAGGCTTCTTTTCGTTGTCTGATGGTCGGCTCTTTCTGAAATTCTATACCCCAATGAAGGATAACTACAACAAAACAATTTGGTTTATCTTGCCTCAATTGGTTTATTGCATCGGATAATGTATTGATAGAAGCCTGACATACCCCGGAATTTTCTTCAAGATAAACCCAGTTTTCGAGTGGTACGGTTACAGAATTAAATAAAGCGACCTCTATTCCATTTTTAGTTATAAATACAGGTAAATTGGCTTCTGTTGCATTCCTGCCATAACCAATCGGTTTTATACCCGCTTCTATTAGATTTTTATATGTATCGTCCAGCCCACTGCGACTTTGATCCATAGAATGATTGTTTGCTAAAGCAGCATGCGTTACTCCACTTTCTTTAATTTTAGGAAGCCATTCGGGTTCTCCTCTGAAAATATATTTCTTGTTGATAGGGGAAGTTATATTTGTAACAGGACATTCCAGATTTATTACTGTTGCATCTGATGAATGAAATATTGGGGCAACATCTTCAAACAAAAATGAAATACCTTTTTTATCTATTTGCTCACGCACTCCGCGATCGAGAAGCACATCTCCTGTAAAGCATATCGAGAGATGTGCATCCTGTTGTTTCTGCCTACATGAATAATTTAATACAGTCGATGTAAGTAGTAGAATTATATATATGTATTTTAACACCCCGAGCTATAAAATATTCTTTCGTCCGTTTTAGGTTCTTTATCAATGATAAGTCCTTTCATCCATTCCTGTATTGCCGGAGCCTTTTTGTCTTCCAGCATTTTTTGCCATTCTTCGTCGGTTAGGCGTGTCCCCAGTGGTTGTACAAACTCATAATAGCTGAAAGTAGCTCCCTTTGTCAGATAGAGATAACCACCTATTTCGACCACAACATATATATTATTTGCGTTACCTGTTGCAACATGTAGTATCCCGTCTTTGGGGCAGTCCATCACATTTCTTGTATATATATCGGCTACTACTGCAATTGATTTATCGGGCCCCTGTACAAGAGACCAATTATCTAAATGGACATCAGGATCGATAACAGATAGCGTGAAATATTCGATGCTACTGCCCATATATTCAATAGTCTGATATTCTGTTTCGGTTAAAGGCTGTTTTGCAAGCTCTTTTTTAGTTACCTGAATAAGGAAGCTAATATAATCGGACAACTGTTCTGTTTTTCCTTTTATATCAGGAGTTAACAGATCGTTTTTCTTTAATAACTTTTGGGTAAGGGAAACCATCTCAGCCATTTTATTCCAGAATTTTAAGTTTGGTTCTACGTAACCGACTACTACCGGGGCAGGAGGTCCTCCGTCTCCACATTCTGCAGACATTGGCTGTTCTCCGTATAAGATCGCATCATGTTTCAGTTCAGCCCACGAAGCCAGTGAGGTATTCAGATTCTTATAATCCCAGGCTTTTGTTTGCATAAATTCAGGATAGTTTTTATCCGGCTTTTGTAGTTCAAGTAGGCTTTCGATCCATTTATTATATACAGAACTATCCTATCCATTATAATTCTTAAATTTAGTTTGCATTTTCTGCATTCTTTCAGGATATTTATCCCAGTTATCTCTCTCTTTATAGAAATTGTTCAATAAATCATTCGCAGATTTTGAACCAAAGGCTCCAAATACATCCAGTCCTTTAGGATATGCCCGCTTGGCATTTTGGGAAATATCTACAAGTTTTTGAATCACGTCATTATCAATGAGATATCGTTGCGGCATAAAATTGATCTTATCTTTACAGCTAATTTCTATTTCCGGACTGATAACATTCCGTGTTTTTACTAGCTCTATAAGCATTTTATCTACTTTGTTAATATTAGCTGGAAGTAAAGCGTCTTTTAGGTTATTCACTTTTTCCTTATCCAGATATAAGGCAATATCCATAATAGAAAGATTATCTGGTAAACCCACTAAGAATACAATAGGTTCATATACTGCACTGTATAAGCTCATGAGCGTTTTACCATTCTTGGCTTTTGCTGTATTTAAGAGTACTGCGGTATAAATACTTTGTCTTAACTTCTCATTATTATCCCGGCAAAATGGTGCTGTTTGTAGCCACATCATTGCTTTAAAATAGGCTTCCATTTTAGGTTTTCGGGTATAATGTCCGCGAGGCTTGAATAAACTGTAAGGAAAATAGACATCAGTAAATGATAAAAACTCAGAAGGAAGATCCTCTTGCTTATTAATATTAGAAACTTCTTTTGCAAAATCTTTTTTATATTTTTCCAGAATATTGAGTTCCTTCTCTGTCAGAAAATAATAGGGAATAGCATAAAAAGTAGCATTGTATTCTGCAATACTTTTTATATCCGTATCTTGTGCTGTTTCTGCAATTCGCATAGATTCATTATAGAGGTTGAGGCATAATTCAGACAAGGTTGGGATAAATTTCTCCTGTTCCAGACTCTTCAGAATGTAGGAAAAGTACATATGAAAAGCTTGTAAATACAAGTCTGTGGTTATAAAATTCGGTACTTGATTATAATCATTTTCTTCATATACATGAAAGAGTTGAAGGTTAGCACCTGTTGTTATTACAAAGTTGTTTTGACCCACCTTATCTACAAATTCCTGATCTATTTCTTTAAACTGGAACAGATTAACGATATTACTGTAATTTCCAAGGTTATAATTTCCTTTTTTTATGAAGTTAGATTGCTGTAACTCTTGTATCCGTTTATCTATTTTGTCTACAAATACCTGTTCGTCGGATGTTAACTTTACATCTTTATAGTCCAGAGGCATTTTGTCATCGTCCCATAATTTATATACCAGGCTTTCATACCATTTTGTATTTGCTTTAAAGAAAGCATTGAGGTCTGCCTCCATAAAGTATAATCCATGCAAGGCATATGAGTAGTTACGTAAAAGACGCAGGTCTTGTAAAGATAAGTTGCTGATATCTTGTTGAAAATCTATAGATTCCGGCAAGTCTGTATTTGTTGTTAGAAAGGATTGAACAGGCGCTTCTGTAGTTTCTATTGTAACTCCGGTCTCTGTTTCTGAATTTGCTTCTGTAGCCTTCTTTTTGCAACTGGTAAATATTGTAGTTGCAATAATGAAAAGTAAAACAGCTTTTCTCATAGTATCTATTATTTGTTTTGTAATAATTTTTGTGCTTCCTTCATTGATATTTCCCGTTGAATATAATGCATAAATTCCAAACCGAATCCTCGCCATTTATATTCTGCAACCAGATAAGTTTCATCTTGTTCTCTCTCAATAGTTCTTATCAGTGCCGGTTTATGACTGTTTATTATTCTAAAATCTTCTAAAGGTTGTCCTACCCGCGATCCCATCCATAAAGGGCGGATATAGTAATCATCTGTTATCTTAAATAAAAACAGACGTTTGTCCGGTTTTGGATCAAATCGTGTAGGTTTAATAACACCTACAGCAATAGCCGTTCCATTTCCTGTGATGTCTCCATAGTCGAATTTATATACAGGATACTTCAGTGGCCATGTAGAATTTAAACTATCATTTACCAATAACTTCAGTTTAAATAAAGAGTCTGAAAATTGTTCCAGTTGTACTTCTACATCTCTATTATTTATTTGTTTTCTGAACCGGTTTTCTTCCTTATTGCAAGAAAACAACAAGTAAAGAAAAATAAAAAATGAGAGATACACAATCTTTTTGAAGTACATATTTCTGAATTAAGAAAAAGGGAAACTATGCAGTTTCCCTTTTATTCTTTTAATATCTGCAATCCTTTTCAGATGCAAGGAATTTTATTGATTCTATCCTGATGCCTACCCCCTTCAAAATTTGTGTTGAAGAAAGTAATTATCATCTGATAGGCTTCTTGTTGAGTGATCATCCTGCCGGGAAGGGTTAATACATTGGCATCGTTATGGAGTCTTACCAATCTGGCGATTTCACTATTCCAGCAAAGTCCGCTACGAACTTTCTGATGCTTGTTCAATGCCATGTTGATACCATTGCCTGTACCGCAGATGGCAATACCGAAATCACATTCTCCGGTATCTATAGACTTCCCTAATTTGTGGCCAAAGTCAGGATAATCGACACTATCAGTACTATCAGTACCATAATCAATGTATCGGATACCTTGTTCATCAAACAGGCCGATGATATACTTTTTCATAGTAAAACCTGCATGGTCACTAGCTAGCCCGATAGGTTTATCCCCCTGCGAAAAGATTGTCATTTGATTGTCTTATTTTATCTTTTTTACTTCAAATATTTTTTGACTTGGTTGTATACATTTTGTGCTGTGAATCCCAGTTTTTCATCCAGTACCTTGTATGGTGCAGAGAATCCGAAAGACTCCATACCCCATACC
>JAITVV010000082.1 GCA_031285625.1 Prevotella sp.
TGATAACCTGTCTGTTCTCCTCCCTTTATCGCTCCGGTATGACTGCCGTCCAGGTCGCTGCTTGATAAATCCAACAAGTATCTGTATTTGTGCAGAATTTGTATCCAGCTTTGGCTCCATACACCAGACTTGCACTATTTCCGGTAATGATAGTAAACAGACTGCCAACTGAGAACCAATTCTGAAAAAAGAAATTCTACCGGAAGTAAATACTACTGCACGCCTGTTTTTAACTTATAGAGTATCGCATTAACGATCTCTTCAAGAGGTGCTTGGGATGAAAAGCCTCTTTTGTTGGCTGGAATATGGCAGATTATTTCCATTTCTATTATATCTTTGTCAAGTACTTTGTACATAGGGGGAAGCGATTAGGTTTTAGTTTACATCACAAATGTAATTGTTCCCCCCTTTTGTCTCATAAAAAAGTTTAAATCACTTTACCGTCAATAACAGTAATTATTTAAAGCTTGTTTAAATTTTACTAAAATATTAGGGTTTATATTAGACATTATATTCAATAAAGTTATATATAGTTCAAAATCAGTGAAATTGAAATTCTGAAATTATGTAGACCGCAAGCAATAAGCATGACCAAGTCATCAAAGCCAAACTTGCGGCATCTGAAACGCTCTTTGACAATACGACATTTTTTGACTCCGCCGATAGCATGTTCAACAAGAATGCGAAAGCTGGATATTTTCCTGTTTTCTTCTTTTTGAACATCTGACAACAGCTTTCCTTTAGGCTTCTTGGCAGGCATCATGATAGTAGCATTTTCCGGTTTATACCCGAGGAAGCCTGTATCCTGCCAGATTGTAATCCCCGTGGGTAAACTCAAAGGCTGTTCATCTATAATTTTCTTGTCATGAACACAGCCATCAAAAGTCTGGGAAAGCCATAAAATACGTTTTTCAGGTGTACAAAGCAGGTCATTCTTCACGTTATGAGTTTTTTTTACCACTATAACATGATTTTTACCTGTCAGAATCCTGCGGACGTTCTATTGGCCTTTCTGTTCCATCGAGCAATATATTTTCACATTGCCCTGCCAGATATTTTACCCTTAAATGGTTCCTGTCGGGTAGTTCACCTAACGTTTTTAAGGTTTTATACAAAATATCGGATAAGCGATGTATCCATTCATTGCACTGGGGTTGAGTCATATCGAACATCGTTGCATGATAATCCTGTAAGGGATTATTCTTCATATAGGATAAGATAAACAGCAATTTATCTGTTATACACGGTAATTGACTGCTCTTTCTCCCATAAGAAACCCGTATACGAGGTTGACCTTTTAACGTAAAATGAGAATGATATTCTTCCCAATGATATTTAAAGGTTGGCAAAAATGCTTCGAATTCCGATAAATTAAAACCTGTTAATGATAATAATTGCTTCGGATTTTTTCGAATCTTGTCGTATTTCATTTGCGATTAATGAATCGCAAAGGTATGTAAAAGAACGATTTAATTAACTATTAAATATAAACTCTATTGAATGGGAATTTATTTTTCAAGCCATCAGATGAATTTTCACAAACCCTGAAAGGGTGGGAAAAGAAAATACCTGTTTCTAAGTAACGATTAAAAAATAACTTGGTACTTTTGCTTCATCAATATACTCTTTATGATCAGCGAAGACGAATTGCGATATTATAAACAGTTAGACGAACGACAGGGACGTTTGTTTCTGGGAATGAAGGCCAAATTATTGGGTCGCGGTGGTTGCCGTATTGTCAGTGAAGCATTCGGTGTTAATATAAAGCGTATGTGGATAATCTTGAGTATGCCCACCCATATAATCTGTATAAAAAGTATCAGAATGTAAGTATTTTTAAGCGTAAAAAAACGACAATCTGGCATATATCCACCCAAAAACAGGTTGAGAACAGCTAAAAAGAGTAAAAAAGGGCGGCTTGATTACCGTAATCTTGACCATATGCACCCATAGAGAGAGGCTTTACCATAGTTTTATATTATGTAAAAAAACATAATCAGTTCCGATGTTTGAAATCTGAATGAGGTGGTAAACAAAAAATAAGCTATACGGTTTTGGTTAATTTTGTTATTGGTGGCAACAAAGTTTAACCTAACACATATAGCTTATGAGAACGAGACAAAGTAACAAAATTGATTTCACAGGACAAAATATCTATGTCGGCATAGATGTCCATTTGAAGAGTTGGTCGGCGACGGTGGTGTCCGAGACCTCGGTGATGAAGAAGTTCAGTCAGCCGCCGCAGCCTGAAGCGTTACACAAGTTTCTGGCGGCGAACTATCCGGGCGCGAGCTATCACTCGGTCTACGAGGCGGGGTTTTGCGGGTTCTGGATACACGAGCGGCTGACGGCACTTGGGGTCAACCCCGCCGACGTGCCGACCAAGAGCAGTGAGAAGCTGCGCAAGACCGACGCCGTGGACAGCGCGAAGCTGGCGCGAGATCTTCGGGCGGGAGAGTCGAAGGGTATATACACGCCTGACAGCGAAACGCTTGAGATACGTTTTTGATAAGGTTGAAAAACTCAATAATGAAAGACATGACACGACAGAAGAACCGTATCAAGTCGCAGTTACGCTATCTGGGCATAGAGATTTCCACCGAGTTCACGGAGCCCCACTCCTGTTGGTCGAAACGGTTTATCGCTTGGCTACGCGATGTGCAGACCCTCACTCCGTGTGGCCGTCGGGCTATCGACATGCTGATCGTCCACTTGGAGGATCTCCGCAGGCAGCGGCTTGAGATGACGCGGGCCTTACGGGAACTATCCCGAACGAATCGGCTTGCCGAGCAACTGCGGCTAATCATGACCGTTCCGGGCGTTGGCCAAGTCACGGGTATGGTGTTCCTGTCGGAGATATGCGACATCTCGCGTTTCACCAACGCCGAACAATTGGCTGCCTATATCGGAATGATCCCGATGTGCCACGCGAGCGGTGAGAAAGATGGTACGGGCGACATCACTGTGCGTGGTCACGCCTCGATGCGCTGGAACCTGATAGAGGCAGCATGGGTGGCTATTCGGCAAGACCCGGTGATGAACCTGTTCTACACAGGGAACTGCAAGCGGATGGTGCCGAGCAAAGCCATCGTAAAAGTGGCCCGTAAGCTGGTGAACCGCATTTATTTCGTACCCAAGTACAAAACGGAATATGTCAATGGTGTCGCGTGATAGAGAAAGGATCCTTCCGGTAGACGGATTTTCCGAGAGAGAATACTACATAATTTGTGCGACGTCAACGTCCGCTTAAATCAGTTTGCTCCTCTCGCCTTTGTGAACTAATGAGGAACTTGCGGCAGCCGAGGCCGACCGCTGTGTAAAGTCTGTTTACCGAAGGATTTTTATCGAGTTTTTTGAGCCATACGGACAGTATCGGTAACAAAAGAGAGGAGACTTTCGCCTCCCCGAATGTAGCGTTACCGCGTACTGTCAGGATGTTTATTGCTTGACAGGTTGCCCTCCGGCAGAGCCTGCCTCCTCTTAACACCCTGACACAAAGATACAAACCAATTTTAACCAAAAATAATTTATCCGATTTAGTTGGATTTTAACTGGAAATTGAACTATGGCAGGAAAACCAACGCGTATGAGCAAGATAAAATAATTATTGAGATTACACCAACAAGGTGTATCCAACCGTGGAATAGGCAGGGAACTGGGCCTTTATAAAGCCACCGTCAACTCGTACATCGACAAGTTAAAGCTTCACGGGTACGATATTAACCAACTGCTGGAGTTGGAAGATCCGGTACTGGAAGCAAAATTTATGGCAGGTACGGCAGCCTATACACAGGATAAGTTCACCGTGTTCCGGGAGTAGATTCCATATTTTGAGAAGGAACTCGGTCGTGCCCATGTCACCGGTAAACTGTTGTGGGACGAGTACAGGCTTAACCATCCGGATGGCTATTCCTATCCGCAGTTCTGCTACCACCTGAAGCAACTGAAAGTGGCCCGGCACCCTATGGCCATACTTGATCACCAGACAGCCGAGAAGTTGTATGTGGACTTTGCCGGGGATACGATGTCATACATTGACAGGGAAACAGGAGAAGTTCTGAAAGCGCATATCTTCGTGGCTTGCCTGCCTTACTCAGATTATACCTTTACGATGGCTGTATCCTCACAAACTACAGATGACTTCCTGTACGCCCTCTCATCAGCCCTGCGACACCTGGGAGGGTCGGCCAAGATACTGACGCCCGACAACCTGAAAGCGGCGGTCATAAAGAGCGACCGTTATGAACCGGACCCGAACCGCCTGATGGAAGACTTCGCCAATCATTACGGGTTTGTAGTCATTCCGGCCCGCTCACGGCATCCCCGGGACAAGGCGGTAGTCGAGAACCAGGTAAAAATCATTTACCGCCGTGTCTATGCAAAATTGTGTGATACCGTATTCTTCTCCCTGGCGGAACTGAACCGAGCCCTGCTTGAAAAAACAATGGAGCACAACCAAACAAGGATGCAGCAAAAGCCATATACGCGACAGGAGAAATTCCTTGCCGAGGAAAAAAACAAGTTGACGGCTTTGTCCCCTACCGATTTTGAAGTTAAATACTATGCCCAGTTGCAAGTGGCCAATAACAACTGCATTTACCTGGGTAGGGACAAGCATTATTACTCTGTCCTCTATTGCCATATAGGGAAAAAGGTCCAGGTGATTTACACCCGCACCCTTGTGCAGATATTTTGCGAAGGGGCATGCGTAGCTATCCACCGCAGGGCCTCCGGTTATGGTTACACCACACTCAGGGAGCACCTTTGCTCTACCCACCGCCACTATAAAGACCGCTCTCCCGATTATTACATAGCCAAGGCAAGGGAGCGCTCCCATATGCTGGGTCTACTGGTTGAGAAGAATTTTGAACAGAACCTGGTCCCGGAGATGATTTACAGACGTTGTGACGGGTTACTGAGCCTCCAGCGCAAGACAGACCCCGTCATCTTTGATCAGGCCTGCCGGTTGGGCCTTTCTGTGGCCTATCATAATACACAAAAGCTGATGGTCAAGATTAAATACGCAAGGCTTGATGGCAGTATAATCCGTTTCTTTGAAAAACTGGCTAAAACGGAGTTGCTCATACTTGATGACTTCGGACTGGCAGCCATGGATAACCAGCAACAGCTAGACCTGCTGGAAATTATTGAGGACAGGCATATGGACAAGGCTACGATTATCGTCAGTCAACTCCCCGTGGATACATTTACATTTTTCGACTTTACCCAGTTTTTAAACTCTCTCTCATGCTGGTTGCTTCTTTCTGTCCTGTCTATCGCTTTCATAACATAAATTTTTTAGTTTGTTTTCCAATATTTATTCTTAGGCGGAGTAAGTCCTTTTCTCTAAAACATTACTCCTTTCTTCGAGCTTTTTTTTAAATTCATTCCCAGTGTGTCGGTCGTCCTTTTTCAGTTGCCCGAAAGGTGATATTTTACGGACAGGCAAATTTTTTTAAAAGCCGCAGGCGTAAAATACTACCCGCAGGTGTGGAGATTTTTTTTAAAACAGCGAAGCGAATTTGAACGGCCGGTAAATATAAGTAACCTTTGCGACATGAAAAGACGTCCGGCGGACCGGCTCGAATGAATAAAAAAAAGTGAAGAAGAAAGTACCGATCTCCCCTTCAGGGCAGGGCTGTTAAGTTCTAATTAAATACATAGAAAACGATCTTTGAAATTATTATATTTGCAAAAAAAACAGAAATGAATTTACTGGATTGTTTATCTCAGGTAAAAGATCCACGGCGCAAACAAGGTCAACGATTTGAGTTGGATAAATTATTACTACTCATTATTATGGCCATGATGCGTGGTTGTTACCAATATCGTGAAATAGCTCGCTTTTGCAGCTATCACCAATCGGATTTAATCCGCTTATTGAAGATAAAAAGCAAGCATATGCCTTCCCATGTAACTATCCGGCAATTGGTTTTAAGCCTTGACTTTTCGTCTTTGCAGACCTGTTTTCATCAATGGGCAAAACAATATGTCCCTATAGAAGAAGACGAATGGATTTGCATAGATGGCAAAGCCATTAAATCTACAGTAAGCGATAGCCACAATAGTTATCAAAATTTTATTTGCTTAGTCAGTTTATTCTCTCAAAAACGGGAACAGATCATTTATGCAGAGAAATTTGATAGTAAACAAACATCTGAAATAACAGTAGTCGAGCAACTTATTGAGTCCTTGGATTTGAAAGGTGTTATCTTTACTTTGGATGCCTTACATTCTAAAAAAAACGCTACAAACAATAATTGATTCCCAGAACCATTTTCTTGTCAAGGTAAAAGCAAACCAACCCAAGCTTTTAAAGGCTATTAAGAATACAGTTCAAGCTTTTGTCGCTGTAGATGAACTCCTTATCAAAGAAACAAATCGGGGACGTAAAGAAACTCGTCTTATTAAAGTTTTCAATCAGAAAGATTTACTCCCATCTAAGTGGAAAATAGTCAATACTATAATCTTGGTTGTCCGTGAGTTTATCAGAAAAGATAAAATACATCAAACAATCAGTTTCTATATCTCTGATCTGGAAACTACAAACGCCAAATTGCTATTACAAGGGATAAGAGGGCATTGGTATATTGAAAATAAGTTACATTACACCAAAGATGTTATCCAAAAAGAAGATAAAACAGCCACTAAGAATAAAATAGCTGCAGCTAATCTAGCTATTTTCAGAAACTTCTGTTTCAATATCCTCAAGGCAAAAAACAAATCGATTAAGTATGCTTCTGAATATTTTGCAAATAATAATGTCAAAGCACCCGAATAATTTGCCATTATGTTTTGCCTGAAATAACTTTCGCACCTTGCAGGTATCGTTTTGCAAGCACAGTTTGAAAGGCTTAGAATCGAAACCGCGTAAAAATCTGAAAATCAATATATCAAAGAACATTCCGAAATTAAGTTATATAGTAGAACTCCTATATAATCTAATTAGAACTTAACAGCCCTGCCCCTTCGGGGGGCTCAGACGGAGCTTGACGCAGGCGGAATGAACGGTAAAATATCCCGGTAACGGATATGGACGGAGATGCAGGCGGGACAGGTTTCCCCATGTAGTGATTTATCGGGTCTGTGAAACGCAGGGTAGCGGACCGGATAAGTCACCGGTAGAGTCGAAGCTTCAGGGCTGATGGGCGGGAGAACTGCAACTGCTCCGGATAGTTATATCCAGGTGCATTTTTTTATAGAAAAAATGCATTTATATGTTATTAAACACAATATATACCTGCTTTAATTTTGTGAGAATAACTTAATTTTATTAAAATCTTAACATTGTGAGATGTTATTTAATTCAAAAATCAATACACAATCATATAATATAAACGAATAATAACCTTAGATCCAATGAAAACAGGAGCATTAACTGTATTAATGTCCGTGGGCTTTGTATTGCCTGTACTCGGACAACTGAACACCCTGCACAACCATTACCGTCCAGGTGATGTGTTAATCAAGCAACAAGTAGAGTTTATCAATCCCGGACAATCAGGGGCTAACAGGCTCTGGGATTTAAGTAAACTCAAAACCGTTAATGAAGAATATACACTCCGGTATGACTTGCCTCCCCTGGAAGGGGACAGTATTTATATATTGGGAGATAAACGCTATCTGAAGAAAAAGGTTGCGGACAACGAACTGATAGTAGGTAGCGAACATAACACGATGTATTACTACCGGCTAACCAATGATTCCCTGCTGCAACAAGGCCATGAGAATCCTTCAGTTGTATTGGAATACACTAAACCGATGATCCTGATGTCTTTTCCTCTAAATTACGGACAAACCACCATGTCCAGCTATCAATCCGAAGGGCTTTACTCAGGCACGGTGAATATACAGACAGAAGGAACAATGACTACCGCGGCCGATGCTTATGGAAAAATGATACTGCCTCCAGGAGATACCCTTAGTCCGGTATTGAGGGTTAAGACTGTACAAACCATCTTCGATATACCAACCGGAGACAGTTATACCATGGATGAAACAAATAATGCAGGCAAGCAGCTGGAAACCTGCCGCTGGTATAGCAAAGGCTACCGTTACCCTGTTTTCGAAACAATCAGGAATATCAACCTTTCGGACAGCACGGAGATATTTAAAACAGCCTTTTTCTTCCCCCCGCAAGACCATTTGTATCTGGATACCGATCCGGAGAACCAGGCCCTGCTGGATGAACTGTGGAAAGATACGGAAAACGACACGACAACTATAGACAATGAACAAAGCAAAACAGTCATGCTGGAAGATATCATGTCCTGCAAAATGTATCCGAATCCTGTCGAATCATACCTGAACCTGGAATATGAATTGAAAGAAGATGCTAAGGTTTCTTTTGAATTGTATTCGTTAGATGGTATGCCTGTCAAGTAAAAGGATAAAGATATGAGAAAATATATTGTACTTGGTTTACTGACTCTTTCTTATCTATTGGTATATGGGCAAAACGAAAGAGAGGGTGTAAATATTTCAAGTATTGCCCCTCAGTTCATATCGCCACAGGTAGCCGATATGATTCGTTATGACAACACGCCTGTATCCCTTAATTCCGGCAGGGTGGATTTACAAATCCCTGTACTGAATAAATTTTCCGATAAGGATTTCAGCTTTCCCATTTCTTTAAGCTATAATTCTTCCGGATTTAAGCCGAGCGAGCCGGAAGGTAATGTAGGGCTCCACTGGTCATTAATAGCCGGAGGAACCATATACAGGGAAGTAAGGGGAGTCCCGGATGACTATGACGGGACATGGTGTGACCAAGAAGCACATCATATTCGGGGATTTTTGCGTTTAGCCAAAGACTATACTACCGGAACTACCGCCCAATCGATGTTTGAGAATCCTACTGGTAATATATCTCATGATTATTGGTTAAACATAGCTACATTAAAGGATACTGAAAAAATAGAAGCCTCTTCCGATATCTACCGGTTTAGTTTTGGAAACCATTCCGGCAAGTTTATTATTGATTTTGACGGATTAACAAAATCTGTGGCATATTCAGGGGGCAAGGTCAAGGTTGATATATCAGGTTATTACCTTGTAAACAATGTCCAGAGTGATAATAGCGGAAAATCAGAGATAAGGATAACTACGGATGATGGATATATTTATTGTTTTGGCGGCAGTTACAGTGCGATGGAATATACGGCATTTACATGGGATGAAAGATTGACTGTTTCAGGAATAGCAGGTGCAAATCCTCCAAATCAGGCTGTTGATAATATAATGAGGCATAATACCGTAAATGCATTTCAACTGTATAAAATTATAGCGCCGAATGGCCGTATATTAAAAATCAACTATAAGACCTATGCAGATAACAAAACGTCTCCGACGAATGCCGGCAGGAGTTATCATGCAGTACCCTGGGATTTATATAATTACTCGTATGAGGATAATAATAAAGAATTACAAATGTGCTATTTGTTAAGGCAATCAAAATATGGATACGGAAATAATATATTTGAAACCATGGCTTTAAATAAGATAGCGTTGATAGAATCAATAGAACTGGATGATAAAATCGTTAAATTTTACCATTCACATAAAACAAGCACAATGTACGAAACGAGTGCTATTAAAGATTTTATTTTCGGAAGGAAAACCGGAGCCCAATTAGATTCGGTATGCTTATATCTGAAAGACAACACTAAACAGACAAGAATAGAATCAACCGGTTTTAGCTACATCCAGCAAGGCAGAAGGCAATTTTTAGAGCAGCTAAACAACTCAATAACTGGGAAATACAAATTCTCATATAATTCGCAAGGTAATACTATCAGCCCTCTTACCATAGACTACGATCACTGGGGGTATTGGAATGGCACTGGAACAAATTCCAGTTTGGTAATCAATACTTTGTATGACCGGGAATTATATGATTTTCAGTATGGGAACCGGAGGCCGGCGAGTACAGATATAGAAAGCAGCGCCACATTACTAAATGAAATCACTTATCCGACAGGCGGATATAAAAAATTTATATATGAACGGCATGAATGCCTGTATGCACTCGAACTTGATCTTTTCACTGCTTCGGTATCAATACCCCGGATGCGTTCGCACGGAACACGGAAAGTAGGGGGAAGCAGGATTAAACAAATCATATCATATGATAATAACGGGCCGGAGCAGACCAAAGACTATATCTATGCAATATCTCCTCTTAAAGATGACGGGACATATATAAGCAGTGGAGAATTAATGCATGTCCCTCTTTATACTTTTCCTTTCCAAAATGATTACAATTCCGGGTCAAACTACTCTCCTTTTCTATCTCCTTCTTCCAGTTATGGGTTTAATGAACGCCCTTATGATACGGACCATGTCCGTTATAAATCGGTATTGGAATACAACAACCTAAAGCGGACACACCATAAAGTAAATGACGAAACAATAGGCAAAGGGATTTCGCCTTCAGATGCTATAAGGAAAGCTACATTAAAAGTAAATACAAAAGACGTACCGCAAACATGGGTGATTAACGGTCGGGGGAAAGGACAGTTTTTTGGACAAGCCGGAACAGCTTCCATTCGAATATCAGAAGCTAATAGCAATAAACCGGTCATGACTTATTATTTCTATGGCGGTACATATACTAATGGTTATTCGGGAGACCCTCTTTATGGAACGAGCACGCAAGACCGGCGGTTAAGGTTAAATGCAAATACGGATTATATAATTGAAATTGAATGTATCGGTCCGGCAGACATGCAAAACGGCGCTTACGCGACAGCGAATATAACTTACAAGACAGGTTATGAGTACGATACGGTAGAACCGGATCAGTATAAGCAGATAATATTCACCTGTTATGGAAATGCTGTGGAAAGTTCCAATCCCGACGATTATAATAATGATAAATTGTATACGAATGATATCATAATTAATGGAAAATGGATAGGAGGAATTAATGATCCGATTATAGATAACCTATACAGGTCAATAACTAAAAAGCCTCAGGACCGTTCCGTAGAGAGAGGTAAAATCAAAGAAGAAAAATATTACTCAAAAGACAGGCAGCTGGTAAAAAATACAATCTATGAATACAGGCCTATGGATAATAATATACTCGGTAATTACAGTGTTTATGTAAATACACCATCTTTTTTCATGAATACTAAAATGGGTTATTATTCACAGGTAAATAAAGAATATTTTTACCAATACTATTTGGCATCTCAGAAAACAACAGAATATCGGCAAAATTCCAATATATTGGAAACATTAGAAACATACAGTTATGACGTAAACGGGGACTATATTAAAGAAAAGAGTGTAAAAAACAGTAACGGAGTTACCACGAAAGTAAATTATTCCTATCCTTTTGATAAAATCGGAACAATCTATAACGAAATGGTAAAGGCCAATATCGTTGCGCCTGTTATTGATAAAACGGTTGCAACAGGGAATAGCATACAACAAATCATTACCGACTATCAAAAAGATGCCGTGAAAACCAAAAACCTGATTTTGCCGAAATCCGTAACGACCAAAATAAATACAAATAGTAGAGTTGATTTAGCCTATGATTTATACGATGGTAAGGGCAATATCCAACAAATAACAGGACTGGATGGTATACCTGTTGTTTACCTCTGGTCCTACAATTACCAATACCCAATAGCCGAAATAAAGAATGCCACATTAACCGAAGTTACAGCCGTTCTTAGTTCCGTATTCGGAGTGTCTACAGCCGATGCCTTATCCGCATTGACCACCCCTAATGAGGCCAAACTAAAAGATGGCAGTTTACAGAAAGCGTTACCCAATGCCCTTGTCACCACCTACACCTACAAACCATTAGTAGGCATACTGACAGCTACCGACTCGGCAGGGTTGACCACTACTTACGAATACGATACCTTTGGGCGGCTGATACGAATTAAAGACCCGGCAGGAAAAATCATTCAGTCATATAACTATCACTATCAAAACCAATAAACATACTACTATGAGAAAAATAACTTTATTAATAATTGCTTTACTTGCAGTAACAGCAGTTGCTCTTGCACAGAATCAAACTATAAACGGCAACCTTCATGTAGAAGGCGATATATACAGTAAAAACTGGGTCAGGGTAAACGGTAACCAAGGACTCTATTTTCAGTCCTGGGGCGGTGGCTTTTATATGTTGGATGCCAATTGGATAAGAACTTATGGCAATAAGGGTTTCTACCACAATACCGGAATAATGCGTACAGATGGGATATTCCATGTCGGCCCGGACGGAAACCGACTGATTGTCAATACGAATGGCAATATCGGTATCGGAACATCTAATCCCCGGGCTCTTCTTGATATAGGCAATTTATCCCGTAATAAGTTGAAATCCGTACTGGCACGCAGCGATGAAGGAAATAACGATGGAGAAGGAAC
>JAITVV010000090.1 GCA_031285625.1 Prevotella sp.
CGGCGCTTCGCATTCGCCCGGGCGCCGGCTTACAAAATTCAGGGGAGTAGACCTGAAATCGGGAAGGGAGCTGTTCTGCCACGGGATTGGCAACTGTACGGTGAACACGGGCGAATTCCTGGGCATCGTCCACGGGCTGAAGTATATCATGGAGAATGGGTACTCCCCAAAGGTACTGTATACGGATAGCCCGGCGGCAATCTCCCGGCTAAACAATATGAAGGCTTCCTCTGAAAGGAGGGATGTCCGGGTTGCCAAAGCGGAGGTGTTTATCCGGGTGTTTTCATTTGAGATTAGCAGGATTGAGGTCTTCGACTGGAATAACAGCGTATGGGGTGAAAATCCCGCGATTCCGGTAATAAACAACCCGGGCGATGGCTTATAGGAAGAGCGAAGAAAACTCGTTTGTCAGGCTAAAGGAGAAGGATTACCTGGCTTTGATACGTTCCTACATTACCCTCAGGGCGCTCGAAGAAGCGGGAGTTAAAAGCCTGCCCATGTACAAAAGCGCCATGAGTATTATGAACGATAACAGGATTGAAGTGCATATAAAGCCTGTGGACAAAAGGTACAAATAACGGAAAAATCCGTGTATGTAGCTGTACATGCCGTTCCCCGCCGGTAAGCCCGGCTGTAAACTTTTTATTTTTATAATGGACAGGAAAAGAGTTGGATATGAGAATATGTCTGTATATCTTTGCCCTGTCCGTTTTTTTATAATAATTGCCCCCTGTGTAGTATACGTTGTAGTACAGGAATGTTATAGCCGGATTAATATACTAGTAATCAGTCGGATGAAAATTAAAGAAACTTGTCAAAGGTAACAGGTTTTATATAACTTTTGGTTGTAACCTTTTTAGTTCCCTATTCTATTAATTATTATTGATGTATATTATCATTCTATATTCTACTTTGTCATTGGCACCGCCGAACGTTGTTTCTGAGGGAAACAAAGAATCTCTTCCCTTTTGTCCATGATAAATGACTCGAGATGTTTCACTCCGTTCAACATGACAACGAAGGTAGAGTATTTTATACAGCAATAATATTTCAAAGAACTTACTATTAGACAAAAATAATATAATTATTAACCCAACAAACCTTTGCTCACATTCCATCTGAATTGTAACAGTTTCCACCCTTTTCCGGGTGACAATTTTAATGTATAAATAACAAACAGGATAAGAGAACCTATCCATTTTTTGCTTTCAGATAAAATTCTGTTGTTATATGCTTTGGCAGAGATCGCTTTTGTCCTTATACGCTCACTTTTACCAATCGAATAGGTTAGTTCCTTAAAATGTGATTCGGTGAGTTTCTTCTCCGGTATATAGTGATGAATACCCATCTGAGGCAGATAATAAAACACCTCGCCTCCACGGGTTAACCTATCGTAAAGGTCTTTTTCTTCTGCACCGATCAAACCTGTACCTTTTCTGCCCAGATCGACATTGAAAAGGCCATATTTTTCAAAGACTTCCTTTCTAAATGCAGAATTTCCCCCTCCGGGATATTTCCCATTGCGGAAAGGTTTCACTTTATCCCCCTCATATAATGCTCCACCAATAAGTTGCTCCGTATAATGAGACAACCACTTTGGTTTCTCAACCTCATATACAGGAACAATAGGTCCTCCACATGCACTAACTTCAGGATGAGCCTCGAAGAATAACTTTATAAATGAAAGATAAAAGTCGAAGACTGTAGCATCATCATCTACAAAGATGAGTATATCTCCCCTACTCTCTTTTACCCCCCTGTTGCGAGCATATGAAAGTCCCTGATTCGTTTCCAGGAAATACCGGAAATCCACTTGCGGATAGTCATCCTGAAACTTTTTACATATTTTTTCTGTACTATCTGTACTATTATTGTTTACCATGACTATTTCGTAGTCCTGATAAGGAAAATCCTGCTTAGCAATACTCTTCAATGCATTGTAAAGGTATTTTTCCCTGTTGTAAGTACAGAATATTACAGAAAGTTTCATTTCTTGGTATTATCAGTAGCCGGAGTTTCCTCCTCTTTTCTTTTGGGTTTATAATTTAGTATAATTGTACCAATCAGTAGCAGTACCAGAATTCCTGATGAAGCTGTTGCTACCAAACGGCTGGTTATGTATCCCTTTGGACGGAATTCGAATACAATTTCATGTTCTCCTGCAGGTACGCGCATAGCCCGCAATGTCCAGTCGGCACGGAAATGAGGAGCTTCTTTTCCATCAATATATGCTTGCCAGCCATTAGAAAAATATATTTCGGAAAGTACTGCCAACTGTTCACTCGCAGCTTTCGATTTATATTTCAACATGTCCGGTTTATATTCTGTAAGCTCGATAGTAGCTGTCGAATCTGAAACTATGGTTAGCCCGCTTAGTTCATTTTCAAAGCGTTTGTCTACAATCGCAGTCTGGCGAGGATTCAATGTATTGATTGCCGCAATTTCCTCATCTGCGTTATTTACCATTTTATATTCGTCGACAAACCAAGCCTCTCCTATTGCATATGGGTTTACTAAAGGCTCCTGTTCCGGATGGAATATAATGTATTTAGCATTCAACATATTCAGCGCTGTTGTTTTACTGAATGAAGATACAATTGAATCAATATTCTGGGAACTAAATGTTCCTATAATGGTCTTAACTTCACCCTCAAGCCTGTTTTCGATCAACTCCTGATATCGTTTTAGCTTAGCAGCATGGTATCCTCCTATGGACTTATGAAAATAAGAAGTCTTTGTTTCCTGAAACGGATTGTTCAGATTCAATACCCTGTATGACGGATGCTGATCTTTCAATATCGCCTGATCGGCAACCGACGGAGAGAAAGATTCTGTTTTATATGCACTTTTGGTTACAAAATTCTTTTCGTTCAGATAACGTTTGTCAACTCCCCAAAGGTCGATAAGGACTAAAATTACAAGACCAAGGGAACCGTATACTGTCAGTTTTTTTGTTTCCAGTTTGGTACGTAGGGAGAAAAATAATATTGCCCCTGCCAATAAAACGAAGATCAATGAGCGCAATGCATCAGATGATAACAGATCTTTACGGTCAGTTAGTAATGCATTATAATACCAGTCAGGAACCTGAGATTTCCATTGCACATCAGCTTCGGAAGTAAAGTTGAAAAACGCTCCCGGTACAGCCCACAAGATGAAGCAGATTCCGCCCACTACTCCCAATGATATATATAGAGCCTTGGTCAGTTTCTTTTTATCAATTTCTCCAGAGAAAAACTCTCTGATACCCCATACTGCTATCATAACCATAGTCAGCGCAGGTACTACTAATGCTGTAGATACCGCCCTAAATTTGCTATACAATGGGAAATGGTAAAAGAAAAAGTCGTTGAACCATTCCAGATTTCTACCCCATGCCAAGAATATGAAGAAAATAGATGCAGCGAGTAGCCCCCACTTCATATTACTACGTATAATTATCATTCCTAGAATAAAAAGGAAGCAAACAATCGCTCCAAAATAAACGGTACCCTGAGTAAATGGCTGATCGCCCCAATAACGCGGAATCACTTGTGCTACCTGATTTGCAAATTCGGCAGGCACCTCTCCCGATTGTACTTTCTGAGTCAATATTTTGACACTCTGAGCATCCTTATCATATGGTATTGATGAACCCCCATATAGGTTAGGAACCAAAAGTGTAAATATCTCCGCCTTTCCATAACTCCAGGCAAAAGCATAATCTTTATCAAGTCCTGTCGATTGTTTTTCCGATTCCGATTTTGGTGATGTCAGCTCCGATTGTCCCCTGGTGCTTTCCCTTGCCATTTCGAGATTACCATAAATATTACCCATATTGGCAAGTACAGCCAGAGAAATAGCAATGATCATAGCACCACACGACATCAGAAAAGATTTGTAATTTTTCTTCGATAAAACATCTATCGCATATGATATAAACAAAATAACACCCAGAATACCTGTATAGTAAGTCACCTGCAAGTGGTTACTCTTTATCTGCAAAGCAAGCCCCAAGGCAACCAATACTCCGGCAAGCAGAATCCTGTTTTTGAAGAGGGACATAATCCCCGCCACAATCAATGGCATATATGCTAATGTCCACGCTTTGGTAGCATGCCCGGCATTAAGTATTACTATATTGTAAGATGATAACGAATATGCCACAGCTCCTAAAACGGCAATAGCAGGACTGAATCCCATTAAACAAAATAAGATATAGGCCATAAGCATACCTGCGAAAACAGGGCCTGCAGTAGTACTACCTAATGCCTTAAAAGGCATTTCCAGATATTCCAAAAAATTAGGGCTACCACCATATACCCCTATCTGATAGGCAGGCATCCCTGAAAACATAGAACCTGTCCAAGCTGAGCTTTCACCTTCATTATAGTAATAATCACTGATTTCTTTTGCCGATCCCTGAAATTGCTCCACATCATGCTGAGACAGAACTTTGCCTTCCAGTAACGGACTAAAATAAACCATTGTTATTGCCAAAAATGCGATAACTGCAATAACATGAGGTAATAATGTTTTTAATAAAGATTGTTCTTTGTTAATCATCTTATTTTGTATTTTTAATATTCTTCTTCAATATGTAAATGAGCGAACTACTGCGCTCTTTATTTCCGAGTGTCCGTAAAAAATAGACGCCGCCTTTCATCAAGCCGATCAAGGTTGCAAGAAAGCTACCTTTGTTTTTTTCGCTCAGCATAGAGATGTAAAATCCATCAAAATACATGGGCTTAGTCTCTATCACTTCAAAGTGATGCCGGTTCGCCAAATGCCGGAAATCAGCAGGGGAGAAATGCCATAGGTGCCGGGGGACATCGTATGCCGCCCAGCATTCTTTGTAATGGGCTGCATCAAAGGAATCCTTATTGGGCAAAGCTATGATAAGTGTTCCATCATCTTTTAATACCTTATATAAGTGCTCCATTACACTATTTAATGGTTCCAGATGTTCCAATACATGCCAAAGTGTAATAACATCCTTTGTCTCACCGGGAATTTCATATAGATACTCAGAATCCTGGCAATCTATATCAAACTTCTTTTTTGCATATTGGCGGGCCGATTCCGATTTCTCAATACCGGTTACGATCCATTTCTGTTCTTTCATCCGGTTTAGAAAATAACCTGTACCGGCACCGACATCCAACAGTTTTCCTTTTTTAATCACTGAATACTTAGTTATTAACTTTGATTTGGAATTCAGCGATATTTTTCGCGCCCAGTGATATAACGTATTTATAATGCCTTTATTGGTGTCCGAGTGGGATATATATTCCGGAGCGTCATAGTATTTACCAATTTCTTCCTCTGCCGGAAAATCCTGTGTAAAAGCAAATCCACAAATATTACACTTCTGTATTTGAAAAACCTCTTTGGTCGTCAGCCAGTCTTCACTCGACAAAAAAGGTAAAACCTCATGGCTTCTGCAAACAGGGCACATAGTAGTATGAATCGTTCTCATTTATTAATAGTTATGGGAGTGATTTTCTCTCCATCCCATTTATACATCATTGTTTTATACTGAAACTCAATATCTGAGTTCTCATCCGGAGCTTCACCTTCTGCAATCACTTTCAACAGTGTATCTTCCGGTAATTGAGAATCGGTGGGATATATCAGATATTCACCATATGAATAGACTCCACCATCACCAACACTCACCGTGTAAGGCAATTCAAGAAAACGGTTTCCGCTCCACCCAAAGTGGAAGTGATAATTACCGTAGCCACAAGCCTCTCCTGTAAAATATAATTGGACAATATAATTTACATTCTTCAGACTGCCGTCAGGTATAATTTTACCTTCTGTAAATGATAGAGATCCGGTAGAAACATCAAAACTTTTTCTATCTATGATACTATCATTTCTTATTGCTTTTACCTGAAATTTTACTTTTCCCTCATTCGCTCCGGACTCTTTACCATACACAAATTTGGTATCACCTCTCCGCATCTGTGTATATGATAGCACATTACTCCAGAGAAAACCAGATTTGACCTTGTCTCCTATTTTGTAAGTTATATTTATCCAAAATCCTTTATCTTCACCCACTTTGTCGGCTCCTCCAACATCCTCAATATTTATTTCCTGACCAGCCTTTAACTTATCTACAACTTCAGAATCTAAGGTAGGATATTGTCTTACATTCGCTATATCTGCATAGACATACCGCTGTTCGCCTGCATTATAATACCCTTGGGAATATGCAGACAGAGATAACCCTATAAGAAAGAAGAGTATGAGTCGTTTCATTATTTATCAAATTGTGTTCTGTCTACTTCATCAAAACTCTTTATTATCTGACAATTAGTCCAGCCTGTATAGTTATCATCATTGGAATCAACAACAATAATCTTTCCTGCCTTTGCATTTCTGGCAGCCTGAAGTCCGGCTATCGCATCTTCAAAGATAATAATGTCTTCGGGATTTTTATTTATAACGGACATCGCTATCTGATAAATCTGAGGATCGGGTTTCCCTTTTATTTTTCCATTATTATAAACTACCTTATCATAGTCAAACCATTTAGTAAGGGGTAAATGTTTAAAATAGAAATCGAGATTTTCTTTGCCTGACGCAGTTGCTATCGTAAAAGGAATATTATTTTCTTTCAGGAAATCGAGAAAATCTGATGCTCCCGGAGCTAAAGGCATTTCAGTTTGTAAACACAACTCTTGGTAGAGGCCTTCTTTTTCGAGGATAAAACTTTGGATTTCGTCATCTGATAATGGCTTGTCGAATATGGATAGAAATATGTCTTTATTATTCTTTCCATGCATTTTAAGAAACTTATCCTCATCGGATAGATGCAGGTTATATTTAGTTAAAAATATGTCCCAAGCCTTATTATGTAGTTTGGTATCCCAAAATAAAGTACCATTAAAATCAAAGATTACTCCGGAAAAAAGCATATATTATTGTTTATATTTCAGCCACAAATGTACGAAATACTTACATATATAGATATTTAAAGATCACACTATTATTATTTTTATAGATATTGTTAAAACTTTTGAGCTACTATCTGTGTTTAACATTTAAACAATTATAATAATAACACATTTAAAAGACTCGTTATGAAAAAAGATTTAAAAAAAGCAATCGAAAACCGTAGGACATATTATAGCCTGAGTGACAAAAGCCCGATATCAGATAGTGAGATCAAAGAATTAGTAGATTTTGCGGTATTACACGTTCCTTCTGCATTTAATTCCCAGTCAACCAGAGTTGTTCTCTTATTAAATGATAATCATAGGAAATTATGGAACATAGTAAAAAAGGTATTGAAAAAAATTGTTCCTGAGGATGCTTTCCATGCTACAGAGGCAAAAATAGACGGAGCTTTTGCCTCCGGATACGGAACAATATTATATTATGAAGATGAGAGCGTAGTAGAAGGTTTACAAAAGGCGTTCCCTTCATACAGTGATAATTTCCCAGTATGGTCTCAACAAACATCAGCTATGCATCAGTTTACAATATGGACATTATTGGAAGAAGCCGGATTTGGAGCATCGCTACAACATTACAATCCAATAATCGATGAAGAAGTAGCCAAGGTTTTTAATATCAATCCTAAATGGAAACTGATAGCACAAATGCCATTTGGAACACCAGTTGGCGAAGTTGGTCCTAAAGAATTTCAGCCATTAGAAAGCAGAGTAGTGGTTTTTAAATAAGAAGTGATTCTATATAAAGCAAAAGCAGATGGAAAAATCCATCTGCTTTTTTAGTCACACCACTTACATTATATTTATAGTTCTTCGAAACGCCCTTGGAAGAAACGAAGATATTTCGGTTCGTAAACCATTTTCAAGCCTCTGGCTTTGTCCCGATCCTTAAACATTTCTATAATACTCCATGCAGCCACATCAAAGTGAGCCTGTGTATATACACGACGTGGAATAGTTAAACGCACCAACTCCAATTCAGGATAATAATGATCACCTGTTTCCTTATTTCGTCCGGCAGAAACAATACCACGTTCCATACCCCGTACTCCACATTCTACATAGATATCAGCTGCTAATTTTTGTGCCGGAAATTGATCTTGAGGAATATGCGGATAAAATTTCTTAGCATCGATAAATACACCATGCCCGCCGATCGGTAATACAATAGGGATTCCGGCATCATTTAACAGATTACCGAAATATTCAACCTGCCTTATCCGCGAAGCTATTGTTTCATCCTGCACAGCTTCTATCAAACCCTGAGCCATAGCTTCCATATCGCGTCCGGCAAGTCCGCCATATGTAGGCATACCTTCGTAAACTACAATCAAGCTGCGTAATTCATCGAACAGATCAGGATCATTACACATTACCAGTCCACCGATATTTACATACAAATCTTTCTTTGCACTCACTGTTGCTGCATCACTATACAGACAGAACTCGCGGTTTATATCTTCTACACTACGATGTTTATATCCTTCTTCGCGCTGCTGGATAAAATACGCATTTTCTATATTACGGGTAGCATCCAGCACGACTTTGATTCCATGCTTATGAGACAGTTCCGAAACAGCTTTCATATTGGCCATACTCACTGGTTGTCCTCCGGCAAGGTTTACTGGCGCGCCAACTGTAATATAAGCTATATTTTCAGCTCCTTTTTCTTTTATTAGTCTTTCATACTTTTCCAGATCAATATTGCCTTTGAACGGATGATCTGACTGGCTTTTATGCGCCTCATCAATAATCACATCCACAAATGTACCTCCGGCAATCTCCTGATGCTGGCGTGTAGTTGTAAAATACATATTACCTGCAACATATTGTCCGGGAGTAATCATGCACTTGCTCAACAGGTTTTCGGCGCCACGTCCCTGATGAGTTGGTAAAACATACTTATATCCATAATACTTCTTACAAATTTCTTCCAGATAGTAATAGCTACGACTACCGGCATAAGCTTCATCTCCGATCATCATCCTCGACCATTGCAGATCACTCATAGCATTGGTCCCGCTATCCGTCAGTAAATCAATGTAAACGTCATCGGCATGGAGGAGGAATGTATTCCATCCGGCTTCTTTGATACATTTCAAACGATGCTCCCTTGTAGTGGTTTTCAAGGGTTCTACTACTTTAATGCGATAGGGCTCTGCCCATGGTTTCTTAGAGAATGCCATAATCGTAGATTTTAGGTTTAAAATTATCTTATTGAAAATTAATTCAAGCAAGGTTAACTGACTATTTGATCACTCAAATATTGTATTTCAACAAATATAAAATATTTTCATGGAATAATTACAGTTTGTAGAGAAAATAAAATAACATTTTATCAGATTCAAAAGAAAGAGCCTTATCTTATTCAAAACATTATTTCTTTTTTTAAAACAATAAAAAACAGTTAAAATTAAACTAAATATTAGATTTGTATTAGATTTGTAGATTGGACAAGACATACAAAACACAACAAAAATGCAAAAACACACTATCTCCTCTATCCTGGTTTTCTTTATTGCCTGTTTTGGAATAAATGATCTACAAGCACAAAAGGTAATAAAGCTTGAAGCAAAACCAAATGCAGGACAAACCAAAAGTTTTTCTGCTTCAGAAAATGGAATCTTACCTCCGCAAATGCTGGAAGGAGTTGAAGAATACCGTGAATTTTACCCGAATCCCCAATTAAAAAGCGGATCAGATATACAAGTGGGCGATAGAATGGAAATCGACCTCAATTACTGGGATCTGGTCTATGGTACAGTAATTGCTGTTACCGAATATATTGATGGCATAACCGGTGTCAGGGTAAAAATGGATCCGGGAGAATTTGATTTTGATTTTTGGTATACTTATCTAGCCATATCAGATAAGGGAACGAGTTTAGTCGCCTATGACGCTCATAATGGAAGCCCTATTAAAATTATACGGTGGAATAATAAGTCATATCTACTGAAATATAGTCAGGAATATATGAAGAAGCGCGCTTCATCTACATGCGGTGCAGATGATTTGCACACAGACGAAATTATACAAGAAGATTCAACCACTGAAACTATAAAATCGGAATTCAGGATAAAACCAAAAACCAAATCATCACCTACCTATTCTTTTCATGATTTGGAAAAAGAAGTTCCCCTTCGCGTAATGTATGCATACACAACTGCAGCTGAAGAGGATTTCATATCCAAAGGACGGGATGTAGAACATGATGCCACCCTTAGCATGTTGGAATCACAACAGGCTCTGGATAACTCACAAGTGGGGATTCGCCTTGAGTTTGCAGGTATATACAAATTGGGATACGGAAAAACAAGCTTGTCTACAATTCTTAGCGATGCGACGAAAAGCAGCACTCCTGAAATGGTAAAGTTAAATGCCGCCCGCAATGCTGAAGATATTGATGTGGTTGTTCTAGTAACAGGACAAAACAAAAGTGCCGGTGGAGGAAATATGGTTGCAGGACTGGCAAACCTTTTGTTGTCATATGCAGGTAGTCGTACAAGTTTGGGATTTGCCGCCATAGATTCTGATTATACTTGTGGCGATTTATCCGTCATACATGAAGTAGCCCACACCCTTGGTTGCGAGCATCATAAGCAGCAAACAACCCAATCTGCAAATTGCCTCTTTTTTAAATATAGTTCGGCATGGAGAGGCGAAATAGACAGGTATTATGTAACATTGATGGGTTACCCTAGTTCTCAGGATGACGTATGGAATAAATACTCGAGACTTCCTTATTTTTCATCGCCTGATATAACACTGAAAGGTGTAGCCATCGGGAATGCTGAGCCTTCAAATAATGCGTTAGTATTAAAACAAACAAAACATATCGCTTCCACTTATGGAAAAGGCATGCGAATAATTGTTAACAAGAAAAGCGAATCATATGGCACCAATGGCAACTTAAAGCTCTCTGTATCTAAGCACGACTTTGAACTGAGACCCGGTGATCAGATAGTTTATTCCCGCACTCCCGGAAATTTACCCGGCACATATGAGACCAACGCCTACATAGAAGACACTGGAGGAAATGATGTTACTGACGATGCATATTATCAAAGTTACATCTATATCTATTCATATCCTTTTGAGATCACACCCAGAAGATTGCCTATGCCAATAGTACAAAATAAAACTTATGATGGGACAACAAAGGCTGATGTTGATTTCTCCAAAGTTCTAGAGGGAGTTTTAAATGAAGATGATGTTAGTATCGATTTAGATGGGTATTCTGTTGATTTTCTCAGTCCGAATGCAACAAAGTACAATACTAGTGTTAAACCCACCGGTAGCTTTAAATTAAAAGGAAGCAAAGCTTTTTGTTACGAAGCAGTTCAAATACCCGAATATGTTTTGCTTGCCCGAATAAATCCTGCGCCACTTTCCATTACAGCTAAGAACATAGAGATAGAACCGGACACAGATCCTACCACAATAGACCTATCCAATGCCTATACTATAACCGGGCTGGTAAATAATGAAACTGAGAGTGTATTGACCGGGAGTTTGACCATAAGTATCGACCCAAGTATTACATCATCCACTCCGGTAGGCACTTACAAAGGTGTTATCAAAATAGAAGGATATAGTGCAAATAATTATGACATAAGCTATACTTATGGAGATATTACTATCAAAGGACAAGGTACAGAGCCGGAACCAACATCTGATGGATTAGTTACTATAGGTGTCGGTGAGCCTGCAGCAGCAGGAGCCATACTCCAGCTGAAAACTTTTCCTGATATAAAAGACGGTGGTGCTAACGCAAATCAGGGATTGCTTTTACCAAGGGTAAAACTAACCAAACAGGATAAATTATATCCAATGCTGGAAGACGGATATGACCCTGAACAGAATGAAATTCATATAGGACTTGTAGTATATAATGTAAATGAAGATCCATCAGAGAATCTTTCCATCGGGGTATATGTATGGAATGGAGATAAATGGGGAAAACTGTATTGATAAAATATTTATCGAAAAAACCTGCATCAGATGGTGCAGGCTTTTTTATTTTAATATAGTGATATATTACCCTATCTGACTTCCCGGATTCACGTCCTTAGAAGGTTGTATAAGAAACAGATTACCTTCAGCATCTTCCACAGAAAGTATCATTCCCTGAGATTCTACTCCTTTTAATTTACGTGGTTCAAGATTAGCAATAAAACAAACCTGTTTGCCTACCAGATTTTCCGGTTTATACCATGCAGCAATACCAGAAATAATTGTACGTTTATTCATTCCGTCATCAATCAAGAATTGCAGTAACTTATCTGCTTTAGGTACTTTTATACATTCCAGTACAGTACCGACACGAAGATCCAGCTTTGCAAAATCATCAAAAGCTACATTTGCCTTCTGCGGAGCAACTTTTATTTCGACTTCCTGTTCATTTGCTTTTTTTGTATCCAACAGCTTTTGAATCTGCTTTTCTATCGTTTCATCTTCGATCTTTGAGAATAACAATTCCGATTGATTCAATTGATGCCCTACAGGCAGTAAATTGATTTGTCCTAACTGATCCCATGTAAGATTATCCATATTAATAAACTGACGGATCTTCTTAACACTGAATGGCAGGAACGGCTCGAATGCGATAGAGAGATTAGCCGTAATTTGTAAGGATATATTTAATATCGTTTCCACACGGGCCATATCTGTTTTAGCCAATTTCCATGGCTCTGTATCTGCCAGATATTTATTTCCGATACGTGCCAGATTCATAGCTTCTTTAAGGGCATCGCGGAAACGGTAATTTTCCAGATACGAACCCACTACTTCTTTTACATCGGCAAATTCTTTCAGTGTTTCTTTATCATAATCGGTCAATTCGTTAAGTTGCGGCACTTTATTATCAAAATACTTCTGGGTAAGTACCAATGCTCGATTGATAAAGTTTCCAAGTATAGCAACCAACTCATTATTATTACGAGCCTGGAAATCTTTCCAGGTAAAATCATTATCTTTTGTTTCCGGTGCATTAGCAGTCAGTACATAACGCAGAATATCTTGTTGCCCCGGAAAATCTTCCAGATACTCATGCAACCACACAGCCCAGTTGCGCGAGGTAGATATTTTATCACCTTCCAGATTCAGAAACTCATTTGCAGGAACATTCTCCGGCAATATAAATGAGCCCTCGGCTTTCAGCATAGCAGGGAAAACAATACAATGGAATACAATATTATCCTTTCCAATAAAATGTACCAATTTGGTATCTCCCGATTTCCACCATTTTTCCCAACTATCCGGAAACAGTTCGATTGTATTCGATATATATCCTATAGGAGCATCGAACCATACATAAAGTACTTTCCCTTTGGCATCCGGTAGTGGGATAGGCACCCCCCAATCAAGATCGCGGCTTACCGCACGAGGTTGTAATCCCATATCGAGCCATGATTTGCACTGACCATATACATTTGATTTCCATTCCTTATGATCTTCCAATATCCACTGTCGAAGCCAGGATTCATGCTTATCCAGTGGTAAATACCAGTGTTTGGTTTCACGCATCACAGGTGTGGCACCGGATATGGTAGAACGTGGATTTTTCAGGTCGGTAGGACTAAGGGAAGTACCGCACGATTCACATTGATCCCCATATGCATTTGGATTTCCACAATGTGGACATTCACCCATAATATAGCGGTCGGCAAGAAACATCTGAGCTTCTTCATCGTAATATTGCTCACTTGTTTTTTCTTCAAACTCACCCTTATTGTAAAGTTTCAGAAAAAAATCTGAAGCTGTTTTTTTATGAATTTCAGAACTTGTACGGGAATAAATATCGAAAGCAATACCAAAATCCTCAAATGATTTTTTAATTAGTCCATGATACTTATCTACAATATCCTGTGGTGTTACTCCTTCCTTTTTTGCGCGGATAGTAATAGGTACACCATGTTCGTCAGAACCTCCTATATGTATCACATCCTCGCCTTTCAGTCTGAGGTAACGCACATAAATATCTGCAGGAATATAAACTCCGGCAAGGTGTCCGATATGTACAGGCCCATTTGCATAAGGCAGGGCTGATGTAACAAGGGTTCTGTTGTATTTCTTGGTCATATGGTAAGTTAATTTTATATTTCGTATCCGCTAAAATTGTTTTTGTGGTGCAAAGATAAGCAACTTAGAGACAAAAAACACAGAACATAAATGGTTTTTGTTTACATGTTTATATTATCTTTAAAACTCCATTAAAATATTATCAATGAATATAAAGAACTTTTTACTGCACGGAAATCTTGTCCTTCTTATATCAATAGGGTTATTTTTAGGTATACTATTAGGTCTATTTCTTCCTGAAATTGCAATCCAGGTTGGTGTATTAGGGGAGTTATTTTTATCAGCGCTTAAGGCGGCCGCTCCAATTCTTGTATTCCTTCTAATAATATCCTCAATAACCAATCACAAAACCGGACAAAAAACCAGTATAAAATCAGTATTGCTATTATATCTGCTGGGAACTTTCCTTGCTGCATTAATAGCTGTTGCTTCCAGCTTTTTATTTCCATCAACAATCACGCTAAAAACGGATAATACTACAGAACTACTGCCTCCTTCCGGTATATTGGAAGTTATCAGGGATGTATTATTCAAAATTGTGGACAATCCTGTGAATGCAATTCTCAATCAGAACTTTATAGGGATATTAGCATGGGCAATAGGAATAGGCTACTTTATGAGAAAAGCATCCGACAGTACCAAACTAATCTTCAGTGACCTTTCAGATGCAGTTATCTTTATAATCAGGGTAATAATCCGATTTGCCCCTATCGGAATATTTGGACTGGTAGCATCGGCCATTGCCACAACAGGCCCAAAAACCTTATTGGAATATCTGCATGTAATTATGGTATTAGTAGGAACGATGCTATTTGTAGCATTAGTTATAAACCCATTGATTGTTTTCTGGAAGATAAGAAGAAACCCCTACCCTCTGGTATTTACTTGTCTTAAAGATAGTGGAATCACAGCATTCTTTACACGCAGTTCTGCTGCAAATGTTCCTGTAAATCTGGCGTTGGCTAAAAAACTAAAGTTAAATGAGGATACATATTCAGTAAGTATTCCATTAGGAGCCACAATCAATATGGAAGGCGCAGCAGTTACCATTACGGTACTTACTTTAGCTGCTGTTCATACATTAGGAATAGATGTCGACCTACCTACTGCAATACTCTTAAGTGTTATTTCTGCTTTGGGTGCCTGTGGTGCATCCGGAGTGCCGGGCGGATCACTACTCCTTATTCCGGTAGCATGCAGTTTGTTTAACATACCGACTGATACGGCTATGCTTGTAGTTGGTGTAGGTATGACTATCAGTGTAATTCAGGACTCTATGGAAACAGCATTAAACTCCTCTACTGATATATTATTTACAGCTGCAGCTTGTATAGCGGACGAAAAAAAGGATTTAAAATCACAATAAAGTTAGGCTTTACAAATTCAATTGAATATATAAATCCTCATCCCTTTCCAGAAAACTGATTCCATTTTCTTTGTACAGCCAACCTAATACCAGATGAACATATGCTCCCCTATAATTTGTTTTTTTCTGAATATACTCTGCTGAAACTATTCCCTCTCCGAATAATATTTCTTTTATTAGTATAGCATCAGTTTCAATAATTTCTTTTAACATCTGACTTCCTGTTTATTTATATTTTTACAGCCCCAACACTTGCTTCAACAACTTGTATCCATTCAGACTGATTTTCACCTCTGTGCCATTTCGCATCTTCAGCAACTGATCTCTCTCTATTGTAAGATTAAGACTTTTTTTATTGTTAGCTTCATCACTCTATAATTCAGTATTGCAAAAAGATATAACCCGTACAGGCATGCCCGCATGGGTTATAGTTATCTTATTAGCCTTTGCGCCATTTGTTTTAATTGCTATTGATATAACGCACAGCGAAGCCGACGGTACGGTAGCTACTGTTAGCCGGGCTAACGCTAGGGTAACGCCACAACTGCTAAAGTTCAGGGTGTATGCATCAGTGCTGCTAATACTGGTACTCCAGTCGTAGCTGTCTAAGCCTTGAATGTAAAATAGACCACTTCCATAGCCCCGGCTACCACTGTTAACACATCGGAGGAACAGATAAGCAAAAACTTCAGTAAATTATATTCAGATTTTCCAGAAGCTAGTAAAGAGAGATTATTTAAAATCGCTGTCCGGCAAGCAATAACAGATACTGCCAGCCTATATTTTTTTATAAGGAAGAAATAGGCATCAAGGCTAAAGAATCATTTAATGATATATTGAATGAGTATAATGTAAAATATAATATATCCAGACCAATAAACAGATATGCCAAAGAATTGGTAATGGCGGCGTATCTAGATGCCTTTTACGCATAGTACCTGTACCTGAGCAGCCTGCCGGAATATAAAGGCTGCAAGTGGGAAAAATGGTATGCGCAAAATCCACTTTTCGAATTGATTAAAAACTTAGGAAGTATTAGTAATAAAGGGAATCTAATACTAAGGAGTGCCAGGCTATCAACTGGATAATTATATATTGAGCGGGCCTGTAATCCGATTTCAACTGAATAATTCATATAAGTATGACAAATATGACTGTGGGCTCATAACTTTAAATATCTAGGAACATTAACTAAAAACTGTCCATAATGAAAACAATATTAATATTTATAATTCTACTGTTTAGTATGAATTCCAGTCTCAAAATACTATTACAACAATACTATTTAAATGCCTCCCCAATAGCCTGTCCTCTCCATGCCTGAGGTACTTTCAATCCAAACATACGGGCTATTGTTGGAGCATAATCATAATCGATGATCACATTTTTTAGTTCATATCCTTTTTTGATTCCGGGACCACTAATAACGATTGGTATCTCCACCTCCTGTAATGATTTTTTACCATGCCCCTTACCGATTCCCCCATGATCGGAGATCACCATGATTATAGTCTCTTTCTCAATACCGGCATCTTTTACTGCTTGTACTATCTTGCCGATACGTTCATCCACCTTTTTTAACATTGCATAATACTCCGGCATATCGTGTCCGGCTCCATGCCCTGTGTGATCGGGTTCGTCAAAATGAATAAAGGTAAAAGTCGGTTTTTCCCTTTTTATGATAGCAGCTGTAGTATCAGCCGTAAGGTCTTCATTCGATTTGGTAGGAATGACCAGATTGATAATGTCTTTTTCCAAGAGATGTTCAATGCCCTCCCAACTATAGATAACAGCTGTTTTGCTCTGCGGCATCTGTTCCCTCAGGATAGTGTAAATGGACGGGAATTTCCCGTACTGGCTGGTTACTACTGATGGAATTTCAGGCGTTTTACTACCCCATTCCGTGTATCCGTGTAAGGTAGGGCTGGCTCCCATTAGTATCGATGCCCAGTTGACTGCACTGGACGATGGTAACACCGTTCGGGCTTTTGCCGACCATGATCCATTCTCTGCCAGTTTCTTCAGGTTAGGCATATCGGCTTTATGGTATGCATAAGCCCCAAACCCGTCGCAACCAATCACAACTACATGCTTTATATCAGAAGCATCTAGCTTGAACACATAGGCGGATAACAGGATAAATATAAATATTCGTTTCATAGATGTTTAATTGTTAAAAAACTAAATTTATAAATTAGATAAGCATAGCCTGATCCGACATTGCTGTACCTTTGTAAAACAAAAGTATAATAATACTTGTCCGGATAGGGATAATATCGTACGCACAAGGGCGTAATATTGTCCGGTAGAGTTTTTATCCCTCTGTTCGGACAAAATATGCGTGTCTGTTCGATATAATAATAAATTATTTATCCCCGAATGTAGGTGCGCAAAGATAATAATTTATCAACAAATGCTAAAATTTGATGCGGTTGTCCTAATATTTTATTCTACTTTTATGTCGTACTTTTGTTATGGTTTCTTGTTGATGAAATTACAGAAAAAAGAAATATCAGGAGGAACTCAGGCGGCTATTTCTTAAATCGGGACTTTCTTACACTTACTTAAGTATAAAGACGGAAAAAAGAAAACTTGACTTATGATTGATTTTGTTATACCTTAGATCATGAAAATTATATTCATTAGTTATTAATGGTAATTAGTGTCCGGAGCAATCGATTGGTTATTAGTTATTTAATGTTTTTTTTAGTTAGGTGGAAATCTTGACTCTTAATAAATTAACTCCTTGATCACTAACGAATGGAGCGAAAGTTACTTCTCCGGCTACTGATTTGAATAATTTATAGCTTGATAACTTAACCTGAAATAAGAAATGTCGACTAAATCTATACTAGCCAGATCTATACTGCCTTTCATACTCTTCTGCTTTTATCTAACTGTATCAGCTCGTAATGATATTTACTTTTATCGATTAGGAGCAAAAGACGGATTGTCTCAAGTGAGCATCATGTCTATATATCAGGATGAGTTTGGGGCTATATGGTTTGGTTCAACAGAAGGATTGAATAGATATAATGGACGAGAGATAGAAGTATTCAGACCTGATAGAAAGGGCGAAGGACTCTCGCAGAATACGATATACGAAATATGTGGAAATCAACAAGGAGCGATCTATCTACGTTGCGATAGAGATCTGGTACGCTATGATATTCATACGCAGAAGTTTGAAAACATACAACGGGGAGGAGTTATGTCTATTACTTATGCACACGGTAAACTATGGGTCGCTGTGAAGAACAAGATATTGCAATATGATGAGCAGTCGAAACTATTTAAGGAATACGCTATTCTCAATGATATTAAAGCTGGTATTACTTCCATATATTGCGATAAAGACGGATCTATATGGATAGGTACTTTTTCCGGATTGTATTTTATCTCTGATAAAAGCCAGAAAGAGCAAAAATGTATTAAGGATAAGATATATGTCAATCGGATTTATCAAGACCGAAAAGATAATCTATGGATCGGAACTTTCTATGATGGCGTTTATGTAACGGACCCTTCGGGAAATATTGAGGCTAATTATACTCATCTGGATGCGACTAATTCCATATCTAATAATCAGATAAGGAGTTTCACTGAAGATAATTCCGGTAATATATGGGTGGCTACGTTTTATGGTTTAAGTAAGTTCAGTCCTGATACTAAAGAGTGGAAACAGTATGTTAGCAATGATAATGTTTCGCACAGCCTTAGCCATTCTTCTGTATTTTCTTTATATAAGGATAAGCAGGGTACTATATGGGTTGGTACATATTTTGGCGGAGTTAATTATTTCAATCCTGATACGGATATCTTTCGTTTTTATGAGCCGAATTCTATAATCACAAGTAATTTAAGTTTCCCGTATGTAGGGAGGATGATAGAGGATAAATATAATAATCTTTGGGTTTGTACAGAAGGGGGGGGATTAAATTGTTTAAATCTGAAAACCCGGGAGTTTTCTCGTTATTTGATTAATAAATCCGATTCGGAATCTCTTATCGGATATAACCAGAAAGCTATATGGTATAATGAGAAAAAAGATCTGCTTTATATTGGCATGCATAAAAGAGGGTTGGTTATATTCGATGTGAAGACAAAAACATTCAGAGTGCTCAGAGAAAATAATAGACCCGGATCGTTACCGAGTAATACTGTCAATAAGATTCAGTATTACGATGGTGCACTCTATTTATTGACACAGTCGGGTTTGGTAAAAATGGATATCGATACCGAACAGTTTTACCCGGTGAGTGATAATCCGGTTACACAAAAAGCAATATCTGGAATCGGACTTAGTGCATTTCTTATTGATAGTAAAGATCGTTTGTGGGGTTCGGTTAATGGTGGTCTTAGATCCATAAACTTGAAAACCGGAAAAGTAAAGGATTATTTTTATGATGAGTCGAACGAAAGGTCGATCGGGCGCTTTGACATTGAAAGCATATTTGAAAGCAGCAAAGGCGAATTGTTCTTTGCTACAATGGGTTCGGGTATTTATAAATACAATCCGGAAACAGACGATTTTGATAATTATACGGAAGAGAAGAATGGATTACTGAACAATTATTGTTATGATATATCAGAAGCTCCGTCGGGTAAGCTTATATTATTACATAACAGAGGCTTTGCTTTATTTGATCCTGCAAATCCGGATGGGGATTTATTTATATCTTCCCCTAGTTTTCCTATCGTGGGCTTCAATATCGGTAACTCCAGCTATGTAACGCGGGACAAAGAAATATTTATTGGAGGAATAAATGGACTGGTATCTTTTGTTGAGGGAGATCTTGATAAAGTTGATAAAGGTTATTCTCTTTTTTTTGATAAGTTATTTATAAATAATCAACAGGTTTTACCCGGTGACAAGTCCGGTATACTGAAAGAAACATTGCCTCTTTGTTCGGAAATCGACTTAAAATATAATCAGAATAATATTACTATCGAGTTTGCAACATCTAACTATTTGCGAACGAAGACTCATGAGTACGAGTACAAGCTGGAAGGTTTTGATCAGGATTGGTTATCGACAAGGATGAGGTCTATTTCGTATACTAACTTGAATACAGGGACTTATACATTGCTTGTTCGTGAAATATCGCAGCAGGGAGGAAGAGAAGGAAAAGTATATTCTCTGAACATCAATATTCATCCGCCATTTTATTTGACTACGGTTGCTTTTATCATATACGGTATATTGATATTGTTAGCCATAGTTGGTTTTTTTAGATTTTATCTGTGGCGAACGAAAATGGAAACAACTTTGGAGTTTGAACGTAAAGATAAAGAGCGAATAGAAGAACTAAACCGCACCAAGTTAAGATTTTTCATAAGTGTGTCTCACGAATTCAGAACACCTCTCACGTTGATTAAAGGACAAGTAGAAACACTTCTCCTGCAAGGAGATTTAAGTTCGAAATTGCATAATAAACTTGCTAAGATTCTTAAGAATACCAACCATTTGCAAAATCTTATTTCAGAACTTCTTGATTTCAGAAAGCAAGAACAAGGGTTTTATAAATTAAACATTAAGTGTGTCGAACTTATAGCCTATATGAAAGAAATATACAGTTCATTCGAAGACTATGCTGTAAAAAGACAAATAAAATACAAGTTAGAGTATTCAGATCAAGAAATCCATATTTATATAGATCCGGTACATTTTCAAAAAGCGATCTATAACCTTCTTTCAAATGCTTTTAAATATACTTCTCCCGGAGGAGAAATTACACTAAAAGTTAAATTGCAGAAGGCGGATGTCCTTATTCAAATAATAGACAACGGAATAGGTATTCCTCCGGAATCATTAAATAAAGTGTTTGAACGGTTTTATCAATTAGAATACAGGTCTTCAGGGCTTACATTAGGCACAGGTATTGGCCTTGCTCTTACTAAAGAGATTGTCAATAGCCATAAAGGAGGTATTTCGGTAGAAAGTATGGTGAATGAGGGCAGTGTTTTCACTATAGCTCTTAAATTAGGGACATCCCACTTTTCGGAGGAAGAACTTAATCATAATAATGTAAATAAAGATGTAAAGGCTATAGATATGCCTGTCTATGAGGGAGAAGATGATGTGCTGATTGAGGAAAATATCACGATAAACAGGGAAAAACCTGTGATATTATTGGTTGATGACAACGAGTCATTATTAGAAATGCTTACAGACTCATTTGCCCCATATTATAATGTATATACCGCAATAAATGGTAGAGAGGGGTTGGATATGATATATAAGGTACAACCTGACTTGGTTATAAGTGATATAATGATGCCGGAAGTTTCGGGAAAAGAGCTGTGCTACAAAATGAAAAATAATGTTGATACGGCGCATATTCCGATTGTACTTCTAACAGCTCAAACTTCCGACAACCAGATTATTGATGGATATATTTTTGGTGCTGATGCCTATATTACAAAGCCATTCAATATAAAAATGCTGATTACGCGTTGTAATAACCTGATAAAAAACAGGCTGATCCTTTATAAAAAATTTGCTAATAAGGAAGAGATTGTAATGCCGTTTGATACTCTTGCGGAACAGGATCAAGTGCTGATGGACAGAGCTGTAAAGGTTATTAAGGGAAACTTTAATAATCCTGAATTCGATATGAACAAGCTGGCTATCGAACTCGGTATGGGGCGGAGTAAGCTATATATGAAAATTAAAGAAATTACAGGTTTTACTCCAAACGAGCTGACTCTTAATCTTAAGTTGCAAGAGGCGGCCAGTATGCTGGACAATAAGCACCATATGAATATTTCCGAGATTGCATTCGAACTTGGTTTCTCGTCAACAAAATATTTTACAAAATGCTTTAAAACCTTCTATGCCATGGTGCCTCAGGATTGGAGAAGGAGAAATAAACCTAAAGAATAAACAGGGTATAAAAGATAAAGGAACCGCTTTCTCCCAACGCTTCCTTTACTATTGATCTGGTATCTAACCAGATAATAACCATAATCTATCTTTAATTTATTCCAAAGGTATTTTGTTCTGATTTAAGATGTTTTACTGGTTTTGGAAATATGGTTTTTAATGTTTTATCTATTATTTGTACGATATCCCCCTCTTTTGTTTTTATTTCAAGTAATCCGGTCGACTTGTCGATTACTGAAAAATGAACTTTGCCACCGCCTATCTTATAAATACTGAGATTATCCGTATTCATAGCTGTTTGTATGCGGCACAAACCTCCTTTTTCACTTTTTATCTGTATAAATACTGTTTTTCCTCCTTCGCGTGATGCACTTACAAGAAAGGCGCCTTCTGTTCTGAAATTTATAAAAGATGCCTGAGGCCAATCTGTCGGTACGGCAGGAAAGATTCTTATTTTGCCATTCCATACTTGCAGGTAGAGATCCTGTAACGATGCAGCTCCTGCTAAAGGTGTTTCTATGACGGGTCCTGTCTCTTTATACAGAGTGTTTGGCTGGATATATTTATCAATCAGCTTTTGTAATTGGATAACAGCCCTTTCTCCGTCACCCATCATCGAGTACATAGACGATGAACCTGTAAATGAATATCCTTGCAGATAGCTGGGCATACCTTGCCAGTGAGCGATACTTTTAGAAATAAGCGCCCTATTCTCGGGCTGATCCCAATTAATCAAATAAAGAGGATAGATCATCATCAGATGAGAATAATGCCGGTGAGAACCGGTTAGGTTGACATCTTCACCAATCATAAATCCTTTCTCAGAATCAGTGGGATAATTTACCAGATTGCCTTTAAAATCTTCCCAAACAGAAGCTTTTTGGTCATTTAACTTGTAAGCCTCATTTATGTCCAATAAAGTTTTCAGTCCCCATTGAAGTAAAGCCAGGTCGTAGTTACAGTCTTTCGCTGTTTTATATTCAGGAGAAGCAGTTTCCGGTAAATGATACTTTCCATCTTCTCTTTTTTCTTTTATATGCTCATAGTATGCTATGCTTTTCTTCAACAAAGGATAGAATTTTTTTAACAGTTCGTTTTCATCGTACAGGTACATGCAATACTGGTAATAATAGTATAGTATCCAGGTCAGATTGCCTACCTCGTACACCGGTTTATTATTGATGTCAAGCCGTGAATATAAATGATAACTCGTACTCCGTCCCATGACTATAGCATCTTTTCTCCATTCTTCAACCGATACATTTTCAGACAGATGCTCCAAATTATCATTTAATGATTTCCATAGAGTCTCAGACATCTCTGTCCGGTTAGCCGTAAACAATGGAGAATAGGTTAATTGAACATTGAGGTTCATCCAGATTGCAGGCCATGGCGTCTTCTCCATTGCCCAAGGTCCCTGAAGGTCTATAATATACTTGTCAGGACGAGTCAGGCAACCCAGTTTGTATTGCTGTATCCAATAGAAACTTTCTATCTTTGTGTTCCCGAAGGAAGCAAAGCTGGCGGGATAGTATGCATGCCACCATTGCTTATGACTGTTCTCCAGTGACGAGGATGCCTCCTTTGTAGCACTGTCAATAGTTTCTTTAGCCTTGCTTATAGCTAATTCTTCTGTATTTTCGTGGGTGATGGTTATCGTTATGCGTCGCGAGCTGCCTTTCTTTATTTCTTGCCAGGCCACAACATACGTCTTTCCTCCTTTCAGATTCTGTACAGACAATTTGTACTCTCCATCCGTATATATTTTCACATCCGGATTTGGATTGTCTATATATTCCTGAGGATAATCTTTATTTCCGAATGTATAGCGTGGACTTATGGCTTTTGAAGCGTTCCAGTCCCATTGAAAAACAGTCTCTTTTCCTTCTGTATCCGTTTCTAATACGATAATATCTCTGGTTGAATGTACATAGCTTTTGAAAGAGATCTTCCCTTTATCCGTTGTAATGGCACCCGTAGTGGTTGCATCCCACAAATTAAGCCTCATATTTTCGGAGAGAACTGTTCCAACAGGCTTTATCAGGAAATATCCGATAGGCAGTCTTGCTCCGTCATACAGATTCCTGTACTGTGATTTATCGGCCGGCATTCTGCCTTCAGTTACATCCACTCTACCTATATGGAATTTATAATTGTCTCCTTCTTTATATATGCTGTTTCCTAAAAGCCCATTTCCCATTATAGCCCCTGCATAGTAGTCCGGAGTTATTTTATTCCAGACTAAATCATGTTGATTAAAAAATACCTCCCAATTTATATCTTGAGGTGTAATTGTCTTTTGTGCATGGAGTTCGTTAAATAACCACATGGCTAAGAGAAGGATAATATAGGTTTTTAAAAAATTCTGTTTCACAACCTAGGACTTCTTATTGAGATTCTTATATCTGATCAGGGCTTCCAAGAAATAATAGTCAGCATAAACCAGTGGCTTGTCTATTTCTGACTTATGTGGTATACTGCCAACGCTATGCATTAACAAAAAGTCGGCATTAGCACCTAATGGCGCTCTGTATGCAGGTGAGGCCAGATTGTGAAGCATTTTTATTGCATAATCGGTATACGATTGATTATTTGCGTATTCTGCCAACTCGAAGAGTGCTGAACACACAATAGCGGCGGCCGAAGCATCTCTTAAATCCCTGCCCGGAAATTCAACAGCATAAGATTTACCTTCAGGTATATATCCTTCCTGTCCTACATTAAAGTCCCACAATGGAACAAGGTCCTCCGGCAGGTTTTTAAGATAGATATCTGTAGCTTTAATGGCGGCCTCCAAAAATTTCTGATCTTTTGTCTCACGGTATACCATTGTGAACCCATATATAGCCCATGCTTGTCCGCGCGACCAAGTAGAGTTGTCACTGAATCCCTGACAGGTTGCCTGATTGAGGACTTTACCTGTTATCGTGTCATAATCAACTACATGGTAGGTACTGAAATCCTCCCTGAAATGGTTTCTCAGTGTAGACTCGGAATGTTTTACAGCAATATCATAATATTTCTTATCACCACTCACTTTTGATGCATAAAAAAGCATTTCCAGGTTCATCATATTGTCTATGATTACAGGATAAAACCATTCTGTTGTATCATTCCAGTTTTTCCGGTAATTCCACGACTTGATCGTCTGTGTTTTTTCACTGAAACGCGAAGAAAGAGAATTAGCGCTTTCTATCAGGATCTCTTTATATCCCGGCTTCGGGTCTAACCTTTCGGCATTACCATAGCTGCAATACATCATGAAACCCAGGTCATGGTGTCCGGTAAATGTTTTTAGCGGCTCCAGCGATGTAGTCCATTCTTCTGCTATGTCTCTCCATTTTGTTTCACCTGTAAGCTCGTACAAATACCATAGTGATCCCGGAAAAAATCCGGGAGTCCAGTCATACATACTTGTGACAGCCAGTTCCCCGTTCCTGTTCATTGTCCGGGGATAATTATTTCCTGTAGGTTTTCCTACAACTTGTAACATCTTATCTGTCTGATCTGCGGCAAACGCCACATTGTCTTTTATAAAATCTTCTTTTTCTTCTTGCTTATTCTGACAGGCTGCAACCAGCGGTATTATGGCAAATGTAAGAAAAAGCAGTTTAAAATTTCTCAAGTTCATTTTTTAAGCTTTAATAAAAATTTTATATGTTCCCCTGTTATTTATTTTCTTTGCATTTAACGATATTCTGACTATTTCATCTCCCCATACTCCCGATAGTCTGGTGTCATCGAGTTTTATCTTTTCTGATACCGGATCAAAGATGTTTTTATCATATATCAGTTGATATGTTTTGTTTTTTATTGTAATTTTTATCATGCCCGGCTGTGAAGTATCTACTTCCCCGTAGGTCATGAAATTTAATTGATTCGCTGTTTGAGCACTAATTATATCATAATTATCTTCTATTGTCAGGCCGTTTTTAGATAAATTGTAGTTACGTATCCATTTGTTTATTCCAGCTTCGATGGGATACGATTGTGAAATATCTAAAGAAAAAGTCTTTTTATTTTTATCAGCTTTAAGATCTCTGGCTCTGTATTTTTTACCAAAACTTTGAGAAAAGCCATTGATTCGCGGAAGGTTGTGATAGTCGCTTTGCATTGTCCATATTGTATACCGTTCGCTGCTGAAAGTTTTTCTTGTATATGTTCCTACTCCTGCATCTATTAATACAGGTTCGTTGTTTACATATAATGAAAATGTACCAATGTCATTGTGATTATGGCTTTCGTCATTATATCCTCCTTTGGCGGCAAAGAAAAAATTACCTTCGCTCATGTAACAGAATTCAGTATCAGGATACCATGTGAAAGGTGTCGGGATATGTACCGGATTGAACTTGTCTATTTCCTTCTCGGATGATAAATCGGCTAAAATTCTGTACATATCGCGTGACAGAACTGTTTCTCTCGGATATTCCTTTTTCAGATAAGAGGCGAATTGTTCCATCTCCGTGCTTTTCACCATATTCCCGTAACGATATATCAACCGATAGTCGAAATCTCCTTTTGCTGAGGCATCGGCAAAATTTACGACCCATTTGTTTCCTACGTATGACCGTGATATATATTCACCCATATTCTTAATTACAGGATCTGAGAATATAGATATTTTGCCATCGGTGGCATCATACAGTGCCTGTAAATAATCGTACATTTTACCGGCAGCATGACCCCAATAGGAAGGTCCTTCTTCACAAGCACCATCATCGTGATTATAATTGATAAATTTATCGACAGAAACCATTGTCTTATATACCCCTCTGAGTAGGCGTTTCTTATCCTTTTCTACCAAAAGAAAGCATTGCAGTACGTTTGCATTACACCAGGGATTCCAGTTATTGACAAAGCCATTATCGGCTGTTACGTTGGAAGCCATCCACCAAAAACGAGTTTCGTTCAGATAGGGTGTTAATATGCGATTTTCTATTTCATAATGTAAACGTTCTGAAATGAGAGGGTTGATTTTGTCGAACTCTTTATTCAGGAAGTAATATATCCACGAAAAAGTTGCTCCTGTATCGCCTGAAACAAGTTCAATGACATGATCGCCGAGCTTAGGAAACGATCCTTCAACACGTTGTAGAGATAGGTGAGCCGATATAGCCCATGATGTCATTTCACAAATATGGAAGATTCCGTTCGATAGTTGATCCATAAACCGCCCTTTTCCCTCGGCCATTTCTGCCACGAATAGAGCGGAAATAGCATTCAGGTTGCTATTATGTATCTTTTCCAGGTCGCTTCTGTTACCCGTTCTCGTATACTCAAGATAGTCGGTTGCTTTAACCACTTTCCATTCGTAGTTAAGGAATTTTTCTCCTTGCCCGATGAAGAAACTTCTATTTTCACCCATGAGCTGATTCCACCCGTTTCTGTCTGTATATTGAGGATAACGTACCCATTTTTGATCTGTTATGAGTACATTTTCCAGTTCTGCGGGATCGGCAGCCTTCTGGAGTAAATTCCGTTCTTTATACGCGTGAACAGATAGGCATATAAAGAGTAAACAGAATGTTAATACCTTTCTCATGTTTATTGTTTTATTGATTCATGGTAATCCTTTAGAAATGGCTTGCCACTCCATGCTTTTTGAGAAGTCCACTCTTCGGCGGGAGAAGTCCAGAATTCATGGTCGGCAGGTAATCCTAACGGCAGGAATACCAAAGACGTGATATATAAGCTTCCGGCGTTTGTATAATAATCGGCAAGGTTAGGTTGGTGTCCTACAAATCCTAGTTGCAGGTATCCCTCCTTATTGTAATTGTCTTCATTGGAGAACATTCTCTTCATAACACTGGTCAGGGCATTTCTTACCTGTCCGTTTGTCATGGTTTTTGGCAGACCATATTTCCATGCAGATAAAGACAGAGCCTGGAATGCCCCCATACGATAAGTCATAGAACGTCCTATTGCCGGAAAAGAGGCTTCGGGCGAGATCAATCGCTCTATTAATTGATTGTATCGTTGCATACGCCTGAGGGCCAAGTCAAATTTTACAGGGCTATATATCTTCTTGTTCTCCATTACTTCAATTATTTCTACATACATCGGGTGCATTACATATCCGTTGTAGTAATCAAATGAATATTCGGGTCCGTCGGAATACCATCCGTCGCCCAGATACCACTCATTCATTTTATGGATAGAGAGATCCAGTGCATACCCGTCATATTCTTCATCTATTGAAACCAAAAACGCTTCGATCATAGCCCTGAAAAGCAGCCAATTATTATATGCGGGTCTTATCTTACGCAGGCTTTGAAATTCTTTTATATAGCGGTACTTAGTTACCTGATCGAGAGGTTCCCATAAAGCTTTTGGTGCACGGATAAAACTATTGGCTATATATGCGGCATCTACTAATACTTGGTTTGAACCTTTCCACAAAAGATAATCCGGATTATTAGGGTCTACTGCATTAGCATAGCTTTGTAGAGCCCATTCTCGTATTTGTTTTCTTTGTTTGCCTTCATTTGTATTATCATCCGCAAGATTGAGCCATGGGGCTATACCGGCTATCAAACGACCGAAAGCTTCCATGTAAGCCACGTCTTTATTGCGTCCGTCCCATGTAGGACTGTATTCTACAACCATGTTTTTCTTCAATTCACCTTTACTCATATTGCTAAGTACGGGTGCCGACATTTTATATAGCTGGCTTACCCAATAATCTCTATCATTTGCTGAAACCGTATTCTTTCTGTTTTGTGAAAAAATACCGGTACTGATGCATAAGCATAAGATTAGAATTAAAAATTTCCGGATATTAGATTTCATAGTGTTCTATTTTTGATAATTAGTGTGATTATATTCCTTAAAAATATGGCTTTTTAATTAAAAAAAAGCGATTAAAGACTATTAACCATTAGGTATATCTACTCTTGATGCAAAAGTAGATCGAAGTTTATGCCTCGTGCGGTATTATTGTCCGGCCAAGGGGGTAAAAATGTACACCGAATGATTATCACCTGCTTTGAGGACAATAATACCCGTGTTAATTTTATATAATATCAATATTTGTACAGGAATTTTAGACATCCTAATATATAAAATAGGAGATTAATCTTATGTGGAAATATTCTCTGTCTAGTACTGTTTTTTCTGCTGTTTTTCGCTTGAAAATTTAGTAGTTAATTCTATTTTACCAGGAAAGAGTATCCCCACTCCTAATAAAAAAATTCTTTTTTTATTAGAGAAAATTCCGAAAAGTGTTTTTCTTATTATTTAATATATAACACAAATTAATATGATGGACTTAAGTTCCCTCTATTAACCTTTTAATTAATTAACTCATTATTGAAATTCTATGAAAGCAATGAAAATTAGATTTTTTTGCACTATAATGTGCATGTTCTTTCTTTTTATGGTTGCGCCGGTGAATTCATTTGCGACAGTAAATGAAGTATATCAGCAGTCGATAACCGTAAAAGGAAAAGTAACAGACAAAGACGGAGAACCTCTTCCCGGCGTTAGTATAATACTTAAAGGTACTACTACTGGTGTAATGACTGATGTAGATGGTAAATATTCGATAAATGTACCGAATAGTAATGCAACTTTGACCATATCTTATATGGGATTTATACCACAAGAACACAAAGTAGGTAATAATATTACCCTTGACATAGTACTCGTTGAACAAAGTACAGTCCTCGACGAAGTTGTAGTTGTAGGATATGGCGTGCAGAAGAAAGTAAATTTGACAGGTTCTGTGGCAGCAGTACAATCGGACAAGATAGAAAACCGTGCTGCTCCAAACCTCTCCACTATGCTTACAGGACTAGCTTCGGGCGTGTCGGTACGACAAGGTTCCGGAAATCCTGGTAGCGACGGAGCTAATATACGTATTCGTGGAATCGGTACCTTCGATGGTGACTACCGTTCCCCTTTAGTTATTGTTGACGGCGCAGAAGCCGATATGAACTCTTTGAACCCTGAAGATGTAGAAAGTGTGAGTGTACTTAAGGATGCGGCATCAGCTGCTATTTACGGGTCCCGAGGAGCAAATGGAGTAATCTTGGTTACTACTAAAAAAGGAAGAAAGAATGTTGCTCCGAAAGTTACCTATACAGGCATTCTCTCACGAACTACAGCTAGCAGGGTATTCGATTTTATTTCAGATTATGCCGAATATATGGAATTGTATAATATGGCCGAATTCTCTGCCAATCCCAAAGCTATAAGTACATATGATGCAAATGAAATTGCGGCATGGAGAGCAGCCAAGTCTGATAGGAACGGTATATATACCGATCCGGATACAGGAAATCAGGTTCCTAATTATCTTGCATATCCTAATACTAATTGGAGTGATATTCTCTTTGCTCCTACACATTCTCAGAAGCATACGCTATCAGTATCGGGTGGTAGCCAGAACAGTAATTACCTGATGTCTTTGGGGTATTTTGAAGCACCCGGCACACTCGAAAATACAGGAATAGACCAATTTAATGCACGTGTGAATGTAGAAAGTCAGATTACTAAATTTCTCAAGATAGGAACACAAACTTATGCCATGCGGCAACGCAAAGATCCGGGAAATCTGGATCAGGTAAATACATATCGTTTCCAAACGGTCGGTGGTATTGTCCCGATTCATGATGGTAAATACGGAGGTCCTGAAAGTCCTAATGAGAAAAATGATGTACGGAATCCTCTTCGGGATGTAAATGCTATAGGAGGAAAAAATACGACTACACGTATTAATACGACATGGTATGCTGAAGCAGAATTCTATAAAAACCTCATTGGACGGGCAAGTATAAACTACCAGAATTATTTCTATGAAAAGAAAAACCACTCTCGTCATTTAGACAGTTACACTTTTCGTAAAGGCACCATATCGATACCCGGTACTAGTCTTGGAAATGCTACTACTACACGTGCCTATGAAAAACAAGAGCAGTATACGGCGAATATCACACTTAATTACAATACAACCTTTGCCGATAACCACTACATAGGGGTAATGCTTGGTTATGACCAATTTTACTTCAACAGGTCAGGAGTAAGTGCAAGAAGAAAAGGACTACTGAGCTTTGATGTTCCTGATATAACTACAGGTGCGGAAATGGATGATATAAGTGGTAATCCGGGTCAGGAAAAGAACGAAAATAAACCCGAAATGGATTATGCAATGCTTTCCTATTTCGGACGTTTGAATTATGCTTATAAAAACCGCTATCTGTTCGAAGCTAATTTCCGTCGCGATGGGGCCTCCCGCTTCTCCCCGGACAACAGATGGGGAACTTTCCCTTCATTTTCTGCCGGCTGGCGAATTAATGAAGAACCTTTTTTCGAACCGTTGAGAGACAAAGTAAGTAACCTCAAGCTTCGCGCTTCATGGGGAAAATTAGGCAATACTACTTCCGGATATTACGACTGGCAAGCTGTATATGCTAAGGCTAACTATGCATTCGGGAATGTTATTTCTGATGGTGTAGCAATTTCAAAGATCGCAAACTCACTGTTAAAATGGGAAAGTGTGACATCTACAGGTATTGGCTTGGATGCATCATTCCTAAATTCCCGCTTGTCTTTAGAATTTGATTATTACAACAAGCTTACAAAAGGTATCCTCACTTCTCCTGCTATGTATCTGACTATGGGTACAGCCACTGCACCTACCTTAAATACATCCGATATGAGAAACAAAGGATTGGAAATTACAATAGGCTGGAATGATAAAATAGGTAATGTCCGTTATGCTGTAAGTGGTAATTTCTCATATAATACGAATAAAGTGGTAAAATATCTCGGTAAACTTGATGAAGGTTGGGTAGAAGAGAATGGAAAAATGGTATATAAAAGCAACTTAGGTGAGACCAGCACCACCGGGTCTGAGACAGGATCGATACGTCTCGAAGGACATATGTTTGATGAGTATTACCTTCGTAAACGTTATAAAGGCACTGGAACTTATTACAATTCGGATGGAAGCGTAAATCCGGGTGGAGGTCCTAAAGACGGTATGATACGTACCGAAGCAGACCTAAAATGGGTACAGGATATGATCGCAGCTAAATACTCCTTTAACGGAGCAGCAGTAAAACAGGATGGAGGCTTATGGTACGGCGAATACATTTATGGTGACCTCAACGATGATGGAAATTATGGAAATACCTATGACCGTGAGTTTTCAGGTAAGTCGGCAGCACCTAAATATAACTTTGGTTTGAATCTGTCTGCCGAATGGAAAGGATTTGATATCAGTATGACATGGGCCGGAGCAGGCGGCTTCTGGTATTACCTGAGAGAAAGAGGAGCTAATCAAAATAATCTGTCTTCTAAAACAGATGTTTTACCTCTGGATACCCGGGACAAGTTTTATTATCTGGCTTATGATCAGGCAACCGGTGCACCTGTATGGAACGACCCTTCCAATAATCTAACAGCTGAATATGCACGTCTGCGTACAGGTGGGGACGGTACTTATGTAGCAAACGACCAGTTTCTTTACGATGCAAGCTATCTGAAACTCAAAAATCTACAGATTGGTTACACATTCCCTAAAGAATGGATGCGTAAAGCATTTATTGAGAATCTACGGGTATTTGTTACAGGAGAAAACCTGCTTACTATTACCGGTTATCCGGGCGTCGATCCGGAAATAGGCAGCGGATTGAATATATACCCTATCTCACGTCAACTTTCAGTGGGTGTAAATGTTAGTTTTTAACCTTAAAAAAAAAGTTATGAAAAAATACAGTATAATATTAGTAATTGCTATTGTAATATTCGGAAATTACAGTTGTACAGATTTATTGGATACTGATCCGTATAACGCATTATCGTCACAAAGTATGTGGCAATCCGAAGAATCGGTAGATCAGGGTGTGAGAGGTATTTACTCTGCATTATATGATTGGGCTCCCGGAGCTTATGATGCTGATTATGAGAAAAATTATGGAAGTACATTTGGATTTGAACGCTGGGCTGTAACCGGACAATTATATGGAGCCGAATCTTTGACAAGTGGCTCTATTAATCCCAGTAGCGCTTATTTTAGTAAAACCTGGCAGAAGCTTTATGAAGGCGTTCACCGCTCCAATGATGCTATTACCAATATCCCTGCCAAATCACCGGCTTCTGCTGAAAAGAATGCACGATTAATAGCAGAATCCAAATTTCTACGTGCTTATTTTTATTTCCGCTTAAATGAGTTATTTGGCCGCGATGGGCTCGGTGTCCCGATTTATACTGAACCGATAGCTGTAGCAGATGCTATAAAAGGGCAATCTTCCGAAGATGAAGTATGGTCTCTTATTATTAGTGACCTTACCGATGCTATTAATGAGCCAAACCTCCCGAATAGGGAAACTACAGGACGAGTTAGTAAGGGAGCTGCTTACGCATTGCGCGGCAAAGCATATCTTTACCAAGGTTCGAAATATGCAGCAAACGGAACTGTTTCTAAAAATGACGATTTACTAAATAAAGCTATTGCCGATTTTAATGAAGTCGCGAAATGTGGTTACGGACTATTTCAGGGCGGCTACAAAGAATTATTTACAGAGGCTAATGAACACAGTCAGGAAATGATCTTCAGTATTCAGCATACAGCAGATGCTGGCTATGGCACTATTTCTCAAAAATTTGTAGGTAGTCGTTTCGCGTACTCAGGCACAGCTAACGGTTGGGGAAATCAGACACCTGCACCCGGAGGTTTGGATTTTTTTGAAAATGTCAATGGAACTCCTTTCAGTTGGGACGATATAATCCCAGGATACAGTGCGCTTGAACCAGCCGACCGTGCAGTATATTTTATGCGCGATACATTAGATGCATCGGGAGCAATTATCAAGCAGGAAGGTAATGGAGCTCCTCTGGACCTAACAGTGCGCACAAAAGTAAGAAACATCGTAAATGCCGCTTCGGAAACAAAAGATAAATATCTACCATATGGTAATGAAGCCCGTATCAGAAAAGTATATACCGATAGAGACCCCCGCCTTGAAGCGAATTTTATTACACCCTATGCCGGATTTATAGGTGGATATAGTTTCGCCGGAGATGGTAATGCCATGGAAGTGTTTTCAAGATGGCCTCTTGGCTCTAATAGTGCAGCTCCGGCAGTTAGTCAAAGAGCAGATATAGCTACAGATGATGGCAGCAATTTCACTTATTTCCATCGTAAATTTGTTTATGAAGGAGCTGGACTTGCGCGCAGAGAAGACGGACCACTTGATGAGCCTCTTATCCGTTATGCAAATGTTTTACTTTGGCAGGCAGAAGCTTACGTGGAATTAAATCAACTGGATAAGGCAAAAGCGAATGTAAAGCAAGTGCGGGATCGCGTTAGTATGCCCACTCTGGATATCTATTTCGCAGATCAAGCTTCAGCCCGAAACTATGTTCGTGATGAGCGTCGCCGTGAATTTGTAAATGAAGGTGTTAATTTTTTCGACGAAATGCGCTGGCGTACATGGAAAGAAATGAAATTTGAAAAAGGACAAGGAACAAAAGGTGTCTGGGGTAACTTTATTCGTACCTATTCCTGGCCTAGTGCCAATGACCTGTATATCTGGCCTGTTCCTCTATCTGAAATTCAAAAAAATCCAAATTTGACTCAAACTCCTGGATGGCAATACTAGTGTAAGTGATAATAAGGTTTGCCTATATTGGGCAAACCTTAATATTCTTCATTTAATCTTTTGAGACAAAACAAGTATAAAATAAATCGCGACTATTCGGACGATTATTTGTAAACTTGTATACATAATATAAAATTAAGTTAAAGCTGTCTTTAAATAAATGCATCATCGATGATTAAGAAAAACAACTATTTACTATTACTATTGTTAATATTTTTATCGGCTCCTGTAGTCCTCCGGGCCCAACAGGACCATACCTTCGAAATAAAAGGCGGGGATTTTGTCTATGACGGCAAACCTGTAAGAATTATTTCAGGAGAGATGCACTATCCCCGTATACCTCACCAGTACTGGCGACA
>JAITVV010000027.1 GCA_031285625.1 Prevotella sp.
CCGTTGCCGGAACAGAAAGGAGCGCCTTCCTGCAACTTCATAGCCTTTACGGAGCAGGCCGTGCTGGAGTTCAAGACAACGGAGCCTGTAAGGATGGTTTATACGACTGATGGAAGCGATCCGGCGCTAACGTCCCAGGAATATACAGGATCTCTGACATTCAGGGAGACAGCGACACTGAAAATCCGTTCGGTACTGCTGTCCGGTAAAATGAGCCCGGTACGTACAATTACAATAGAGAAGCAAAGCTATGCTCCGGCAATAGAAGTTGCGAAAGATGCCGCTAAGGGAATAAAAGCCGAATACTACAAAGGCTGCTTCAGGACAGTGGCGGAACTCGAAGGGAAGGCTCCCGTGGAAACCGGATATGTGGCAACCCCGCAAGAATCAAAACACAGGGTAGACGGTTACAGGGAAGTATTCCCGGATGATTTCTATTCGACAGTACTTACCGGCTACATGGACATACCCGGGGACGGGGTCTATTATTTCAGTACGGACCATGAACTGTGGATAGACGGCAAGCTGTTGATATCGAATGAGAAGGATAACCACGGTACAGCCCGCAAATTTTCGCGCAGCGATAAATCCGCAGCTTTGGCCAAAGGCCCCCATTCATTCAAACTGGTAAGGCTGGGCGCGATATTCGGGGGATTCCCTACCCAGTGGGAAAATATCCTTGTCGCTATCCGCAAGGAAGGACAGCCGGCATTCGAATATATGGATAAGAGCTATTTCAGGTGATATTGCATATTACGCATATAATATGATTTATAATCTTTCACTCCGTTTGGGTATAGCCCTCAAACGGAGTGTTTATGAAAACCGGATCGTAACTCTGATAGGGGGAAGCTCTAAATATTTCATAAAATTGAAGTGCTGATGCCATTTTATAAATGGAGAAAACAACTCAAATAGATGACTATCGATCTTCTTGCCAGCAGCATTTTCTTCGGCTAATTCATCATGTTTTCATTGCCGGAATGTATCGGCTGTCTGTTTATATTATTCTAGCACAGTCGCTATCAGTAAGTTCGATATTTACCCTTGAGCAGGATATGGTTTGTTACCCGTTCTGACGTTTTCATTTTCTAATCAAGGTAACCATATCAAAATTACGAACAAATTACAATTCGTTTATAATATGGTTATTACTGTTTTAGGTATTTGAGTAAATTTAGCAAAATATCAAAATGAGTAATTTGTGTAACATATTAATTAAAAATCATATGAATTTTAATGCGGTTGTCTGGTATATGTATTGATAGCTTCCCTGTCATAATCCGCTATCGCTCCCCAGTTATCCGATTCCATCGGTTTTTTATTATTATCAAATCCATCCAAAGATAATAAAGTGAATAAATTCCCCTCAAACCCTGCTACCTCCCATAACGAATAAACAACCGGCTACCACTCCGGACAGTTTACTTCCAGCCATCCGTTAACCATGGGGATACGGATATTACCGAACTTAAAGTCGTTTTCAACCAGGCATATATAGAGGATACCATTATAGATTACAATGTCATTCGCATAATAGGTTCTTTATCTTCCGGCTAAGGGCGGGGGTATTGTTTTCCTTATTTTCCGGCTTACCCAGTATTTCCTCCAATATATACACTTTCTTCTTTTTATGATTGTATAAAACACATTACCTCTATTTGGATTATTATTTTATTTATATACTCCAATAAGTTAATTTTTAGATTTTTATTGGGTTTTATGTCTGATATTTGATTCTGTGTTCATCTAAATTCATGAAAAATAGCTTGCATAAATTCATTTTTTATGTTTTATTTATAATGTACTTATATAGATACCTAGGGACGGGATAATTTTGATACTCGGATTTGGTGGGATGTAGCGGACAATAATTAACTTATTTGGTATAATTCAAATATTTTTTTTTAAAAGGAGACCAGATGCACTCCTTATAATGCAGCATCCATTCATACAAACACTTTTTAATGCAGTGATGCATCAAATCTGAAAGAGACCGGGCCCGGTCTCTTTTTATGTTATCAGAATAATTTTTTCACAAAATACCGATAATATAAAATATATTTATATTTTTAATATTGGAAAAGCATCGTAAATAAGTGTATGGTTCTAAACGCGCAATAAATTAATTTATTTCGAAATTGAAGATATTGATTTATAGTAGATTAAATAGCGTACATAGGAATGTCGGTTTATATTTCTATTTAAACTGAGCCAATTATTAGAAACATAGACATCAAGCTAAAGATAAAACATTTATTAATCTTAACAAATTATAACATCTAAGTACCAATCATTAATTAGTTTGCATTATGTTCTGTCTTAAGTTTCTGATGATACAATGCCTTAGGCACATATTAGTTCATTAAAATAATTAAAACTAATTAGTAATTGGTACTTATCAACTAATATATCTAATTATACTAAATCTTCACTTATGAAAAAAATCTATTCAATCATTTTATGCCTGTTTATTATTGGTAATGTCGCGGGACAAACCAAAAATATAACAGGCGTAGTAAAAGATCAGGGCGGGGAGGTACTCATCGGTGTATCCGTTTCCGTTAAAAATACAACAACAGGAGTAATGACGGATGTTGACGGAAAGTTTACCATAAACATTCCGAACAATGTAAGTTCATTGACATTTTCGTATGTAGGTTATGAAACGCAGGATGTTCCGGTAAGTGCGAACATGTCCGTAATCCTAAAAGAATCCTCCCAGGCATTGAAAGAAGTTGTCGTGACAGGAATGACGCAGACCGATAGACGTCTGTTTACGGGTGCTACAGACAAGTTGGATGCGAATACGGTCAAACTGGACGGAGTCGCCGACATAAGCCGTGCTCTTGAGGGACGTTCGGCCGGAGTATCGGTTCAGAATGTATCGGGAACATTCGGTACTGCCCCGAAAATCCGTATCCGTGGCGCCACATCCATTTATGGAAGTTCCAAGCCTCTGTGGGTAGTCGACGGCGTCATCATGGATGACATTGTAGATGTCGGGGCGGATAATTTGTCTTCGGGAGATGCGGAGACATTGATCAGTTCCGCTATTGCCGGGTTGAACGCGGATGATATAGAGTCGTTCCAGATATTAAAAGACGGATCGGCGACTTCCATTTACGGAGCCAAAGCGATGGCCGGAGTAATCGTGGTTACGACAAAGAAAGGCCGGCCGGGAGTAAGCAGCATAAATTATACCGGGGAATTCAGCACACGGCTGGTGCCGAGTTACCGAAACTTCAATATCATGAATTCCCAGGAACAAATGGGTATTTATAAAGAATTGAAAAACAAGGGGTGGCTGAATCTGGCGGAAACAGCGCGGGCACAGGAAAGCGGCGTATACGGAAAAATGTACCAGCTGATAAATACATATGATCCTCAAACAGGGCGGTTCGGACTGGAAAATACGCCTGAAGCGATGTATAAGTATCTCAGGGGAGCGGAAATGCGCAATACGGATTGGTTTGACGAACTGTTTTCTATGAATGTCATGCATAACCACTCGGTAAGTATCTCTTCGGGAACGGCAAAATCCCAGACTCACGTTTCTCTCAGTGCCATGTTCGATCCGGGCTGGTATAAGCAAAGTTCGGCAAATCGCTATACGGCCAACCTGAACACGACCTACAATATATTGGATAACCTGTCTGTAAACTTAATATCGAACGGTTCGTACCGCAAACAGAAAGCTCCCGGAACACTGGCGCAAGATGTGGATGTGGTGAATGGGCAAGTAAAGCGCGATTTCGATATTAATCCTTACAGCTACGCCTTAAATTCATCCAGGGCGCTTGATCCAAATGTATATTATACCAGTAACTATGCTCCTTTCAATATACTGAATGAACTGGAAAATAACAATATAGAATTGAATGTCACAGACCTGAAGTTCCAGGGCGAAATGAAATGGACGGCAATACCCGAACTGCAATTGGGTATTCTCGGCTCAATGGTCTACCGGGCATCTTCGCAGGAACACCGCATCAGGGATAACTCTAACCAGGCATTGGCATACCGGGCGATGGACGACGCTACCATACGGGATCGTAATCCTTACTTGTATACAGATACTGACAATCCTTACGCCTTGCCGATCTCGGTACTTCCGCAAGGAGGTATCTATCAGCGTACCGACCGTAAGATGTTGAGTTATAATTTCAGGGCGAGTGCCACATGGAACAAGACTTTCAACAACAGCCATATAACTAACTTCTACGGAGGGATGGAAACATCTTCGATGGATCGCAATAAAACATGGTTTAATGGCTGGGGGCTTGAATACTCGATGGGAGAAATACCCTTTTACGTATATCAGTTCTTTAAGCAGGGGATAGAGCAAAACCGGAATTATTACGATCTGACAAACGAACGGACCAGACAAGCCTCTTTCTTCGGAACAGCTATATATTCTTATCGCGGTAAATACTCGCTAAACCTGACAGGGCGTTACGAAGGAAGCAATCAACTGGGAAAATCACGTTCAGCCAGGTGGTTGCCTACATGGAACGTCTCGGGTGGATGGAACGTCCATGAGGAGGATTTCTTTAAAAAGTTTTCGCCAACACTTTCACATTTGAGTTTGAGGGCTTCATACAGCCTTACCGGTAACAGTCCGTCTTACGGTGTGTCCAATTCACTGATCGTATTGAACAGTTATAAGCCCTACCGGCCATTTTCCAATGTTGCGGAAAGCGGACTGAATATTATCGAACTGGAAAACAGCGAACTTACCTATGAGAAAAAGCATGAGTTGAATATCGGAGCAGACATGGGATTCCTGGACAACCGTATCAATTTGCAGGTAGACTGGTTTACCCGGAACAACTATGACTTAATTGGTCCGATCAATACACAAGGTGTCGGCGGGACTACCATTAAGCTGGCCAATGTGGCAGACATGAAATCTTCAGGAGTGGAATTTACCCTGTCCACAAAAAATATTGTTACTCCCGATTTCAAGTGGAATACCGATTTTACATTCGCGCACAACAAAGTAGAAGTAACCAAATTGAAAGCCAGAAGCCGTGTAATAGATCTGATTTCGGGTATGGGATTCGCCATGGAAGGTTATGCCAACAGGGGATTATTCTCGTACCATTTCAATGGACTGGATAAAAACGGGATGCCTACTTTCCTGGGGGCAAACGGCAAAGAAATCAATGCCGGTAATGCCGCGGATATCGATCTGCAATTAAGGGACAATGTCGATTTCCTGAAATATGAGGGTTCTACCGATCCTACCTATTCCGGCGGATTCGGAAATATATTTACATATAAGAATTTCAGACTGAATGTATTTATAACCTATTCTATGGGAAATGTAATCAGGCTGGATCCTGTCTTCCGCGATGAGTATACAGACCTGAGCGCCATGCCCCGCGAATTTGCCGACAGATGGACATTGTCGGGAGACGAACAGCGTACAAATATTCCCGTTATACTGAATATACGGCAAACCGAAGCAAATACATATTTACAAAGGCTGTACAATATATATAACTATTCGGACGCGCGCATAGCGAAAGGAGACTTTATCCGTATGAAAGAAATGTCCCTGACTTATGATTTTCCCAAATCATTAATAGGAAAAAGCATAAACAACCTTTCCCTAAAATTGCAGGCAACCAACCTGTTCCTGTTATACTGTGATTCCAAACTCAACGGGCAGGATCCGGAATTTATCCGTGCGGGGGGAGTTTCCGCGCCTATGGCCAAGCAATTTACCTTGACATTGAGAATTGGATTATAATATTATAAAAACAGAATAAATTATGAAAAATAAAATATATACTTTATTGATTGTATTATTTTTTGGATTCATGATATCCTGCGATGATTTTCTGGACGAAACTCCGGATAACCGTACAGAACTTGATTCCGGCGAAAAGGTGAGAAAATTGTTGGTATCGGCCTATCCTGTCGCTTCATACGCTTATATAACCGAAATGATGTCGGACAACAGCGACGAAAGCGAAGGCATAGGTTGGGAAAGCGAAATACTGCAAGAGCAGGCGTATGGATGGAAGGATATTACCAGTATAGACGACGACAGCCCCCAAATTATATGGGAACAGTTTTATAAAGCCATCGCTTCCGCCAATACCGCTCTCGAGGCAATCCGTGAAATGGGTGACCCCGCGGAGTTAAGCGCGCAAAAGGGTGAAGCCATGTTGTGCCGAGCCTACGGGCATTTTGTTCTGGTAAACCTTTTTTCCAAACAGTACGGGCCGTCCAGCGCTTCGGATATGGGCATACCGTATATAACAGAGCCAGAGACTACCGTACAGCCCCAATATGACAGGGGTACGGTCGCTGGGGTGTATGAACTCATCGAACAGGATATTGAGGATGGGCTTCCTCTTATCAACAATACCACCTACGATGTACCCAAATACCATTTCAATAAAACGGCGGCATACGCTTTCGCTACACGCTTCTATCTATATTATCAGAAATACGATAAAGTGATAGAATACACAAATCTGGTATTGGGAAGCAATCCCCTGAGCGTACTGAGAGACTGGGAATCCCTAGGCATGCTTACCGCCAACGGGAATGTCCAACCCGATGCATACATCAACAAGGATAACCCGGCTACGTTGCTCCTGATGCCGGCAAATTCTTATTGGGCTTACATTCATGGGCCGTACACGCTGGGACGCCGCTACGGGCATAACCAGTACCTGAGCTCGACCGAGACTGTCAGGGCAATGACCCCATGGGGAAACATGACCGATATTTTCCGCCAGGGAACATTCTGGAACGCGCAGGTAAACCGTATCGTAGTAAGAAAATTAGGTACTTATGTTGAATACACAGATCAGGCTGCCGGAATAGGATATGCACATATAGTACATCCTGTATTCACAACCGACGAAATATTGCTGTGCCGTGCCGAAGCGTATATCATGCAAAAGAGTTATGACAAGGCGCTGGAGGACATAAATCTCTTCATGACCAATTTCACATACGGGTCAACCGTAACCTCCGGCGATATAAGTAATTATTACGGTGGTATGGAATATTACACGCCGGAAGCGCCTACACAGAAAAAACGGCTGAACCCGGCTTTTACCATCGACCCGGGGACTCAGGAAAACTATGTACATTGTATATTAAATTTGAGGAGGCTGCTTACCCTGCATGAAGGTTTGCGCTGGTTCGATATAAGACGCTACGGGATAGAGATCAACCGCCGGATTATCGGCAGTAGAATAACAGTCACTGATACTATGTCCAAGGACGATTTGCGCCGAACAATTCAAATACCGCAAGATGTCATCGATGCCGGACTGCCGGCCAATCCGAGATAAGATAAGCAGAAATGAAACTTTAAAAAGAAAGAATAATGAAAAAAATATTATATTTTATCATATTGATTTGTTTTACAGGACTCTTTTTTTCCTGTGGAAACGAGGATGCCCTGAACGACCGAAGCATCTTTGATACCGAGCCTCCGGTAAGGAACGAATTCGATAACTGGCTGTTGAAGAATTATACGATACCTTATAATGTAGATTTTAAATACCGCCTGGACGATATCGAATCGTCCCAGACCCATACCCTGGCTCCTGCCGAATATGATAAATCCGTAGCTTTGGCCAAACTGACAAAATTCCTGTGGTTCGAGAGCTACGACGAAGTCGCCGGAGTAGAATTTACGCGTTCCAACGTTCCGCGCATGATTCATTTGGTTGGTTCTCCTGCATATAACTCGGAAGGCACTATTACACTGGGTACCGCCGAAGGCGGATTGAAGGTAACCCTCTATATGGTAAACTATATAGACCTGGAGGATATCGACCTGCCTTTCCTCAATTATTATTACTTCAAAACGATGCATCATGAATTCGCGCATATCCTGAACCAGACGATAGAGTACGATCCCGACTTCGATCTTATCTCCGAAGCGGACTATATCAGCGGTGACTGGTACCAGATCTCGGATGCCGAAGCTAACAGTGCGGGATTTGTAACGCCTTACGCCATGAGTGAACCTACTGAAGATTTTGCGGAAAATATCGCTGTTTATGTAACGGCTACCGACGCGGAATGGAACCGGATATTAACAAATGCGGGACCGGAAGGTTCCGGCATTATACTTCGCAAGTTTGATATCGTGTACAACTATATGAAAAGCGCCTGGAATATAGACCTCGACAAGCTGCGCGAAGTTGTACAGCGCCGTTCGGGCGAGATACACCTGTTAGATTTAGATAATTTATAAAAAGTACAGTATGAAAAATTTGATATATTTATTATGTATGGTTGCGGTAGCCGTTTTCCTGTATTCATGTTCGGGTGATGACGCTATTTTTGACGAATCTGCAGCAGACAGGACAAATGCCGCGGTAAAAGAATACCGGGAAATACTGTATTCCGCCCCCAACGGGTGGATTATGGAATATTACGCTTCCGTGGAACCCGATAAAATCGGAGGAATAGTATTCCTGTGTTCCTTTGACGAGAACGGTAATGTCACCATAGCTTCCGAGACAGGAAGCGGAGACGGGAAATATGCTCCTAAGGATAAGGAAACATCGCTTTACCAGGTCATTGCCGATCAGGGGCCTGTCTTGACTTTCGACACCTACAGCAGCCTGCTGCACGCATATTCCGAGCCCAAAGGCACATCGCAGATACACGGCATGATGGGTGATTATGAGTTTGTGATGGAAGAGGTTACTCCCGAAAAAATTGTTATGGCCGGAAAAAAATACGGCAACAAGATAGTAATGACAGCCATGAAAGCGGAGCAATCCTGGGACAGTTACCTCGATGATGTAATCGAAATGTCGGAGAACAACTATTTTCCCAAATACACTTTACTGATAAATAACAGTGAGGCGGCTACCGTAAGCGGTAGTTATGATACGCGCAAATGTACCTTTGCGCAGGGAAACGAACAGATAACCACGGAAAATATAATATATACTCCTGAGGGCTTCAAATTCTACAATCCGGTAACTATAGGAGACGTAACTTTTGAGAATTTCAGATGGGACGCCGCTCAAAGTTCGTTTGTATGTACCGATCAGGGCGCCAGTGTCGTTCTAAAAGGATATTATCCGGATGGTTATAAGGATTACCAGGCCTATACCGGAATATACACGTTCAATTATAGTGACCTTAACGGAGCTGTCCATAATCTCGAAGTGGAAGTACAGGAACTGGAAAACGGGGGAAGCTATCTGATAGCCGGAGCCGGAGATTTTGACTTCGTAGCTGGTTACAACCGCGAGACCGGGCGCCTGTCTATTACATCCCAGTATATAACCAATTATGCATCAGTATATGAGATTTACCTGTATAACTGGCTCGGAGGTTATTCTATCGATAGCGGCAGTTCCAACCTTTACGAAGGAATCGTTACCAGCGACGTGCCTCTTGTAATGGAGTTCCGCAGTAACAATCCCGGGTCCGGACATGTGGGATTCGTATATATAGCTGTACAGGGCAGTACTCCATACCTTTGGGCTGAAGAAGCGTTCTTTACAAATGTAGTTATGACTAAAAAATAAAAATATGAAACTGTTTAATATATATATCGGAATAATCTGCTGCATATTCGCGGCAGGTTGTTCCAACGACGATAAATATGCAGAGATAGAAGAACTGAAAATCTTGCGTTCGGATGTGATATTCGACGCGAACGGAGGTTCAAATACCATAGAGATCGCTAATGTAAGCGGCAATGCGTTAACAGCCCAATCCGAAGACGAATGGTGTACTGTCAATGTATCAGGAAACGCTGTTAATGTAAACGTATCTCCGAATAACTTGCTGATGGGCAGATCGACCCGGGTACATATTACCGATGGAAGCAGATCCGTGTCAGTACCTGTGACTCAGACAGCGGGAGTGTTCGGTATACTTGATAATAAGGACGAATTGCTTTTCTCCCTCAAGGGAGGTTCCGATAAGCTTACTATCGATTTCCATACACTTCCGGTTACAGTTGAAGGTACTCCCGACTGGCTGTCCTATCAGATCGATGAAATCGACGGAGATATTACCATTATCTTTACGGCCGCCCCTTCATCCAAACCAAGGATGGAAAATATTGTCGTAAAATCAGGGGCTGTCAGTATAACTATTGCCGCGAAGCAGTCGGTAATACCGTACGAATCTTATATAGGAACATACAAAATGGAATATCAGGACGATACCTTTACTTCTGCAAGTTCTGTCTGGGTTATTGAAGAAAAGGAAGCCGGCAAGAATTATACCGTAACCTGCGAAGCCATGGATCTGCCTTTCCAACTGGATTATGACGAAACCGACGGCACAATCCTTGTACATCCGCAAAAAATGGGACGCGGAAGCTATTTTAACTTCAACTCCTTTGAGTTTGAAGAAGACGATTTCTATCTCGGGCTTTGGGGACTGGTAAATATGACTTCTCCAACGATCGAGCCGGGTGCGGCATATAAAGGTGCCTGGACGGGATCCGATGAATTTGAAATAGCGTTTACCGATGGTGGAGGATGGGACTATCCTCTTGAAATGATTAACTTCGTTTATATTGAAGATGAAACCGGAAATTATGGCAATGACTATTATAATGCGAATGGTGGAGCTATGTATACAGATATAGTCATAACGAAGCAATAGAAAATGGAATTTTTGAATATTGGTCAATAGTGAAGTCAATACAAACGCTCAGTTCTACAAAAGGAATAGTATCTATCTTTTAATCAGATGAAATATGAGCGGTTTATTTGAAATAACTGAAGCTAGGTCGATTCCATAAATAATACACCTTAAGGGGAGAGTTTTCAGTTTTAAAGAACCAGAGTGGTTACTGATAAGTCACCGCTCTCCCCGAACGGATGTCTACTGGAACTTACCAGGATACAATGAACTATGAACTATTAAGGGATACCGGGATATCTTGGGTATTAAATGTAGAGCCAGTGTAATGCAATGAAACAGATTGGATAAATTCTACCTCTTCTTCTATGGACAAAATATCGTAAGGAAGAATGGAGCCTGTGTAAGGATCTCGCCTGCCGAACGCATTAATAAGGGTGGGCGGAGGTTCCCTATAATAAAAGAAGAGGTTGAAAATACGCAAAAATATGATCCATAATTCATTCGCTCCGTTTGGGTATAATCCTCAAACGGAGTGTTTATGAAAATCGTCATGCGAAAGATTTTCCCGAAGTGTACATTTGTACGCTTCGTTTTTTCCGGAGGGTGCTTAGCCCGTACGTAGCGGAATGGCAAAACTCCTGCACGGCTTTTGCAACTTGTTACCAGTCAGTAGTTATCCACATTTTGATATATTCGGCGAGAAAAATAAACTACCTTCTCATCTGCTGTGTTTTCTTAGGTTCGTTTACTTTAATTGTAAGCCTCCCGTCAAGTGCATGTTGCCAGGCTACAAACCATTCGCAGGGGGCAAGTCAATACAAAAAGAGGCCGGAGATGTAGCTCCGGCCTTAGTTTATATGATATATAATGATGAG
>JAITVV010000039.1 GCA_031285625.1 Prevotella sp.
TTTTCCTGCATGCTTATGGTTTATGCAATGGTTATTGATGCCGAAATAAACCTATATCAGCAACAAGCGGGTTCGGGTTCACCGCTCGTTTTCAATTAATAAACCTGGGGAGATGAAGGTAAGGCCGGAAAGCCCTCCGGATATCACTCACGGATGCCTTATTATATAAGGTTCAATTGATAATGCCCTGCCGATAGCGACAGCAATGCAAATATAAAGGGCTTTGCAGGTTTTGGCAAGGTTTCTCAAACCTTATTTTAGAATTTGTTTCAGATAACTGTAATACAACCGGTTAGGAATTATGGAAATGTTAAAATTTAAAAGGATTATGAAAAAGGAAGGAGGGTGATTATTTATATGCGTGACGGATGGGGGGATATGAAAAATCATATGCTGCAAATGGAACAACCGAAAGGCATAAAATAAAATTATCTATAACTTAAAAATACATTTTTATAAAATAAAATTCCATAAACTATTGTTGATTTATTTTGCATTGTATAGATTTGCATATTACAATACCTTAATATGGGATTACAAATATATGAAGCGATTGGTTTTCAGGGAATACTTGAAAAGGGTTCTCATTCAAAACCGTGGATAATATTAATCAATATAGAAAATGAAATAAAGCCCTATGTTGTAAAATTGTATAAAACGGCAGATATAGAGGCAAGGAATAAAATGACAGCTGAAGTTCTTGGGAATGTTATTGCCCAAGATTTTGGTTTTAATTCGCCTAATCCTGCAATTATAGAGTTTACTCCTCAGTTCTGCATGCAGCTTAATTGTGAATGTGACGAGATAATTGCAGACATCGATGCCCGTCCAAAGTTCGGATGTGAATATATAATGGGCAGTACAGTTTTTAGAAAACAAACGAAAGCAAGCCAGACAAACAGAATCATTAATCCGGGAAGCTTATACGCTTATGACTATTTTATATGTAACAGGGATAGGAACAACAATAAACCTAATTTACTAGTTAAAGATGGAGATGCTATACTTATAGATCATGAAATGGGGCTTGAGATTGATGAAAATACTATTTCACGGATCAAATGCAGGGAATGGGATAGCAGGTATCAACATCACATTTTCTACGAAATACTGAAAAGAAAATCAAATAAATCAAGTATTTTTGACGAATTTTTATTTTATTTACAATCTTTCAATATCAACAGGTATGACAGTTATTTTTCACAGCTTGAAGATCTTGGATTCAACACTCAAAAAGAGTTAATAAAGAGATATTGGGCTACCATAAAAGAAAATAATTCTATATTTGCAAATATATTACAAGCGTCAATAGGATGAACAATAAACTAATATATAGCATATTACAATATAAACATTCTCATGTGCTAAGGGAAGTGGTTAATATTGGCGTGCTTTTTTATTTCCCCCGGGAAAGGGAAAAATTATATTTTTATTGTTCAAATCCAAACCGCTTAAAATGTCTTTACAATGATATTGACATAAGTTATTACAAATCTATCCTGAAAGATATTGAAGACGATACGAATAAATATTCTAATGATTTATTGGCAAATGATATACTGGAAAAAAAATCTATAGAGTTTATTGATACGTTTATTCTTAAAAGTGATGATTCATCCCTCCAGTTTACTGACTTTATAACATCATTATATAGTAACTCCGACCGAAAATCAGTTATAGACCAGTACATTAAATTACTATTTCCATATGATCATCCCGACGAAGAAAAACCTAAAAAATATGATGAAACATATATAATCAATGGGTTCAAAAACAGATTAATAAATAAAAACCCTGATTTATTTTCCAAAATAAGCAATAAAAATATTGATATTCAATATAATAATTTGAATTTCAAGTTTGATATTGCATGGCAAAATGGGACAATGAATTTAGTTAAACCTGTAGGGTTTGACCTGATAGAAGAACAATCCATTCAGAGGAAAACAGCGGAATATTGTAGTTATCTGCATTGGCTGGAGCCTTATTTGAATGATAATAACTCAAGGATAGATTTATTGCTCTCTAAGCCAAGAAATAGAAACCTATATAAAATTTATACAAATTCTATCAAACTATTAGATGACGTAAAATCACCTAAACGCATAATTGAATTTGATGGTTTGGATGATTATGTGGACGAAGTGCAGAAATATGTTTTATCAGAGAACTAATGTGATTAGAAATCTGATTAAAACTGAATTTTAGGTATAAAATTTCTTGTAAAGGAAGTTGTCAGGTTTGCTTTTATTAGCCAGTATGAAACAAACATGGGGTGGGTATTGAATTGGCGTGCTAAATTTATTATATCTGATTCAGAACTTAATCTTGGACGGGATTGAAATATTGATTTTCTTAACTTATCCCCACCAAAAAGGTAATTAAAAGCAAACTGATTAGCTTCATGTTCCGATTTAGCTATCTCTTTCTTTTTTGTATCCTCAAAATTCTCCTCAAAAATCTGATGGTTCTCATGTAAGAGAACATGGCCTATTTCATGGAACAATGTATACCAACATACAGCAAGGTTTTTATCTCTATCGGATATCTGGATTAAAGGTTTTTGTTCAATCCAGTCAACTAATCCATATACTGTTTTAGGCAAAAAAGGTTCAAGGACCAAGCCTACTCCAAATGTCTTGAACAGGTTTGGCAAAACTTTAAAATAGGAAACATCTGTCAAATGATTTTTCCAGTGACCTTCATCTACCCACTTTAACAGGCTGTCTTTATCATAGTCCGGAAGATTCATTGCCTTAAACAGTTCTTCCCCTCTTCTTCTCCATACAAATAAATTTAAGGTATCAACACCTCCTCCGCTAATTTTGTAGAGTGCAGCCTGCTCTCTAATGCTATTCAATATTTCTTTTTCATCCTCAACCCCTACAAAATCAGCAAAATCACTCAATAAGTCAATGCCTGTATTAAAATTAGGAGTTTTCAGATGAACTAAATGCTTGAATTTCTTAAACAGGGATTTATATTCCTTATATGTTATATTGGATTCGATCTCCTTTTGTTTATAGTTATTTTGAAAGTTTGACAAATATTCAGCGAAATTTTCTATTCCGAACCAGTCTTGTATTCTGGTCAGATCTTTTTTAGCCAGTTTCTTTCTGGAATTCAATTCATCCCATTCCATATGCACCAAAAAATCATTTTCTGATTTTTGATGTAACTTTATGAGAGAGGCTAGTTCTTCTCCAACTGTATTAAACAGGTTAATTGGATTGAATACATCTTCTTTTATTGTACTATCAGTTGTACCCATAATTTACTTTTTTCTAATATAGATAAAATTCCGAAATTAATATTCATGATTATTTATATCATAAATGTGCATATGTGTAAAACCCTCAAAATTATTATTCCAGTCTTTGACCAAACAATAGCAATCATTTGAGTAATGATAAAAGAATTTTCTGTAACTCTGGTCTATTCTGAGTTTAAATGTTTGCGCTTCCTTATCTTTTTCTCCCTGTAACTTTTCTATTTTGTTATTATGCCCTGCAATTTGATTATAGTCTTTAGCATTTGATGCAGCGAGTACCCTTGTATGAAGCCTAACTGCAGAGGAGAGGATATTATTACCAAATTTCTGTTGAAATTTTTTTATGTTAAGCCGTTCTGTCGGATTGGAAACGAAATCCTCATATATTTTGCATGCTTTATCCTCTTGGAAAGTAACTGTCATAGGCTGTGTACCTTTAGTTAGAAGCCCCAAAGTTAGTTAAATATTTTAATCCTTGAATAATTTTTCCTTTTATGTGCATAATAGCAGGTATAAATATAATAATATGTGTTCTCTAAAGATGATTTTATAATCAGAAAATGGAATGATTATAAATTTTCCAGCAGTTCCTTTTTCCCCGCCATATATTTTTCCATCTTTTTCTTCCTGATGGCCTCGTAGTAAACTTTACGCTCCGGCGTCATTCTCTTCGGCCTCCTGCAGGCCAGCCCGTCCCGGGCATACTCCTCAAGGTACCTTTTAAACTTCGGCTTCTTCAGCGAAGGGTCCGCACAACAGCCGCATACGATCCTTACGAGCAG
>JAITVV010000042.1 GCA_031285625.1 Prevotella sp.
TTTTCCTGCATGCTTATGGTTTATGCAATGGTTATTGATGCCGAAATAAACCTATATCAGCAACAAGCGGGTTCGGGTTCACCGCTCGTTTTCAATTAATAAACCTGGGGAGATGAAGGAAAGGCCGGAAAGCCCTCCGGGTATCACTCACGGATGCCTTATTATATAAGGTTCAATTGATAAATGACCTGCCGGATGGCGACAGCAATGCAAATATAAAGGGCTTTGCAGGTTTTGGCAAGGTTTCTCAAACCTTATTTTAGAATTTATTTCAGATAACTGGAATACAACCGGTTAGAAATTATGGAAATGTTAAAATTTAAAAGGGTTATGAAAAAATATTATTTTTCAGTTCCTAAAATACATTTTTCTCTTTTACTATAAATTCTATGACGCTTAGCAGGAATCACTAGATAAGTAGTAGATTGTCAGAACTTGTCTAAAGAGAAGTGGAATAGTATTGATATTTTTAAATAAATATTCTTCCATTTTTTTAATTATATTTTTTGTTTATACAATGGTAGTTTCATATATTTGTGGAAGAATCAGTATTTATACTTAATTAAAATATACCATATCATAATTATATGAAGCATAAAACAAATGAGCTATCAATAGATTTTTTGCAACTAGCCAGAATTGCATTAACGGGCAGGCAGCAGGATGTGCAATTACTACTACACCGCGCGTCTAAGAAATTCAAGAATACTTATCCTGAACTAACCAATGAATTAATAAGTCTTTTGCAGGAATCTCCGACTAAAGCGGCTCCACTTCGCAAGCATGCAGAATCGCCTTTGCCTGTAGATATTGATTCGCGACTGCAGCTTTTAAGGATTGAAAAAGATTCGTTAGATCATGAGCCAATACTATCTGATGAGATACTAGATTCAATACAACAAGTCTTATCAGAACGAAAAATGACTAATTCTTTATTAAAACATGGCTTGTTACCTACCAAATCTATGTTGTTTACGGGACCTCCAGGAGTTGGCAAGACAATGGCAGCAAAATGGGTTGCTTCTAAGTTGGGGAGGCCATTATTAATTCTAGATTTAGCAGCTGTAATGAGTAGCTTTTTAGGTCGCACAGGAAATAACATAAGACATGTACTTGATTATGCGAAGAATACAGAATGTGTACTTCTCTTAGATGAACTTGATGCAATAGCAAAAAGAAGAGATGACAGTAGCGAAATAGGAGAATTAAAACGTCTAGTAACTGTTTTGCTTCAAGAGATTGACGATTGGCCTTCATCAGGTTTACTAATAGCAGCGACAAATCATCCAGACCTGTTAGATCCTGCAATATGGAGAAGATTTGAGGTAGTTTTGAGTTTTAAGAACCCCACTAAAAAACAAATCGAGGAATTAGTAACTAATCTTTTAACGGGTGAAGTGAAAACCTCTAAAATATGGGGAGCTATATTGGCAAACACATTCATAGGGAAATCTTTTAGTGATATTGAGAGGATTATAACTCTTACAAGGAAATCAGCTGCCATTAATGAGATTCCTTTAGAAAAGAAAATTAAAGATTTATTAGTTGTTGAAGACACATTGAATCATACCGAAAGGATTAAACTTGCTTGCACGTTAGTTAATGAAAGGATTCTTTCTCAACGTCAGGCACATGAACTAACAGGGGTAGCAAGAGATACGATTCGCAAAAATTTGAAACAGAAATAAAAAAACGATATGGCTAAAAAGAATTTTTTACTAGGTAAAGGAGAACGTCTTACAGAAGATGTTCGTATCCAATCAGGAGGAGGGGATAAGGTTTCCCCTTATACTTTTCTTGAAGCAAAAGAAAGATTGCAACCTATGTTAAATAAAATCATCCAAGAAATTGAAGAAACACCCAGAGATGCATGCCCAAATGATTATATAGTAGCGACAATGACTCTTAATCCTGAATATCTAGCAAAGTCATATTATCCGAGTGAATTATTACGTTCCGTTGGCTTAGAAGTTGTTGGTAGTCGTTCTCGCAATATAATTCCAGAGAAAAAAAGTAAAGAAAGAGAAGCGGTTGAAACAATTACAACCGAATTGTTTGTTGTTGGGAAACGTATGTCTTTTAAAAAATGGGCTGTAGAGTTTCCCTCATGGAATGAAAGAACGTCAGGAGCAAAACAGATCGTTGAAATTGAGGAATTAGCATTTCCCCAGCCTGATGTAAAAATCAAAAACGTCGTAAACAGTTCTGATACCATTGTGTATGAAGTCGTTCTACATTTAAATGAAGAAGTAGCGGAAGCTAGCTATTTAAATCTATTTAAATTATATCTTAATCGAAAAGGGATAAATCCGTCTTTTCAAAGACGTTTTTATGCTGGCGGGTTATGCTTTCTTGAATTAGTAGCACCTGGGAATTTTGCTAATTATATTGCACGGTTTAGCTTGGTCAGAGTATTAAGAGCTATGCCTACTCTTAGATTGCTTCGCCCTGTCATAAGATCAGGGGGTATCAGTTCATATATCGACATACCTGATGTAAGTCCTCTTGATCCAACAATAAAAGTTGCTATATTTGATGGAGGAATACCCCGTGATCACCCTATTTGTAAGTGGGCTACTCCATATGAAATGCCAGGTATTGATCCTGCGGAATCTGAATTACTTGAGCATGGAGTATCTGTGACCTCTGCATTTCTTTTCGGTCATATAAAACCAGAGAGTTCGCTTCCACAACCTTATTCATATGTCGATCATTATCGTGTTCTTGATAATTCTCCAGGTCAAAATCCATATGAACTTTATGAAGTTTTAGATAGAATTAGCAATGTTTTGGCAACTAACGAATATGATTTTATTAATCTTAGTCTAGGCCCATGCTTACCCATTGATGATGATGACGTTCATGCTTGGACGGCTATATTGGATGAATACTTATCAAAAGGAACTACCCTAGCAACAATCGCAGTTGGGAATGATGGAGATGCAGACTCTTCTATTAATGCAAATAGAATACAAGTACCCTCCGATTGTGTTAATGCATTAGGAATAGGAGCCTGTGATACCCCTGATGATGACTGGAAAAGAGCAAGTTATAGTTCTATTGGGCCAGGGCGAAGTCCAGGCCTAGTAAAGCCTGATTTGGTTGATTTCGGAGGTTCAATCCATCGCCCTTTTTTGACACTTGACTACCAAGAAGGGAATAAACTATTTTCTACAGGAGGAACCAGTTTCTCCGCACCTAGCACGCTGCGATTAGGGGTCGGAGTTCGGGCACATTTTGGAACATCTTTAAATCCTTTAGCAATAAGAGCACTTTTGGTTCATTGTGCAGAGAGAAAAGAAGCTTCCCAATTTGAAGTTGGTTGGGGAAGAGTTTCTAGGGATTTAAATGATATAGTTATTTGTGAAGATCATGTTATGCGAGTTGTTTTTCAAGGGCGTATCACAGCCTCAAAGTTTATGCGTGCTCCTATCCCTCTTCCCAGTGGAACATTAAGTGGCATGGTAAAGATAAAAGCAACTCTATGTTATGTAACAGCGACAGATCCTCATCATCCAGATAATTATACAAAAAGCGGATTAGAAATAACTTTTAGACCACATCGAGATAAGAAAAGAAAAATAAAAGAAGGAGAAGCTGAACCTCTTCATGCATTAAGCAGTTCTTTCTTTGGGGAGTCACAAAAAAGGTTTCAAACCGAAGAGGAATTAAGAAAAGATTCATGGAAATGGGAAAATTGTATTCACGCTGAGAAAAACCTTCGAGGCACGAGTCTTTATGAACCAGTCTTTGATATTCACTATAATGCAAGATCAGAAGGACATGATGATACGAGAGGACAGGAATTGCAATATGCATTAGTTATAACTGTAGAGGCTCCAAAAATTATAGATTTATATGATCAAGTCGTTCGTAAATATGCAACTCAGCTAGAACAGCTACAGCCAATAATAGACATCCCTCTCAAAGTTTAGTTTTTTTATCTGTTAAACCCCATCTATGGAAAGAACAGATATATCAGATAACAGAAAGTAGCGTGCCGGATGATCAATTATTATGGATAAACCATATTGTTTATTTTCATCAGTAAGACTGCGTTTAATTTTATATAAATCGGAGTAAACACATCAAAATTTTTAAAGTTATTTTCAGACACATGTAGGGGTATATTGCATACACTAGTGTCCACTAAAAAAAATTAAGACATAATTGAGTATCATTTTGATAGTTTATCTGCGTATCATTATTATTAAAAAGATTTTCTATTGGCATTCTTTCAAATAATGATAAAC
>JAITVV010000004.1 GCA_031285625.1 Prevotella sp.
CCGTTGCCGGAACAGAAAGGAGCGCCTTCCTGCAACTTCATAGCCTTTACGGAGCAGGCCGTGCTGGAGTTCAAGACAACGGAGCCTGTAAGGATGGTTTATACGACTGATGGAAGCGACCCGGCGCTAACGTCTCAGGAATATACGGAACCTCTGACATTTAGGGAGACAGCGACACTGAAAATCCGTTCGGTACTGCTGTCCGGTAAAATGAGCCCGGTACGTACAATTACAATAGAGAAGCAAAGCTATGCCCCGGCAATAGAAGTAGCGAAGGATGCAGCTAAGGGAATAAAAGCCGAATACTATAAAGGCTGTTTCAGGACAGTGGCGGAACTTGAAGGGAAGGCTCCCGTGGAAACCGGGTATGTGGCAGCGCCGCAAGAATCAAAACACAGGGTAGACGGTTACAGGGAAGTATTCCCGGATGATTTCTATTCGACAGTGCTCACCGGCTACATGGACATACCCGGGGACGGAGTCTATTATTTCAGTACGGACCATGAACTGTGGATAGACGGCAAGCAGTTGATATCGAATGAGAAGGATAACCACGGGACAGCCCGTAAGTTTTCGCGCAGCGATAAATCCGCAGCTTTGGCCAAAGGCTCCCATTCATTCAGGCTGGTAAGGCTGGGCGCGATATTCGGGGGATTCCCCACCCAGTGGGAAAATATCCTTATCGCTATCCGCAAGGAAGGACAGCCGGCATTCGAATATATGGATAAGAGCTATTTCAGGTGATATAGCATATTACGCATATAATATGATTTATAATCTTTCACTCCGTTTGATGTATAGCCCTCAAACGGAGTGTTTATGAAAACCGTCACGCGAAAGATTTTCCCGAAGTGTACGTCAGTACGTTTCGCTCTATAATTTGTTGCCAGTCAGTAGCTATCCGCATTTTGATATATTCGGCGAGAAAACTTAACAGAGGGTGTGTCAAAAGTAAAATTGCACTATCAAATTATTACCCTCTTTGTCATTCTGAATGCAATGAAGAATCTCGACCCTCCAGACACGAGATGTTTCACTCCGTTCAACATGACAAAATGAAAGTAAAAATTACTTTTGACACACCCTCTTACTTTTGCGAATAAAATTCGCCTGAGTGTCGGCTATAAGCCGATTGAAAGATGAACTGAAAGTTCTTTGAGATACATTACAACAAGATGGATATAACCTCATCAATAGTAGCTGTTTATCAGTAAGCTTTCGCTAAACCCTGCCTTGCATATTAAAAAACATTTATAATGCTTGAAGCAGGCACACGGGGTCTTTTTAGGCAGGTTACGGTGTAAATAGAGCATGTTTTTGGGTTTCGAAGCCAATTTATGTGTCTTTTAGCCCTGTAACCCGGCTTCAAAGGCAGTATACAGGGACCCAAGACAGGTTTTTTGTGTATTTTACCCTGTAACAAGGTTTTGGAGGCTTGTTTTACAGACGGTTGGCGGTTTTCAGGTAATCAGGTAATAATTCTGCAAGGTCTTTTGTGTAGTCATTGTCATAATCATGGACATGGTCAAAGAAGTAAACCAGCCATGTACGGAAGTCTACTCCAGCTGCTTTACAGCATCCCATAAACGAGTAAATAACAGCGGCATCTTCCGCGGCGTCATCATTTCCACAGAACAGATAATTGCGTCTTCCTACAGCAACAGGACGGATGGAGTTCTCAGCCAGATTATCAAAAAGTTTTGATAAAATTTCAGCGATTTTACAAACCAAGATAAGCTATGAGGTCCTTGTTTGCGGCAGCCTTCCACTTCTTGGGCATAGCTTTTGTTATAGTATCCTCCAATGTATTTATAGCTTCTTTTTTCTGTTGTTCTGTAACATCCTGATATATCATTGTGGATTGCAGAGATTTGTGTCCCAAAAGTTCCTTTATTTCAACGATGTTGATATTATCCTCTCTCCAATGACAAGCCATGGAGTGCCTCCATAGATGGCTGTGGAGATTGAGTGGAACGTCTGAACACTTCTCATGAGCACGTTTTGCATACATTTTCAACCTTTTAGCTACGGCCGGCTGTGTTAGCATACCTTTATATCCTGTGCATGGTGAGTAGAACAGATAATCCTCTTTTGGGGACTGACTATCATGGTATATGTTCATGTATAGACGTATCCATTTTACAAGATCTTCCTGAAGATAGATAGAACGATATGTTCCTCCTTTTCCATGAAGTGTCACGTAAGGTGATTCAGCTTCCAAATGGAGATCAGACAGCTTCAATGATAATATTTCATTTATGCGCCCGGCAACCCCATAGCTAAGCATCATTAGAACAAGGTCCCTTATCCCGATATGAGTATTTGTATCCGGTTCTGCAAACAAAGCCTTTACTGCCGCGCGACTCATACCATATACCTTGACTTTAGCAGTGCGCATCGGCTTAATATACTCTTGCAGCAACGGATAGATAGGCATAATGGGGAGCTCGACCGCCTACATATTCCAAAAGTCCTTTTATTGCTGCCATCCTTATATTGCATGTGTCGTTCTTCACTCCACGAGACCCAGTAAGCCACATCCGCCATTCGTCAAGACAAGCAACTGAGAAGCAGTCGGTACTAAGTGTGAATGGGGTTATCGACTTCTCTTCCATAAGAAACTTCATAAAAATGGTCAACGCTGCTTTGTATGCTCTTCGGGTATGCGCTTCCGGTTTTTATCAACGGGACGTGGACCGAATGTCACTCATATATGAGCTTTGTCAGTTCTCGGCTCTCATTTGCTTTTCGTTGACTAATCATTTCATTTCTCATAGCATAATGGTTATACGCAGGAAAGTCATAACACAGGAACAATTCGACCGTATCAGGGACCACCACATAGCCATGATGCTTACTGATGACCGGCAGGACAGTTTCATCCGCCTGTATGTACCCGGACGAGAGGACGATTTCCCGCACCCTGCCATACAATGGACGGAGGGCTTCTCCAAGGCGGCTGAAGCATCCGTTGACCGTGCTTTCGCTCAGGATAACACCCAGGTCCTTCAACTAGCGCAACTGCTGGTGGAACGGTATATGGTAGCTATATTTCTGGATCAGCAGCTCAGCGGCCACTGTGGAGCCGAACATGCATTTGTAGAGAGGCAGGAGCGGCAACGGAGCTATTACAACTGTTTTTTTACCTTCCCGCGGCAGTTCCATCCTGTCTTTAAGCACATATAGCTTGCCCGGTTCGAACTCCAGGGTCCTTGTATGCTCCCCGCCTATGCGCACATACCGGTTCCTGTCAAGGTTTTCCGGCTCGATGACAACCTTCAAGGACCGGAAGGCCTTCCAGTACATTCTTGTGGGGCCTGGCGGCTTTCTTTTTTGTGGCTGCTACCGGCAGCTCTTCGATTGTGGCCTGTACAGCTTCACCTGTTTGTCCCTGTTCCAGCAGCTTCAGGCCAAAACCCTCGAAGTCCAGGCCAAGCTGGTTGGGGTCAAGCCGCGACAGTTTCTCGGACTTACGCCCAAACATCTGACGCATAAACCAGGCCAGATTCGCATTCAGACGGGCGACTTCCTCATGTAGCCGCTTGTTCTCTTCAAATACCGACTGCACGAATGCCGCGTCCATCTTAACTTCAAAGCCCTGTTTTTCAGCTTCTTTCATAGACGAAAGATACGAAAAACAGGGCTTTCAAATAACTTTTTAGTCTGCTTTTTTAAGGCGTACGGCTCATTTTCAACCGTTTCAGCCGCGCGCCCGGATCCTCGCGGATACCTTCAACCAGGAGTACCAGGTCACGCCACTCCATAAAGTAGGCTTTTGTTGCAGGATCGTACTGTGGAAGTCGGTAGTGTCCTTCTTCTAGGTGCTTCATGTACAATACCAATCCTCCGTCTTCGGCATGCAATAATTTAATAATACGCCTATCCCTGTTGATAAAAATATACACGTTTCCGCTCCTCACATCCAGTACCACGCCGCTCAGCGAATAGATACCCCGGCGTATATCAGTTGCCCCGGGACACAGGTAGTAGCGCATCGAATCGTTCAAGCTAAACATGGCTGGCCTATTTGAGTTGATGGCAGATATACAACAGCCGATCCGCTTCCGACAGGCTGTTCATCCGTACCCGGAGACCGCCAGGAACCTCAAGTAAAGCTCCGAAACGACTGATAATAAACAGTTTCGGAGCTTTCTTATTTTTAGGGGTCGTAAATAGGGGCGGCAAATGACTATTTAGTAAGTGTCATATTATTAGTTATTTAATACATTATCGTAAAATGAAAGAGATGAAATCTTTTCCTTTAGAAGTCAATTTATCATCTAATATATGGATAGGATTACCATTCGTTTGCAACTTAGACTCGCTTGCTTTATCTTTTACCAATCTATTTGATTCCAGAAAATACATTGCTTCGGAGATATCATCTTGAGAAACGTTGGTCAAGTCACTCACAATACCCTTAAATTCAGATATAAGAGTATAATGGACTTGGTAAACAGCATTAGATTGTCTTTCATTTGGATTTTTTATTATTCCTCCTCGCTGCTCATTATAAACCTTTGGATTTTTCAGAATTTTCAAGAGGAGAAGCTCAAAACTATTCATTTGTTCTAAAGTCCTTAAATATTTTTCCGTTTTATCGTAACTGCAATTTTTCACTGTAATACTATTTATTAGAATATTTCTAAACAAAATTCTTTTTTCTTCATTTCGCTCATTTACAATATATTTAGCAGTCAATTCAAAAATATCAAGAAAATCAGGTTGGCTAACATAAGACACACTAACTTGTTCCTTCATTTCCTCTACCTCTTCTTTCAAGGCAATATAAAATTCCTCAAGGCGTTCATGCTTTCTTTTAGCTTGTATTGCTTCTACATCAGACCAAACCGAAGTAATAGTCCCTCCCAATACAGGTATCATGGCTGCAATACCTTTCGCTGCAATTAAGCCTTTCTCTATAATATTGTCTTTCTTCATTTCTCTAATTTATTGCTCTGAATTCCATCTTTATTTCCGATTTACAGCATTTACTTTCTAAAAGCGAAGCAGATAGGTGCAGATGAATAAAGTCTAAAAATAAGCATTAAAATTTTATTTTTATAAATATCTATTAATAAATTAGATAATATACTTCAATAAAATTCTGATTTTTATTTAAAGATTACCTTGCTTCTATGTTGTAATCCAAATAATTTAGTAAAAAGTTTCAACATCATTATAATTTATTTATTTTAGGGTTAGGGAATTGAAGAGGAATCGGGCTCTGCTGAGGAGCAACCTGACAGCAATAGATTCCTGAGACAGTATGCAGTAATGCAGATATTAGGGAGGCAGTTTTTGCTTCCCTTTCTTCATTACTGACACTGACTATATGGCTAAAAAAGCCTTTAACAAAATCCTATACCGACATCCTTCTATTAGTGGACGATTTACAATCTCCACATTTTCCTTTTCAGTGAATAGGTGTAATTGCCACAATCTCCTAAACGTAGTTTAGCTACAAGCAAGGTATAGTGGTCTATTACTATTGAAGAAAGTCGATATACAGACTTCTTTTGGGGAAGAATTGATCATTTGACAATTCCTATTTCGTATTTTCTATTATCTCTCAGCATATAATATATTCTGCAAGCTAATTTTCTGGCTATCTTAATAATGGCAACATTATATTCTTTACCCTCTTTACGATACCGAATAAATTCCTGCATCATGGCAGGATCTTTCTGAACTGCAATATGGGAACTCTCCACCAGCAGCATCCTTAGGTATTTATTGTGGCGAAAAGTAATTTCTCCGGTTTGGAATGTTTCTCCGCTGGAACGATAAGTTGGATGAAGTCCAAGATAGCCTATGAATTTTTTACTACTGCTAAATCTGTTTATATCTTCAACTTCAGTCAGGATTGACATTGAGGTTATCAAGCTTATGCCGGGGATGGTTATCAGATTGTTGAAATTCCTCTGATATTTATCACTCCGGGATAATTCCCTTATATTTCGAGTGACAGTCAGTAGTTTTTCACGATGAGATTCTATTTTGTGCAGAAGCATATTTTTGGCTATCATACCTGTAGGCTCTACCAAGTCCAGGTTTCTTATCCAACTGACAAACTTCCTCGTGAAATTATAGTTAGTCCCCTCAAAATCCTGCTTGTACTTTATACCATAAAAATTGAGCATAGATTTAACCTGATTTTTATATCGCTTAATTTCATTGACTATGCCTGTACGAACTCTTAATAACATTCTGTCATTGAGCGTAGATAAGTTTGGAACGTAGATGCCATGAAGTTGTCCGGCTCGTAATGCTAAAACTATTTTAAGACTATCAATCTGATCTGTCTTTTGTACTTCCTGTTTTTGTGATGTCGGAATATCGGCCGGATTGACCACGATATTAGATAAACCTAACTTAGTGAGCTCATAGTGAACAGAAAAACCACAAAATCCGGCCTCGTAAGCGGTATAATAGTCTCCTCCCGGATAGTGAGTTTGGAGATACCTAAGCAGCATCGCACCATAGGCATCATCTCCTTTAGCAGATTTCAGTACGGTGGAAGTATTGTTTATTGAGAATGTTCGCCCGATAATATAGTCGGTGGTGATGGTAACAGACCATGAATTCAGATGAACGTCTAAACCGACATAGATAGGTTGACCTTCAAAATCAATATTTTTTTGTTTGCTCATAGTGTTTGTATTTAATGGGTTAGTAGATTTCTGTAAATATAAGCACAGATAAATCACCCAATTACAAACATAGGATCTTCTATTAAACATTCTATGTTCCATTAGCAGGGACAAAACCTAAAATAATTCAGGCTTACACCTAGTGAATACAGAATGCATATAGAACAAATGCTCATAAAATATTGAGAGTCTAAATTAACAATTTTCGCATTGTTCAGTAAACTATATTATCTATAATATTGTATTTTTGTCGGAGAAAATCGTTCTTTGTACTTAATGCAAAATGAAGTGATAAACAGAAAGTCACTCGTTTCTTAACTCTACACCGAAATAGCAAGAACGTATAAAATAATGTAATTGTCTGATTACTTGGCGATAACTTCTTTGATTTACTCTTCACTGCAAGCAGCAAAAAAGCAGAATATTGTGTATTTGAGAATCCTTTCCGTTACGAATGCGTTACCTGTTTTTGGCGTTTGCTCCCTGTCAAAATAACGCTTTTCCCGTGAAAAAAGAAAGATTCCCGCCTGTTTTGAAGACAGAGCCGGAGGTGAGTTAATATTTTACCCGAATCCGGTTTCTTATTCACTGAATCACAATTATTTGCATATCACTGATTAGCTCTATAACAGTTAATTTTGTAACCTGTAAAAGAGTTAGTTATGACAGAAGTAAAAGTAAGTTTCTACCTCAAACGAAATGAGGAGAAAGCCGATGGGACAGTCCCTGTTTTAGGACGTATCCGCATCGGAAAGTCAATGGTGCAGTTCAGTGCCAAAGTAAGTGTCCCCATATCCCTTTGGGATATTACATCCGGCAGGGCTACCGGCAAAAGCAAGACAGCCCTATCCGTCAATGCCTTATTGGATAAGACCAGTGTAGCCATCCATTCTGCCTACAAAGATTTGCTGGCGAAAAAAGAAAACATCTCCGCCGAAGAAGTGAAGAATACGTTTCAAGGCATCGCATCCGGTCAGGATACCCTTGTCAAATATTACGAAGCCCACAATGAGCAATTCCTGAAAAGTGTCGGCGTGAACCGGACTATGGAAACTTATAAACACTTCGGGACATCCCTTGCCCATTTGAAACGGTTTATGCGCAAGAAATACAATATTTCCGATATTCCCTTTTTGGCTCTCACTCCTTCTTTTGTTGCCGACTATGACTACTACCTGAGTGTGGAACTCCAGATGTCATTGAATACCATTGTCGGAATTGTATGTCATTTGCGGAAAGTAGTTAAGATAGCCATCAACAGCGGACTGCTTCGTAACGACCCGTTTATCGGCTATAAGTACATCACCCAGCCCATCGTTCCCAAATCCCTGACAGCGGAAGAATTGCAGATATTGATACATGCGAATCTTTCCCGTCCGAACCTGAATTTCATCCGGGACATGTTCCTGTTTTCGAGTTTTACCGGCATAGCGTTCAGTGATATGCGAGCCCTCACAAGACAAAACCTGTCCACAGCCGAAGATGGTGTTCGGTGGGTACACCTCAAACGGAAAAAGACCGGCGCACCCTGCCATATCCCGCTTTTGGAAATCCCCTTGCAACTGATTGAGAAATACAGAGGAATAGCCAAAGACGGTAAGTTATTCCCGATGATCAGTTGCAGCAAGACTAATATATACCTGAAACGAATAGCGACGGAATGTGCTATTAACAAGCGAATTACATATCATCAGGCAAGGCACTGCTATGCCAGTGTGGTAACACTCTCTCAGGGTGTCCCGCTGGAAACGGTAGGCGAATTACTCGGACACACGGATTGGCGAGCCACCCGTATTTATGCACAGGTAAGCCATGAGAAAATTGACGAAGACATGCGCAACCTGAATAAACGTCTGTCCGGCAAATTTCATTTGGCGGATGATAAGGTAACAGATACAGTTCAATAATAATGAAAGAAGAATAAAATGAATACAAAAAATACAGCCCCAAATAAGAGTAGTAAAGATAATCATACCGCATACAGCACTTTTGCCATTTTATTTTACATTAACAGGCAGAAGATAAAGAAAAACGGGCTGTGTCCATTGATGGGCAGAATATCCATCAATGCAGAAATCGCACAGTTTTCAGCAGGAATAGACATAGACCCATCCCTTTGGGACGCGAAAGGCTACCGCATGAAAGGCAAAAGCCGTCCTGCCATCGAAGCGAACTTCCAAATTAAACAATTAAATGACAGGATTAATCAATACTACAACCGGATACTGGACGAGCAGGGCTATATAACGGCAGAACTTGTCAAGAATGCCGTAAGCGGAATCGGAAGGAAGAAAGAGAACTTACTGGAACTCTTCCGTGAACATAACGAAGAATATGCCAAACAAGTCGGCGTTACCCGATCCGGGGAGACCATGCAAAATTACATATCCGTCTATAAGCAAACAGTGCGCTTCCTGCGTGTTCACTACGAGATGGAAAATATACCCGTCCGGCAACTGGAATTATCATTTATCGAAAAGTTTGATGCATTCCTGCGTATTGAGCAGGGATTTTCCGCCCATACGGTATCCATTTATACAATCATGCTGCGGAAGATAGTCCGCAGGGCAATCGCTCAGGGTACATTGCATAAAAATCCCTTTGCCGCTTATATTCCCGAACAGCCGCCCCGTAAGCGCAGGCACATGACACAGGAAGAACTGGAAAAATTCATGAACGTTCCGGTAGCATCTAAACGCCAGTGCCATTCACGGGACATGTTCGTCTTCTCAACCTTTACCGGCTTGTCATACGCGGATATGTGCAACCTCTCTCAGGAACATATCCATAAGGACAATAGCAGCGTATGGATTGAAATCAACCGGCAGAAAACCGGTAGCCGGTGCTATACCCTTACTGGATATACCCCTGCAAATCATGGAGAAGTACAGGGAAGAACGTAAAGGAAACAAACTGTTCAATATGGTAACACTTTCCCGTGTAACAATCAATCTGAACAAGGTCGCCAAATTATGCGGGATAGAAAAGCGAATCACCTATCATCAAAGCCGCCACAATTTCGGCACCCTTGTAACGCTGTCCAAAGGAGTTCCGTTGGAAACCGTTAGCCAAATGATGGGACACAAGTGCTTCCGCACTACTCAGATTTATGCTAAACTGACACGGCAGAAACTAAACGAAGACATGAAGAAAGTAAGCGACCGTATCGGTAAAAAATACGAATTTCCTGCTCAAAACAATAACAAAACCCCATAAACCAATGAAAAAGAAAATCATAACCATAGAAAACGGCGTTGTGTCCGTTCCTGCATCAACTGAAATTAGAATGACCATCAGCGAAATTGCGGATTTGTTCGGCATTTACTACCAAATGGTGAAAAGACATATCCGTAGCATTGAGAAATCAGGTATTGCGGGTGGGGACGAAAAAATGTCCTGTACGGTTGAGGGAATGAAAATCTATCCCGATTATTACGGTTTGGAAATGATTATTGCCATTGCGTTCCGGGTTCAGAGCCACAATGCAGGAATTTTCAGAGAATGGCTCATAAGAAAGGTGGTAACAGTAGCCAACGCATCCGAAATGAAAATACTGATATGCAGAGAATGGAATAATATCTCTCTGAATTAACAGTGGCAGCGAGTTTACAGCCTTCTACTCAACGAAATTCCCCAAGCTTTCACAATACAGGAAGTTTGGGGATTTTTGTATACTGGCGTGGTTGATAGTCAGGTTATAGATTCTAATTGAAAACTGTGCCACTTTTTTGAAAGAATATCTACGATTATAAAGTTGGAAAATCTCAAAGTTTTCTTTTTACTTTTGCTAAACAAAGGTACATTCCGTGAATAAAACGGCAAGTCCCTATGTTTGTAATTGCTTAGCGTAAAAGTTAAGCATAAATCACAAGATTCTTATATTTAAAGGTTCAATATTACAAACATAAAAATTAATGACTTATGCTTACTCAAAGAAAAGGATTAAATTTTGAAGGACAAAATATCTATATAGGTATTGATGTCCATCTAAAGAGTTGGACTGTTAGAATATTAACAGAAACTGTGCCTCACAAAACATTTACACAACCGGCACGAGCGGAGATTTTATCTGCTTATCTGTCCGAACATTTTCCTAATGGTAATTATTATTCTGCTTATGAAGCAGGCTTTTGCGGATTCTCTACACACTACCAGTTACAGGAATGCGGAATAAATAACATCGTTATAAATCCCTCCGATGTACCAACCTCTCAAAAAGAAAAATGGCAAAAGAATGATCCCGTCGATAGCAGGAAGATCGCCCGTTCATTACGTGCAAAAGAGCTAATAGCCATCCATGTTCCGGATAAGATAGCTTTGTCAGACCGTTCTTTGATTCGGATGAGAAGTAGTCTGGTAAAGGATATGACAAGATTTAAGTTACGTCTAAAATCTCTCCTGTATTTTTATGGGATAAGGTTTCCAAAAGAATTTGAAAATAATAATACTCATTGGTCCAAGCGTTTCATTAAATGGTTGCGGGAGGATATTGTTTTGGATACTTCCGCTCGTCAGGCATTAGACCTGTTTATAAGAGAAGTTGAAAACCAGCGCATACTTTTACTTGAAGTGAACAAAAATATACGTCATTTATGTAAAACAGAAGCATATAAAAATAATATTGATTTACTGCAAAGCATTCCGGGTATTGGTATTACCAGTGCTATTATACTCATGACACACATAGAAACTATTGATCGTTTTAAAAATACAGACTACTTGGCTTCATATGTAGGGTTGATTCCCAACAGCCATTCCAGTGGTGAAAGCGAGAATAAAGGAGAAATGACTTTTAGAGGGCAAAACCACTTGAAAGCTATTTTGGTGGAATCCTCGTGGATTGCAGTCAGGGTGGATCCTGCTTTATCTTTAAGTTACAATACCTACATACATCGGATGCAACCCAATAAAGCGATCATCCGTATAGCAAGAAAACTGTTGAACCGGATTTATTATGTACTGAAAAATCAAAGAGAGTATGTATGCAGTATTGTTAATTGATTCCTATATGGATATACAATAAATAAATGACCGCTTGGCTTGGTGTGTAGCTAAATGTCTACTCCGGCAAGAATGCGGCTTTTGCCTATATAAAACTGAACAGGAAAATGTAGCACAAGTCTACTGATAGAAGTATGTCTTTATAGGATATTTGCTGGATGTATAACATAGAAAACACAAGTCGTTTTCTACTATAATGCTATCATTGACTTTTGATAGCATAGATATTTATTGCATAATAAGTGAGTCCATTGGAACATATTTTTTCTTTTCAAACGCCCTCGAAGGTTTGGGGGAGGGGATTTGAAAAGAAAAAATATTTAGGAGAGTCGTGTTATTTTAGCTTAATTTATTTGGATTACAACATAGAACACCAAGCCTACGGTTTTTTGAAATATCTTCCTTTCTCGTGCCTCAAAAGAGCAAATTTCAAAAAAGTGTTGCCTGCTTTATTCTCTGCATGGATGAGATGTTTATCAAATCTAAAAAGGAAAAAAATATTGTTTGGTGTGGGTGGGGCTGTGTTTTTGCGACTACTTGAACCTGTCCCTGTACCCCTCCTCCAACAGTTTTTCCACATCTGAAGACCGGTACAGGATTTTCCCGCCCAACTTGATGTAGGGAATTCGTCCCTCGTTACGGTAATCCTACAAACTTCGTCTACTGATTTTCAATTTCGTTGCCAATTCGCTGTCTGTGTAGAAACTCTCACCGTCAAGTGTCGGCTTCTTACTGGTAAACAGGCGTTCCATCATCGAGACAATCCTCTCCAATGAAGAAAAGGCGGATTTCACCATTTCGTTATTCTCTCTGGTAATTAACTTGTTGCTCATACATTTACTCCTTTCATTATATATCGTACTTCAATTCATTATCTGATTCTAATTCTGCATATAACCACCCCAACCTGCAATATGCAGGGTATAAGGTGAATCTTCGGTAGTTAGCTGATAGTGTTTCGTTCCTACACCAATATAGCAGTCTTCTTCGTCCGAGTAGATTTCATAGCAGGAGAAACAGCCATGCCCGTACTCCTCATCATAACAATAGGCGAGCAGATAGTAATTCCCGTCATACCCCTGAAAGATATACACATCAGGATTGCCGTTTACACTTTCCCAGCCGCCCAGCCATGAGGTGGGGACAGTTTGGCACGATTGATATTCTTCTTCTTTCATATCCGTTTCCCCTTATATTTAGCCAGCTTCCGTTTTCCCTCTACTACCGGTAGAATCTTTTGCACGTCTTCCGGCTTATAATAGGTTTTGTGGCTGATTTGGGTATAAGCCAGCGTTCCGTTGTCCCGAAGCGTTTGCAGGGTTTGGGGCGAGATGTTCAATAGCTGGCATACGTCCTGATTGTCCATCCATTCGATACTGTCCCTGTTACCATGTTGGCGACAGAGGTGTTCCATTCTCCTTGTAAAGCTTTCAACTGTCGAGAGCATTGCCTCGAATGTTTCGGCTTCGATGTTGATAATTTGCATACACATATTGTTTTTAAAATTATTATTCTCACTAATTCTCATCAAAAGTAAAGTGTCCGGCTTCCTCATTCCAACAAACCGGATGCTTTGCATTTACTCTCTGTTTTTTGCAGCACCCTATTTGCTTTTACCGGTGATACATTCACCTTTTCTTTTGCGAAATAAATTAGAAAAAGCTGCTTTCCAATGGCTTTTTATTCAGGTGGCAGTAATAGGAAGAAAGTAGTGGTACTGATTTGGTATGGGTTGGCTAACTTCATTGCATATTTTGGGCTGTGTCTGCACAGGCTGCCTTATTCCCCAGTAGTATTAGATTCGCTCTCTTTTATCAGATTCGCAAATCAGTGAAGTTTACACCACTTGCACAGTCGCCTCTATTGAAAGTTATAGCAGAATGCTCCATACAAATCGACTTTGTATTCCATGCTGATTAATAGCTGTTTATTTGCAATCGACAATCGGTTTTCCGTTAATGGAAAGCCATAATATTCATTTTTTAAATACAGTATGCTATGAACAGTGAGCAAACAAAAGAAAATCAGGAGAACAGTCAAATCCCGAATGACTGGTCGCCAACTTCGGCAAGAATGAAAAGAAAATCGTCCGAACCGATGAGTGAAGAGACGGAAGCGGAATTTCAAAAAATGTTTCAAGAAAGTATTACCGGTGGAGACAATCCGGCACCTGATGCGAATAATGACAATGAAAGCACTGTCGCCAACGATGCTACTATCCGGCAGGAAGATCGCAACGACACATCGGACAGTCTGCAAACCCAATTTACGGAATCAACAGGGGATACACGTTCTACACAATCCAAACGTGTCAGTGGCAAACAACGAAAAGAATCGTTGGAGGAATATCGCAAAACGTTTCTCTCTGTCCCAAGCTGAACGACCGTAAGCCTGTCTTTATCAGTTGCGGGGTTCGGGACAGGATTGACGGGATTGTCCGCAGGCTGGGCGGTAGGGGTGGAAGCGTATCGGGCTTTATTGAGAATCTTGCCCTGTACCACTTGAGTATGTACGAAGAAGACATCGAGACATGGCGAAAGCTGTAACATCCGCTTTCAAAATGGATAAGCCCTGTTCAGTTGGGGCTTATCCTTTCCAATGGGACACAGGTGTCCGGCTTCAGCGTAGCGAGGTTATGTTTTGATTGCATCAAAACCCTCGCTTTGGCTGACCGCCAAAGGGGAAACCGCTCCCGATGGTCGCAGTTTCGGGTCGGGGTCGCAACCCCTTTATACTATTGAGAAGTTGAAAAACTGAAAGTTTGCAAAGTTGGAAAAAGACAATCAAGATACCGACAGGAAGAAAGGTGGTCGCCCGAAGAAGAGTACCGTCAGCTGGAAGAGCAAGACTATCGGGGTCTGCTTCTCCGAGCCGGAACTCTATGCCATCCGGCACAGGGCGGCTAAAGCCAATCTTCCTGTTAGTGTCTATTGTCATGATGCGGTTTTGAATGGAGTAATCAAAGAACCTCTCAAGAAAGAGGACTTGGAAACATTGAAAGGTCTGGTGAATGAGGGAAACAATCTGAATCAAATAGCTAAGACCGCCAAGTTTTTAGGTGCTAAACGGCTTGAAAATGCAGCATTACCACTGTAGGAAACCATGCAAAATATCATAAACAAACTGTCTGATGATTGGAAAAATAGTAAAAGGAAGAAGCTTTAAGGGATGCGTTTCGTATGTCATGGATGCAAAAGATACCAGACTTTTAGCAGGTGAAGGAGTATTTGAAACGGATGTGAAATCTATTATCAACAGCTTTTACATGCAAAGTTTACTCAATCCGAAGCTGTCGAAATGTGTCGGACACATCCCACTTTCGTTCTCTCCCGATGACAGGGAACGGCTAACAGATCACTTTATGAAATGCTTAGCTAAAGAATATATGAAAGCAATGGGCATAGAAAATACACAGTATATTATTGTAAGGCACAACAATACGAATCATCCGCATTGCCATATTGTATTCAACTGGGTGAATAACGATGGCAAAACCATGTCCGACAAGAATGACCAATATCGGAATGAGAAAATCTGTAAACAGTTAAAAGACAAGTATAATTTGACGTATGGCAAAGGAAAAGAGAAGGTTAATGTTCAAAAACTCAAGGGAGTGGAACATACCAAGTATGAAATCTACCATGCAGTAAAAGATGCTCTGCCAAAAGTCATGAACTGGCAACAGTTTGAATACCTATTAGATAAACAGGGAATATCCATTGAGTACAAACACAGGGGGCAGACCGATGAAGTACAGGGTATCTCATTCCGAAAAGGGGAACATTGTTTCAAGGGTTCAGACATCGACCGGAAATTCAGTTTCTCCAAATTGGATGTAATTCTAAATGAGAATAGCTACATTCAGAAACAGCAGCAAGAGCAAAGACAGCAGGTAGTTAGTCCGAATGAAACACAGCATACAGGCAATGCTGTTTCAGAAAATATTGTATCAGGAATAGCAAATGTGGTATCCGGTATCGGAAGAGATTCTATTTATATAAAGCTCTAATTCCGTTATCTTCCGATTTAAGAGGATTAGCAATGCCTTATCTTTTGGAATTTTCTTTTTCGCATCCCATTGCTCTTTTCGGACATCTAATTTCGCTGAAACTTTGGTTTCCTTTATTCCAACCCGAATGCGAAGATATATTGGGTATTTGCCGTTGCGTTTAATCGGCTTGTCATTTCTGATACAACTAATAATCGAATATTCTGCCATTTTCTAAAATAGTTCATTAACTCGCATGAGCTAAGTTAGTTGGCAGTTTGGAGACGGTAAAATAATTGCCAAGAAAATTTTTCGTTTAAAATGTAAGTAAATAGCAAATCAAAGCACAAAAGATGAAAATTATCGATTTTTATCTCTAAATTTGTAACTGAATAACAAATTTGAATGTAAAATGATTGTCAAATTTAGCGTGCAGAATTTCGGCTCTATCAAAGACGAACAAATATTGTCTTTTGAAGCTGATAAGTCAGAACATTTAGAGGATTATTATATAATTCCGATTAATGGTTTGAGATTATTGAAGTTGGGATTAATATATGGGGCTAATGCTTCGGGGAAAACTACAATATTGAAAGCTCTTAATTTTTTGAGGGAGATAGTGATATTTCCCAAAGAAAAAAAGATTGATAATTTTGATTTTAGCCCTTTCTTATTTGATGCAGAAACACCTAAACAGAATACAATTCTATCTATTGAGTTTATACAAAATTCAGTACGGTATTATTATGAAGTAGAATTGAATAAGAAGGCTATCATAAGAGAAGAATTGAATTTTTACAATCCCAATAAAGCAAACGTCTTTAAAAGAACTACTAATCTTAATACTCAATTTTCCGAAATAACCTTCGGTAGCAAGATTAAGATTGACAAGGTTTTTGAAAAAACGTTAGAATCAAATACGCTTTGGAACAATACAGTATTAGGAGGATTCCTCAAAACCAATATTGAGCTTAAAGAATTGAAAGACGCCATAGATTGGTTTTCTATTACATTAAGCCCGATGGTTCGTAATCATACTTATTTGGAAGCAATAGTAAGTGAATTTATTGATGAACTGGCTATAAATAAGAAAAGTATTGTAAAAACTTTACAAAAAGCAGATTTTAATATTTCAAATATCTATCTGAAAGAAAAAGTTAAAACTGTAGGGCTTACCTTTTATGATATTAAATTGGAACATACAATAAATAATGAAAGATACCAGCTACCCTTTGATTTGGAATCAGAAGGAACACAGAGGTATTATAGTTTAGCAGGGCTGCTATATCTTACAATTAAAAATTCATCTATTTTTCCAATAGATGAATTGGAATCTTCTCTTCACCCTGATTTATATACTCATTTTTTATTATCATTCTTGGTAAATTCAAAGAAGTCTCAAATCATTGCGACTACCCATAATCGAGAAATACTGAATAATAAAGATATTTTCAGAAACGATGCTATTTGGATTACAGATAAATCTGAAAATTCTGCTACCGAACTTTATTCTCTTTCCGATTTTGACACATCGGTAATAAGGGATACAAGTAATATTTACAATGCTTATAAAATAGGTAAACTTGGCGGTATTCCTAATCTGGGAGACTACTACATTGATATTGAAGAATGAGACAGAGTAGAAGAATACCTATAACAGTAAAGTCCAAATATGCAATTGTTGTAGATGGAGAGACGGAGTTTTGGTATATACAAATGCTAAAGCGAAACGAAAAACTTGTTAGCGTTGATTTGAAGCCCGAAATACCCCAACGTAAAAAGCTATCGGAACAATATGCCAAAGTTCTTCAACTCTCGAAAGATTATGACAAAGTATATTGGATTGTTGATTTTGATGTCATAAACAAAGAAACACGAGAGGCGCAGAAAGGAGAAAAAACGGCTCTACAAGAACTGAAAGAATATGTCGATAACATAACAAAGAAATATACTAACATTGTCGTAGTTATCATAAACAACCCTTGCTTTGAGTATTGGTTATTATTGCATTTCGAAGCTACCTCAAAGTTCTACTCCTCTTACTCCGATTTAGTTAAACAGTTGAAAAAGCATCTGCCTGATTACGATAAATCACAAGTTTATTATACCAAGCAAAATAAGGATATTTATTTGCGACTTTCTTCTCAATTACCGACTGCTATTGCTAATGCTAAGAAATTGAAAGAATTTGATTTTGACAATCCAAACGCAGGAGTTAGTCAAATGCATTTTTTATTAGAAAATATTGGGATAAAGAAATAGAATATAAAATAAATTGATATGAGAAAAGAAAATTTTAATTTCAAGATTTTGAATGATTTAGTTGGTACTAAATACGGAGACTTAACAGGTTTGATTCAGGCAGACGGGCATAATAACGTAACTGAATTATATGACCTTTGTGCAGAACATGATATTAGTCGGGATAAGTATTTTTTAATTGGCTTTGGCCTTTCAGACTTTACAATACAAGGTATCGGTCAAGATGGAGGTATTGATTGCACTGTATTATTATTAGAAAAGGATAAATATGCAAAATCTTTTGATGAAATTAAGGAAATAATAAAAGATGCACCCAAGGTAGATGTTATTAAGAGAAGATTTAGGGTCAACTATAAAGACTTAGGAAGATACATAAAAAGAATTGATGCTTTAATGCTAACAGAAATGAGCAATTACATCAAAGACATAAATATTATAGACGAAGAAGATTAATTTAAAAACAGGGGTCGCAAAAAGGGTCGCAATTATTGAATATAGAGCAAAGCACTTATTATACTGGGTTTTCAAGGGATTAATAAGGCTCTAAAGTTGAGTAGACTAAAACACAATCGTCATATTATCAACTATATAAGTCGTTCGCCAGGAAACTCTACTTCATAGCTGTAACCACTTACTGAACAGGACGAAACTGGCTCTGATGCAGTGAACGGTGCAATCCGGAGGGTACCAGCCGGTCGCTTTCCAATGTCGACGGCCCCTTGCATTCCCCAGCGTTCTAGTGACGCAGGTAGCGGTGATGCCACTTATAAAACGTCTTCTCTCCCATGCCAAGGCTTTTGGCAAATGCCTTCGCGCTTAAACCGCTGCTCTGATATGATTCTATGACCTTAAATCCTTCACTTTCGCTTAATGCTATGCCTGGTCTGTATTCTATCGTTTCCATATTCGTTTTTTAGAACAAAGGTAAACCCTTGCGCTGAGGAAGAAAACATGCACTTGGATGAAGGTTTACGTATGAAGTGCCTGGTCGAATGCTTCGAGGAAATAAAGTATGGAAGTACAGGCCGGTAGGCCGGTTGAAAAGCAGAACGCACAGGATAAAAAGCATGAAAATCATATGCAAAGGAGAATGCCGGCAACGCTTGGCTTCCGGAAAAGTCTTTCCCTTATTTTTTACTTTTTATTTATCTTATCGTTTCCCGCTTTTATAGATGGCGGGCGGATTGAAATTTTACATAAGGCATAACCATATAAAATATCTCAAACGTTTATCAACTCATATTGCGTTTGGCCAAGCCCGATTTTTCCGGCATGTTCAAGTCCCGCGCTCCATTCCACATCAGGATGTATATGGGTGAACTTGTCTTTGCCCACCAGCGCGTCCCCACCTTTCGGATTGGCGCGGCTACCCGCCAGCGACGGGGCGGCGGCCACCATGTCGACGCAGGCCCTGTCGAGCGCCACAGGGTCGAATGAAGCGGCTATGCCTATATCCGGCACAAGCGCCACATCGTTGGATGCCCAGCAATCGCACTCGGGCGAAACGTTCATAATAAAGCTGATGTGGAAATTGGGCTTTCCGTCCAAAACAGCCGCCGAATATTCGGCAACTTTTTTGTTCATGACTTCGGAAGACGAATCCCAAGATATTTGCGCGGCGTCAAAGCGGCATACAGCCACGCATTGCCCACAACCTATACATTTTGCGTAATCGATAACGGCATGCTTCCCGGGCGATATTCCGATAGCCTGTTGGCTGCAATATTTCACGCACATACGGCAAGCGGTGCAGGCCTTCTCATCGATGAAGGGCTGCGAAGTGGAATGCAGGTCCATTTTGCCGCCACGCGAAGCGCAACCCATCCCGATATTCTTCAGGGCGCCGCCGAAGCCGGCCATTTCGTGCCCCTTGAAGTGAGTCATCGAAATAATAACATCGGCGTTGACCACCGCGTTGCCGATTTTGGCCGTCCGGCAGTATTCACCGTTTGGAACAGGCATTTCCGTGTATTCCGTGCCTTTCAGTCCATCGGCAATGATAACCGGGGCTCTGAGAGTGAGCTGATTGAAACCGTTGTCGCTGGCGGCGGTTAAATGATCGATGGCATTGCTGCGCCTGCCGGAATAAAGTGTGTTGGCATCGGTAAAGAAGACTTTCGCGCCGAAGCCTTCGAGTATCTCCACCATTTTGGCTGCATAATTATGGCGGATATAGGCAAGGTTGCCCGGTTCGCCGAAGTGTATCTTGACAGCCGTGAACTTATTCCTGAAGTCAATCTGTCCGATCCCGGCGTGTTTCACAAGCCTTTCCAGTTTATGGAGCAGGTTCGTATCGGCGTTTGTATGCAAATTTGTAAAATATACTTTCGACATGTTTAGACGTGTTGTTTTTTAGTTGCAGGTTATGGTTTTTGAGTTTTTAGCCTGGGTTCTTTTTGGGTATTTTCATTGCCAAAAGTTCTTCGGCGTCAGGTTACCGGGTTCAAATGTAAGATAACGGCTGCTCATTATCAAAAAATATCGTTGTAAATTTATAAATGAGCTCAAAATTATGGAATCCTGAGTTTTTTGTTCTGGCCATATCCCCTACATGGAATTTTTTTGTAATACCATTGACTGTCAGTCCGGTTATGCCGTTCAAACCATGCCCGGAATGTTACGGCGGCAAAGAAACCTTTTCGGGGAATACAGCGGATGGGAACCGGATATTTGATTTTGAACGAAAAAAGAGGGTACCGGATCACAGCCCGGATACCCTCTTTTATCCAACACAAGGCCGATTCAGGCTAAATATACCTGCTTATGTCGAAAGCCGTATTTCCAGGATTATACTGCTGGCCTGCAGCCTCTATCTCCTGCATAAACAATTTAGCCCTTTCCATACTTTCATTTTGCATCAGGTAAAACTTCAGGAAATCAGTCCCTTCTATTTTGCGGAATACATTTTTCGCTTTTACTTTCTCCTCTATTGTATACTCTTCTTTTCTCAGCGTATCGAACGTTTCGCCCAGTTCGTCGGGGCTGGCACCTGTCGCCATGTACATGGACAGGTCATCGCCTGCCGGCGGAGCGTTATCATACAGTCCGGGGTCGTCATTCTCCTCTTCCGGCATTTTTACTAGGCTATCACCACTACCGGATACCGTTTCAACGTCACCGGGATCTATGCCGAGTTCCTCTTCTTAAGAGTCTACCACCTCCTTTTCCAGCGGGATACTGAAGATTACTTCGTTTTTATTGAACTTCGGCAGGTCCGACTCCTTTAAAAATCCAGTTTTGGATTTCCCGACTATCCCAGCCGTATTTACCTGCATTATAATATGCGATATGACCACCCTTTCCTTTTTTCCATCCATATTACGGCAGTTTTCCGTTTGTTTGAGCCGCCTGTATTGCCTGTAACGGATCAGCCGCCGCAATATACCGAGTTTTTCCCATGCGTATGAAAACATTAGGAACAGGAAATAGAAAAACTGCTTGATTATAAAACACAGCATTTCAGCCAGTACGGTTATATAATATACTATTGCCATAAGCTATTCTGATTTATTGTAAATATCATCGGCTATTGAACGCAGCCTGTCGTTAATCTCATTTTTATAAGTTTCAAAATGGTGGCTGATCAGGTTGAACATGAAATTTGAAAAACTGATGCCTCCGGGTACGTTTATAAGCCTGTAAATCATGGAATACAGCTCGTCGTCGAAAAGCATGATCCTTTGCCTTCCCGGCTTGACCGGCGGGCGGGATAAGAATAATTCGGCATATAATATTATTGTGTTATAAAACACATAAATAAACGATACGGTAGGCTCCGGGCGGCCGCTAAAGTATTCATACGGCTTTCAAAAGGCCCGGTTCATCCTGCTCCTGACCGCATCCGTATCGGACGGCTTAAAGTAACTGTTGAAGATGGTCGTAACGCTGTTGCCCGCCATTACCGCTATGTCGGCGGCATTGTAGTCCAGGTTCACCATTTTGGTAATGAAGGTGCCCCTTGCCGAATACCAGGTTATCTTCCCGTCGTAACCCAGCATCCCGGCGATTTTATGGAGTGTTTTGTTCAGCCCGACCTTCGTCCGGTGGAGCTTTTCCTTCTTCTGCCTTTCCGTTGCCTGCTTCGCGGTAAAGACAGGCAGCACATAATTGCCGTGGCACTCTTTCCTGTATTTATCCGCTATCAGCCTGGCCTTGTCCAGGAACGGCATCTTAGCCTCCTTGGACACTTTCATCCGTTCATAGATGATCATATCCTCCCTGATGCAATCCCGGGTCAGGTGCGCCAGGTCGATCGGGGCGATACCTCCCGCGTAAAAGGTGAACAGGAACAGGTC
>JAITVV010000067.1 GCA_031285625.1 Prevotella sp.
GAACAGATAACATTTGTCTATGCCAACGAAGCCGACTTGCTGAATGTTGCTCTCTTTGGAAAAACGGCTAAACAGTGGCGTGATGAAAACCCGAATGACAAAGGAAATATCCGCGATTACGCCACGCTGGAACAGTTGGTTGTGCTGTCGAATCTGGAAAGTATTAATGCCTTGCTCATTCGTCAAGGTCTTCCACAAGGGGAACGCCTTGTGCAACTTAACAACACAGCGATTACACAAATGCGCTCACTGACAAGCAATAAAAACTTGAAACGATTACAATAATCTTAAAATTTGAAGGCAATAAACCTTTCTTTATCCGAACACAAAGGTATGTTCCAAGAACGAAACGTCAAGGCTAAAATGAATTTTATCAAAAATCTTCCATTCTCATACCTCGAAAGAGTATTTCCAATAAAAGCCTTGCCTTATTCATTCTTTCCACAGGAGGAGTGTTTATCGGAAAAAGAAAGGGAAAAAATATGTGTTGGTTCAAAAATAATGCGTACTTTTGGCGTGAGTTATTTGACAGTATAGCACCGCAAAACGCTGAAATACGCACGGTTACTAACTCGTTACCTCTGAAATCTGAAAAATTTACTAAAAGTTTATTTCTCAATCGGTTATATCAAACTGGTGAAAATCTAAAATAGATATCCTTTTGTCATCCTGAGGCACGAAGGATCTTGACTCTCAAAAGAATTTAATAAAATAAACCAATGAAAAAACATATACTGATAGCTGTAACCCTCTTTTGCGCAACAACGTTATTTGCCCAAAAGAATAATATCCAGCTTAAATTCAACAAAGATGGATATTTCAAAATTGCCCAGTTTACAGATTTGCACTGGAGTAATAATTCGCCTAATTGTAGTAAAACGATAGAAGTTATTAAGTCCGTTATTGCCACAGAGAAACCTGATATGGCCATACTGACGGGGGACGTTGTCACCGATACCCCTGCTAAAGAAGGATGGCTCAGAATTGCCAAAATTTTTGAGGAAGTAAAAATTCCTTGGGCTGTAACATTAGGTAATCATGATGAAGAGGCCGGTATTACAAGAGATGGCGTTTTCGACCTTCTCAGTAATCTCCCGTATTTCGTTGGAGAAAAAGGGCCGGAACTGACAGGCAGTGGTAATTATGTATTGCCTGTTCAGGCGCATAGTGGGACTAAAACCGCAGCTTTATTATATTGTATCGATTCGCACAACAAACCATCTGCTTATAAATACGGGCATTACAACTGGATACATTTCAACCAGATTGACTGGTACCGCAAAACCAGTGATAAATATACGGCGCAGAATAATGACACACCGCTTCCTGCATTGATGTTTTTCCATATACCCGTTTTGGAATTCAATAATATTGTCGGAAAAGAAAAAACAATCGGTAATAAAGAAGAAGGTGTAGCTTCTCCGGAAATAAATTCAGGTATGTTTTGTTCCATAGTGGAGAAGAAAGATGTAATGGGTGTATTTGTAGGACATGATCATAATAATGACTATATAGGTATCGATCAGGGAATAGCGCTGGCATTCGGACGTACTACCGGAGTAGATGCTTATGGTAAACTGGAAAGAGGCGGACGAATCATAAAAATGTATGAAGATAAAAACCAGTTCGATACATGGATACGAACCCCTAAAGGCATAGAGTTGGAATATTACTATCCTTCGGGATTATCCTTATCCGACGAAGAAACAATGGAATACCTGCCTGCTAAGAAACTTGAGGTTGTACGTCAGGGCGTGGCATACAAATACTATGAGGCTGATCATAAGCTGATACACACTGATATGATCGCTTCCGCTAAATTTATAAAAGAGGGGATACTTAATAATTTCTCTATTGCTCCGGCTACAGCTATGGACTCTATGGCTCTTGAATTTAAGGCATATATAAAAATACCGGAAAGAGGGGTTTACCAGTTCTATACATTTTCTGATGATGGTTCCAAACTTTTTATTGACGGTAAGGTGGTTGTAGATAATGACGGTTCGCACAGCCTGAAACGTGCTGATGGGAAAATCGCCCTCGAAGCAGGATATCATGAGCTGAAACTTCTGTATTTTGAAAATTATATGGGAGAATTTCTTGAAGTAGGTATATCGAGCCGCAATATAAGGGAAGATGTTATTCCGGATAATATGCTTTATATTGGTAAATAATTATCTAATATAAGATAACTTTTGTCATGCTGACGAAGGAAGCATCTCGACCCATTTATCAAAGAAAGAAGAGACGGGATTCTTCATTACATTCAGAATGACAATAAACAGTCAAACAGGTAACAGAAAAAACATAGCAAAAAGTGTCACTTTTGTCACCTTTTGCAAATAAAATATTGAAAATAAATAGTTTACAAAAAGTAACAAATACCATAAAATGAAAAGAATTTTAAGTATTATTGTTCTGACTTTAGTCTCATTCAACTTATTCTCACAAGAGAATGACGAGACACCTCCTAAATATAATCTTCCTTACAAAAACACATATGTAAAGGAAGCATTGGTAACCGAGAATGAATTTCGCATAACCAGACCGGAAGAGATCATCCCTAAGAGCTTTGAGGAAGCTAAGAATATACTGCCTGCCCCTATCTGGGAAGGACATGCAAAGGAGATTGAAATGTATTGGAGAGCATGGGAGATAGCAGTAGGTAATATCCGTCAGCCACAGAAGGGTTCGGGCTTTGTTTCCAGTTATCTCGATACAGCCTATAACGGCAACATATTCATGTGGGATTCTTCCTTTATGATGATGTTTGCCCGCTATGGATACCGTTTCTTTCCATTCCAACATACATTGGATAATTTTTATGCAAAACAACATCCTGATGGTTTTATCTGTCGTGAAATTAAAGCTGATGGAGCAGACTGTTTCGAACGTTACGATCCCACAAGTACCGGACCTAACCTGTTGCCGTGGAGCGAGATATTATATTATAAACAGTATGGTGATAACGAACGACTTGAAAAGATATTCCCTGCGTTATGTGCTTACTATAAGTGGCTAAAACTAAACCGTACATGGCCTAATGGAACCTACTGGTCGAGCGGCTGGGGTACAGGTATGGATAATATGCCCCGGGTACAGCCTCAGTATAATATGATCTATAGCCACGGTCATATGGTATGGCTGGATGCATGTCTGCAACAAATACTGATGGCAAATGTGCTTCTCGAAATCGGTTTCTACCTGGAACGCTGGCAGGAGATCGAAGAGTTTGAAGACGAAATAAAAATGCTTACCAAATATGTACATGATAATCTTTGGGATGAGAAAACCGGATTCCTATACGATCAGTATGCAGACGGAAGCCTGAGTACAACAATGGGAATGCCTGCTTTCTGGGCTTTGCATACCGATGTGCTGGATACCAGGCAACTGGACAGAATGGTTAAACATCTGGACAACCCTAAGACATTTAATCGTCCACACAGAGTTCCATCCCTATCTGCCGATAATCCAAAATACAATCCGAAAGGACGTTACTGGCAGGGCGGAGTATGGCCGGGCACGAACTATATGGTGATAACAGGTCTTGATAAAAAAGGATATACAAAACAAGCTAAAGAAATAGCTGCCAATCATTATAAGAATGTATTTGAAGTATATAAAAACACAGGTACATTCTGGGAATATTATGCACCGGAAGCCGCCGAACCTGGATTCATGGCTCGTAAAGAGTTCGTTGGATGGACAGGTCTTCCTCCTATCGCTGTATTTATAGAATATATACTGGGTGTACGTTCCGATTTTGCAAACAACTCTGTTGTATGGGATATAACCCAAACTGAAGCACATGGTATAGAAAGATATCCTTATGGTCCTGACGGATTAGTTACATTCAAAGTAAACAAACGCGGCTCTGCAGACGAAACTCCATCTGTAACCGTAGAATCAAACAGAGCTTTTGAACTAACAATAAGCTGGGGAAAAGATAAGAGTAAGAAAGTGAGTATAAAAGAAGGGAAGCAAATCATCTAAAGATAAGGGTTACTCTGCAATGAAAAAGAACACCTGAATAATGAGTACAATAGGATATTATATGTCACTTCTTCATAAAGTATCATAACCTAAATTAGGTTACCATGAAGAAAATTACATTTATCTTATTCTACCTCATTTTTCTAGGAACATTGACTTTATCTGCCCAGAGTATTATTAAAACTCCGGCACCTCCCCGACCAGCCGGACAAACAGATGTATTAGGTTTACGTTGTGACCCGATTCCGACTGTTCGCGTTGGCTTTATTGGTATAGGACAACATGTCTGGTAAAATTAACAGAGAAATCAGTCGAAAACAATGGTGCACCTGTAGAAATTCCTGATTTCACGCGTGGAGCATGGAATAAACTAAAAGGTCTCAAATTTGCCGAATAATTATATAAAAGGAGGCTCAGGCTGATAAAATATTAGTCTGAGCCTCTTTTTTATAGAAATCTTCCAAAAAAGTTTTCATAGATACACAAAATCCTTATTTTTGTATAAAGAATTCTAAAATAAAGTTAATTGGATTTTACTCAGATTTGGAATGATTTCAGGGAAGGTGATGATCAGGCCTTTTCTATACTTTTTGAAACATATTTAGACCCGCTCTATAGATACGGGATGAAATTTGTTTCCGACGAGGACATTGTAAAAGATTGCATTCAAGATTTATTTGTGAAAATACATACTAATCGTGCTACATTGTCTGCAACTCAGAATCCTAAATTCTATCTGCTGCTTTCTCTTAAAAACTTAATCATAGATACAATAACCAGAAATAAACGTTTGACATACGTCTCCCCTGAAAACCTACCTTTTATCGCAACTTATCAATACGGAGAAGATGAAGATCAGGAAGAGATTAATGAAGAGACTAAAGAGAAATTCGAAAAAGTTCTAGGCTTATTAAATCCAAGACAAAAAGAAGCGATCTATCTACGATTTCAAATGGAACTTTCATATGAAGAGATTTCTCAGCTGCTAGATATCAATTATCAATCTGCTCGTAATTTAATCCATCGGTCAATTACGAAGATAAGGGAGAATATAGATTTTTCAGTCTTTATTCTTCTTTTCCTAAAAACTTTCAGTTAATCGATTTCGAAACTCCTCCTGAAAGATTTTTCATTTACTGTAATATTTTTATAATGATTGAGTACATGCCCAATGTATTAATCGTTTCCTTTTTAAATACACTTAATTTATGTCTGCAAATCATTCTGACAATATCATATTCTCTCTATTAGATGATGATCTATTCATACGATGGGTTCTATATCCGACACCAGAACTCAATCTATACTGGCAAGAGCAAATAAATAAGAATGAGGAGTTAAAATCAAACATCTACACATTGAAAGATATTATAAACAAGCTCAAAATAAAAGAGCCGACACTATCACAAGATGACAGAATGGCAATTTGGAGCAAAATTGAGCAAAACACACTTCATAAAACAAAGAAGCAACCAGCTAGAAGAGTTTGGCTGCAAGTAGCTTCTATAGCTGCTGTAATAGCTCTGTTAGTTGGCGGATACTGGGTATTTGTGCAAAATCAGGGAACATTAACGGAAACTGATTATACTTCTATCATTGTAAAAGATGAGCAATTTATCCGTTCAGATGATGTAGTACTAACACTCCCTGATAACAAGAAGGTTGCTGTTGACAGTTCAAACATTATCTATAACAAAGAAGGGATATCTAACATACACTCAGAACAAGCAAAGGCTGAAACTGACAAGCTACAACTAAATCAATTGACTGTTCCTTATGGGAAAACAATATCCCTAACATTGAGTGATGGTACCAAAATGTGGGTAAATTCGGGAAGTAGAGTCATCTACCCTTCGGTTTTTGGTAAAGACAAACGGGAAATATTTGTTTCGGGAGAAATATATCTGGATGTAGTAAAAAATCCAGATCTACCTTTCATTGTAAAAACAAACCATATAAATGTAAATGTGCTGGGTACAAAGTTTAATGTCTCTGCATACGATAATGAATCTACTCAATCTGTCGTTTTGGTTTCAGGTGCAGTAGGAGTAAAAAGTAACGAACTGAAAGGGAACTACAATATTCTACCTAATCAGAAATTTTCTTATCAGGCCTCATCTAAAGAAGTAAATATCCAAAAAGTAGATGTAAATAATTATATATCCTGGATACAAGGGTATCTTCTCTTAAACAGTGAAAATCTGGACAGTGTATTACAAAAACTGGAAAGGCACTATAATATTTCATTCTCTTATGATTCAAATAAATTAAAAGATATACGCGTAAGTGGAAAATTAGACTTACATGGCGGAATCGAAGGTGTATTAAAATATATAGCGATCACCGTACCTATAAATTATAGCATAAATGGCAAAACCATAAAAATCGAATTAAAATCTTAAATATAAAATGCTTATGAAAGGATAAGTGCTCAATTATCAGGTAGTTTTTACCTGCAAATAGTTAACCAGTTCAAAAAGAATAAAAATTTATTAACTTTAATCTAATGGAATTCTATGAAACAATTCATTAAAAAGGACAATCCATGTAAATTTAAAAAATGCTTTCGGATGATGAAAATAAGTATTTTTTTAATGTTTCTTAGCATCGGAGTGGCTTCTGCAAGTTCCACATATAGTCAGAATGCCATGTTATCATTGAAAGTTCAGAACAAGACACTGAAAGATGTTTTCCGTGACATAGAAAGTCAAAGTGAATATATCTTCTTTTACAATGATGAAGCAGTAAATGTAAATAAGCGAGTAGACGTATCTGTTAACGAAGCTACTATCTATGAAGTACTGGATCAGGTACTTGACAAGAAACAGTCTAGTTACAAAGTGGTAGACAGACAAGTTATTTTATTTAAAAATGTTGTAGCTCCTAATCCCGAAAGTGAGGTTGTAAAGGAAGAGCAACAGACATATACCACAACAGGTGTGGTAAAAAGTAATACTGGTGAACCGCTTATCGGAGTCAGTGTTATCGAGAAAGGAACAACAAATGGTGTTCTCACCGATATTGATGGTACTTTTACAATTAAGACAGCAAGTAATAATGTGACCCTTGTTTTCAGTTATATCGGTTTCGAATCTACTGAGATACAAACAAACGGAAGACAGAAAATAGATGTAATCCTTCAGGAAAAAGCATCTGACCTGGACGAAGTGATCGTGGTTGCATACGGTACACAAAAGAAAAGCTCTGTGACTGGTGCAATCTCAGTAGTAAATGCTGATAAATTAAAAACGGTGACTACCCCGAATGTAAATGCCATGCTACAAGGGAAAGTAGCCGGAGTACAGGTACTAAACAAAAGTGGTAAACCAGGCGAGGCCGCTGATATAAAGATCAGGGGTAAAGGCACACTTAATGCAAATACTAATCCTCTATGGGTAATTGATGGTGTAGTATCCGGTACAGGTGCATCACTTAACCCGAATGAGATAGAAACGATCAGCGTACTAAAAGATGGTGCAGCCACAGCATTATACGGTTCCAGAGCTACAAATGGTGTTATACTTGTAACCACTAAAAGCGGACGTATGGGTGAAAACAAAGTAGATGTTTCTGTTAAGCTTGGAATTAATAATCATAATCTGGGTAAATTTAAGTTAATGAATGGCCAAGAGTTATATAACTATGCAAACTCAATGCCTGGAATAAAAAATGTTTTCCCTAAATTCTCCGAAGATCTTTTAAAACATGATACAGATTGGTATGACCTTGCCACTCAGACTGGGTTTACTCAGAACTATACCGTTTCGTATACAGGAGGTGGGGATAAAGTCAGATCTTTTGTTTCTGCAGATTACTATGGAGAAGAAGGCGCTGTAAAAGGTTATAAATATGACCGCTTCAATGTAAGAAGCAATAATGATTATAAAATTTCCGACAAATTAACCCTGAAAACAAAAATAGCCGGAAGTTACTCTACAGTCGATGATAAGATACATAGTGTTCAGAGTGCTATGAATTATCTTCCTTGGGATTATCCTTACAATGAAGATGGCAGTATCCGTACCGGAAAAGAAGCTGACTGGTATGGCAGGGATAAATCAAATTATTTATATAATCGAAAACTAGACTGGGGTAAATCAAAAACACTAGGCGTTACAGCCACAATAGGTGCTGAATATAGAATAACCGATTACCTGACATTCGAATCCACTAATAATATCGGATATACTTACAAACGAACAACAAATTATGGAGACCCCCGTTCTATCGGTGCATCAGAATATAGTGGCTCTATTAACAGTATAAACGAGTTTACAACAACCAGATATACGAATCAACTTTTACGTTTCAATCATATATTCAACGATATACATGCTGTAAGTGCATTTCTGGGATATGAGTATAGTGATTATCAGTACGAAAAAGATGATGTAACTGCCAGAGGAATACCTCCGGGAGGAGAAGTATTGGGTGTAGCTGCAAATCCATATGCAACTAAAGGTGAAAAAAGAGAAACAGCAATGCAATCTGTTTACTTTAACGCCAATTATACATATAACGACAAATATATGGGGCAGTTTTCATATAGGCTTGACGGTTCTTCCCAATTTGGTAGTGATAATCGCTACGGAAGCTTCTTTACTTTTGGAGGAGCATGGTCTATACATAATGAGAATTTTATGAAAGATATAGAGTTTATAAATCAGTTAAAACTCAGGGCAAGTTACGGATCAGTTGGCAACAATCCTGCCAGCAGCTACGATTACATGTCATTATACTCTTTATCAACCCATTACAACGGAATTCCGGCTGCTTTTCCTGAAGTACTTGGTAATTCTGATTTATCATGGGAAAAATGTTATGAAACAAACATAGCATTGGATACACGTTTATTCGACCGGGTTAATTTCAGCATCGATTATTATTATAAAAATACTTCAGACTTATTATATGCTGTTCCTTTAACTAATATCACAGGATATTCAAGCCAATGGCAGAATATTGGTGCTGTTAAAAATGAAGGCGTCGAAATCACATTAAGCCCCGAGATAATAAAGACTAAAGACTTCACTTGGGATATGGATTTCAACATCGGAATTAACAAAAGTAAGATCAAAGAATTATATGAAGGCAAGCGCCAGATTGATGGAAACAAGGTCAGGGAAGAAGGTGATGCTATGGATACATGGTTTATGTATGAGTGGGCTGGTGTAGACAGATACTCAGGCGCACCTCTATGGTATATGCAGAATGAAGATGGAACAAAAACATTAACAACAGATTATGCTAAAGCATCCCGTGAAAAAATGGGCAGTTCAAATCCGGATTTCACAGGAGGTATAATGACAAGACTTTCATATAAAGGACTCTCTTTATCTGCAGCATTCTCTTTTGTTTCGGGAAGTAAAATCTATCATTATGCACGTGAGTTTTACGATAATGACGGATACTATGTTACATATAATTCTATGAAACTGAATGATGGTTGGTCCAGATGGGAGAATCCGGGTGATATTGCAACACATCCTCAAGCTATAGCCGGAGGTAATAATAATTCTAATAAGCCTTCTTCCAGATACTTGGAAGATGCCAGCTTCTTCCGTATGAATAACCTAACTCTTTCTTATAGCATACCTGAAAAAGCAATACGTAAATTCGGTCTGAAATATGCAAATATATCTTTAAGTGGAGAAAACTTATTCTGTATTACAAACTTCTCGGGAGTAGACCCTGAACTTGGAACAGGAAATGCCAACAGTACAGCAAACCCTGACGTATACCCCATGGCTCGCAGATTCTCTTTAGGAATTAACCTTACTTTCTAAAAATAAACAGATTCAGATATGAAAACATCAATGAAATTAATTATAGTATTCATCATAGCAATTTTGGCTAGTAGCTGCGATTTGGAACGGTTACCATATGACAAAATTACAAATGAAGGAATGGATGAGAACAGTGTTACCACAATAACACTTGGTACATATGCCAAAATGAAAGAAGAGTATTATTACAAATCAACCCATTACGTAAATGAGTATGGAGGCGATAATGTATCTCTGGCAAGTGGTACTTCCGATGCTTTTGCTTATATGTATAAATATCAACGGCTAACCAATAATTATTATCCTGCAAGAGTATGGAAATTCACCTATCAGATGATTGTGAATACCAATACTATGATAGAAAAAATACCGGAAGGGCAGTCTGTTGAAATGGATCAGTTATTAGGAGAAAATTATTTCCTGCGTGGATATTTATATTTTACATTAAATAATCTTTTTGGGCGGCCATATGTACAAAGCCCTGAGTCAAATCCGGGCATACCACTTAAACTGACTTCCGACATTAACGATTTCCCATCGAGAAACTCAGTAAAAGAAGTATATGATCAGGTAGTGAAAGATCTAGAAAAAGGCGCTTCGTTAATGGCTAGCGAAAAATCCAGTATTTACGCTTCTAAAGAGGTAGCTTATGCTATGTTGTCACGCGTATATCTGTATATGGAAAACTGGGCTAAGGCAAAAGAATATGCTGATCTGGTGATTAACTCCGGACGTTATACCCTTATTACAGGCGATGCTTACAAAACGTATCCACAGGTTGTTCCGGAAAATAATACTGAAACAATATTTGCCATCCGTATGGTAAAAGATACTGATTATGAAAAATACTATATGGCCAGTTATTCGGTAGGTAGTGTATATGCTAAAATAAATGATCAGGGATGGGGTGAAATGTACCCGTCAGAATCATATCTGCAACTTATAAACCAAAATGAAAGCGATCTTCGCCGTGCATTTATAGTTGAACAACCTATCGGGGACAACTCTCTATGGCTTAGATATGTATATAGTGATGCACCTACAAAAACATACCAATATGTAACAAATACGGTCGTTCAACAGGGCGATAACTATGTAATAACACAAAATCCGGGAATGTACACAAGCCCAACAGTACAAAAAGAAACTGTTAATGGTAAGACACGCTATTATGTGGTAAGATCCGATAACAGTATCAAGTACTATGTTGATATAGAAAAGGCTTTGGAAGATCTGAACGGCTATCCTAAACGTTTCATATATAAATGTTCATTGCAAGAAGGACAAGCCCATTTATGGTCTCCTGTACTAATACGCCTTGCTGAAGTATACTTGAACAGAGCTGAAGCCAATTTCTATCTGGGAGATTCAGATGCCGCTCTTGCAGATGTAAATGTAATCCGCACACGTGCACAAATACCTACCAGAGTAAAAGCAAATCTCCCTACTGGGGTTAGCGTACTCGACTGGGTACTTGAAGAGCGTCGCCTTGAAATGGCATTTGAAGGACACCGTAAACTTGATATATTCAGAAAAGGACAAACGCTGGATAGAAGATATCCTGGAATGCATCTTACCGGAGCATTCAATACAATATATACTACTATCGAGCCAAATGATAATAAGATCGTGGAATATATTCCTCAAAGTGAATTAGATGCATATCCTATTGAGTTAGTCCAAAATCCTTAAACATTAAACAAAAATTCATATGAAAAAGATATTATTATTAATGTTGGTTTCTATAGTCTTCTTTTCTTGTAAGGATGATGATATACTGACTCCTACATCTTTAGCTTTCGAAGAAGAAAACCCTATATTAGAAGCCGGTGAAACATCCAAAAATGTTCCATTCAAGACAACATCTCCTACTATATCCGTGGCTTTAGAAGATGAGACTGTTACCTGGTGTACAGTTACTATAGAGGGCGAGAACCTCGTCATAAAAACAGAAACGAATGAGTCATATGCTGCCAGGGAAACGAATGTGAAAGTTATTGCATCGGATAGAGAAACCTCATTGACTATTAAACAAAATGGCAGGCAATCCGTAAAGATGACTATATTAAGTGCAACAGCATCTAGTTTCCAGGAAGGAGAGGAAATAGAAAAATCTTTTGATGGAAATGTTGAAACATATTATCACTCAAATTGGAGTGAGAAAAAAGATACCTATGAGTTGATATATAAACTTCAGGAAGATGCTCCATCACTAGACTTGATTTCATATTATCCACGCACAAATGCCGGAAACGGGACTTTCGGGGAAATAGAAATATATGCTTCTACAAAGGCTAATAGCAATTTTGTAAAAGTCGCTGAATATGATTGCAAAATGGTAGGTACTCCTTCACATATTGCATTATCAACTTCGGTGATAAATCCTGTTGCTGTTAAAATCGTAGTAAAAACAGGAAAAGGAGGTTTTGCTTCATGTTGCGAAATGGAATTCTATGCTAAAAAATGATAAGGTGTTTGGCTAATCATTATTCTGAGAAGAATTTTGATAGTACTTTTATACAGAGGATAAGAAATTATCCTCTGTATTTAATAAATAAAAGATGAAACAAATGAATATAAAGAAATCGTTATACATATTATATGCCCTGCTGATACTTGTTTCTTGTAATGATAAGAATACTTCCGATACTTCACAGGTACCTACAGGTAATGAAATAGAAATACCATTAGGCGGGAATTCTTATATTACACAACAAGGAAAAACTGAAAAAGTTATAGACGAAGGCTTTTCAGCATGGTCCAGTCCCGAAGCTGTATTCAGCACCTATTTTAAAGTAAATAAAGAAGGAAACTTAAAGCTTTATCTGAAATACAAAACTGACTCAGAGAATAATGTAATAGAAGTCAGATGCAAGGATAAAACATTTACTGTAACATTAACCAAACCAAAAGTGAATGCCGATACAGCTATCTATATTGGCACAATAGATAAATGTGAAGCCGGATATGTCAAGGTCGATTTCCAAGGTAAGACTTTAAACGGAAGTACTTATGCAACAGTATCATCTTTACTTGTTGATGGAGAGGCTACAAAAGATATGAATTTTGTAGGAGATTTCTCTTACTATTGGGGGCGCAGAGGTCCTTCTGTGCATATGGGATACACCATACCCGAAGGTAAAACTGCAGAATGGTTCTATAATGAAGTAACTGTTCCCGAAGGACAAGATCCTATAGGAAGCTACTTTATGTCGAACGGATTCGGAGAAGGCTATTTTGGTATTCAGGTAAATTCTGCAACAGAAAGAAGGGTGTTATTTTCGGTGTGGAGCCCTTTTGAAACGGATGATCCAAACGAGATTCCGGACGAACATAAAATTATACTTGTAAAAAAAGGGGAAGGTGTAACAACCGGAGAATTTGGCAATGAGGGTTCCGGTGGCCAAAGCTATTATGTATACAACTGGAAAGCAGGAAGTACGTATAAATTCCTAACTCATATAAAACCAGCCTCAAAAGGATATACAGAATATACCTCATACTTTTTTGCACCCGAAACCGGAAAATGGAAACTGATCGCACAGTTCCTGCGTCCGTCTACTACTACATATTATACCAGACCCCATTCGTTCCTCGAAAACTTCCATACAGAGACAGGATACATTGGACGCAAAGCCAATTATAACAACCAATGGATATATACAAAAGAAGGAGAATGGATAGAACTCACCAGTGGCAAATTTACGGCAGATAATACTGCCCATAACAAGGCCAGAATGGACTATAAAGGAGGAGTAGAGCAAGCTGGGTTCTTCCTTCAGAATTGTGGATTTTTCAATGACAATACAACTATTAACAGCACATTCGAAAGAACTCCTACAGGCAATAAGCCTGATATAAAATGGGAGGAATTAGAATGACCTTTCAAAAAAGCACCTATGTTATCGTAGGTGCTTTTTATTTAAATTATCTAAATCCTATTTCTTCAAGACATATACTTTACATTCATATGGAGATAAACTAACATCCAGCCCTTCCGCTTTTGCTTTAATATTTGCATGCTCCCATACATCACGAATATCTCCTGTAATATTCAACTCTGGCAAGACATTCTTATCCAACTTAATATCAATTATATTCCCTATCTTATTCAAACAAGCAACAGCACTGGAGCCATCTGTTAACGGTTTTATCCAGACTTGATATCCATCTTTATCCACTTTACGTTCAGCCTGCTTGCCTAACATATCCTGATTGATTGCTATAATCTCCGGATTGGTCAATGTGGCTATAGTTACAGAATCCATATTACGAACATCGTTTCCTGATAATAATGGCGAAGCCATCATCGCCCACATACTCATATGGCTACGGTATTGCTCAGGAGTACATCCTATAGCATGTTCTTCATTCGCATTCATACTTTGACTTTTCCCTGAGATGCCTACAACCAACATATCGGGATCGTTCCATGCTCCTGGTCCTGCGTATTGGGCCAGTGGTGCATTCAGGTCAATAATATTTAATACACCATTGTCTGAATGTGAATATTGATCTGTATACCAACGATCACGTATATCGAAAGTCGTACGCCAATAATGCCCTCCGGCCTCCTTGGCCCATGTCCATGGTTCTAACTGTCCCCATTCACAAACGCTAAATACAATAGAGCGATTGGTACTACGCAAAGCCTTGCCCATTGTGGTATACCGTTCTATAGCAACTTGTTTATCCTGAGGTGCATTACAATAGTCATATTTAAGTAAGTCTACCCCCCACTCGGCAAAATCCTTCGCATCTGTTTCTTCAAATCCATAACTACCACAAACACCTCCACAAGTACGATCCGCAGCGTCAGAATATATTCCTAACTTAAATCCCCGTTCGTGCAGATAATCTGCTACATACTTTATCCCTCTGGGGAACTTTTCTTCATTTATCTGAATATGTCCGTCTTTCCCACGTTCAGCCAATTGCCAGAAATCATCGATATTTATATAGGTATATCCTAAATCGCGCATACCGTTTTTTATCATAGCTTCAGCTGTTTCCAGAACTAAGGCTTCAGTAAGGTTTTTACCAAAAGTATTCCAGCTGTTCCAGCCCATCGGAGGAGTTAGCAGAAGATTATCACCTATTGATATTGTCAATTTCTCCATTGCCTTACCATGCTTATTATCAGCAGTAAGAACTACAACATAATTACCTGCCTTTTCAATCTTACCTTTGATTATACCGGCTTCACTATCCAGTGTTAATCCTTCTGGCAGCCCTTCTGCAGACCAAACAACAGGACGTTCCCCTGATGTAGGAATATAAAACAGGAAAGGAGATTCAGGGTAATTTCCTGTAATATAAGGAGGGTTGATACGGGGCTTACCTTCATATACTCCCAGAAAAGTTTTTTCCGGGGAAGAGCAACCGACTAAAAATACAATAAAGAACAAGATAACAGATACCGGATATTTCATTTCTATATAGGTATTTATGATATTATAAATATAGTATTTTTAAGTGAAAGAAAGTATTTAATGATACATTATTCAATCTAACTAATTGTTGCTGTTGCAGATAAAAAAAACAGGTCTGAGACCTTAATTATATCTCAACTCAATAATCTCTCCCTTTTTCAAATCGAGATGAACTTGCTCTCCGTTTTGTTGTAGCGTAACAGCTTTTCCGTTTTTTGAAAAGCGAGGAGTATTCCCTTCCGGCAACTTTATAGCAAAGGAATTATCCACTGATGCCTTTATCACAGCTTTCTCCACTTTTCCTTCTTTCCAACTCAAGTCAATCTCTGCTCCTCCTCTCACACACAATCCTTTGAAATATCCTGTGTTCCATTGCTGCGGTAAAGCGGGCAGGAATTCTATATATCCTTCATGGCTCTGGATAAGCATTTCCGCAATACCTGCACCTCCGGCTTCGTTACCATCATATATAAATATATCGTAAGGAGCTCCGGCAATACCTTCAGGCGAAATAGTCAGAAGATTTTCACGTGCAAATTCGCGTTGCAACTGCACTACACTCTCATATGCTTTATCGGCATCAAACAGGCGTGCATATAGGCAAATCATATTGGCACGGCTCCATTCCACATCTTCCCAGCCGGATGCAGTCAGCCTGTATTCTATTGTTTTGCGGGCAGCAGCAGCTAATTCGGGAGTCTTTACAGGTGAAATCTGAGAGAAAGGATACAATGCCAGTAAATGAGTAGTATGACGGTGATTCGGCTGCGCTTCTTCAAAGTCTTCAAACCATTCCTGTATACCTCCGTTCTTCCCAATCATAATAGGAGGCAGTTTCGCTAATGCGGCTTTCATTTCTTCCCGGAATGGTTCGTCCAAACCGAGTATTTCCGAAGCGGCAATACACGAAGTAAACGCTTCGTAAGCTAGTTGCCTGTCGCAAGCCGGCATCATGGATATTGATAATTCATCCCCCTTATATCTGAAAGAGTTTTCGGGTGAAGTACTGGGCCCTGTCATCAGATAGCCTGTTTTGGGGTCTTGTACCATATAGTCAATCAGAAATTCGGCGTTACTTTTCAAAATAGGGTATGCCTTATCTCTCAGGAAATCTTTATCCAACGTATAATTATAGTGCGTCCACAGGTGGGAAGCTATCCATGTGCCTGCAAGCGGGAACAATCCCCAATTGACTCCCTGTCCCGATGAAGTATACCCCCATACATTAGCTATTGTATTTGCAAGCCATCCTCTGGCACCATAGGTGTTCTTTGCTGTTTTTTGCCCATAAACAGAAAGGTTTTTGATGTAATCGAACAAAGGGATATTCGTTTCATGCAGGTTACCAATATTGGATAACCAATAATTCTGCTGGGTATTGATATCGAGATGATAATCGTTTGTCCATCCCATATTGCAGGCAAGGTTATCGTTCCATAAGCCCTGCAAGTTCGCCGGTAACGGAGAATTTTCACGGGAGGCGGCAATCTGCAAATAACGGGCATACTGGAAGAATAAAGCATCCAGGCCGATATCATTGCTTCCTGCTTTTACTCGTTCCCATCTTTTATCTGTGGGAAGATTATCAAATTCGCTCTTTCCCAAAAACAGGTCAACCCTTTTGTAGAGATTGGAGTAATCTTTTACATGCTTATTTTTTAGTACAGTATAGTCCTGAGCCAGAACTTTATTTACTGTTTTCACACAATCTTCTTTATATTGCGAATTACTGTAATCAGTCCTTATATCTACTACAATAGTTACAGAAGTTGCACCATCCACACTAATTTTGTCTTTTGATGCAGAGACCTTTCCATCTTTGATATTCACTCCTACCTTACCTAAAAAGTTTACACCTCCGGGACCTTGCTTTGGAAAGGAAACCTGCCCTGAGAACTCGATACTGTTATTTGTAGTGTTAAATACAGACTCACGCAGCATATCCAATGATAAATCAAATGTCAAGGCTTTAGCCTTACTGGCTGTCAGTCGGATAATAAGCGCATCGTCCGGATTACTGCAAAAGTATTCCCTGGTATACGTCACATTCCCTACTTTGTAGGTCACAATATTTATTGCATTGTCGAGATTTAGCTCTCTCTTATAACCGGAAACACTTCCTGCAGGGTGCTGAAACTTAATTTTTAAATCTCCTGCCGGAACATGTGAACCGAAGGAATGCGGTACACCTGCCATAAATTCAGAGACAATGCGGTTTCCTTCTGCATATTTTCCATCAAAGAAAAGCTGCCGTATATCGTTTAACATCTCTTTACCTAATGGCCGCTCCTGAAATTTATCAGGTTGTCCCGACCACATTGTCACCTCATTCAAAGCAACAGTCTCGGTTTCGACTCCGCCAAATATCATAGCTCCGATACGTCCATTACCTAACGGAACAGATTTCATCCATTCGTCAGCAGGTTGCTCATACCATAGTTTATATAGTTGATGGTTTTGAGACAGAATGTTCTGAATATTCGCTATGGATAAAGCGGTAATCAAAAAGATTAATAAAGAATATTTGTTTTTCATGTGCTATATACTATTATTTTATGTTCAATTATTAAAAGATACTCTCTTTGTCATATTGAACGAAGTGAAATATCTCGTGTCCGGAGGTCGAGATTCTTCATTACATTCAGAATGACAAAGAGAAAGTGAAAATTACTTTGAATATAGTTTCTATTAGCTTCCATTACTTATTTTGTTAAAAGGTGACAAAGGTGACACCTTTTCGCTATAATTATATTGTTACTTTTTTTTTAGCTAATGGCTAAAAGCTATCCGCTAATAACTCTATATATAGATAAATTTTAAAGAATGTGATAATTCTTTCACTGACTTTTGACTTCTAATATTTTAATTAATACAACATCCTTAGCTGGAATGGTAAGGGACGATTTTAAATCGATATTATCTCCACGCCACAACTCTTTAGCCGCATAGCCAACTTTTGTATCTAATCCTATGCGTTCGAAAGGTATATTCATTGTAATATTTTCTTCCGAATAATTAAAAATAACATAATATAAATTACCATCCGCATCTTTACGCATAAACTGATTCTCCGACTTAGCTCCATTCCCCTCTACCGGACGAAAAGAACGGCCTGTAGCTATTGCATTTACCTCAGCATTAGTCAGATACTTTATTGCTTTTTCTTTACCTTCCTTCGAACCGCCATTACTAAAGTCATCTCCTGCAATATACAGTCCGGTAATAACTGCAGAAGTTACCCTTGCCCGATTTTCACCATCAGTAGCTTCCTGCAATACAATGTGGTCAGCGTCATTATACTGATATACATTATCTATCCACCAGCCATACGAAACAGCATTCATGGTATATTCAGTATCCTTTATTTTGTTCCACGCATCACAGGCTATACGGCGCGATTGTGCATGGTGAGAAGGAAATGTAGGAGAAATAGAAAGGTTAAGGTACATATCGCCAAAATATTTATTTAATAATTCCATACCATAATTGTATGCCTGTACGCCTGTCTGTATATCTTTTTTATACCATGCGTCCGCTTCCATAGCACCGTGTGTCATAAAGTCCATTTTCACATATTCGAATCCACAACGGCGAAACAACTCAGACTTCACCTTCATTTGGTCCTCTATAGCCGGATGCGTAGGGTCTACAGCATATGCACCATCCAGTTGCTGAGGTTTTGCGTTTGCATATAGATATAAGTCCTTGTATTTATATTCTGGAACATCTTCTACTGTGCGCTCCGGATTTTTACCCCAATCGGTAAAAGGTGTCCAGTATATTCCGGCTACCTGTCCGTTGTCCTTACATTTCTGTACAAAAGCTTTTAGTTCTTCTTCTGTAAACTTATTCCATCCGGAATCAAGTCCAACGAAAACCGTTTTATCTGAATTTATAAAATTATTGTTTTGCAGGTTCTCTTTGAAATAATCGGATACTTCAAGGGCTTTGGTGTATGTCAAATGGAACTGGAGTACACCCCAGCTATTCCAACCAAAAGGTATGGCTTTGTCCCATGCCTTTGGAGGTGCTGTTATGGCATTGGCCCGTCCGTATTCTTCGAGTCCATCTCTCCAGTCATTAAAATATCCGATAAGGATTTTAGGTGATTTAATCATTTTACCAATGAGCGCCCCATGTTGTTTTGAGTCACGGGTCAAAGAATCTGCAACACCACCGAAACAGGTTAATGAGCCGATATTATCTTTGGTACTTTTACCGATATCTATCCCTGTCTTCCAGTTGTCATGTTCTATTGAACCAATAACCAGACCATTGCGGCTGTCATTGTTAAATATCGATGTAACTTCATAACTCCTGAGATTATCAAAAGCGAGTGGATGCGATTGATATCTTACCCAACAGTCATTGTCGAAAGGGATAAATAATGCGCGATTGTCACCATCACCTAATATCCGACCTGTATTATCTATATTTACAGGAGCCATATAATCCGATGAAATTTCCGCTGAACTTTCCAATGTAAATTCTGTCAGAATATAATCCTTATCAGGGTATATATAAAAAGACTGAACCAATGTTGGCAAATCGTTGTCTGAATATGTTATCTGCAATACAGATGCTTTTCCGAACTTATCGGAGAGATTGTTAACCTTAACAGTGTTGTCAGCATAATCTTTTGTTGTTATCAGCTTGTCTCCCAACCTGTAAGAAGCATATATATTATTGAAAACCAAATTGGCGTCTTTTTCAATATTTACTCCTTTTCCTTCCGGGTAATAACCGGCTTTCCATTTACCTGTAGAAATTGATGAATCGCCACAAGAAAAGAAAACGATTGCCAATAATACTACCAAACTTAAATTAAATACCTTCATAACCTATATTTTTTAATATCCGTCTCTCAATGATACGACTTTCAGTTGTTTCTCGAATTCTGATTGCGACAGAGAAGTGGTTACTTTTACCGTAACTGTTTTCCCGGGAAGAATATCGAAATAGTTATTCTCAAAGAAATTATCGATTCCTTCGATAGACATAAATGCTGCCCGGGCAAAATTGTCTGTAGTCAGAGATACTTCATAACCTCCGTTTACAGCCTTTACACTCTTACGAATATTCGCTTTCGGGAAGTTGATATGCTTCTGCGATAAGAGGAAATAATTATTTGTATATATTTTCCCTGCATTATCGGTTAGTTCCACATATACTACAACATCGCCTTTAGCCGTTCCTTTCAGTAGTGTATTCACCGATGCAGAAAATACATTTTTACTTGTATTGGCAGGTATTGCCACATTCAGTTTTTTCTCATCTACAACAGTGCCGTCCAGTTTCAATACTTTCAGATTTAAAGATGCTTTTGATTCAGTAAGCCTGTCGGACACAATATAGATATCCAGTTTATCATCTTTAGCTATAGGCGATACCAGTACATCCTTATAAGCTTCGCGCGTAAAATAGTGTTGCGCTTTCCAGCGTCCGTAATAATCGCGGCTGGCCCATGATGCTACCGGCCAGCAATCGTTATGCTGCCAGAAGAGAGTACCCATACAGTAAGGCATATCCCTGCGGTGCGCTTCCATGGCTATTTTGATTGCATCACCCTGCAATACCTGGTTCATATAAAGGAAAGATTCAAAATCTTTTGGTTTCTGATATTCATTCAACAGGTATTCTTCTATCAGATTGTTGGCATATGTACCTGCACGCTGATGATCCATCATCACCTCCGATGTTATTACCCAGTCTTCTTTTTTAGGTGCATATATCTTTACCGATTCAAATTCGGGGAACGACTGGAAGCCATATTCACTGAAGAAACGGCTGCGCTCTATATTGTAATCTGTGATAGGCTTACGTCCATGCCATACACCCCAATAGTGACGATCTCCGTGCTTAGGGTCGTCCGCTTCACCGGGATATCCATATGGAGACGATGGACGATAGAATGATTCAGGATGATATTCTTCAACCATTTCAGGTAAAAGTTTATGGAAGAGGTCTGTATATTGTCGCCATATCACCTGAGCATATTCGGGATTCTGGCTTGCATAATTCTTTTTTAAATCCCAATTATACCAGAAATAATACGCTTCGTTATTTCCACACCAAACAGCGATGGAAGGATGATTGCGGAGACGCTTGATATTATCTATGGCTTCGTATTTTATCGATTCCAGGAATTTGCCTTCCGAAGGATAGAGGCTGCATGCGAACATAAAGTCCTGCCATACAAGAATGCCATATTTATCGCAGAATTCATAGAAGTTGTCATCTTCATAGATACCGCCTCCCCATACACGCAGCATATTCATATTGGCATCTACTGCATCCAGAACGGTTTTCTCATATTTTTCCCTTGTAACCCTCGGCAGGAAGTTGTCTCCCGGAACAAGATTCGCCCCTTTGGCAAATATACGCACTCCATTCAGTTCTAAATAGAGGGGTGAACCATCCTTATCGGGTTCGGTAATGACTTTTATCGAGCGTAATCCTGTTTTTACATCATGGCTGTCGAGTGTTTTTGAGTTAGCAGTCACTTCTGTATGAAAATCATACAGATGAGCTTCACCCAGTCCGTTAGACCACCATAGTTTAGGATTATTGATGGTGAAGTCGACAGCAATTTTATTTATTCCTTTGGTCAGGTCTGCGGTTGCAGTACCATAAGTTGTACCTGTTTGTTTGTCTTTTACAGTAACCTTTGCTCCACGTATATCTTTATCAGCCAAAACTTCGGTCTCGAATGAAAGGACAGCTTTTTGTTTTGTAATATCTTTCTGGCGGACAAATACATTTTCGATACGGGCATCGTCCCATGCTTCGAGGTAAACAGGGCGCCAGATACCCGATGTAACTAACCGCGGCCCCCAGTCCCATCCATAGTGGTACCCGGCTTTACGGGCAAAAGGACTCACCGTTTTTTCAAATATCCCTCCTTGCTGAGACTGGTCAGGCCCTGTCTGATAACGGTATGGATACGAATCGAATTTAGGAATATCTTCTTTGATTGGCGAACGGAAAAAGACTTCAAGTTTGTTATCTTTTTCTTTCAGTTTATCTTTTATATCCACTTTCCATTCACGGAACATATTATCTCCTTCGAGAATACTTTCTCCATTCAGATAAACATGCACATAGGTATCGAGCCCCATAAAATGCAGGCGGATATTTTCTTTGCTGAATGTTTTTCCATCCACATCGAAATGAGTTTCATACATCCAGTCTTCCTTATCTACCCATTGCACACTTCTCTCGTTCAACCTGTAGAATGGGTCTTCAATAATTCCGTTTGCCATCAGGTCGGTATGTATTACACCCGGTACAGTAGCAGGATACCAGTTATTCAGTCGCCATTGACGAAATTTCCAGCCTGAGTTGAGTTCTTTCTTAATCGGTACTGCTGATATTGATTCACAAAGCAGTAAAGCAAATATCAGTAATACGAATTTGACACAATAATTTCTTAATAGACTTAGCATTTTTTAATTGTTTGTTGATTAATTATCATTTACTATATAGTCCAGGCCCATCAAACTTATACCTGAACCAATTAAAGTCTGCATTTCCTCCATCTGCTACCGTATTATACGAATACAGTCCTACACGCGCACCTTTCCAGTCACTGGACTGTAAGGCATACGGAGATTCGCATGCAATAAAATTTGAATTGTCGAAGCTATAGAAAAGCTGATGCTGATTTGTATTTGCATTTAATGATACTTTCAGATATATCTTTTCTGTTGTGATAGGAGTTATTTTTTTACTCTTTCCATCACTTTCATAATAGATATAGTTTTTTCCGTTCTCATGTAGTACGCCTATTGCATTATAGAGGTTACTGGCACACAAAAGTCCTGCCCGTTGTCCGTTAATCAGATTACTACAATCAATCTCTATAGATGCTTCACCCTCATATCCCATAATCTTTTGGGTAAGCATATTTTTAGAATCTCTTAGGTTATCGGCTTTTAAGGCTTTAATACGGAAATAGCCGGGGCGTTCGGATAACGACCAATTTTTATTTACAGGATTATGATTGAATTGCCATTGCAGATTAAGTTTATCTGTGGAAAATTCATCAGAGCCTTGCGGCGCAACAATCTGAACTTTTTTCCCTGTTTTTGGCTTTATCCATTCTTTCACTGGCTCTCCTATACCGTTTATATCATAGTCTACACCTATTTGCGGCCATCCGTCTACCCAATTCACAGGTTGCAAATGAACAATACGTCCCAGCGGGTCTTTCGACTGAAAATGGTAGAACCACCATTCACCATCCGGTGTATCAACCAATGCTCCCTGATGAGGTCCGTTTACCTTTGTAACACCTGGTTCGAGAACAATTTTTCTTTCATAAGGGCCATAGATATTTTTTGAGCGTAACACGGTTTGCCATCCGGTAGCAACTCCGCCTTCGGGAATACTCATATAGTAATATCCGTTCATCTTATGGATTTTTGTTCCTTCGGCAACAGGTCCTTCGTATACAGTTACACCATCATCCAGGAGTCTGGTTCCATCGGGACTCATTTTGTGCAGAATAATAGGCCCTGCACCTAACTGACTGCGGCCAACGTATGCCTGTCCGTCCTCATCCCAGAATGGACAAGGGTCTTCCCAGCCTTCGATATGCTTTACATTCACCAACGGAGCCCATGGCCCTGCCGGATTGGTTGCATTCGACATAAATAACCCTTCATGCGGTGTACAAAAGAAAACCCAAAACTTTCCATCATGATAACGGATAGCCGGAGCCCATGAGCCGCCACCATAGCGTTCATTGGTTTCCCACTCGGGGAAGTCGAATTTATCGTAAACCTGACTTATAATTGTCCAGTTCACCATATCATCGGATTCAAGTACAGGTATTCCAATGAAATGAAAATCGGAGCAAACCATGTAATACTTATCTCCTACTCTGATTACATCCGGGTCGGAATAATCGGCATTGAGTATCGGGTTTACATATTTACCATTGCCCTGGTCACCCCAGCGGTTATCAGTGTTGATATCTTCCTGGGCCGAAAGACTCAACATTTGGAACAATAGGAAAACCAACAAAGCTGCTCTTTGTAGTAAAATATAATTCATGATGTAAGATTGAAAAGGTTTATTAGAGACCGTTCCCGCACAAGACGGGAATGGCCCTAAGGAAGTATGCAACCTGTTACCCTAAATCAAAATAACAGGACAAGGATTTTATTTTATTCTTCTGAAATAAGCAACACTGTGCTATCAAACGGATTCCCTATATTCAGGTTGATCCCTGCTTTCATCAGATAATCACCAGAGAACGTTTGTCCGTTTCCATAAAAAGAACCCTGACCTGGTTTTACATTCAACTCCGTAATTTTATAATTCTTATCCGGATCGAGTCCTTTTAGTTTCGTTTCAAAATAAGTAGTACGTCCGTGATATTTAAGGCTGTATGCAAAGAATACGGACTGCTTCTTATCCTTCGAAACATACATGTGAGACGTCCAGGCATTTTTATCATAAGGAGAGATAAGCCTATATAAATCACCAAATTGTACTATCGGTCTGATTAGCTTATAATCTTTAACTGCATTTGCAGCAAATTCATATTCATCCCCTTGTATATCCTTTGGTTGTAATTCCATACCCAGGCGACCGGACATAGCTACATCAAATCGAAACTTAAGAGGTGCCATCATGCCTGTTTGATGATTGGGGCTGGTGGATACATGTGAGCCTGTAGCAATAGCCGGGAAAAACAGATTGGTACCATATTGAATGAAAATCCTATCGAAGGCATTCGTATTATCACTTGCCCAGAATTCGTCATGATATTTCAACGCGCCGAATTCTACCCGACCTCCACCGGAAGAGCATAGCTGTATCTGGATATCCGGATATTTGGCTCTGATTCTTTCATATACTTTATATAATCCTTTTACATATTCATACCAGAAATGAGTTTGTTCTCCGGCAGGCAGGTAATCCGAACCGACATTGTCGACATGGCGATTCGCATCCCATTTGATATAACTAATATTAGGAGACATGGAAACCACATCGTCAAACGTTTTGAAAACAAAGTCCTGAACAGCGGGATTAGTCAAATCCAACAACCATTGATTACGCATTGGGAGAATATCACGCTTACCACTTTTCACAATCCATTCAGGATGTTTTTTTGCCAGTTCACTGTCAGGATTTACCATTTCAGGCTCAATCCAAATACCAAATTTAAGACCTTTATTAACAGCGTAATCTGCAAGATATGGAATACCTCTTGGTAATTTCTTCTTGTTTGTCTGCCAGTCTCCAAGCCCTGCATTATCGCTGTTACGTGGATACTTATTACCAAACCAGCCATCATCCAGAACGAACATTTCCACTCCAAACTTCGCAGCATTATCCATCATATCGGTAATTGTTTTTTCATCGAAAGTGAAATATGCACCTTCCCAGCTATTCAGAATAATCGGATGTAATTGATCTCCATGAGCCATTGCATATTTACGCGCCCAGTCATGGTAATTTCTTGATATTTGCCCGATACCGTTGGCACTGTATGTTAAAACCATTTCAGGAGCTTCCAGTTTTTGATCAGGCTTCAGATAGAAAGTAGAAGCAAAAGGATTCATCCCTGATGTAATACCCAGTTTACCTGTTTCGTCCAGTTCGAAAGAAAGTTTATAATTACCCGACCAAGCCAAAGAACCGGCATATACTTCCCCTGAGTCTTCTCTCGACGGAGCATTCAGGGAGAGAATAAACGAAGGATTTTCAGATTGGGTTGCTCTAACACCTTTCTTCGATTCCACTACTTTTATACCGTGAGTCAACTCTTCTTCCTCCACTTGCATCTCTGCGGCCCATGTACCATTAAAATGAGTCAGATAATATGATTCGGCATGTAACGGGATATAAGAAGATGCAAAGTTCTCCACTTTGACTGTATTTTTTTCGTTGTGGTAGATAGTTGCTGACTGAGTTATTATATTTTCCTTTTGATAAGCTACAAAACGAATATCCACATATACAGGATATAGCTTATCCTTTAAACTAATCACAGTTTCTGTTTTATTACTATCCAGTACTTTCGACTGACTATTCACATATACCAGCTCAGTAGTAAGGACTCCATCAGCATGTGTCAGTTTCAATGCAGGATTAAGGTAGTAACGTCCTCCGTATGCAGGATACATTTGTGATGCAAAATCATCATTTGTATCAGGTTGGCCCTTAATCTTTTTATCAAGGAAAGAAGAGACACCATTCAACTTGTTACCCCAATATTGAAAGATAACTTTTTCGTTCTGAGTAGCAGTGAAGACCATTGTCAGATCATCAGTCTCAACTTGTATGACTTTCTTATCCTGCCCATGAGCACTAACAAGAGTCAGAAAGAGGAAGAGAATACTAAATACTAACGTTTTCATAATTATAATTTTATTTCTATATTTTCACCATATTTCAGATCGAAAGACCTGAATACTTTTTCATTTTTTATTAATTGAACTTTCATCTCACCTCCATTTTTCAGTACTTGAATGGAGAATGGGCTATCCATGAATGCCATTATATTATTCAACTCCATCCGATCCCAATTGTCAGGCAACTGTGGGGCTAAGGTAAATGAACGAAAACCTGTAGGACGTATTCCAAATAACCCCTCTGTGATAATACGGCAATACAAGCCACTTTCTGCAGACAGATGGCGTTGATTTCCTTCCGGCCATGCTTCAATCGGATAAGGGACGTGATCACCCAGCAATCGCTCGTTGGAATATCGTTTCATATATTCTGTTGCTTTCTCTTTAACTCCGGCACTGTATACTCCACGCAAAGCGTACAGAGTGGAACGATCCCAAAAGGTTTCAGTACCTGCCTGAGTCAACAATCCATTCTTTGTCCATAAACGAGGAGAGAATAAAGCTTCGATTGTGCCCTCTTTTCTATCGAATATATTTACAGTTAATGGTATAGCAATCCATGAACGTAATATGTCATTACCTTCGTAATACTGGTAGGTATCATATCCTTCAACAGTTCTGCCAAAATATTTATTGATAGCTTCTTTTAAAGCCTCAGCCTCTTTTATATATTTCTTAGAAACCTGTGAAGGCTTATTTATTTCGTTAGCTAAATAACTACTTGAGATCAAAGCATCGTAATACAAACTTGATGTGCACAGGTTTGCTTCACCTGCAGGAAAACGGCCTTCCAGTTCATCGTTATCGGACATTACGACACCCTCTTTATTTAATTTGCGTTTGCAAAATTCCAGGCACCATTCGATCAAAGGCCATAACTGTATTGCCTCTTCTCTGTCAGCTCTGGCAAGGGCATATCTTGCAGCGCCATATGCTATCATCGCTGCATCGCCTCTGTCTCCTGCCCCATTCCATATATCTAAGCCCTCTGCTATAATAGAACTGGGAATAGGATTATATTCAGGATTCATAAATCGGGCAAAGTGCATAAATGAATTAAAAACCGACTCGTTTCCAATTTTGTATCCCAGAAACGGGAAGAAAGGATTAACATATTCAGCCTGATCATTAGCCCAAATAGCGGCATAGTATGATTCTCCCCCAGGGCCATGCATATAGCCGCCTTTTGTTTTAAATATACTTTCTGATGTCCTTATTTTAGCAAAAGCAAAAGCTCTGTTTATTACTGGATCAGGACATTTGAACTCTAGATTATTCCATATTTCGTTTATGAATTCCTTCCTTGCCTCTTCTTCCTGAGATATATCCGGTATTATTTCATTTTCTGATTCTCTGTATGCTTCAATATATGCTCCAAACTCAATTTGTTCACCTGCATTCAGATGATAAAGACCGTCATTGAGCAGTGAAACCGACAAATTGTAACTACCACCCACCCCTTTTTGAGCATCGGTCTTATATAAGTTTTTTACTTTTGGGACAATTAATGTCAACGGCTTATCCGATATATTTTTTAATATGTACTTTTCACAAAGTAGCGGTTTATCCTTAGAAGGGAAATATAAATGTGACAGTTCAACAACAGGTTCTGGTTTTGAAGCCCTAGATTGAGCGATATTATGCCTTTCTATACTGAAATCACTCACGACCGTAAGAAACCCATCTAAACGGATATATTTCACTTTCTCATTATTGAGGGACATACCATTTACCATCAGTAAAGAAGGAAAGTCTACTGCAAAACGTTGCATCAGACTACCATGGGTATTGTTTGGTATAGTCCTCAGCAAGGGCCATATTACCGAGCGTTCCATAGAGAATGATCCATCCGTATTCACCCCATATCTGAAAACTGTAGAGATCTGCTCCCCACTCATTTCTATATGATCGTTATGAGGGATATTATCTGCTATATTCCACTGAATAGCTCCATCCTGTTGTATAACCCAACGATCTTGAGCATAAATAGTGAGACCAGATATAAACTGAATAAATAGAAATAGTTTTAGAGCCTTCATCATAATATTATTTATTACTTATCTCAAAAATAAGAATAAATATAATCCATAATTGCGGTAGAGGTTACATATATACCCCGATATTGAGGTATATATGTTGAGCCTCACAAATAACCAAACTTAAAATCATCTGGCTAGCTTATATACTCTTACATCCTGAGACGGTACAGAGTATTTCAGCACACCATTTTCTACAAGGACTTCTGAAGATGTCCACAACTCCTTGCAATCTACCTTATTATTATCGACCAATCCGATTCTATCGAGATTTATACTACCTTCTTTAGCAGCCGTCTTATCAAAATTAAATACAGCTACATATACCCCATCTTTGGTTTCGAGCATATATGCCGGTTCAGCTTTCCCCGGATCAGCAGCTGTATAGCCTTCCACCGGATAAAAAGATTTACCTATTCGGGCTATATCATTAATTTCTTTATTTGTAGCAACCTTTATTGCTTTTTCTCTTGCAGCAATGTCTCCCGGGATCTTACCTTTCAGACTGAAATTATCACCCAACATATATATTCCAGTAATTACTGCAGAGGTAATACGCGCTCTGTTAGCTCCTTCTTTATAATCATCAGCTTCCTGTGGTTTATAAAGAAGTATGTGATCCGAATCATTGAAAGGATACACGCGATCAAGCCACCAACCAAATGAAAGACTGTTGAGCATATAACCTGTTGTTCCCCATTCTCCTTCGGTCATAGCACCCCATGCATCACAACTGATACGCTTTGAAGTTCCGTATTGAGAAGGGAAGGTAGGAGCAATAGACAGTGCCATAAACATATCTTCGCCACATAAATCAGAGAGGTATTTCATCCCTTCGTTATAAGCCTGTACACCGGTAGTAACTGCCGGATTGTAAAATGAGTCGGCTTCTAACGTACCATTATTAATAAAGTCAAGTTTTACATATGTATATCCCAGCTTCTTAAACTTATTGATGTAATGATCCATTCGTTGCTTCGTTCCCGGATGGGTAGGATCTACAGCTAAGGATTCCACTTTGCGCGGTTTTCCGTCTGCATATATATATATGTCTTTATATTTATAAGCGTTATTAGTCCCTTCTACAAAGGCTTCCGCATTCCCATGCCAGTCAGAAAACGGACACCAGTAAATACCGGCCTTTTGTCCATTGGCTTTACAATGCTCAACAAATTGCTTTAGTTGATCTTCAGTAAAGTTGTCCCAAAAAGAATCTAATCCGATATAAGTGATATTGTCATTTTCAAAGCTATTAGGCTGCAACTCTTTCTTGATAAAATCAGCTACATCGATAGCTCCTTCATAGTTTACCTTTTCGGCCATAGCAGCCCAACTGTTCCAACCAAAAGGTGTACCACCATTCCATTTGCGAGGAGGTGCAACTATAGCATTTGCTTCTCCAAAGATCTCTAGACCTCTGCGCCAGTCATTGAATATTCCAAAGAAGATTTTAGGAGATTTCAGGCTCTTACCTTTAATACTTCCATGTCCTTTAATCGAAGGCCTATCTGGCTTTTGGCTGATATCTCTGGTCAGCTCGTGAACAACGCCGCCGTAGCATTCCAGTTCTGTAATATATTGATTTTCTTCTCCTTTGTAACGAATGCCTGTTTTCCATGTATCATGCTCTACCGAACCTATAACCAAACCATTACGTTCTTTTCCATTAAAGATAGACGTTACCTCGAAAGATATATCTTCACCGGATAAAGGAGATGACAGATAATGAACAAATGCATCATTATCGAACGGTACACGTAAGGCACGATTACTTTCGTCTGCAGACAGAAAAGAGTTCTTAGTCGCAGTATATATTGGAGCAATATAATTGCTTGAAATATCTGTTTCGGATTCTAAATATACATCAGTAAGGAAATATTCCTTATCTGAATAGAAATAATATACCTGTTTGATGTCAGGTTTGCCTGCCAGCCCTGTATAACTAACTGTAAATTTTTCGCCATTTCCGAAAGCATCGGAAAGAGATTCTTTGTTGATTTTTACTTCCGGATAAGCGGTACTCTCTATAGGGTCGTTTCCGGATTTTGCCTTTACAAACACTCCTGATAATATTGCTTTACCATTGTGAATGTAATCCAGTGTTTTTGTATTTTCGTCATAAACAATTGACCACTGTTTATACTCTATCTTATTACCTGCAAGAGGTGCACATGCCCAGAGGCATATGCAGCTCTTGCAAATAAGAATTATAAGACTATTTATTGTCCTGTAAGTCATCTTATCTTTATTTAATTATATCCAGGGTTTTGATCTTCAGGAGTCATATCCTCATTGTTCTTTATTTCAGTATCAGGAATAGGATAGCGCATATGGAAGTCCTGTATTGTACCTGATTCTTTAGCCCATTTATTACGCTCTTTGATAAGTTTCACGAAGTTACCTGTACGTATCAGGTCATAACGGCGCCAACCTTCAAAACAAAGTTCGCGGATACGTTCATCCATGATTTTTTCACGGAACTGATCCTGACTCATTGTTCCCCATTTCTTATCTGCCGGAAGTGTTCCACCCCATGCACGGGTACGAATCTTATCATTCACCTGTGCTACAGCAGCGGATGTCTGACCTAATTCATTCAAACATTCGGCATACAGTAATATAATATCGCCTAGACGTACAAGAGCAAAATTTTTTCCTGAATTCCACATATTTGCAATATTTCCATTGTTTTTATCTGTACGCGGATCTTCAAATTTCTTGATATGCGGATCCAATTCGTCTGTGATCCAAGCTGTTTTTGAATCATCAGGAGTTATACCATCATATGTAAAGTCGTAACGTATGCTTACGTCTTTACGCAAATCACCGTCTTCCCATACTCCGCCTTCGGCTACAGTGCTGTATCCGTATTTAGTTGGCAATACTATATCATATCCTGAAAAATGACAGCCCTGTGAAAACCAAGTATCTATAACTCTCGATCCCAGATCAAATTGCCAATAGTTACAGTCGGGCCATACATTATTAAACTGTAGTTCAAATACAGATTCTGAAGAGAATGGCTTATCGTAAGCAAACAGATCTCCAAAATTATCCACTAATTTATAGCGGCTCATCATTTTTTCAAACGCCTCTTTTGCCAAAGAAAAATCCCTAAGACCTGTTTCTTCCGGTGCACTCATATAGGCCTTTCCTAACATTGCTAATGCAGCGCCCGATGTTATCTTTTTAGGATCATCCGTCCATTTTTCAGGAAGATTATTGGCTGCAAGTTTAAAGTCATTGATTATATACTCCCACACATCTTTGAGTGGCTGACGCCTATAACCTAATTCACTTTCACGTTTTTTGTCCCAGATAGGAATTTCTCCCCAAAGCATACTTAGTTCATACATCAGCATTCCACGGAAAAAACTGGCTTCACCTAATAATGTTTTCACCTTATCCGGATCTTCTGTATTTGCTTCAAGACCTGCAATAGCCAGACCTGTAGTATATACAGGAGTACACTTATTGTCCCACAACGAAGCTATTTCGCCTGCAGTAGATGATAACAATCCGTTATAGTAATCCAATCCCGGCTGTGTTGGCGCTTCTTTAATTTGCCATGTCCCCTGCTGGCTTTCATCCGTACCGAAGGCAGACGTTGTAATTCCGTTCCGTCCCTGCTTTGTATTACGGTATTTTACATACATACCTTTAACTAACAATTCAAGGCGGCCGAGGTCGGCCATCACTTCTTCTTCAGACATGTCCCCCTTTGATACCTGATCCAAATTGTCGGAACAGGAAGTAAAGTTCAGTGCGAGAGCAAATATTGTGATATATGCTACAATTTTATATTTTATATTTTTCATTGTGATTGTTTTAAATAATTAATATTAACCTATAAGTTAGAAGCTTACATTTAATCCAAATACATACATCCTTGTTGGTGGATACCAGTCACCAGTTTCAGGGTCATAGCCTTTATAACTAGTCGCACAGAAAAGGTTAGATCCGGTTGCATATACACGCAGATTACTTAATTTCAATCTGCTCGCAAGATTGCTAGGAAAGTTATAGGCTAATGTTAATGTAGATAATCTAAGATAAGAAGCATTCTGCACTGCAAAATCCGTATGACCAACATTAAACCTATTATATTGAGCATCGGCTATCGGACGAGGGAGCTTTGCATTTGTATTCGTTTCTGACCATCTATCAAGAAGATCCATTGAAGCTATGCTTGATCCTGTACTTGAGATCAGACCTTCGTAATAAGGGCTTAACTTTTTAGCACCATATGAGTAGCTGAATACTGCATTTAATGAAATACCTTTCCAGCTGAAGTCTGTAGCGAATCCTCCGTAGAACTTCGGATCGGTAGAACCTACAACTACACGGTCATCCTCATCTATCACCTTATCTCCATTGGCATCTACCGGATATAGATCGCCCGGATTTACCTGACGCCCATTCCAGTTCATTCCCATTTGATTAAATAGCGCTACATCTTCTGCTGTAGCAATACCCCCGTTCTTCCATACATAAATTGTATTTCTGGATTCACCTACAAAAAGGTTTCCTTCTTTTGCAGTATTGTTTCCATCCTTCTTATAAATTACAGTATTACCATCCATCAGTTTGGTCACTTCATTTTTATCGAAAGATAAGTTTGCTGATACATTCCATGCAAAATCCTTAGTTTCAATAATGTTTGCACCCAAAGAGAATTCCATACCTTTGTTTTCGATAGCGCCAATATTTACAAATGCTTCTTTAAATCCTGATGAAGTAGACAAAGGACGTTTCATCAACAAGTCTTTATTCTTGATAATAAATCCATCAACCGAAAAACGAATTTTATTATTCAGGAATGCCATATCAATACCGGCATTAAATTGCTTTTGTTTTTCCCATTTTATATCCTTCGTACCACGACGGTCAGGAGCAACAATAGAGCCTTCTCCATTATTCACACTTGATGTATAAAGACTAAGGAAAGCATAATCATCGATATTCTGATTACCTGCAATACCATACCCAAGACGCAATTTTAACTGATCAAATATTCTTTGATCTTTCATAAATGACTCCTGATTGACATTCCATGCTCCCGAAAATGAAGGGAAAAGCCCCCAACGGTGTCCATCTGCAAATCTTGAAGAACCATCGTAACGTGCAGTTGCTGTCAGATAATATCTGTTATCATAGTTATAATTAGCACGTGCAATATAAGACATCATTGCTGATGTAACAAAGCCCGACCCCATTTCACGTTCATCTTTCTTATATGATGCACCAATATTATGATAATGATAGAAATCATCGGCAAAGCCTTTAGCAGTCAGTTCAGTCCAGTTACGGTCGGTACGTGTGCTACTTGTTCCTAATAGTCCGTTAATATTATGCTTTCCTATAGAAGTTTCGTAAGAAACAGTGTTATCCCATTGCCATACAGTACGTGAATCGCGTTTATGTTTTGCCTCACCATCCTGAGAATAACGGATCGATTCATAGATATCTTTCGGAGTATACTTAAATTCTTTTTCTTCTACATAATCGACAGATAATGATGTACGGATATTCAAACCTTTGATAGGATTGATATTCAAATAATTACTTGTCAACACCCTATTTCTTGTGCGATTTTGGTCCACCTTTAGTGAACGGATAGGATTGAAATTATTCTGATCAAATACTCCTTTATAGTCTAGTGTTGGAACTTCTTTATCAATCGGGAACATTACATTTGCATTACGTGCTCTGTTCAATACCCCATCGTCCACTATCTGGTCTTTTATCCGTGTAAAAGAAGTATTAGTACCTACTTTCAACCATGATTTGATCTGTTGTTCAGCGTTTATGCGTCCCGAATATTTTTTCTGGCCAGATGTTTTCATCAAACCTTTCAGATCAGAATAATTAAAGCTCATATAATATGAGTTCTTATCAGAACCACCTGTGAAGCTTAAAGTATGATTTTGTTGAGTTCCTGTTCTTGTAACTTCATCCAACCAATTATAACTCTGATTGTTATTATAAGCATCGAACTCATAATCAGCAAAGGCCAGATTTGAGCCCATAACCTTATTCTTATAAAAAGCATCTATATCAGACTGAGTTGCATTAGGGTTATCAGCCTTATAGCCATTCATATAAGAATCCCGTCTAAGTTCAAACAAGTCTTTAGTCTTCATAGTCTTTGGTACTTTAGCAAATTCCTGTACACCAAACCATCCATCATAAGTCACACGGCCTTCTCCAGCCTTTCCTTTTTTGGTAGTGATCAACACAACACCATTCGCACCACGCGAACCATATAGTGCTGTAGCTGATGCATCTTTCAATATTTCGATAGATGCTACATCATTCAAGTTAATAGAGTTAAAACCTGAAGCGAAGTTATCCATAACCAAACCATCAACTACATAAATTGGATCGGAAGATGTATTAATGGTATTCGTTCCACGGATCTTGATTGTCGCATCGTCACCTGGGCGCGTTCCATTAGAGATGAATACCCCTGCAACACGTCCCTGTATAGCCTGGTTGATGGTAGTTACTGGTTTTTCTTCCAGTACCTTTCCGCTCACACTACCTACTGCTCCTGTCAAATCACTTTTCTTGAAAGCTGCTCCGACTACCACAATTTCATCAAATTGGAAGTCTTGTGAAACCATAGTAAAGTTGAGAACTTCATTAGTTACAGTAATTTCTTTAGATTCATATCCTAAAAAAGAAGCTGTTAAAACAGCATTCCGGGAAGCAGGTATGGAATATCTACCATTCTCGTCGGAGAATGTTCCTGTTGTTGTGCCTTTCACAGCTACTGATACACCAATTATAGGTTCTTTTGTCTGGGAATCTGTTATAACCCCTGAAACGGTTATATTCTGGGCAAAAACCCCTCCAGACACAATAAACAGCATTAATATAAATGCCATTTTCAGCTTGGAATTAATGTTAATACGCATGGTCATAAATTAGTTTTTAAGATTAAAGATTTATGGTAATTGATTGTCTGTCTACAAAATCTCAATTCAAAGACTATTTCGCTTTTTTATGTGAGTTGTATTCTTATTGCATTAGATATCATAGATGATTCGAATGTAAAATTAGATTTTTGATATTCATAAAAGATGTAAGTTTCTTTTGAAAAAATGTAAAATATTACTATTTATAATTTTATGCTTTCCAGAGTCTAGCAACCACGAAAGTAGCTTTATTCTTTAAAACAAAGACCCTACACTCTCTCAAAAAATAAAATATATGTAGTATATATGTATTATTCGATAGATTTAGGACATTTGTTTTATTTATTGCGACGGTTGTGATTTTCATTTTATGTATATTTGTTATCACACTATCTTATTTTATTAAAGCATATATGAATCGCACAATTTTAATTATTTTTATCATATGCCTTATCTCCTTTGATATCTCAGCTGATAATTATTATTTCTCAAAAATTGATGGAAATTTAGGATTATCTCAAAATAATGTCAAGTCCATCTATCAGGATAGCTACGGATTTATGTGGTTCGGGACACGCAACAGGCTGAATCGTTACGATGGAGCATCTCTTAAAGTTTTTGACTGCTATGATTACAATGCACAAAAGGGTAATAACAACATTAGTGCAATATTTGAAAGTCCTGATAAGAAGTTATGGCTGGGAACAGACAAAGGTATCTTTATATTTGACCCTATTACCGAAAAATTTAATTCATTTGATATAAAAACAATACATGGAACAACCATAGTAGAGTGGGTTGCTGATATTCAACAAGATCAGAATAATATATGGATTGTTGTACCCAACCAGGGAGTATTCAGATATGATATGGTTGCTAATAAACTACATATGTATACGGTAGTAAAAGATTTACGCCCCAGTATCAGTAATCCGCAATGTATTGCCATTGAGAAAAACGGACGTGTATGGATCGGTTCAAACGGATCTGGTATATTCTTATATAATAGTTCTAATGACACTTTCACTCAATATTTGGGCAATACCGATGGTAAACTCTCCCTGGAAGGAAAAAATATTTACACAATATGTCATGATAATGACTATCTATTAGTTGGTATACACGAAGAAAAGTTACTCAAACTGGACAAAAGGCGTAATATCCTGAAAGATATGAATACGCCACAGATAGAAAACAAAATTATCAGGCATATCACAAAGCTTAATGACAGCGAGGTATGGGTAGCGACTCAATCGGGGCTATATATTATTAACGAAGAGCTTCAAACAATAGACCATGTAAAGGAAGACCCTCTAAATACCCACTCTTTGTCTGACAATTTCATTGAAAAGATATATCAGGACAAAGAAGGTGGAATATGGATAGGGACAAACTTTAGCGGAGTAAATTATCTTCCGAACAGAAATAACAAATTTGAAAAGTATTTTCCTGTGAGTGAAAAAGGCTCTATCAATTCGAAACGAATCAGGGAAATGAAAGAAGATAAAAATGGTAATATATGGATAGGGACGGAAGATGCAGGAATATCTGTTTATAATCCCGTGTCACATAATTTTAATGCAATAAACAACTCCTTTTACAGACAAACTCTGGCATTACTGATACAAGATTCGAAAATATGGGTAGGTTATTTTAAAAACGGACTGGATATAATACAGTCTCCTTCAAATACAGTCCGACACTACTCTGCCTCGGAAATGGGATTGAATGAAGAAAGTATATTTGCATTATGCGAAGACCGCTATGGGAAAATATGGCTGGGAAACGCATGGGGAGTATTTGTAGCTGAAAAAGATATGATAAAATTTAAACGTCTCGATATATTTGGCCTTTCTTACATATATGATATAATAGAAGATTCTGAAGGATACATATGGGTAGCTACAATGGGCAACGGAGTATTTCAGTATGACCAGAAACAGGATATCCTTACTCATCATACTGCTGAAGGAGGAAACAGCTTAAGTTCGAATGCTGTAAGTAGCATAACAGAAGACCACCTGGGGCAAATATGGTTCTCTACAGATCGCGGGGGAATATGTGTATACAATAAGAAACTAAAGAAGTTTGAAAGTTTCTCTATAAAAGATGGCTTACCAGACGATGTAGCCTACAAGATACTGGAAGATAAAGAGCATAATCTATGGTTTGGAACGAATCAGGGATTAGTGAAGTTTAACCCCGAGAACAAACAAGTAAGAGTTTTCACCCAGAATGAAGGGCTCCTATCAAACCAGTTTAACTATAAATCAGGACTTATTACCAGTTCAGGGAAGCTTTACTTTGGATGCATGGAAGGTATGATAGCTTTTAAACCTGAGGAATTTAAAGAAAATAAGTTCATGCCTCCTGTATACATTACAAAACTTTCCATTTTTAATAAAGAAATAAGCCCTAATACTGCGGATTCACCAATAAAGAAAAGCATAGAACATACTGATAAAATTACACTGCCTCATTATCAATCAAATATTACTCTCGACTTTATCTCCCTCAGCTATACTGCACCACAAGCAAACATGTATGCTTACAAAATGGACAATATAGATATGGATTGGATATACACACAAAACAATCATAGTGCTTCTTATTCAAAGCTTCCTCCCGGAAAATATATTTTCAGGGTAAAAGGTACAAATAATGATGGGCTATGGAATGAGAACGGAGCATCTCTGGAAATAATTATACTACCCCCATGGTGGGCATCTAATTCTGCATATCTCATTTATTTCGCTGTGTTCTTCACCATATTATACTATTCCCTACGGGTTTCATTAAAGAAGTATAAAAAACGCAATGAAGAACAACAGAAATTATTTGAAATAGAAAAAGAACGGGAACTTTATGAAGCTAAAGTTGATTTCTTCACTGACATTGCACATGAGATACGAACACCCGTAACTCTCATCAGCGGACCTCTGGAATCAATCATAGAAATGGACCTTCCGAATGAAAATGTAAAACGAAATTTATCATTTATAAAACAAAATACAAATAGCTTACTTGAACTAATAAATCAATTACTTGACTTCAGAAAAGTAGATAGCCACAAATTCTTGTTAAGTTTCAGAAGTACTGATATAAACTTATTGCTAAAGGAGATAATTGACAGATTTCAGCCACAGGCAAATGCTTCTAAGAAAATATTGAAATTACAATTCCTCAATGAAGAATCTACCTCTGCAATTGTTGATAGGGAAGGTATACTCAAAATAGTAACCAATTTATTATCAAATGCAATAAAATATTCCAAGCATGAAATAGAAGTATCACTTATCCACGATGAAACATATTTCACTATACAAGTTTCGAATGACGGAGAATCAATACCAGACGAATTGAAAGAAAAAATATTCGAACCTTTTTTTCAGGTAAAGGCATTAAACAGGGAAACAACCGGTTCGGGTATAGGTTTATCTTTGGCTCGCTCCTTAGCAGAACTTCACGAAGGATATTTATTTTATACATCTACATCAGATAAAAATAATTTCATTCTAAAAATTCCGTTATCTCAGGAATCTATAAATAAACAGGAGGAGATTCCTTCTACATCCGACTATATAGTGGAGCAAGAAGAAACATTAACAAGAAAACGACAAAACGAATCGGTATTAGTAGTGGAAGACAACCCTGATATGCTAAGTTTTATTGCTGGCAAGCTAGATGAAACATATACTGTAGAGCGAGCAAAAAATGGTATTGAAGCACAGAAAATACTCCAATTGAAAAGTATTGACATTGTGGTGAGTGATATTATGATGCCTGAAATGGATGGATTCGAATTATGTGAATTTATAAAGTCTGATATAGAATACAGTCATATAATCGTAATCTTACTAACGGCAAAAAATGATTTGAACAGCAAAATCAAAGGGCTAGAAATAGGAGCAGATGCATATGTAGAAAAGCCTTTCTCTTTCCAGTATCTACAGACTCTCTTAACTTCGCTAATGAATAACAGAAGGCGGGAAATAGAACTATTCTTAAGAAAGCCATTTTTGCCTATTCAACAATCGAATATGAATAAGGCAGATGAACAGTTCTTGAATAAAATAATAGAAATAATAAACGAAAATATTACTGATTCTAATTTTAATGTAGAAAGTTTAGCGGATCTAATACATATGAGCCGTTCAAGTCTTCACCGTAAGCTAAAGTCAACAATAGACACCACACCTACCGATTTCATAAGGCTGGTGCGTTTACAAGAAGCAGCAAAATTGATACAGGAAGGAAAATACAGGATAAATGAAATCTGCTATTTGGTAGGAATTAATTCACCATCCTATTTTATTAAGTTATTCCAGAGCCAGTATGGAATGACACCTAAAGAATTTGAAAAGCAACAGAAAGGAAAATAACTATCGGAAAGAATAGGTAATTACATCCGTTTTCTCCTCTTTGGGCTCGAGTATATTTGATGCGAAATCAGTATGATTCATAGCATCAGGATAATATTGAGCTTCCAGGCATAGCCCTTGGAAAGGTAGAAATTGTCCGGTTAAGAAATCTCCGGTATAAAACAGGATGCCAGGCATAGTAGAATAAACATCCAATACTCTGCCAGAAGTAATATCTTTTACCGAACCAAGAACCTCCTTATTATCTTGTCTGATAAAATAAGCATTATATCCTTCCAGATTATCTTTTTTCAGCAATGACATCTCATTTACTGTTCTATAATCACTAAAATCAAAAGCAGTGTTCTTTATATAGAGTATGCGCCCTGTAGGTAAAAATTCATTATCAGTTTCCAGATACTTTTCAGCATTTACTTTCAGTTGATTATCAAGAATAGTATTTTTCGTACTGGAAAGATTAAAATAAGCATGATTTGTGAAATTAACAGATGTTCTCTTATCTGATAAGGCTTTATATTCAATCTGTAAATCATTAGTATCGGAAAAAGAGTAGGTTACCCGGAGTTTCAAGTTTCCGGGGAACCCACCTTCTCCATCCGGACTTTCGGTGTAGAAAGTCACACTTTCATTGTTGATATAGTAGTTGAATATTTTCTTATTTAGTCCATTAAATCCTCCATGATTGGAGTTCTTACCGTCGTTTTTATCCAAATGATATACTATGCTATCCATTGAGAAACAGGCATTGGATATACGGTTAGAAACTCGTCCAATAGTAGCACCCAGATAAAAAGTATCTGAAAGATAGTCTTCTAATTTATTATATCGTAAAACAACATTAGAAAGCACTCCTTTCTTATCAGGAACAACAATAGATACAACACTCGCACCTATATTTGTGACCTCAGCATATGCACCCGAAGAATTAGAAATGCGGAATAATGCAATCTCTTGTCCTCCGCGAAAAATGCTTTCCTGTTTTACTATATTTACCATTTATTGAAGGTATATTCTCATTGCAAGACCTCCGCCCTGAGCCAGAGGAATTGTCATCTTACTGTCAGAATTTATGGATTGAGTTTCGAATGTATAATGAGTAGCCCACAGTCCGGCATCGTCTCCATCCTTGTAGATATCTACCTGATACTGTTTGTCTTTATCTAGGAATGAAAAATCAACAGTGAGATTCCGTGCTGTCCAATCTGTCATACCGCCAATATACCAATTATCACCTTTTTGCTTTGCAGTAAGTACATATTCACCAACTTTGGCATCGAGTACCACTGTATTATCAAATGTTACAGGTACGTCTGATAAAAACTTCATTACCTTGGCGTCTTTCCGGTATTCAGATGGTGAATCACATAACATAGCCAGATATTGGTCATAAATAACAAACATAGCCAGTTCATGGCATCGTGTACCCTGTGCAAAAGGCAGCCCCGGGTCGAGTGGCTTGAACAACTGAGGCGAACAATTACGCATTGCCCCCGGAGTATAGTCGAGCGTACCGCCCAGCATACGGGTAAACGGAAAAGTAACATGATGCTTCGGATTGGCTGTCAAGTCCCATTTAGAACATTCTGCACCCCGCACGGCTTCATAATTCACTATATTCGGGTACATACGTTGCATTCCTGTTGGCTTGCTACAGCCATGGAAATTAACCATCAACTTATTCTCTGCTGCTTTACGTGCAATTGTTTCATACCAATCCATTGCCAGTTGATCATCCCTGTCAAAAAAATCGACCTTGATACCCACTGCTCCCCAGTCGTGCATCATTTTCAGATATTCATCAGCTTTATCTGTAAGAGCCATGGCTACACACCAGAGAAATACGCCTACATTCTTGGATTTACCATAATTGATTATTTCTTTTATATCCACTTTAGGGTTCACCTGCGTCAAATCGAAGATATGTGACCAGCCTGCATCAATCATCAGGTATTCCATATTATTTTCGGCAGCAAAGTCTATATAGTGTTTGTATAGGGCTGTATTTCTGTTCGCCATGCCCGATGGAATATCGGCTCCCGGAAGCATAGCATCGTGCCACCATTCCCAGGCAGCTTTGCCGGGTTTAATCCATGATACATCCGTTAATACCTGAGGTGTTGCCAGTTTGTAAACCAGCTCATTTGTAAGAAGTTCTTTATCATCGTCTGTTGCAATAATCACACGCCATGGAAATTCCCTGTCGCCATTCGTTTCGGCAATGTAATCCCTTGTGCGTTGTACAACAGATACAAATCCCCAACTACCGAGAGCCGTACTATCGGGGTATTGCGCAAAATCACCTTTAAAGCCAGTTCCTTCTTTCTCAAGATACATACCGGGGTAATCCCTTACATCTGATTCTGCTACTACAACCTTTACATTATCCGGCATAGTAAACAGTACCGGAGTAATAGACCTTTTACCATCTGTAATTGCCGATGCACTACTATAATCCATATGCATTAATTCCCACGATGTATAGTTGGATGTTTCCTGAAAGATAACAGCAGGGTCATTTGCAATATTTACATTCACTATTTCATTATTTACCATTATCTTTTCACCCAAATTAGTAATAAGCCTGTATGCTACACCTTCATTGTAAGCTCTGATAATCAATGAATAGTCTCCTTCAAAATCTATCCTTGTTTCGTTAAAATTATCTGATAATGATTTGAATTTGCCATACAATGGTTCTATCATTTCATTTACCGACCGTGAGTGAATAGTTCTTATCTTAGGATTCACTCCCAGCATCTTACCCTCGACATTAAGCCCTATTACCGATGGTTTTATAATTTCTTTTTCTTTAAATAAAACCTTGTAGGATAGAGAATCTTTTGTTTCAATAACTACCCTCAACTTTGAACCGGGAGAAACAACTTCAATATTCTCTTTCCCACAAGATGTAAGAAAGAGAATACATACTAGTATGATGTTTAAATATTTCATCTTACACTATTAATTTGTAGAACAACACTTTCGTACTCGTTATACATAGGGAATGTTAGCCCTACTGTCATAAGATAATCTCCGCTAAATTCCTTGCCTTCGTATGCTGAAGAGCGTGACCAGTCCGGCGAAACTTTATTGATTTCTTTTAATGTATATTTTTTATCCGGGTCGAGTCCCTGAAGGTATACTGTCTGTGTATTTGGTTTGATTTCCTTTCTTACGAGGAAATTAAATACTATAGCTTCGTTCTTGTCTTCGGATGCGTACATGAAAACAGTCCGGTTATTCTTATAAGGAGACAGTATTCTGTAAAGGTCCCCATGCAGAACCGTTCCTCTTATCTGCTTATACGTTTCTATCGCATTTCTGGAGAAAACCTTCTCGTCTTCCGTCATTTGCACCGGCTGTAAATCCATGCCCAGTTTGGCTGCCATAGCAATATCGAAACGATATTTTAGAGGAGTGCTGCGGCCTGAAATATGGTTTGGTGATACTGATACGTGGCTTGCCAGCCCAACAGTAGGGAAGAAATATTGCGCACCCCATTGTGTGAAAATCCGTTGTAGTGGGTCGTTATTATCACTAATCCAGTATTCATCGAAATTCTTCATAGATGCATAATCGATACGTCCGCCACCACCAGAGCATAGCATAAATGTCACATCGGGATATTTCACCCTTATCTTATTCATTATTTCCAGCAAGGCATTGCTGTAATCTATCCACAGATGCGATTGCCTGTCAGCAGGGAGATACGATGAGCCCGGATTATGTACAAACCTGTTACAATCCCATTTTACATAATCTATACCCGGATTTTGCTTCAAGATATTATCTACAGTGTTGTATACAAACTCCTGCACTTTAGGGTTGCTCAGGTCGAGTATCAACTGGTTGCGTTGTTCAGTACGTTCCCTGTGTGGCTGCGCGATTACCCAATCGGGATGCTTTTCATACAGTTCACTTTTTGGGTTTACCATTTCAGGCTCTATCCATATACCAAATTTCAGACCTCTCTTATGCGATTCATTTATCAGATATGGAATACCATTCGGTAATTTTTTCTTATTTGTCTGCCAGTCTCCAAGTCCAGCATTATCACCATTGCGCGGATATTTATTACCGAACCAGCCATCATCCAGAAGGAATAATTCAAAGCCCATCTTAGAAGCGTCATCAATAATCTGAGTCAACTTCGGTTCGTCAAAATCGAAATAAGTTGCTTCCCAGTTATTCAGCAGGATACTTCTGTCTTTATTTCCGTTTTTAATACCATACTTGCGCGCCCAGCGATGGAAATTGCGGGTAACTTCGCCACTGCCCTCACTGCTGTATGTGTACAGCAATGCAGGAGTCTTAAATGATTTGTCTTTGTCCAAAGTATATGCTGAGGCATAAGGATTTATTCCTGACAACACACGTAGTTTCTGGTCATTATTCACCTCGAAGCAAAACTGAAAGCTTCCGGGCCATGCCAATGTACCTCCTATCACCTCGCCGTGATTTTCTTCGACAGGGTTACCCAGCGATAAAAGGAAACACGGATGTGTATATTGGTTTGACCTTACACCTAGTTTGGAATCAATCATTTTTATTCCTGCTGTTAATTCCTGCTCAGCTATATTCATTTCTTCTGACCAGTCTCCGTGAAACTGGCTTACATAATAATTCTTGGCATAGAAAAACAAATCAGATGATGCAAAGTTTTCAAGTCTTACACTCTTATTTTCTGCATTGCGTATCTCTGTCCATTGCTCGATAATATTTTCTTTCTGATAAGCATTGTAATGCAAATCAACATACAGTCCATAATATGCATCTTTCAACGATACTACAGTATGAATAATATTATCGCTCGGCCTGTCAGATTTTGAGGATACATAAACCAGTTCGGTAGACGTATTTCCGTCTGCATGAGTTGCCCTCAATGCTGCTTCGAATACATGGTTGGTACCAAATGTAGAATATGCACTGTAATCTTTTAGCGGAACTTTTCCCAGTTCGTCCAAGTGTTTGATTTTCTTACCGAAATAAGTCTGTTCCAGCTTTTTCTTTTCATTTACTTTCAGCAACAGACATGTATTGTCCGTTGTTATTGTTATGTAATCATTTGCAAATACCCCAATAGAAAACAGAAGGCATAATGTTGTAATCAGTTGTCTCATTTTTCAATATTGTTTAATATAAGTTGACTATCCAAATGGTTTATATCCAGTTCTTTCACTTTTCCCAGATATTCTTTTGCTTTCTTTAGGTTGCCAAGTCCCAGATGACCGAGACCCATTACATAGTAACAGTGTATCTGGTTACGAACGCTCAAGTCATCTTCCCATATAGCCAGATCTGGCAAAGAAACTGCAAAATAATCAATACGGCAGTTATCAAACAAATGTTTTTCACCATGGTCTACCAGTTTATTGTAGCGGCTATGAGCTTTATCGGCATTTCCCAGAGCTGCCCAGGCTAATCCCTGATAATAAATCTTATCTGGTTGCTGGTCGTTGTAGAAAAATGCCTGTTGCGGCTCTGATGAACCAACAGTGGCTTTCTGCAAGAAGAACTGAGCTTTTTGCTCATCACCCAAGCTTCTGTATGCAATACCTTTGTAGTAATCTATATCATTTTCTTCTGCATTTGCCAGTTTACCTTCTCCCAGATTGTGAGGATAAGTATCTGTCTCATGAAGAAGTTTCAATGCCTCCTCATATCGTTTATCTGCAATAGCCTGTTTCGCCAGTTCTATCCTGCAAATTGTATATTGTTTGGTAATTTTGCCTTCGCCACCTTCCCATGGATGGAATTTACGGGCATTGATAAGCTCCATCGCTTCTTTATATCTCCCCAACTGGTTATAAAGGGTGATGCGTTCAATACAAAGGTCGTCACGCTGCTCTGTTAGTGCAGGATATTTTTCGAGTAAAGCTAATCTTTCACTATGTGAAACTCCTCTTTTTTTGTAAAGCTGGTCAAGTTCCATCAGCAGGCGTGAATCCGTAGAATCCAGTTCAAATGCTTTTTCCAGTAATACTCTTGCTTCCTGTTTTTTGTCATATTTATTGTAATATGCCAAAGCAAGATTACGCAATACAGTAGGGAATTTATCATTCAATTCTATAGATTTTTCCCAACATGCACGGGCTTCATCATACTGACGGGCAGCATACCAGAAGTTACCAAGATAGTAAGGCGCCAGAGAATCCAAAGGGTTAACTTCTGTCGCATCTAGTAAAATATTTACTTCTTCTATACGATTTGGGAAGCACTTTTCAGGGGACATCTTAGATGCTTTTACATAATACTCTTTCGCTTTTGCAGTATTACCCGACAGAGAAGCAAAATAGCCTAATGTATAATAAATCATTGGATAAACTTTATTCTCATCAGTAATGCAGAGTGAAAGCAGTTGACTTGCTTCTTCATACATTCCCGCTCCGGCAAAATCGAGCGCATATTCTATATAAGGGTGTGTTGCACCTCTCATCAATGCTTTCAGTTCTTCCAGTTCTTTCGGGTCATTGGTCAATAAGTATCTTTCATAGCGACAACCCATATTGAATTTATCAATTTTCAATGATTCTTCAATCAATGAGATAGCCTCCTCCTTTCTTCCAAGCTTCCTCAAAATAGATGCTTTGAGCTGACGTGCCTTATGATTATGCCAGTTTCTGATTAAGCTTCTGTCTACTCTGTCCAAGGCATCTTCAAACAAACCTCTTTCTGTATCGATACGTGCCAAGGCATAATAGCCAGAATCCTGCCATGCAGCATTCCATGTCGCCTTAAAGAATGCACTGTATGCTTCATCTTTTTTACCCTGCATAGTCAGGCACCAGCCCAGATTATAATGAGGCTCACCATCATACGGATTAGGGCTGCGCTCAATCTGAGTTTCTATTGCCCTGCGTAAAAAAGATTCTGCTTTGGCGAATTGTCCTCTGCGCATCAGTAAAAGCCCCATTGCATTGTTGCAGCGGATATCACCCGGTTCACGGCTTAAGGCTTCCATATAATAATCAATAGGATTGTAGGTAGCATGGCGGTATTGTTCCAAATGAAGCCCTGTAAGATAAAGCTGTTCCATAGAAGCAATGTCCTTAGGGTCTTTTGCTGCTTTTGCAGGGTCAGGAGTTGGTTTTATTTCGGGTTTATCGGCCTGATAGGTCAATAGTTCTTTTCCATCTGATGTATATAGTTCAAATATCAGGTTCTCAGGAAGTATCTCACCTACTGTAACTTCTTTCAGGTAAGATTCTGCTGGAGAAGTATTTGTATAATCATCAAGGAATATCTTTCCATCTGTATTTTTTAGGATAACACGTAGATTCTTAAATTCAGAAGTTGTATACAGTATGACGTTAGCCTTGCCACCCTCTATTTCGATATTTACAATAGCGTCTTTATTGGCATTTTTTACATAACCTACTTCGGCATATGGCATGAAATACTGTACCCATGATTTTTCCTCATTGGGTTGCAGCCATGTAAAGTCGGGCTGATTGTCGGTATAAACCCCTGTCATCAGTTCTATGTACGGGCCATCTTCATCTGTCAGGTTCCTGTCCCATGCTATACCGAAATCGCCATTTCCCCATGTCCATTGTTTTTTACCGGGAGAAACATTATGATTGGCAACATGCAGCAGTCCTCCCTTTGCGTCATCTTCATAGCCGCCTACAAAGTCGAATTTTGATTCGATAGCCATATAGGAAGTAGGTACAGGGATATTTTTATATTTAGAAATATCTACCCCTGCAGAATAATCCTGTTTGTAATATTCACCTGTGGCGATAGGAAAATTAGATACGGCACGCTTACCATGGTCAAATACAGCATGTACATCCGGCGGAAATACCGATTTGTATCCATCATTTACCACCACGGCAGGATTTGCCCACCACAGGAATGTTTGTGGGAACGCCGTACGGTTATACACTTTCACGTTAATCTCAATATACGCTTTACCCGGATAAAGAGTAAAACCCTGCATACCTTTGGTGCGGAACATACGTTCTACTTCATTGCACCATACTGTAACACTTCCATCCTTATTTTCTTCTATCAGGTAGTCTGTAGGCAGGAAGGTGCTTGGACGGTGATGTTGCGGCCAGTTGAACTCAATTCCCCCCGATATCCACGGACCGGTAAGACCAACCAATGCCGGCTTGATTACCTGATTATAATATACGAAGTGGCGTTGTTTTACTTTGTCATATGCCATTTGTATACGTCCCCCAAGTTCGGGCATTATCATCACTTTGATATACTCGTTCTCAATAAACAATGCCTTATATTGTTTATCTTTCTTCTCGTCAGAAACCTTTTCAACTACCGGATAGGGATATACGACTCCTGAACTTCCCTGATAGACACGTTTCTCTAAAAATATAGGATTCTTTTCTTCCTCTCCTATTTCATATGTAGGCAGCATGATGTTCTCTTCCCATGCACGCACTACATTCTTTTCATTCACAGTGGATTGAATCAGATAATTAGTTATCTTTTCCATTATGCTTTTGCTTTTTGATTAAATGTTTAACAAAAAATACTATTTAGTGAGCTCTTTTTCTATTTCTTCAAGAGATTTGCCTTTTGTTTCAGGAAGGTTTTTCTTCACGAAAACAAATCCTAGCAGACAGATAATTCCATATAGCCAGAATGTGCCATATGCGCCTAATCCGTTATTTAACAGTGGGAATGTATACGTTAATACAAAACATGCTGTCCATAAAGAGAATGTGGATACTGCCATCGCCATTCCCCTGATGCGGGTTGGGAATATTTCAGAGATAACCACCCATGTGATAGGCGCTAATGTCATCGCATAGCATGCAATTGCCAGCATAACTAATACTAGTACAGCCATACCCGATATCTGGAAATAGTAGCATGCACCGAGAATTGCATAAATACATGCCAAGCCAATTGCGCCAAACAGAAGCAATGATCTGCGTCCCAGTTTGTCAACAGCATACATACCAACAATAGTAAATATTACATTTGTTACCCCTGTTATAACTATATTGAACAGAATATCGGAAACACCATAACCTGCTGCAGAGAATATTTCCTGTGCATAATTAAATATTACATTTATTCCGCACCATTGCTGAAATGCTGCTATTACTATTCCAATCAGTAATATTTTAGGCATCTTTCCTTTAAATAGGAGCCTGAAGTCTACTTTTTCTGTCACTTCGGATAATGAAGCACGTAAAGCAGCCACCTCTGACTGAGCATATTCTTTACCCCCTATTTTGGTGAGGATTTTTTCAGATTTATCAAATTTTAATTGTGTACCAAGCCATTTAGGGCTTTCAGGAACAATAAATATCATTATAAAAAAGAATACAGCCGGAACACCGCCTGCCCAGAACATCCACCGCCAACCCATCTGGCCGTTCCAAGATTGCAAAATATCTTCGCCGGGAGCAATAGGGTCTGCAATCATCCAGTTAACCAGTTGTGCAGATAAAATACCGATAACCACTGTCAGCTGATTGAGAGAAACAAATTTACCTCTCACATTGGCTGGGGATACTTCGGCTATATACATTGGAGACAGATTTGAAGCAATACCTATGCCAATCCCTCCTAATACCCTATATACTATAAACCATGATAATGTGTCGCTGATACCTGTGCCTATGGCGGCTACAATAAATACAAGGGACGCTATTATCATTAATGGTTTTCTTCCGTAACGATCTGATAAACTACCGGATACCATTACACCTATCAGGCATCCCAGAATAGCGCTACCCATTACCCATCCTTGCATATAGGGTGAGTCTGTAATATCAAAAAAGACTTCGTAGAATGGTTTTGCCCCGCCAACAACTACCCAATCGTATCCGAACAGTAGTCCTCCCATAGCAGAGACAAATGTAATAAGCAACAAATAAGAGCTATTCCCTTGTTTCATCGTGATATTGATTTAATGTTAGTTTAACAAATGTAAAAGTACTATCTTTATATATACTAAAAATGTAAGTATTTTTCAAAAACATGGAAAATATTATTATTTTAGCAGATCATTTCCTTAACTATCTAAATGTACCAACCATGGAAAATATTGAAATTGCTGATGGTTTCAAAGGTGAGAAAGCAATCGTTACGCCCTATAACACAAGAGAATACCAAGAAACAAATGAGATAACGAGACAGTTATTTGTAACACACATTGGCTATTATCCAGATGCAAAATATCATTTTCGCCAAAGGGTATCTGGCGCAAATGAAAATATTCTCATTTATTGTGAAAAAGGGAAAGGTTGGGTAGAATATAAGGATGAAAAATATATACTATCAGAGAATCAGGCTTTTATCATCCCAGCAAATGAAGCTCATGTGTATGGCGCAGATATACGTAATCCATGGAGTATATACTGGCTTCATTTTAAAGGCCAGAATACCTATATGTTCAATTCCATTATTGGCAAATTATTGTCCATACAAGAATCAGATAACAGCAGATACAGTGACCGGATGGTTTTATTTGAGGATATGTATCAAAATCTCGAAATGGGATATAATCCTGAAAATCTGGAATATATCAGCTTTTGCCTGATGCATTTTTTAGCATCGCTCAAATATCTGACACAATTCAGGGAAATTAAGAATGTAAAAGTAGATGATGTGATACAGCAATGTATACACTACATGAAAGATAACCTGGAAAATAAAATAACACTAAAAGATATAGCAGATGCTGTAGGCTATTCAAGTTCTCATCTGACCACTTTATTTTCCCAAAGGACCTCTTTTTCGCCGATAGTGTATTATAATCAGTTGAAGATACAAAGGGCTTGCTCATTCTTGCAATTCTCAGACCTAAAAATTAAAGAGATCGCGTTCCGGCTGGGATATTACGACCCGTTTCACTTTTCCAACGCATTTATTAAGGAGATGGGAATCACGCCGAAAGAGTATCGTAAAAGATATAGGGAAGAATTACTGGAAAAATAGATTAGTCACTTTTACAAAAAACAAAAGCCATATAAGTTTCGTTATATGGCTTTCGTTTTTTAGTTTTTAATATCTGCCGATACCCTCTTCTTTAGGGTATTTATAGAATCCTTCTCCCGAAAGATAGCCGAGTTTGCCCTTTTTCAGGAAATTCTCTTTTATGTATTGCGCAAATAATCTATCTTTCAGTTCTCCATTAACAGCGATATTATATATTGTATTGAGTCCCACAATATCATACATTTCGAATGGTCCGACAGGTGATCCGGTGGCAATACGCCATGTTTTATCTATAGTTTCCACATCACTGACTCCTTTCAGATAAAGTTCAGACGCCGCGCCCATAAAAGGCATCAGCAGTGAATTCAGTATATATCCACGTTGTTCTTTTTTTACTATAATGGGTACCATACCTATTGCCTCGGCAAATTCTACCACAGTATCGAAAGATTCAACATCCGTCTTGGTGGATTTCATTATCTCGGCAATATTACAATGGAACAGTAGATTGGAGAAATGTAATGATAAGAATTTATGCGGGCGTCCTGTATACTCCATCAGATGACTTGGCAGCATGGTAGACGAATTTGTCGTGAAAATTGTTTTTTCAGGAGCAACCCTGCCCAGCTCGGTATATAGTTGCTGCTTTGTTGCCGGATCTTCGGGTACTGCTTCGATAGTTAGGTCAGCATTCCTTACAGCTTCCGAAAGATTGAAGGAATAAGATATATTATTGAAAGCATTTTCTATATCCTCTTCAGCTGCATTTGCTTCCCTCAGATATATTGTTTTCAGTAAATCCAGATGCTCGATAACTTTACTGTACATATCTGCACTTATATCGTATATAATTACGTTGAAACCTTTATAGGCTATCTGAAAAGCGATTTGGGAACCCATATTACCACCGCCTAATACGGTTACATTGGAGATTTTTTCCATGGTGTATGTTTATTTATTTAGTTTGTATAAGTGATGTATTTCTATACTTTTTTCGTCTATTGTATTTATAATGGTATCGGAAAGTATCAGTGTATAATTTTCTTTAAAAGCGGGAAGACTCAGAAAATAATCCTGATTACCTATTTTACGCCTTTTCTGTACTTTGGTACTTCCGTCAAAATTGAGTAAGGATTGAGGAATAAGAACAAACTTAACTTCCTTATTCTCTATATATTTTGTCTGTTCATCACGCATTTCCGGATATGACTCATAAGTAAGATTAGGAGAAACAAAATAGCGCACATTGGGTACAATACGGCATGTGGTAAATAAACTGTTTCCGAGTCCAAAACCGATATTGAGTAATGTAGGGTTCTCTTCTTTCATAATTTCATCATGCAATTTCTGAGTGAGTAAACCTGGCTCCAGTTCAACTGCAGTACTAGCAATTCTATTATTCCCCAAATCACTTTGACTATAACCCAGATATACAATTGCAGTAGTTAATATTATGAGATAGACAGGCGAAACCTGACCTTCCACTTTCACACATTTGGATATATATACGAATAGACTGAGAAGCCCTAAGCCGCTAAAAACAAGAAAAACAACAGGGTAATACATCTGAAAAACCGGGAACATGAATATAATAATATATAAGGATACCCCAGATAGCAACAATGCCCATTTACCCAAAGTATGTCCAATATGTTTTAGAGGGAACCAGAAAACTCCAATCAACGTCATAAAAAACAATGAGAATGGATCGAGAAACAGATATACGACACGGAGAAGTATCAGTTGAATAGTACTTGTGATGGATTGCAATTCGGCATATTTGCGATTTAGTTCTATATAGACGGAATATCCTTCCTGAAGAGCATCATTTACATACAAGTATATAAGGATAGGTACTGCAATAACTAAAATTCCGCCAATATATGTAAGCGCATTTATTGCAAAATTCTTAAATTCCTTCTTTAGCAATAGATTCAAAAATATTGCAGCTAAAGGGAAAAACCAGAAAACGATTAAATTCAGTTTTATAAAAAGTACCATGGAACAAAAAAGACCATGTATAAACATTACAGATGGTTTATGGTAAGACGCATCCTTTTCTTTAAAATACCTGACAAAGTAAAAGAGGCTGATGCACTCGAAAACAAGGATAAATTCCTCTGCCGAACCTCCCGCTTTCATCATCTTAATAATAAAGACAGGAAATATAACAGCGACTATATATGCAAATACCCTATCGAGATATAGTTTAGACAGCTTGTATATAAAGTAAACCATGACAAACCAGGCAGTCCATTGAATAAGGAACATTCCAAAGAATGAATTATTCGATATAAGATAACCAAAACCGTATATAAAAAAGATAAGTGGTCCTTTGTGATCAAATACCTCTGTATAAAGGGCTTTCCCATTAAAAATGCCCTTTGCTACATTAAAATAAATATTCACATCGGCCCACTCATTTGAATAGTATAATGGGGACATATGCGAACATATAACTAATAGAAAAAAAAGATAAAAACCCAAGAGAGCAAGTATCTTCTTTTCGCTCAGCGTATTAAAAAATTCTTTATTCAACATATAAGTTTTTCTGATCAAATTGTTTTCTTAAAGAGCAATCCCTTCCAGCAATTCGGCTGCTTTTCTATTACCTCCTGCTTCGATGAAAGATTGCTGTATTTCTCCGGCCGCCTTTTTATATGCGGGATTATATAATAATTCATCTACGGCATGCTCAATATCCTTCACGCGCATACGACTATATTTGATACGAATACCACATCCATAGTTTTGAATTAATTGTGCTGTATGTGACTGGTCGAATGCCATTGGAATTATCAGCATGGGTATACCATTCATAAAGGTGTCACAAGTTGTATTTAATCCTCCATGTCCGATTACAACATCAATATGTTTTAATAGCTCGGATTGAGGTACATAACCTTGTACAATAAAGTTATCCGGCCATTCTTCCAAGATATTAGGGTCAGCGGCAGCAACGACTGTTACAGGTTTATCTTTCAAAGCCTCGATCATACGGCTGAAAAATTCTTTCCGACTGTGAACCAACACTGTACCTATTGATATATATATTTTAGGTCGATCACCCATTGATTTGAGCCTTTCCCAGTCAAAAGGCGTATTATCGGGCCTTCCTGTCAAAGCCCCTATGAATTTCATATATGGAGGAACAGAAGCATCATCGAAACCGCAAAACAATTGAGAAGTATAATACATATTCAATTGTTTAGACAATACAAATTCCTCATCCCCCTCAATACCAGCCAATCGTTGCAACTCTATAATAGATTTATGTACCCATTCTGTAACTTTAGGTGCACTTTGCGGATCATTTAGTGCATTAGGCGTAATTGGCGTTATGGTTGCAAAAGGAATATTTTTTAACCGAGCCGCTAATCCTCCGACAAAAGTGATGCAGTCATTTACTATTACATCAGGTTTATACCTATCCACAATCTCATTAAACTCATCTATCATCATTTTGGCAAAAGGAATATAAGTATCCTCCAAGCCTAACTTGAGAGCTTCCAGAGCCGGCATATTTGCACCTTTATTCTGTAATAAGATTATACGTTCTATCTCTTCCTTATTTTTACTTTCAGTCTCCTCCATATAAAAATACTTTGCCCCATCCGGAAATAATTCCATATTGAGCTGAGTCATACCTGCCCAGGCAACATCATGACCTCTTTCTAAAAGAGTGCGGCCTACGCTTAAGGTTGGATTTATATGCCCCCAGAATGGAGGAACTACAAATAAAAATTTTGCCATCGGATTATCTTTTAAGGTTATAAACCTACTTATTTTACTAGTATGTTTTCCAATAATTCTACAGCTTTGGCAACACCTCCAGCCTCCTCAAAAGATTTCTGTACGGTTTTTGCGTTTTCTGTATATTTACTGTCATTAAGGACTTCGTTTACAGCATCCTGTAAATGTTGAGCCTTAAATCTGTTAAAGTTTAATCTTATGCCTGAACCACTACTAACAACTGTGCCTGCAACATATGACTGGTCGTAAGCAATAGGTAAAACGACCAATGGTTTAGCAAATGATAATGTTTCACAGACTGTATTATGTCCTCCATGACATACAACTGCATCCATATGAGGGATAAGTTTAAGTTGAGGAATACGTTTACAAACGATAAAATTATCTGGTATGTACTCAAATAATTCAGGATCGGAAACAATTACTACACCTATCTTTTCATTCTCAAAGGCCTCTGTCACTTTTTTAAGGAATTGTTGCTTTACACTATGGTCAAAGGTTGTACCTATAGTAACAAGTATTCTGGAGCGATCATTCATTGATTGAAATGTTTTCCAATCAAAATCATCTGGAAAGTCTCCCCTGTTAATTACCGGCCCTATAAATTTATAATGATCCGGTAATTCAGCCTCTCCAAATAGTTTTTTAGATGTATATACAATCGTAAGCAATGAAGAACAGTCTAAACGCTTATCATCATCAACACCTACACTCTTTTGAAATTTTATAATCTGCTCTCCTTCCCATACATGAACCATAGGTAAAGTATCATTTACCTTGATAGCCGCAGGGGCTGTAACCGATGTCACATAAGGGATTCCTTTCTGTATTGCAGCTACCGGTGCTGCAAAGATCTGATGATCGTTAATAATAATATCCGGTTTGTACGAATCTATAAGTTTCTTTATACCATCCAGCATTCCGGCATTCATCGGGACCAGTACCTCGTCATACAAAAATTTTAAACTATCGAGACCGTAAACAGTTTTTTTACCAAGTTCCAGCATTTCTGTCTTTATCCTCTCCTTATCTTCCTCGCTTATATCAGCTTCCAATAAGAGAAAAGTGCCTCCATCAGGTATTCTTTTCTCTAATTGGGGATCAAAACTAATCCATGCAACTTCATGCCCTTTATTAAGCAATTCGGTTCCGAGGCCTAAGGTAGGATTAACATGCCCTGTAAGAGGTGGAACTATAAATAAAAATCTGCTTTTCATCTCATAAATTCTAAAAGTTTGTCACTAACCCATTGTGGTTTCTGAACAGGTAGATTGTGATCACCTTGTCCTTTCAACAGATACGAATCCGGAATAATATTTTTCAGGAAATCTCCTGCAAACGAGCAATCTGACTCAGAGCCATATAATAACAGAGTAGGCACTTTGATAGGATTGTTGGACATAATGTCAAACAAATCGTTGTCCATATCAAAATCCTCCTTTATGGAGGTATGATTGAACAAGTACTCATAAAGTTTCTTATTCTTTTCTATTTGTCTTTTACTCGGCTGCAAAGATGTTGATTCGGCATAGTTATTCAGATATTGATCAAGAAATTCATTACCGTACTTTTGAAGTATCTCCGGAGCATCTCCTTCATCCGGCTTAGGAGACTCTATTACAGTAAGTTTCTCTATTCTTTTAGGATGAAGCATTGCAGTTTTCAGAGCAATGAGCCCACCATAACTATACCCTACTAAATGTACCTTCGTCAGATCCAGTTCATTCAGCAGAGCAACCAAGTCTTCTGACATAGCCTCAAGATTATAGCCATTATCAATTCGTTCACTCATGCCATGACTTTGCAGATCATACAAAACAACATGAAAATATTTGGCCAGTTCCGGAGCTATATTAAAGTAGAATACAGACATATTGGTAAACATACCATGAATCATCACAATAGTCTGTGATGCTTCACGGTTCATTTCCAATACATGTATTTTCTTATTGTTTACCTGAATGATCGCCATCAACTATAAAGTTTACGATATCACCAATATTTAATTTTACAATTTGGTCGAGATCCATGGCAGACAGCCATTTTGCGAAATCTATACCATCTCCATACTTTACTCTTACCTTTTCAGCAAAAGCGACCAGCTCAATACTGTCCATTTCCAGATCTTTTGTAAAGTTGCTGTCTTGTGTTATATCAAGCTCTTCAGCTATATCTGCACCAATTATATCTGAAATAAATTGTTTTAATACTTCAAATACCTGGTCTTTTTCGCCCTTTACCATTACTGTGTCCATCCTATTATAAAGTTTTTATGTTTTAGTGTTTTCACTTCACAATCTTCTATGATCAAAGTCTCTCCTTCGATTCTCTTCACTTCATATCGCTTAGGGTTTCCTTGAAGTCCAAATCCTAACATTTTACCATATGATTCTTTAGCCACCCAAAAACGAGTACTCCATTCGGCAATATCTTTGTCCTTAAGCAAATCTAGTTCGTGAGGAGTAAATGATATATCCAGAAAGTCTTTAGTACGTTCCTCTATTGTTTCAATATCAATACCTACTGGCTTGTCTGAAACTATACTTACGCTGGTAGATCCTTTATGTGCCAATGAAATTTCCATACCCTCTATTTCATCTATACCGTATACGTAAGGTTTACCATTGTCATCATATTTAATGAAATATTCGATAGGATATGTCACTTTATCTTTCTTATCCTGGACGTATGATCTTAAGCTATCTTTCAAAGCTATTCTACTGGCAAGGTAGTCTTTACGCTTATTGAGCGGGATGGTAGCATATCTTTTCTTTTCAGGCTGATTCAGATATCTTTTTCTTAAGAATTCCAAGACAGCAGTCTTCTTATATTCACCCTCAAAGAAGAATACCCCGGGCACAATTTGTTCTGCCATCAGATTTCTTCCCGGATTCAGGGTAATTGTCCATAATCTTTGATCAAATTCGAAACGCCTGTTCTGCCATCCTTTGGCAACACTCCATAGTTTTCCGTCCCGTTTCAAAATCATTTCACATGTTGTAAAGTCTTTATCTATAGTTTTGCTCAGACAGATACATTCAAACAGCCCTTCCTGATCATGCATATCCTGATAAAATGTAATATCCTGAACCTTTACAGGGAAAGTTACATTATTTATTTTCAAAATCAAATGTAAATAAAGCCCATATGTCTGTCCCATATTATCTAATAAAGAACCTTTACCTTCCTGTTTCCGTATATAGGCTCTTATACCTTTTTCGGTTACATGCGTAACTTTTTCTATACCTTGATATTCAACTCCGTGAAACATATAATTTTCATATATATCCTCGGGAGTAGGTAAATAGCTTATATTTTCACCCAAATCAATATAATTTTCGTAATATGGATCCGGAGTAGGCAGAGTATCTTTTAGAACAACCTCACCCGAGGCAAAATTCTTAATACCCAGAGAAATGAGTTCTTCAGATTTCCATACACCATTTATTTTCTGGATGAACGGGGTATGGACTTCCATCCATTGAAATACACTTATAGGGCCTATACTTACTATTTTTTTAGATAAATCCTGCTTATGTGCAGCTTCTGCCAATAGCTCGAAAGTCATAGTCATAGGAATTACCGGATTTAAATCCTCCGGACAATCCCAGTACGATGGTTGTTTCACTAATGAGTGTCCCATCAGTGTAGGGTATGTCTCTAATGAAACATATAGATCTTCAACAAAAGATGTCCCTGTTTTAGCCTGAGTTTTTACAACTACAGGTTCTACTTTCTCAATTACAGGCTGTATTGTATTTATCACCTGAGGCTGAGGCTGAGGTTGTGGTGCAGTTACAGGTAATGATTTTACCACAGGTACATTTCCATTCGATTCTCCCCTTTCTTTAAATAATCTGGCCAGCTCCATTTGCATCTGGGCCATTTCTTTCATGTTTTCATTCAAGGCAGCCATTACCGGATGCGATGTATCTACTGCCAATGAACCGAAATCAACATTAGAAGTAGCTTTCGCACGTTCTTTTACATGTTGGCTTAGAATAGGGAATTCTGTCTGAACATCCATAAACATCTGCAACCTCATCCCTTTGCCGGATTTCTTTTTATTCGCCTTTTCTACATTAAGAAAAGACATGTCCACATCGCGGCCTTCGATATAAAGCAGAGCCATTACACGCCTTAATTGTTCCAATGTAGTTCTTTGACTACTAGTTTCAGATATAGCACTGTATGGCTTATTAGTAAATATATCGTCTACAAATCCGACAAGACTTCCCCCTCCTACTTGAATAAATACACGTGCGTTCTCTTCCTCATAAAGCTTTTCAACTAACTCCCGGAATCTTACACCTTCAAGAAGATGCTTCACAGATAGGGCCTTAATATCCTGAGCTTCGGTTGGATAAGGCTCCAATGTATTGGTAGACCACATAGTTACTTCAGGGTCATTAAACTCAAGATGCTGAAATGAGTCTTCCAAAAGATCAAGCCTGTGTTTTATGAAAGGAGTATGGAATCCCGATTGATACGGTAAAACCTGAAAGAAAATCTGCTCCTGTTTAAGCCCTTCTGACAACTTCTTTACAGCATCTTCCGTACCACAAAGTAATACCTGATTTGGACAGTTATCATTAGATAAGTAAAGATCGGGAATTGTATCCAGATACTTTTTCACTCTTTCTCTACCTATACTTACAGCGATGAAGAAAACCCCATCAATCTTGTACTGGCTTGCATCCAGACAATTGATAAGTTTTCTGATCGACTTAGCGGATACCATACCTGATGCTTCCACCCCGAACCATTCTCCGAGGCTGTGTCCGGCATTCATATCTGATTTTAAGTTCAGCGCCTTCAGCGACATATCCATCGCCCTATTTATCCGATATAGCCTTAGTACATTATCTACCATTTCACTCTCACTCGATCTGTATTCCTCTTCAGGCAGATTAAGTTTGAAATGATTGAGCAAGCTATCTATTTCAGGATTTACAGACGGATCATATCCTGGGTATAAAAAGGCTATTTTCCCTCCGTTTTTGATAAGTGGTTTGTTAGTATACCAAATATCTTGACGACCTTTCCATACCAAATCTTTCTCTATAAATTTTATTGCTTTTTCTATCCTGTCTGGTGTCGGATTAAAGACCACCAAGCGGTAATCTCCATCCTGATTTGCAGATGATGTTTCTCCATTACGAAGGCTTTTTATCAATGCCTCTTTAGTCGGTGCTGTTAAAGCAACCACTTTATCCGGGAATGGGCTTCTATCTGCAGTCAGAGATTGCTTCTCTCCATATGCCTCTAATATGACATGTGCATTAATACCGCCAAAACCAAATGCATTCACACCCGCAATAAGAGGATATTTGTTTTCATCCCATTCCTGCAACTGTTGTACAGGTTTGAAACGTGTTTTTTCCATTCCTTTAAGGGGGCGTTCACAATGTAGTGTCGGCGGAATTTGTCTCGTATACAAAGCTAGAACTGCTTTTATCAAACCAAGAATACCAGCCGCAGGCATTGCATGACCAACATTGGATTTTACAGAACCTAACAGAACTTCTTTATCACACTCTTCTTTTGGAAAAACCTCTGACAAAGTTTGTAATTCTGTTCTGTCTCCTACAACTGTTGCGGTTCCATGCGCTTCCAAGTAACCAATCTTAGCTTTGTCCATCCCAGAATCTGTCCAGGCTGTCTCTATAGCAAGTTTCTGACCTTTAACAGCAGGAGCCATAACAGCTACACCCGATCCGTCACTACTTACCCCTATACCTCTGATTACGGCGTAGATACGGTCATTATCTGCAACAGCTTTATCCAGAGTTTTCAGGACAACAAAACCTCCCCCTTCACCAATCAATAGTCCATCTGCATCTTCACTGAATGGTGTTATACTTTGCTTATGAGATAAAGCACCCAGTTGTGCAAAAATACTCCAGAACGGAGTATTGTGACCGGCATGTACACCTCCTGCAACAGCAATATCACATCTCCCGCTTTCCAATTCTTTTACACAATGTTCCAAAGCGATCAAAGAACTGGCACAGGCAGCATCAATTACATATGAAGGTCCCTGCATGTCCAGTTTGTTGGATATAAGGGAAGCAATCAAATTTGGTATAAGTCCAGGCATAGAGTCGGCCTGATAGCGGCCCCGGGATGCCTGATATTGTTCTTTAATTTTATCTATTTCTTCGTCAGATAGATCCGGTAATGCTTTCTTTACCACTTCGGCCATCTGATGACTTACATGAACTATATCCATAGCCCGCCATACAGCAGATCCCACATACGCCCCTTTACCAATTACCAAGGCACACTTTTTCAATGATATCTTCTTGTCAAATACCGATGCATCTTCCAATGCCTGATAAACACTTTTCAGTGTTAACATGTGGGACGTATCCATTCCTTGTACCGCAAGCGGCAGAATAGAAAACTCCATAGGATCAAATAATATATCCGGAATAAAACCTCCCCGCTTACAATAGAAACGATCTACAGCCGGCTTTCTTGTTTCATCAAAATATCGGGGATCTAACCTATCGGCCGGGGCATCCTTAATACAGTCTACCCCATTGATAAGATTATTCCAATATTCAATGTAATTACTTGCTTCAGGAGCGAAGCAAGACATTCCTACAATTGCTATATCTTTTTTATTTTCCACTTTCGAATCAAATATTTAAAAAGCCTTTTACATCTTCTGCACCACCCATTACCAATACATGGTTCTCTTTACCATATTTGAGCTCATTTACAAAATACTCTGCTCCTTCTTTTAATGGGATCAGTGATACTCCACGTTTTTTAAATTCAGCCTCCAGCGTATCGCTAACCATACCAGTTCCTTTCCACGGTCCCCAGTTGATGGTCAATATTCTGGCATCCATCTTTTCATTTAAGGCTGATGCGATATGATCAAATACACTGTTAGCAGAAGCATAATCCGATTGTCCTTTGTTACCATAAGATGAGGCTACACTACTGAACATCACAAATAGTTTAAGATCGGGATGTAGTTCATCCAGTAAGACATGCAACGGAGTTACTTTTGTAGAATATACTTGTTCGAAAGAATCGAATGTTTTATGTATAAACAACTTATCGTCCAACAAACCAGCTGCATGGAAGATTCCGTCTATTCTGCCATAGGTTTCATATGTTTTCTTGATAAAGTCTCTTAATGCTTGTTCATTCTTTATATCTAAAGAAACATAAGTTACTTTTCCACCCGTCTTTTCTATTTTCGCAACATTCTCATTTATCTGATTAGCTTTGAATATCTTCTGAACTTTTTTCTCTATCTCACCAGGAGATCTCATATTCTCTTCACTGATCAGGTATTTACGTATTTTATCTTTAGAATCCAGCGATTTATATTTATCGAATTCAGGAGTCGGTGCTTCAGATCGTCCAACCAGTATGTAATTACATGGATATTCTTTAGACAATTCACTTACCAACTCAGGAGTAATTCCCTGAGCACCACCAAATACAACAACTACAGAATCTTTGTCCAAGGCCAAATGAGAACCTCCATTTGGAGTAAGTTCTACAGGTTTAGGATTTGTGAAATATCTTTTCTCATCCTTATATATTATTTCAATATAGGTAGCATCACGTGTGAGTAACTCGTCCACTACAATTTGAGCTAAAGATGCTTTATCGAAGACAGAATGCGATACAACAGCACGGAAGTTTATAGCAGGAAATTCATGAGCAAGGCTCTTTATCAAACCTGGGAAACCTTGTATCTCTTTCATTTTAGATATACCTTCTGTAGCCTTAATATTTCCAAGTATATCGCTGAATGTATATACCCACTTGATCTTGGCAAGATCTACATTCTTTATCATATTAAATACTTCCTTGATGCTGTATTTACGAGGGGATGCTGATGAGTTAAGGATCACCAACCCGTCATATTGAGTAAGGTCTTCATCTCCCTTAATAAGGTCAACAGTAGCTCCATTCAGTTCCATTACTGCCTTAACACTTTCAGCATATTCACCGCCATCATCTGTTAATGCAAAATGCTTACCATCGATTAGTATTTTTTCTGAATTCAGTATTTTTTCTTCCAGTTCGAAACTCATCCTTATTAAATCGTCTGCTATAGTCTTGCTTGTTGTAACTGCAGCTTGTTGAGGCTGAGATTGGGACGGTAATTGAGCAGGAGTTTCTTCACTCTTGCTACCATTCGCCAATTCTTCGATCCAGTCTATTAGTCCGTTAAGTGTTTTTACAGAAGCTAGTTTCTCAATTGTATCTTCTGCATCTTCAATGCTTCCGGATATATTCAATTTATCCCTCAATGATCCTATTATCTCCATACGTTTAATAGAATCGATACTTAAATCGGCTTCAAGATCGAGATCTAATCCTAGCATATCGGTAGGATAACCTGTTTTCTCACTTACTGTTTCCAGAAGCAATGCTTTAATATCTTCCATGGATACTGCTGCAGGAGCAGTAGCTACTACTGGTTGAGTTGCTACTGGCATGCTTTGTGCACTTTGCATTACCGGAGTTGTACCCTGCTGTTGAACTGGGGCAGAAGCTTGTTCCTGACCGGCTTTAGCTAAGTCTTCGATCCATTCTATCAGTCCGTTAAGTGTTTTTACAGAAGCTAGTTTCTCAATTGTATCTTCTGCATCTTCCATACTTCCCGATATATTCAGTTTTTCCCTTAATGCACCGATAACCTCCATACGTTTAATAGAATCGATACTTAAATCAGCTTCAAGGTCTAGTTCTAGACCTAACATCTCGATAGGATAACCTGTTTTTTCGCTGACTGTTTCCAGTAATAATGTTTTTATATCTTCCATGGATACAGCTGCAGGAGCAGGAGTTGATGCAATCGGTGCTGCTACAGGCTGAACTGCAACCGGCATATTCACTTGCATTACCGAACCTGCGCTTTGCATTTGAGGCTGAGCCTGACTCATACTTGATTTTGCAAGATCCTCAATCCATTCGATCAGCCCGTTAAGTGTTTTTACGGAAGCCAGTTTTTCGATTGTATCTTCTGCATCTTCCATACTTCCCGATATATTCAATTTTTCCCTCAACGCACCGATAACCTCCATACGTTTGATAGAATCGATACTTAGATCGGCTTCAAGGTCAAGTTCAAGACCTAACATATCGATAGGATAACCTGTTTTTTCGCTTACTGTTTCCAGTAATAATGCTTTTATATCTTCAATAGACACGGCAGAAGTAGCTGAAGCAACTGGTTGAAGTGCAGCTACAGGCATAACCACAGGTTGCGGTTGTGACTGTTGTACCTGTGGAGCAGGAGCTACAGGCAATACTTGTTGCACTGGGATCGTTTGTATTGGTGCCGAAATATTATTAGCAGGAGTATGACCTAAGTAACCAAGCATTACATCACGCTGGCTCTGAAGCATCATTCTCATGCTATTCAGATACTCAAGTACTACTTGATCTGAGGAAGAAGATCCCGAAACAGAATTATTATTTGGATTATTGTACATTTCTTTTAAGTTCATTATAGGTTGCGTAATAGGATATGCTCCTGTTGATGGCATTTTTCCATTGGCTGGTACAGCATTATGACCATTAACATGCCAAATAATAGGGCTCTTTTTGTATTGTTCAGGTTTATCAATATCTATGATAGTTGCATTACGTTTATCAAAGAGTTTATCGATATCAACAAACTTTCCGGTTGACAGATACTTAGCAATGCTATGTAAGATGAAACTTACTCCATTAAAACTCTTATTCTCTGTTTCAAAAGCAGATACTTTATCTCCTAAAATAGATTGCACAAGCCCTGTGAGGACTCTACCCGGTCCTACTTCCAGAAATACACGGGCACCATCATTATACATATTTTCAACCTGCTTCGTAAACAATACAGGTTTGATAAGATGTTCCGATAATCTATCTTTTATTTCCTGACCTTTAGCCGGATAATACTCTGCAGTCGTATTTGACCAAACTGGAAGACTCAATTTCTTAAAGTCAACTGTTTTCAATACATCAGCATACAAATCTTTTGATTTATGTAAAAGAGGGCTATGGAAAGCACATGCTACATTCAATTCCTTATATGCAATATTTTTCTTGCTTAGCTTTTGCATAAAAGCATTCACACCCTCAGTAGATCCTGCAAGAACAATTTGCTTATGTGAATTAAAATTCACTGCCCATACTTCTGTTTCCCCTTCCAGTAAAGCATTTACTTCTGCTTCAGGAAGACTCACAGCAATCATTTTACCCTTGTCTTCCTCAACTGCATCCAGTATAGACAAAGCTCTCTTACGACTCAACGAGACTAATTCTTCAGCATCAAAAGCTCCTGCAAAACACAATGCCGGCAATTCTCCATAGCTATGACCAGCGACCATATCCGGCACAATGCCTAATGATTTGAGGAATTCTGCAAAAGCAAAATCTACTATACCAAGCAATGGCTGTGCATTTCGGGTATCAGTAATAACCTTCTGCTGCTCTTTACGCGTTTGTTCATCAAAAGTAGCGTAAGGGAATAATATCTTTTCGTATTCTTTATGCTTAGCCAGCAAACGGCGCATAGCAGGAAATGCAACAAACATATCGCGCGCCATATTCACTCTCTGACTACCCTGTCCGGAGAACATAAAGGCTACTTTACCATCTTTCGCATTTTTCGGATAAATACCATATTCTTCTTTTCCTGCAAGCGCTGTATCAATTTTTTTCAATAATTCACTACTATCACTTGCTACTATAGAAAGTTGGATTTCCTTTTTGCTGTATACAGCCAAGCTATAGGCAATATCCTTAATACTGATCTTGTCGTTGTAGCCCAACACATCTTTTACTTTCTGCAACTGCTGCTTGGCTTCACTTAATGAATCTCCACGGAATACAAAAAGTTCTGATGGCCATAATGGTAAACTGCAACTAGGAACTTCAGAATTTTTATGGTTCTCCATCACTACGTGGAAATTGGTTCCACCGAATCCGAAAGCACTAACCCCTGCGATTCTTCTCTCGCTATCCCAGTATCCGGAATGTGTATTGAATACAAACGGGCTGCTATCCTTATCATAATAAGGGTTCGGTTTATTCAAGTGCAATGTTGGCGGCTGAACTCTATAGTAGATAGATAGAGCTGTTTTGATAACCCCGGCAATACCGGCAGCACATTTTGCATGTCCTATCTGTGTTTTTACAGAACCTAACAACGACTGGCCTTTGATGGCTCCCGATTCAAGGAACATATCTGTCAAGGCACGAAGTTCTGTTCTGTCACCGACTACTGTTCCAGTACCGTGAGCTTCTATCATCTCTACCTGTGATGGCAAGATTCCCGCACTCTGATACGCTCTTTGTAACGCTTTGATCTGACCGTTTCTATTTGGAGCTGTCAACCCAAGACTTTTACCATCACTACTTCCACCAACGCCTTTTATAACAGCATATATCTTATTTCCATCACGTTCAGCATCAGCTAATCTCTTCATAACAAGGACTCCTATCCCCTCACCTAATGCTATACCATCCGAGTCTGCATCAAACGAAGCTGAATACCCTTTGCGAGATAATGCATGGGTACATGAAAACATCAGGAAGTCATTGATTCCATTATGCAAATCAGTACCTCCGAGAAGTACCATATCTGAACGGTTAGAAGATAGCTCTTGGCAACCAAGATCTAGAGCCGCTAGAGAAGATGCACATGCTGCATCTACAGTATAGTTGCGTCCACCCAGATTCAGGCGGTTAGCTATTCTACCGGATATTACATTAGATAATACTCCGGCAAATGAATCTTCATTAAGTCGGGGAAGAGAATTTTTTAACTCATCAGGTAATTCACCCAAAGCCTGTTTGGCATAACCTCTGAAACCATAGCTGGCTGCTAGTTCGGTTGAACCTTCGGCACCGAATATTACGGATGTATTTTCTAAATCTACTTCACCAAGATTACCATATCCTGCATCTGTAAGTGCTTGCTTAGCTACCAAAAGACTCAATAACTGAGTTGGCTCTATAGATGCCAGGGATTGTGGAGTCATACCGAACTCCAGAGGATCAAAATCTATTGTAGGAATAAATCCTCCCCATTTAGACACAACCTTATCAGTATCAGTTGTATTAGGATCATAATACAAATCTTTATTCCAACGGCTGTCCGGAACTTCACTTATACAATCTTTACCAAGAACGATATTTCTCCAATATTCCTCAATATTATGCGCATCAGGGAAAATACCTGAAATACCCACAATTGCCACATCTAATGGTTCAGCTTGTGAAACAGGTAAAGAAATATCGGGAAGCTGTGTTAAAAGCTCATTGTTATCTATAGCTACATGTTTATGTAATTCATCCAGGGTCAACACCTTCTGATTGAGCGCAGCAACCTGCCCTATCATGTAAAGACCTTTTTCTTTTTGCTCCTCTTCACCTAACTTTACAAGATCGGTACCGATACGCTCAATACCTTTTGTAGCAATTCTGGAACGACCAAGATTTAGTTCTTCCAACCTCACCCAGACTTCTTTACTATCAAGATTTTGCTCCTGCAACTTTTCCTTTTCTTTCTCAAAATGTTCTGTGAATGGAGATTTTAAAGATTGAGTTTCTTGTCCGGGAGCTGCTTGAAGGATGACTGTACTGTTTTCTTCTATTGCCAATTTCTGGAATCCGGAAAGAATAGCTCTCGAGTCTACAGCTTCTTTGGTATAGAGGTATGAAGAACCCATCAGCACTCCCACTTTAGCACCTTTAGCATCCAGTGTGGCAGACATAATAGAAATGAATGCAGAAGAGAAAGCGTCGTGAATTCCACCAGCAAAGAACACACTGAAGGAAGATAAATTATCTTCTTTCAGTAATCTGTATATCTGCCTTTCCCACAAAACAAAACTGGAAAGAGGACCTATATGTCCTCCACTTTCACGTCCTTCAAATATAAAGTTTTTCGCATTTTCTTTTAGGAACATATCCAATAATGCCTGTGAAGGCACATGGATAAACGCCTTGATTCCTGCCTTTTCGAAAGGTTTGGCCAATGAAGGACGACCTCCCGCTATAAGTACTACCGATGGCTTGTACTCCAATATATATTTTGTTTGCTCTTCCCGTTGTTTTGTCGGGATAAAACCAAGTAACCCCACGCCCCATGTTTTACCTTCAAGTAATCTACTGGATTCTGCTACCAGATTGCGGGCAGCATCACCAGTTGTCATACTCATTGCGATAAATGGCAGAGCTCCGGCATCTGCAACATTACAAGCAAATTCGGGCACATCACTCACTCTGGCCATTGGCCCTTGAGCTATCGGATACTTAGTGCCCAGATCTTTAGCTAGCTTGCTGTCAGATTTGATTGTTTGTAATTTTTTAGCTTGTTGTATGTGTCCATATACAGCTTCATGAAAACCTGTAACTAATGCTGACAGGTTTTTATATTTTTCCACCAGGTCAATAGATATTGCGATATCCTGCCCCATTGGTATGAAATTATTTTTAATTTCGAGACCGCCTAACAAAGGAAGAATATCAGAGTATTTAGCATTAGCAGGCAATTTAGGAGAGTCATTTCTCTGTAAAACTCTGAAATTATCGATAACAGTAGTTTCACTTCCGCTTAATTTACTAAAAAGATTCTTTAGCTCTTTAGCCAAACCACATTCAGGGAATAAGGATATCTGACTATCCATAATAATGCCTTTAGCTCCCAATGCTAGGCATGCAGCTGAAGTATGAATTCCTGTCCCTCCCTGCACATATACATTGATGTCTTTGCCAGAACACTTACTGATTATGCTTTGGAAAAGAACAAAAGAAGACTGATCTGCAACCCTTCCGGCACCTTCATTCCCCTTTACTACAACATTATTCAACCCCTGCCCAATAGCGGACTCAGCTTCATCTAATGAATGTACCTGACAGAACTTCTTAATTTTTTTCCCGGATGGTACGTCCATCCCAAAAGGAAAAATTACAACATCAACATTTAAGGGTAATTTCAGTTTTGTTGAAGTTTCGTTCACATAACATACCCCAAAAGGTTTTGTCGTAGATTTTGCTAGAATGTCTAAAGCTTCCTGAGCCTCAGATTCATTCCGTCCAAGATGCAATACAGGATATGCACCCGATTCGATTGTTTTTAAAGCTAGTGTCGCGTTTGGTATCTCGAATGGAGATAGAATAAGTAGCTCTTTGTAATGTTGCATTTTTAATACTGTATAATATTATTGTTGTTTATGTTGTCTTATCCTCGGATAATAAAATCCAGGACCTATTTGTTGTCTTAGTGTTATCTATTTTTATCTATTACGTGTGTTCGTTGTCTTATGTCTATTGATTTCCTTATATCAAAAATTGTCAATTATGTTAGTGTTACTGCATATGTATTTTTGTTAAATTTGCGTATTTGCCATATATATAATACAACGGCTAATACCGTTGACAAGAAATCAGATAAAGGTATTGAGGCCCAGACTCCATCCAGTTCGAAAAAATACGACAGGATAAATAGAGATGGAACTAAAATAAGAAATTGCCGTGTCAAGCTTAGAAATACTGATTTGACAGGCATTCCAATAGATTGAAAAAAGTTTGATATCACCATTTGAATCCCGCTTAAAGGGAGCATAATAGTCAAAATCTTTAATGCCCGCGCAGCCTCTCTTGCTAATGCCTCAGAAGGGTTAAAAGGGCGAACTATTATATTCGAGAAAAATATTCCGCAAACCAAACCCACAATCCCGATGCCAATTCCTGCCTTGATGGCCTGATTTACTGTAGAAGCAACCCTGTCGAACCTCTTGGCTCCAAAATTGTATCCCACTATCGGTTGCATACCTTGTGTCAATCCTACTATTATAAGTATTATAACCAATGTCAACCTGCTTGCAATAGTATAAGCTTCTATAGCAATACTATCTCCATATATTCTAAGACGATTATTAATAAAAAAAACTACAACTGAGGCGGCAAGTTGCATAATAAATGGAGAAAATCCAATGCTTACAATAGCCCAAATAATCTTTTTATCAGGACTTATTTTATTCTTATAAAATCTCAATGTACTATTTTGATCCAGAAAATGATACATTATTGGGATCAGGGTAACAAGTGTGGATATCGATGTAGCAACTGCAGCTCCTTTCATTCCCCATTTGAGAACAAAGATAAATACCGGTGCTAATAGAATATTCGTAATAACGCCCAGAAGCATTGTATACATTGCTTTTTTAGGATATCCTGAGGCACGCATAATACTACTTAATGTGTAACTCAAGTTCAAGAAAAGGTTACATGGCAAATAATAGAGGAGAAACTCATGGGCAAAGTGATAAGTTTCATTGGTTGCTCCGATAGCTAACAATATGGATTCCAGAAAGAGATAAACAAAAAGGATTGACACCCCTGTTAATAAAACGACTAAAAAGAAAGCGTTTCCTAAAACCCTCTCGGCCTCATCCTTTAGCCCCATCCCCATATAGATGGAAATACGGCTGGCAGCACCTGTACCAACAAACAACCCCAAGGCTGTAAAAAGCGTCATAACAGGAAGAACAATTCCAAGCCCACCAATGGCATGATCGCCCAAACCGGGGCCATGCCCTATATATATACTATCTATTGTATTATAAATAGCAACAACCAGGGAGCCTACAATCGCCGGAATAGAATATTCCCAGAGGAGTTTTGTAGTTTGTTCAGTTTCTAATCTATTTAGTCTAGATTCCATAAATTAATCTAGCTACAAATAAAGAAATCCGCCATCAATCTATAAAAATATTTATAGTTGATCAAGCAAGACTTCGGCATACTGTAACTTTTGTAAAATAAGGCACTTACATCAAAAATAAGCAAAGCTTGTCATCAATATCTTGTTTCCTAGGTGCAAATGTAAACAAAATATATCTTATATAAAAAAATATATATTCAAATTCTTGGCTATTGAAGCGATTTACTAATAGCCAGCACATTATTTTTCACAAAGCTTGAACAAACTATTGACTAATCAATAATTATTTATACTTTTGTAAAAATAATTATATATGAATAAATTGTATTCGTTGGGATTTCTACTAAACAGAGCCTCATTTTCTTTAGCTAAAGCCTTAAATTCCGAATTCAAAAGACATAATATAGATCTACCCCATTCTCAATTTATAGTCTTAAGATGTCTCTACTACAAAGATGCATTAAGCCAGCACGATCTGGCAACTCTTTTATGTAAAGATGCAGCTGCTATAAAACGGACAATTGATAATCTGGAAACAAAAGGACTCGTTACTAGAAAACAAGTCTCACAAAGACAGAATTCTGTACTGATAACAGAAAAAGGCAAATTACTAATTCCTTATGCTATTGAACATGGCGAATCTATAATAAAAAAAGTACTGGGACCCGCTACAAATATGGAGACAGAAGCATTGTATAAACTTCTGGATAAAATATACAACAATGCCGAAAAAATATAATATTTTTTTTGCACAAGCAATTGACTAATCAATAAATACTATAATGAAAAAATTTGGAGCAACAGGAATGAAAATTTTGAAAACATTGCATCTGATATTTGTAATGTTATGGACGGTAGGTGTGATTGCCATGGCAATCTTATTGCTGATGAAAGCTCAATCGGGAGATGAATTGTTTATGAAATACAAAGCCGTTCGTTTCATTGATGACCTGATCGTAATTCCTACTGCTACTATCACCGTATTAATAGGAATATTATATGGAATAAAAAGTAATTGGGGATTTTTTAAACATAAATGGATCACTGTAAAATGGATCGTTAGTATAATCGTAATTGTTGTAGGCACTTTCTATCTTAGCCCTATGTTGGATGCTAACCTTGAATTGAGTGATACTCAACGTAATTTAGCCATGAGTAATGCGGAAATGATTAGCCGCGAGAATCAGATATTCTATTGCGGTTGCATTTCATCTATAACACTTATACTACTGGTGATTATATCTGTATTCAAACCATGGAAAGCAAAAAAGAAAGTTTAATCTCTATTTAGCAATTACAGGTTTCTTACATGCCGCATTAGCTCCTCTTTAATTATAGTGATTCTCAGATTAATGATTTTATCAGCCTCCTGAAATTCCTCATTATCATCCAACCTTTTATGGCGACGGACAAATTCATCGAGGCTACTTGAATCAGAATAACCATCAAAAATAATATCCTTTGCATCTTTTGCTTTCCTTATGGTATTGGCTGTATCTATCAGAGATGGGATAAGCAACATTATGTCAATAACAGTATTCAAATAGTTGAAATCCAACGAACGTCCAAAATCATCCGTTTCGATGATCCTTAGCCACTGATAAATAAGACTGACTCTCTCTTTTGTTACACCATTAATAGGTTTGTAATTTCTATCATAAATAGCTTCTCTTATAGCAGAGACTGTTCTGTTGAAATCATACTTTTCAATCTCATAGTACTCATTAGCCATTTTTTCATCACAACCGGTGATATCCTGTATTTCATTTAATGACTTGGCTTTGAACAGGTAAATACATTTCTCTACATCACCTTTATTCTCCATCAGGAGTTGCTTGGCTTCACCTATTGGAATTGGTAATACTTTTCTTAATTCCTTTATCTTGTCTATCATTGTTCTTTTTTCAACAAAGATAATGAAACAATAAATTATTATCTTTACATACACTAAAAACAACCTGTATGAATTCTCAATTTGACATACTCTCGGCTATTTATAATGATACAAAGGATAGTAAATATGACTTTGCAGTATTACCCTGGGGCGCAACCGAACCTCACAACTATCATTTACCATACATGACTGACTGTTATTTAGCTCACGATATTTCTGTAGACTCAGTTATCAAAGCATACGATCAGGCAGGAGTTAAAGGTATGGTTTTACCAGTTATTCCTTTAGGTTCTCAAAATCCAGGACAACGCGAACAACCGTTTTGTCTGCATACACGTTACGAAACACAAAAAGCTATACTAACAGATATTGTAGCATCCCTCAGTTATCAGGGTATATCTAAACTTATAATTGTAAACGGGCATGGAGGAAATAATTTTATAAATATGATCAGAGATCTGGCCGTTGATTATCCGGATTTCCTAGTCGTCATAAGTAATCTATTTGCTATTATTCCTCAAGCAGACTACTTTGAAGAAAAAGATGATCATGCAGGTGAGATGGAGACTTCAGTTATGATGCACTATCACCCTGAACTGGTAAAGTTATCATTAGCCGGAGATGGAATATATACACCATTCAAGGCAGAGACTCTCCGCACTGGCATAGGATGGACCCCTCGAAACTGGATGAAAGTATCTCAGGATACGGGAGTAGGAAACCCAAAAAAATCATCTGCAGAAAAGGGCAAAGCTTATGCAGAAGCTCTTACTCAAAAAATAGCAAAACTATTTATTGAGTTGGTAAAAGAGGATATATACTAATATTTTATATTCAGAAAATCATTATAAGTACTGAGTGTCTCGTATTTCCCAACACCGGAAATATCCAATATCTTAGCAGACTCTATAAGCTCCCACTCATTACTGATTAGCTTATATATTTGCATCTCGTACGGAATACTCACGCTATATTCGGGTTTTACAGATGTTGCATCTTTTTGAAGACAATAATAAGGAACATAGCGGCCAATAATACAGAAGTCCTGGATCTTCATTTCCTCACGTATTATCTGATTTATTTTCTTCAAAGATTCTTCACTATAATACTCTGTCCCATCCGGCTCTGTAGAGAGTTGTATACTATTCTTTTTATCAAAATCCTGATACTTATCACGAATGTCTCTCGTTTTAGGAATATACAGTATTGAGTATTGCCCCTCATTTTCTTTTACATATGTAGAAAAAGGGATATCCATCAATGGATTCACAGACAATTCACGATGTATATCGAAACCCGCTATTACTTCTTCTTGCGCCAGCATCTTAAGTTCCTTGATATTCACATCCGGACTTTTCTTATTTTCCTTATTGCATGAAAACATCAGAAGGGCAAGCAAGATGAATAAATTAATTTTTATAGCCATCAAATCTATATTTAGTTAAATCTTATTTCAACAGGAAAGACAAATTTAATATATTTACAGTTATAACTGCAAAATCTAACAAATAATGCCATGAACAAATTTAAAGCAATAAGTTTTGTTATCATTCCCAGTGCACTTTTTAACTATAGTTGTGGAAAGAGAGAAAGTCAAAACACGACACAGACCCGTCCTAACATTATTTATATAATGACAGATGATCACTCATATCAGACAATAAGTGCTTATGGGCATCCTTTATCTAAACTTGCCCCAACACCAAATCTGGACCGTCTGGCTAATGAAGGAATGCTTTTTCAACAAGCATTTGTAGAGAATTCGCTATCCACACCCAGCCGGGCCTGCCTTATGACAGGGTTATATAGTCATCAAAATGGTCAACGACAATTAGGGACGGGAATTGATTCTACCAAAACATTCTTTTCGGAGCTTTTACAAGAAGCAGGATACCAGACAGCAGTGGTAGGTAAATGGCATATGCAGTGTGAACCTAAAGGTTTTGATTACTATAAAATATTATGGGACCAGGGAGAATATTACAATCCTGAATTTAGAAGCAAAGATACAAATGGTAAATATATAAAAGAAGAAGGGTATGCGTCTACATTGATAACAGATCACTCAATAGACTTTCTTGAACATAGAGATAAAGATAAACCTTTTTGCCTATTGGTTCATCATAAAGCGCCACACCGCAACTGGATGCCTGAGCCACAATATCTGGATCTGTATGAAGATATTGAGTTCCCGGTTCCTGCTACTTTCAAAGACAATTATTCTACCCGCTGCTCGCCTGCTCATACACAGGATATGACTATAGACAAAACAATGACACTTATATATGATCTAAAAGTTCAGGAATTAAAGGATACACCTCCATATGATAAAGAATGGAATATAGAAAGCCTACAGTATTCTTTTGACAGAATGACCCCTGAGCAACTGGACTCATGGAATAAATCATACCATCCTAAGAATCAAAAGTTCATAGATCAAAAGCTGAAAGGAGACGATCTCCTGAACTGGAAATTCCAACGATATCTCAAAGATTACCTACGTTGTATAAAGAGTATCGACGATCAGGTAGGAAGGATAATATCTTATCTTGAAGAGCAAGGCTTGATGGATAATACCATCATAATTTATACTTCCGATCAGGGCTTCTACATGGGGGAGCATGGTTGGTTCGACAAACGGTTTATGTATGAAGAATCTTTCCGCACCCCTTTACTTATACGTTATCCAAAAGCAATAAAAGCCGGAACAAAGACAGATGCTCTCGTACAGAATATAGACTATGCACCGACTATCCTTTCACTGGCAGGCGTAGAAAAGCCTAAAGAAATGAGCGGCACATCGCTAGAAGCACTATTTGGAGGAAATAAACCTGCCGACTGGAGGACTAGTCTCTATTATCATTATTACGATTATCCGGCTATACATAGTGTACGCCGACACGACGGTGTACGTACCGATCGCTATAAGCTCATTCACTTTTATGGGAAAGGCGAAATGGCAAATGATGAAGATATTGATTGTAATGAATTGTACGACTTACAAACTGACCCTAATGAACTGAACAACCTATATGGGAAAGCTGGGTATGAAAAAATAACTGCTGAACTGCAAACCGCATTAGATAAATACAGGATAGATCTCAAAGTAGATGAATATTAGTGGTTATAAAAAGAAAAAGGTTGTCATCACGACAACCAATCTTCATTGTTAACCTTAAATCTAATACCATGAAAAACACAGTACAAAGATATAATATATTTTATGTTATACAACATATTTACCTGATAAAATTATGTTACTTAGCACAATTTAACTATTCTATAATCATAAATAACTGATTATCAATATTCATAAATATACCTTATTACACATAGTCTTTGCCTATGATTTTAAAAGCTACTATTAGCAAAATTCCAGATAACTGAAGAGCATTAAATAAAAAAGAAAAGGTTGTCATCACGACAACCAATCTTCATTGTTAACCTTAAATCTAATACTATGAAAAACACATAATATTAACGTGGCTTCAGTGAAAATAGTTCACTAAAGGAATGTTAAAAAAGGCAAAACTACCTGATGATTAGTTAATTATAATTTCACATAGCTCAGATCTGTTTCCTACACTGAGTTTGGCTATATCCCAGTTGGCTATATCTCTATTACTTTCCCTAAAGTAATGTAACAAACATATCCTTTCACATCGGTATATCCCATCTTACGAATCTGATCGGCATAATACTTTACCTGACGAATATACTTTCTGTCTTCTTTCTCTCCGAATTTATAGTCAATCACAATAACCGCTCCATCTTTTATCATCACACGGTCAGGACGGATAAAGTTGCCTTTAGGCTGTAATATCTGGATTTCATTTAATACTTTATACTGTCCTGAATACCATGGTGCGACAACAGGGTCAGATAAGTAATTATAAAGCAATACTTTCAGTTCATTCTTCTGATCTGTAGTTATATCTCCTGAGATATGGTACGCTTCGATAGCGTTATCAATGTCCTCTACCCTCTCTATACGGCTTACCACTTCGTGCATCAGTGTACCGTAATCCCTTTGCCCCGTATCAGTAAAATAGTACTTATTCTTTAGTAATAACTTTACCCGTTCGTCATATGGTATGCTCGACAGACTATCTACACTTATCTCTTGTACAGATGATTTCTTCTCTTGCTTAACCGGTCGGTATCCCTGCCCTACTTCAAAGACAGCACCGTCAAAATATTGATGCAGATTAAGATGCGACTTCTCATTATCATCTTGATGAGCTGATAAATGAATTGTACTCCAAAGCAATGACGATATATTATTTATTTCTTCCTTTTTTGGCTTAGGAGCAAAAGCGATCAATTCATTTTTAGCGCGTGTGAATGCGACATACAGTATATTTATATTGTCAATAAAAGCATGTAGTTTTTCATCAAAATATTCATAAGCAAAGATTGTATTTACCAACTTTTGAGAATATCTGACAGGCACCAGATGCATCTTATTGAATGGTTCTATTTTAGGATGGCACCAAAGAATCGTTGTATGCTTATGATCTATTTCCCAGTTGCAGAAAGGGATTAACACAACGTTAAAGCCCAATCCTTTAGATTTGTGAATAGTCATGATCTTGATTGCATCCTGCCCATCAGGAGTAAAGATCGTTTTGGTTACCCCTGTCTCATCCCACCACTTCAAAAAAGCATCGAGATCGGATGAATTACGAATAGTAAAATCAAGCACCATATCAAGAAATGACTGAATATACACCTGCTCGTTTTCCTCCATAGAATTATGGAAGAGGTCGAATATTTCTTCTGTCATTTCATACAGGGGAAGCTCACTTATCCGTTTCAGGCTATTAGCAATATCTTCCGGAAGGTCTTCCTTTGCAGAAAAATATTTTAGTAAGGCTTCTTCTGCACTGATCTGGTTATTATATTTAAAATATTCATACACAGCCAATGCCTTCAAAGATATATCCAGCGGATTATGAAGATATTTTAATATGGCAATAACCAGCTTAATACTTTTAGAGTTACTTACAAATAAAGCCTCATCCGAAATTATATCATAGCGGTATTGAGTACCTGTATATTGACTCTTATATTCCAATAAGCAGTTAGCGACCTCAGCCCCCTCTTTTTTTGTCCGCACCAGGATTGTAATGTCTTTCAGTCCGTAGCCTTTATCCTGCAATACTTCTATCTGCTTGGGAAGCTGTTCCAGTACATAGTCTTTCCAGACATATTCCTCTGTATCTACAAATTCAACTTTCACATATCCCTCATTACCCTTATGGCTTTCAGGGATATCCTGCCCTGCTTCATCATAGGCTTTTATTATACGGGATGTAAATGGCTTTAATCGTGAATTATCAATATCTTCCAACGAACTATTATAAGTATCCTGGAGCAAGCTGGTACCGGATGAAAAGATTGTGTTATTAAAAGCAATTACATTTTGTGAACTTCGCCAGTTGGTATCTAATGTTTCATGAATAACACCTTCTTTCCTAAAGTCTATATCCAGTTGTTCATCAAGCAGTTTCCAGTCGGAGTTACGCCAACGGTATATGCTCTGTTTCACATCGCCAACAATAAAATTCCGGTTACCACTACTCAGGCTATCTTTAACTAATGGGAGAAAATTCTGCCATTGCATATTCGATGTATCCTGAAATTCATCTATCATATAGTTATTAACCCGCTGGCCTACTTTCTCATAGATAAAAGGTGAATCATTGCCATCGATAATGCGATTAAGCAACTCCGTTGTATCCGAGATCAGCATAATATTGTTTTCAGCGCAATATTCCCGTATCTTTTTATCCACATCGCCCAGTATCCCCAGCCTGAAAAAATAACGGTTTATTTCATAAGCAGTCTGATACATCAGGGAATTATCAAAATGATTGATAATCCCGAAAACAAACATATTCAGATCATTATAAGCATCTTCAATCTTATATTTTACCGAAGCCGGAGTTTTGGAGCTATACCAATTTGTAATATCATTTGCCAATGAACGGAAAGCAGCTGTAGGCTCATCATTACCGCCATTCGCCCATCTTACAAAACTAAAAAAAGGCGAGTACGAAACACCCTTAAAATCGTCAGGCTTCAACTCGTAGCTTGTCATTATGTTTAAAGCTTTTTCAGCCATCTGCTGCAACACACTCTCAAAATTCCGGATAATAGGAAAGAGCATATTTTTATAATTAGCCATCAGCTCTTTGTCTGCTATATCAGCCTGAACAAGATCACTATAAGCTTTAAAATTTTCCTTAAAGATTTCTTGCGATAGGGATTTTATATCATTGCGGATATTCCAGGTCTCTCCATTTTCTACTTTCTCTTCAGAGAAACGGATCAGCCAGTCCAGCAGGAGCTTATTGTCGTTGCGCTCCAGATCATACAACATGGAATCTACTGCCTCACCCAGCACCTTGTTCGTATCCAGCTCTACATTATATCCTCCACCTAAACCGATTTCGCGGGTAAAGGCACGCATTGTTTGCTGAAAGAATTTATCGATGGTACTTACCGAAAATGAAGAATAGTCGTGTAAGATACGCGTTAGTATATCACGGGCTTCTTTTCTTACCTGCTCTTCATTGTAGTTCTTTTCATCAGAGAGCATTTTTATGTAATCCGATCTGTTTCCTACTGCAAGATTAGCCAGTTCATCTATAATCCTGCCTTTCATCTCATCCGTTGCCTTATTGGTAAAGGTCACAGCTAAGATATGCTTATAAGCATACGGAGAAGAGAACAACAGGCGCAGATATTCCTCAGTCAGGCGGTGTGTTTTACCGGAGCCTGCTGATGCCTTATATACAAATAAATTTACTTTATCTTCAAATAGTCCGTGATTTGGCATAACCCTCTTTTTGGAGTAATTCCAATATTTTTTTTCTGAAATCGCCTTGTATAATGATCTCCCCATCTTTAGCCGAACCACCGACACCACATTTTACCTTCAGGAACTTACCTAAAGCTTCCAAGTCTTCACCCGAACCGATAAAACCTGTAATAAGTGTTACAGCTTTACCTTTCCTGTTACGTTTATCCAACGAAATACGCAATTGCTGTTTCTCCTTGGGCAAAGTATCTTGTTCCTCTTCGTTTTCAGTCTCATATTTAAAATCCGGATTTGTGGAATATACCACATTCAGACGATCTTTCCAGTCACTCATAATTATAAGATTATTTATTTATACAAAAGTACGGATTATTTAAAAGCCAGCTCAATCTTTTTCATATCTACTTATTACTTTTCAGTCTTATTTTAATAAAACACTTATTTTCTGACTTTTATCGAAAAAAGGTGACAAAAGTAACACATTTTCAACTGTTTTATGCTGTTACCTTTTTCCATACAATAACGCAACTATTCTCCTTTGTCATCCTGAGGGACGAAGGATCTCTTTTATCTTTTCTATAAACAGATGAATCGTGACGCTTCCTATCGTCAACATGACAAAAGCTAAAAGGTAACAAAAGTGACAGTATTTTATCATTTTTGATTGTTACTTTTTTATTTTAACAGAATAACTATCCATAGTATAAGATAAAAAAACAGAATAAAATTTTGGTAATATCGACTCTAAAGGAACGAGATGTTTGACTCCGTTCAACATGACAGAGAGAGTAAAAAACACTATTAAATCAATAATCAGATTTTCAGCTTCACTCCAACTTTACCTAACAATGCTGTAATACCAATTGTTACGAATGCAAAAACGACGCATTTAACCAATCCTACAGGAGAGGCTGTTATTGCTTCCGGTAGTGTAAATGAAGTCAATATAAAAATAGAATATAATAAATATGGTATCAGGTAACATGTCAGAGTCGCTGTTCCTGCCGGTTTTATTATATCAAACCATGATGCTTTTCTCTTCATATCGGCTATCCAGTACATAAACACATAAAACAGGATAGATATACTGGTACATATGAATAACCAAGTAGGGGTGGCCTGAATTTTAGATATAATCCAGAAGTAATGCGAAACGAATGCAGCTATAAAGAATACGATACCCGCACTTGTAGCTATCATCATTTTTTTATTTATACTCAGGTCAGATTTCGATTGGTTAAATAATAAAGAGATTAGCATTCCACACATCGTAAATGCATGGAAACACCCATTACCGGGTATGATTCCATCAAAGCTACCCAGCCAGTGGTTTGAGCCTGCAACGCATAATAATATAAACAGTACAAGAGCAATAAAAAGATAGATCCGCCTCTTATTTAAATATAGATAGATTATTGCACACAAAAGGTATGTCCATCCGATAAGTCCCAGAATACCCCACCAGCGAGGTTGGAAAATATCTCCTTTAGGATCTCTATATATGAAGGCTAGTACAACCAGAATTATTACTCCGATAACCTTTAGAATAGAATAGAAATTCTGTTTCTTCTTATCTTCTGTCTTAGGATAAAGATTCCATATAAGGAAAAAGCCCAGAAGCATAATAATGGTAAAAAGCGGCTTACCAATAGTTGCTTCCCCGTACTCTGTGTTTACTGTAAACATTCCCATAGCCAACAGAGCCACAGACCGTATTAATATATGTTTCAATATAGTGATGTTTGAATCTCCTTTTCTTTTCCTTATCTCAATAGCCAAAGGAATAGACATTCCCAAGATGAAAAGAAAGGAAGGAAAAACAATATCCGAAAAGCCAAGCATATCTTCATCCGCAGCGGCATGTTCGAGCCAATGCGGCACACCTGTAATTGACCACAAATCGTTAACGAAGATCATAAAAAACATGGTAAGGGCCCTATATATGTCAATAGATGCTATACGGGCAGGTTTTGTCACAGTAGCAGAAGTCATAAATAGTATTTGATATTGGTGTCACAATTACAACAAAGATATGAAAATCATTCTGGATTAAAAAAGAAAAGCGAAAGTGCTACAAAACACTTTCGCTCTCCATATATCTATTGCAAATTACTTTGCCGATGCATGTATTACATCTACATTTGTACCCCAGGTTTCAGATGGTTTGTCACCCATAACAAATTCCAATGTACCACCATTGATTATATCACTGAAATTGATATAATATTTGTCATAGTCTTTTCCATTCAGCGTAACACTCTGGATGTATTTGTTTGCTGCACTATTATTCTTAGCTGTTATTTTCAGCGTTTTGCCATCTTTTACTTTAATAGTAGCTTCATCTACAATCGGGCTACCAAAGATATATTTTCCTCCGGCAGGTTCTACCTGATAGAATCCTAAAGCCGATAAAATATACCATGCTGACATCTGGCCAACGTCTTCGTTTCCGGAAAGTCCTTTTGGTTGATCAAAGTATAATTCAGACATTACCTGACGTACCTTATCCGCTGTTTTCCATGGCTGACCTACATAAGGATACATATAAATAACATGATGGCTAGGCTCATTGCCATGAGCATACTGACCGATAAGACCACTGATATCAGGAGATGCATGTTCGCCTAAAGAACCTTCTACGATAAACAATGAATCCAGTTTCTGTACAAATTTTTCATCACTTCCAAACAAGTCGACAAGACCTTGTATATCATGAGGAACCAGCCATGTATACTGCCATGCATTACCTTCAGTATAATCATTGTCACGGTGAACAGACTCGAACGGATTGAATGGAGTACGCCATTTTCCATCAGAAGAAAGGCCTCTCATGAAACCTGTCGATTTATCAAAATAGTGAGCATATGATTTGCTGCGTTTCAAGAAATATTCATAGTCTTCGGTTTTACCCATCTTCTGAGCCACCTGAGCTATGCTCCAGTCTGCAATGGCATATTCCATACATTTTGCAAGACTTTCAGATTCGGTATCCTTATCGTAAGGAATATAGCCATATTCTTTCAGGTACTTCAGTCCTCTTTCATCCAGCATGGCTGAATTTTTCATTGCTTCGAAAGCCAGTTCCTTATCAAATCCGTCATAACCTTTCAATATAGCATCAGCAACGACAGGTATACCGGGATTTCCTACCATACAGTCAGTCTCACAACCTACCAGATGCCATACCGGCAATTTACCTTGTTGCTGGTATATTGTAAGCATTGTATTTACCATATCACTCATTTTTTCAGGGTGAATGATAGTCATCAGCGGATGTGCGGCTCTGTAAGTATCCCACAAAGAGAATGTAGTATAATTTTTGAAAGAACCTTTTTCGTGCATCTTGCCATCAGCTCCGCGATAATCACCGTTTACATCAGAGAAATCGGAAGGTGCTATCATTGTATGATATAATGCTGTATAGAATGTTCTTTTTACCTTATCATCGTTAACACTTATCTGAATCTTATTCAGCTCTTCATTCCAGGCTTTATCTGCATCCGCTATTGTTTGTTGGAAATTCCATCCAGGAAGCTCAGCTTGCATATTCAGTTTAGCATTTTCTATACTTACCGGAGATAATGCAACTTTTACATACAATTCTTCCTTAGCTGTAGTCTCTCCAAATACTGCCTGTCCTATTACTCCCTCAGCTTTCAGTTCGGTTCCTTCCTTCACATCGTTTCCTTCAGATACAATAAATTGTTTCATTGGCTTAGAGAACACAGCTGTGAAATACACTTTCTGATCGTTAGCCCATCCTTTCGAATAACGATAACCTGATATAGTAGAATCAGTTTCCTGAATTAGATATGTTTCAACAGGCTTATCCCAGTTGATTCTGCTTTTCAGGTCGATAACAACTTTAGCATCTTTCGACTCCGGAAATATATATTTATGAAATCCGACACGGCTTGTAGCTGTCAGCTCCACATCAATATCATAACGATCCAGATGCACCGCGTAATATCCGGCTTTAGTAGTCTCTTTTTCGTGACTGAACAATGAATACATTCCCGAGTTAGGGTCAGCAATCTCACCTCTCCCCAATGTAGGGTTTCCTGTAACAGGCATAAGAGCTATATCGCAAAGATCGCCAATTCCTGTTCCGCTAAGATGCATGTGTGTGAATCCCCAGATAGTGGAATCGGAAATATGATATCCTGAAACCCAGTCCCAACCTTCAGTGATATTGGTAGGCCCCAGCTGTACCATTCCAAAAGGAACATTTGCTCCTACAAATACATGCCCATGGTCGCCGGTACCTATATAAGGATCGACATACTGCGTGAGATTAGCCAGGTTTCCTTCCTGTTGCTTCGCACCATCACATGAGCTTAAAAAACCGCACAAAACCAAACCTGCAAAGGCCGTTTTTGTAATACTGCTAAAATTAAACTTCATTGTATTGTATATTTGATTAATTAGATTTTTTGGACAGGTGTATATTGATAAAAAAATTCAAAAAGGGTAAATTATTTAAAGGCAATTAGTAATAATATTTAAATATTTATCTGTAAAGCGATTGTGTGAAACTTTACAAATGAAAGCAGTAACCCATATTTCAGGCTGCAAAGTTATTTATTTTAATTGAATTTCATTCTTCAAAGCTATTAATTACTTCATTTTTTCTTTTTTTTCACAAATAGAGATTCAGTTAAGTCCATCAGAACAAATCAGATAGTTTGCGATAAACTATAGCATTAGTAAATTAATTTTATCTTTGTGAAGCCTTTATCCACAAAGGATAAACAGAAACCAGCAGAGGGTCTGTCGAATATGAAATACCTTTTTATCTTAATCCTGCTACTTGTTAGTACAATTGCTTTCTCCCAAAAGCGATATACATTTAATGGCAAGGTCTGTAGTGAAGATAATAAGGAGTTTCTTACCGGGGTTTCTGTTAGTATCAGTGAGCTCCCTCACGAAGGAAGTTTTAGTGATAAAGACGGAAAATTTTCGTTAAGTCTCCCCCAAGGAGAATACTCCTTCACATTTAAATTACTGGGATACAACCCTAAACAGATAGAGATAAAACTGGATAAAGATATATTTCAGAAGATAGAACTAAACAGGGAGATAGTCTCATTAAATGAAATTGAGATATCGGCTGAAAGAACAGACGGGAATGTAAAAAACGTTCAATCCGGAGTTGAAAAACTAAAAATTGAGACTATAAATAAGATTCCTGTACTACTGGGTGAAAAAGATATTCTGAAAACGATACAATTACTCCCCGGTGTGCAGACAGCCGGGGAAGGTAATATCGGCTTTTATGTAAGAGGGGGTAGCAACGATCAGAATCTTATTCTTCTGGATAATGCAGTGGTTTATAATCCATCACATTTATTCGGTTTTTTCTCCACATTCAATTCTGATGTCGTAGATAACATGACTATCTATAAAGGCTCGATGCCTGCCCAGTATGGCGGACGCCTTTCGTCCACACTAGATGTGAGTATGCGCGATGGCAATCTTAAGGATTACCATATGACCGGAGGAATAGGGCTAATTTCTTCCAGATTAACATTTGAAGGGCCAATACAAAAAGAAAGGTCATCATTTATCGTATCAGCCAGACGGACTTACGCCGATGCACTGGCCCATGCTATAGGAGTCGAACAAATAAAAGATTCCAAGTTGTACTTTTATGATTTGAATGTAAAACTCAGTTATGTATTATCCAATAAAGATAAACTTACTTTTACAGCTTATTATGGAAAAGACAAACTAGGACTTAACCAGGTAGCTATGATGGATTGGGGAAATACGATAGCCAGCTTAAAGTGGAATCATATTTTCGATTCTAAAAGGGCATCTGCAACAACCCTCTCATATACAGATTATACGTATAATGTAAGTGTAGACCTGACCACAGGGCTTAATGTTGCATCACATATCCGGGATTTCAACCTTAATCAGGAATTCAGCCTTTATCCGAATGATAAGAATGCAATAAAGCTCGGATTTAACTCAATCTATCATCAGGTAGTCCCAGGAGAGCTTTCAAGCAAGGATCCCTCCAAACTTAATGTTTCTCCATACACACACCGCTATTCGTGGGAGAATACGCTTTATGCATCGAACAGTATGAAAGTAAGTGATAAACTTGAACTAAGTTATGGACTGCGACTTTCTTCATTTAGTGTAATGGGAGGAGGAGACTATTATAACTTTGACAAAGATGATCAATCTATAACGGATACAATTCCGACAAAGAACGGCCAGTTCTTCAAAACATATTGGAATATTGAACCACGCCTGTCGGTGGCCTATCAGTTAACAGATGCATCCTCACTTAAAGCTGCGTATTCCCGTACTGCCCAGCATTTGCATCTTCTGACTACATCTAATTTGTCGAGCCCTATCGACAGATGGATATCAAATACAAATTATATAAAACCCGAAATAGCCAACCAGATATCACTGGGTTATTTTCGCAACTTCGCTGATGATATGTTTGAATTCAGCGCTGAAGTATATTACAAAGATCTAAAAAACCAAATAGATTATAAAGATGGAGCCGATGTTGCTGCACGGGAGATTATCGAAACAGAGCTACTCTTTGGTAAGGGACGGGCTTACGGGCTGGAACTGTTCCTGAAGAAGAAGTTTGGCCGATTCAATGGCTGGCTGGGATACACACTGTCGCGAACCGAAAGAAAGATAGATAAAATTAATGATGGCAAGTGGTATGTTGCTAACCAGGATCGCACACATGATATTTCAGCTGTAGGTATCTATGAGCTTAGCAAGAAGTGGACGCTATCTGCCACATGGGTGTTTGCAACGGGTAATCCTACAACATTCCCTTCACAAAAATATATAGTAGACGGACATGCTATCTATTATTATGAGGGGCGAAATAATAGTCGTGCACCATCATATCACCGGCTTGACCTAGGAGCCGTTTGTCTCTTAAAACAGACGAAGCGCTTTTCTTCCGAATTGTCTTTCGGGCTCTACAATACCTATGCCCGAAAAAACCCTTACATGTTCGGATTCAGGCAAAATGAGACAGAGCGAGCAAGGTCGGAATCATATATGATCTACCTTTTTAGCGTTGTTCCTTCTATTTCGTGGAACTTTAAATTTTGATTATGGGTAAATATATTGCATTAATTCTCCTACTTGTATCTTTCGCAGCCTGTGAAAAGGTTATAGACATTGATCTTCCTACCTCCGATCAAAAGGATGTGGTCGATGCAGCAATTATGGAGAATTCTTCATGCATTATATTCTTGACAAAGTCACAAGAGTTTTATGAGGATTTTTCTTATCCCCGAATATCCGGTGCAAAGATTGAGCTATCTGACGATCAGGGGAATAGCGAAATATTAAAAGAGAGCGGTAAAGAAGAAGGAATATATAGTTCAATGATGACAGGTGAAGTAGGGCGCACATACAAATTAAAGATTACGACAGGGAACAATATCTATGAAGCGTCTGCCACAATACCCAGAACTGTTCCAATAGACAGTATATACATTTATGATATTAAGATAGGGAAAGATCGTATCTATTCTCCGTGTATTGTTTTTCATGATCCTATCGAAACGGAAAATTACTACTACACGACATTGGCTGTAAATGGTAAAACAATGAAGTCAATATATCTGGATGATGATGAATTCCGCAATGGATTAAAGGTTGAGAATATATTATTTTTTGATAAAGAGGACAATAATGACGAGAAACTTAAAGTAGGTGATCATTTAAGAATAGAAATGCAATCTCTGGATAAAGGGATGTACACGTTCTACAAATCATTGAGAAGTATAGCTGCCAGCGGATCAACCAACCCCATAACAAACATTACTGGTGGCGCACTGGGTTGCTTCAAAGCATATAATCCCAGTTATATAGAAATGGTAATAAGCAAAGATGATATAACTGAATAAATCAGTATATTTGTGTTTTTAATAATTACAGTATGTTTAAATTCCTCGGACTATTATTAATAATCGGACTCTTAGGATTCCTTATATTAGGTGTATTCTTGGGTAGAGTCATTCGTTTTTTTGGTCCGTCATCAGATAGGGCAAAAGCTAATCGCCGTCAATCTAATAACCGATCAACGACCAATACGAATACACCGCAGAAAAAATTCTCTAAGAATGAAGGTGAATATATTGGTTATGAAGAAATAAAAGATGATGAATAAGATTATATAGCTTTACAAACGGCTAAGTCTTTCCCAGTCAAACACTATAAAAACAAACTTTATGGATATCACAAGTAGCTTCAAGGATATTGAATTCCGTAATTTTATTATTCAAACTTATTGTGATGGGAAAGCTATAAAAAAAGTGATGTAGAGCATATAACCGAGATGGTTATACCACAACAAAGTTATTTTACATCTGAAAACAATAAGGGTGAATTAGTCACAAGTATGACATCCGGCTTCCCGATCCATAGCTTAGAAGGTATTGAACATTTTACAGCACTCGAAATACTTATATGTTCGCATAACAAAACAATCGAAAAATGGGATTTGAGTAATAACAAGAACCTAAAGAGATTCCATTGTTCCAATAATAATTTTACAGAGTTATATCTTAATGAAGCTAGTATTGAAGAGTTAGACTGTTCACATAACCCCTTGACAGGATTGCCTCTTCATAAATTTCCTGACTTAAAAATACTGAACTGCGGGGCTTGCAAAATATCAGAAATATCATTAGGGAATAATTTGCTATTAGAAATATTGATCTGTAGATACAATCCACTTGAAAGTATAGATATCAGCAATAATCCGAATCTTAAAGTTTTAGATTGTAATAGTACAAAACTATTACAATATTTACATACAGATAAAAATACAAATTTAGAAGAGCTAGATTGTGGTTTCAATGCATTATCCAATTTAGATACCAGGTCATTAACAAACCTGAAAAAGCTTGTTTGTTACCATAATAAACTAACAGAATTGAACTTATCTGAAAATAAACAGCTGGAATATCTTAGCTGTATGACCAACCTGTTAACCCATTTAGACATAAGTTGCAATGCAAAGCTCATCAATCTGGATTGTTCTTCTAATCAGCTGAAAGGCCTTGATATAAGTAAGAATATCAATTTAAAGACATTGGATTGTAACAACAATCAATTAACCAAGATCGATCTGACAAAGAATACAGAACTAACCATACTGAAAGTATTTAATAATGAACTAACCGAAATAGATATATCTCAGAATAAAATGATGGAACGATTTATCTGTTCCGACAATAAACTAACCATAGTTCCAGATATATCTGAAAATAAACTGATCAGTTATTTTAGTTATACAGGAAATCCCATAATAGAGCCCGATCATACAATAAAAGGTGTTGGAACTTTTGTATACGACAATAGTTCGATAGAATACGGGCTGGAGTCAGATGGCTTTCATATAACAGTGAATGTATCTAATCTGGCAGGAATAAAAAGATTATCAGCTACAATAAAAAAAGTTATTGCTAACCTGAATAATTTTAAAACACAAATAATAGAATTCCTTAAAAAGAATTATCCTGAAGAAGACTCTTCCGATTTAGTCTTTCAACTTATTGTATTCGAACCAAATAAAACCTTTAAACTAGCTTATGATGCAGGAGATTCTCCGGCAGGAAGGCTATATTTATATTTTGAATTTGATAAAAATATGAACCTTAAAGAAGAAATAATTTACGAGACTTATTAATCAATTATTTTTTCCGAGTCCTCAAAATTTATTTTTTCATCTATAATATATTCCGGCCTGCTTTTTACTTCATCAAACAAGACTCCAATGTATTGTCCCAATACACCAATAGTTAATAACTGAACTCCACCAAAGAAGATAATAAGAATAACAGTAGAAGACCAACCTGTAATTACGTCAGTAAAGTCAAAAAGATATCCCAGCCAGACCCAAAGGGCATATATGATCCCGATAAAAAAGGCAACGGACCCCAGACTAATTGAAAGTATCAAAGGTTTTTTCGAAAAATAGAGTAATGCCTTCTTTGCAAAAGCAAACATTTTCTTGAATGGATACTTTGTTTCTCCGGCAAAGCGTGCATCCCTATTATAATAAAATGGCACTTGTTTAAATCCGATCCAACTGATTAAGCCCCTTATATATTTCCCTTTTTCCTTTAACCCATTAAAGGCATCGATAGCCTTTCTGTCTACAAGCCTGAAATCTCCGGTATCTTGAGGAAATTCGACTTCTGAGAGATTATTCATCGTTTTATAAAAAAGCTTTGCAGTCAATTTCTTGAAGGCAGTTTCACCATCACGTTTTTTCCTTACACAAAATACAACACTGGCTTCCTCTCTACGATGAGTTTCTACCAACTCAGGAATAAGCTCCGGAGGGTCTTGCAGATCAGCATCAATAATAACGGCTAAATCACTTTTGCAATTATTCATTCCAGCTGTGACGGCCGGCTGGTGACCAAAATTTCTGGAAAAATGAATAACCTGTACCTTTTCGTCCTGAGAGGCTATATGGTTTAGAATATATTTTGTATTGTCTTTACTGCCATCATTGATGAAAATTATATATCCATCTGTATCTTTCAGGGAAAGCAGGGCTTGCTTTGTCCTCTTATAAAATTCTTGTATAACGGCCTCTTCGTTATAACAAGGAACAATAACAGAAAGTGTTTGCATATCATTAGTTTTCTAATAGACAATACTTTGTCAATATATTAAACAGGTTATTTCAAAGAAGTCCGTTTAGTATTTCTAAATATCAAAGATAAGATAATTTTCAGTAACACTCAAGCGATTAGAAATCCTGGTTAACAAATCACTGATAAAGTTTTTTATACTTCTCATCATTATCTGTGACTCTATAAATAAGAAACCTAGATTCTATGTATCTTTTTCACAAAAAAAAGTTTCAATTGACTTTAGGATATATTTAAGATCACTCTGCGACAATTCATAAAACAATGGTAGCCGTAGTAAACAATCTGTAAATTTATCACTATTTTCCAATTCCCGTCCATCATGTTTACCTTTGTAAAAATCGCTACTGTGAAGGCTTAAATAATGAAAAACAGCCGATATACCTCTACTTCTCAGATAGTCGATCAATAGGATTCGCTCCTCAAGCGAATTTAGAATCAAGCAAAATGTATGCGCATTATTAGTAACATATTGCGGAATCTCTGGGAAACGGAAATATCCTTTATCAACTAATGGCTTTAAAGCATCAAAATATGCATTCCAAATTTGTTTCCTCTTCAATTGGATTTCATCTAAATGTTCAATTTGGGCCCATAGAAATGCTGCAATAATTTCTGAAGGTAGAAAAGAACTACCCGTGTCAACCCAACCATATTTATTTACTTCGCCCCGAAAGAATTCAGCACGATTAGTACCCTTCTCCCAAATAATTTCTGAACGACGAACAAAACGTTCGTCATTAACAACCAACATTCCACCCTCTCCTGAAATAATATTCTTTGTTTCATGAAAGGAGAAAGCGGCCAAATGTCCAATACCACCTAATGCCATTTTCTTACCAGAAGAGAAGTAGTAAGAATCTATTGCTTGCGCCGCATCTTCGATAACAAGCAAATTATATTTAGCAGCTAACGACATTATCTTTTCCATATCACAAGCCATACCTGCATAGTGTACAGGCACAATGGCTTTTGTTTGTGGAGTAATCAATGCTTCTATTGTTTCCGCATCTATATTGGGATGATTGGTTTGACTATCGGCGAAAACGATCTTTGCTCCTTGCCTTACAAATGCCAATGCAGTTGAAACAAAGGTATAACTAGGAATAATGACTTCGTCCCCCGGTTCAATATCTGCTAATATAGCACACATCTCCAATGCATCAGTGCATGATGTCGTTAGTAAACATTTTTTAAAATTGTATTTTTCTTCAAAAAACTGTTGGCATTTTTTTGTAAATTCTCCATTCCCTGAAATTTTTCCGGAATGTATGGCTTGCTCAATATATTGAGTCTCTTTACCCGTAAGATAGGGTTTATTAAATAGTATCATTTATCTGTTATTACTATACTTTGTTTCTACTTCATACTAACAGATATGCAGAATCTGGTGTATAAGTATTATCAGGTGAATAGATAATCCAATCAGTTAATACCTCTAAAGGATATATACCCAGATCTCCCTCGTGCAAATTAGATATCCAATATGGCTGGTTCAATAATTTTCCTTTAATCTGATTATTTTCTATAGATAACACATCATACCACAAATGTTCTTTTTCACTACCTGACTCAGGGTCATCAACAGTCAACCCCAGTTTAACAAGGAATGTCCAACCCGGTTTTTCGTCTTCTTTTGGTCCGAATAAATTCTTTAAGAAAGATTTTTTCTCAGGCTTCTTATATTCTCTTGTAAATATTCTCTCAAATGAAGAAAAACGCTCTTTAGCCAATGCGCTCATCCTGTTTGTTTCCTCATTCGTAATATAATAGATAGGATTTTCGGCAAGAGTAGAGGCATAGATTTCCGGGGAAATCATATTTCCATCTTCTACTGCAAAAAGAATACCTGAAGGTTCGGCATGTACATTATCTGCCTCATCGCGATCAGCTGCACCTCCCAAAATATTTTTTGGAAGATCTTTTAATGCTTCTTCCCACCTTAGCCAGCAAAGATTGATCCCCATCCCGTCATATCCAATAGTGAATCTTTCCTTTTCTTTAGCCGGATCTGACAAGAATTTCTTCACCGTCATATTTATCAGTGTATTCATTTGCTCTGCACCCTGGCTAAAGTTAAGCATCTCCAGTTCGACCGAACCACAACGATGCAACCCATGTGTATGGAACCAATAGCGACGATTACCATTTTCACCATCTTCATCGTATACACAATGCAAAGTGTACAAATAGTCAGGAGAAGGCGGTACAGCAGAATCGGCTGCCATACTTAGCCACTTCGCCGAAAGGAGCCTATAGGACATAAAATCAATAACCAGACTTGCATCCGGAACGATTGCATTCAATACCTTCAGCTGCAAATGGAACGAACTAAGCGGATCGAGCTCAAAATACATCGATGTTTCCAAAAAATATTCTTGTTCGGTCGCTTTCTGTATCGAAGCCTCATCTATGGAATTGGCAAAGCCATAGTCATTGAGATTTATATTTTTTGTTTCACAAACATATAAATCTATATTGAAAGTAGCTTCTTGATATTCGATTTCAGCATTGAAACTCATAACAGAAAATTCTATATCTACTTCCGCTTTATTGAATGATACTAATTTAAAATCTTTATTAAGAGCTAGTGATTTTTCTATTTGTGCAGCTTCGAATTTAAAATTCTTATTTCCGGGATAAATTCCCATTGAAGAGGCCAGCCCAGTTTCACCTTCAGCCAACAAGTCATATTTTTCCTGATTATCCATAGTTGAAAATAATGATGTGTAAGTTTTTCGATTAATTATTAGTTGTTCTTAGCGACCCTGTACAATAATAAGATAGTCATGCATTTACTCGCTATTTGAAAGCATTCTTTTTTTATATACACAAACTTAGTGAAAATATCAGTAGATATAACTAATCGAATAACGTTTTTGTATTAATTCTGCCAGAATCTTTTACATAAAAAAAGACTGCCCTATAGACAGCCTTTTCCAAGTTAACCCTAAAATTATTGTTTGAGGATCATTATAGCTGTTCCTCCACTCGTGGCCAGTTCTAATTTTAGAACTGTATCGGATGTCACATCCAATTCTTCTATTTCTACCCGATAAGGATTTGTCTTATAGTCAGCATCCTTACCATCTTTGAATATCTTAGCTTTATATTTTGCTCCGTTATCAAGGAATGTGAGAGGTAATGACAAATTGCGTTTTTCTGCATTTGTTATACTGCCTATAAACCAGTTTTCACTATCCCTGTCTTTACGTGCAATGGTTACATATTCTCCTATCTTAGCATCCGGCACTACAGTCTTCGCCCAGTTAGCAGGGCAAGAAGTTATAAATTCAAACTCAGGCCTGTTTTCGTAGTTTTCAATCATATCCGATGCCATCTGTAACGGACTGTATATGACTACCGAAAGAGCCAGTTGCTTAGCTATAGTAGTCTGTACCCGTGTATTAGGAAATACAGGATTGGAGAAGTTGAATGTACCCGGTGTAAAGTCCATAGGTCCGGCCAGTCCGCGAGTAAACGGAATAATCGTTGTATGTTCGGGAGGATTGCCACCATCCTGAGACCATGCATCATATTCCTGTCCACGTAACCCTTCCTGTGTCATCAGATTAGGCCATGTACGCTGTAGCCCTGTAGGCATCACCGGTTCATGATTATCTATCATTATATGATATTTAGCCGCAGTTTCTATCACCTTACGGTAGTGGCGAACTGCATATTGACTGCTATGCATTTCTTTTCCATCCAATAATGGGCTCACATAACCTGTTTTCACAGCATTTACTCCATACCTCTGATATAGAGAAAAAGCACTATCCAACTGGTTTTCGTAATTAACTGTAGAGCCTCCGGTTTCGTGATGACCTACCAACCTTACGTTTTTCATTGCTGCATACTTTGTAATCTTTTCCAGATCAAAATCAGAATATGCTTTTGTAAAACTGAATTTATCACCTTCCTTTGTCCAGTCATTCTGCCAGCCATCATTCCATCCCTCAACCAATACACCAGAGAACCCGTGTTTTGCTGCGAAATCAATATATCTAATTGTATTTTCGGTAGTTGCTCCATGCTTAGGCCCCTGGTACCATGTATATTTTTCCATATGCATCCCCCACCAGATACCAATATAACGTCCCGGTTTGATCCAGGAAGTGTCCTCAATCTCACAAGGCTCATTCAGGTTGAGCATCAGACGGGAAAGAATTAGATCACCCGGCTTATTTGCAATAATAATTGTTCTCCATGGGGTGACTCCCGGAGCTTTCATAAATACCTTCTCTCCAGTAGACCATGGACTCAGATAAGTTTTTAGCACAGAAGTGTTATTCTCCGGCATAAGGTTCATAGCTGCGTAATCAGTCAGATTAGCTTCGTGAATAGTCAGATATAAACCATCTTTAGTTTCCATTGTTAAAGGTGTACATACCGTATCCAGTTCATTTGCAGGAGCAGCTTTATATAAGCCCTCATAGTACTCAGTATCATATGGTATAGACCATGCTTTATGATTATCAGCTAAAGCAAATTCAGTCAATTCATCCATTATGATAAAATCTTTCAGGTTTTCCTGTTCAGGAAATTCATACCGAAACCCTACACCATCATCGAAGACCCGAAATACAACTGATAATTTACGTTTTAATCCGGCAGATTCTTCCATATCCACCTTCAACTGGTTATATTTATTATCCACTGTTGTTTCCTCTCCCCATGACTGAGTCCATGTATCGCTGAAAGAAGATTCCTCAATATTTGTAATCTTAAAGTTCTTATTAAGTTCTGAGTCCTTTAGCACAAAGCCCAAAAGAGATTTATTTAATATTACCTTGTCATTTTTGTCTACAGAGTAATATAATTTTCCTTCTTCTATTCCCACATGCACACGAATACTTCCATCCGGAGATGAAACTAATGGTTGTTTATTATCCGAAGAGCATGCTGTGAAGCAGATAAGTGCTAAAAAGAGTAGTTTTAGTAGCTGTTTCATAAATTATATTTTTTGCATAAAAGAGTACGGACATAGATAAATCCATGATCCGCACTCAACCTTAAAATCTAATAACCCGGATTTTGTTTTAGGTTTTTATTCAATTGTAATTGTGATACCGGAATTGGACATAAACCTCTTGTCTTATCTGATGCTTCTTTTTGCCACCAAGGCTCGAAGAATGTACCAAAACGGATATTTACCGTACGGCGTATTCCTTCAAACACAAATTCGTGTCTCCATTCTTTATCCAACGATTCTAATGTAAGATCGGAAAGATCTGTCAGACCTGCCCTGTTTCTCAACTCATTAACTAGAGGCAGAGCACTTGATTTCGAACCCATACGGAAAAGGGCTTCAGCCTTAGACATCACTATTTCTGCATAGCGAATCAAAACAAGATCATGGTCGCGTTCCCATTGGTCATCTGCTTTAACTTCATACTTATGAAGACGAGCTCCTTCATTCTGAGGTGACTCCATTATAGTTGTTATTTCTTCAGTATAATCTAAAGGCATACCGTTCGCCATCTTGATTACTTCCCCTGTAGCCAAACTGATTTGAGGGCCAATAAGTAATGAATTGCGACGTATATCATTTGCATCGAAAGAAGAATACAGACCCGGTTGTGCACAGATACCATTACCACACCATGGGTAGCTGCCATCTTTAGAGAAAGCATATTTTTGCTCATAGTGGTATGTCATCGATGCCAGATAATTACCTACAGTTCCGGCTTTGTGATCGTAAGGTACAGAGAAGATTATTTCATTCGAAATTTCATTGTTTGTCTTGAAACTTTCAAAATAGTTATCCTCGATTATATATCCTGTTACTTTGTCGCAAGCATTGACACAATCCTGCCAGCGTGGAGTTCCTGTATATACTTCTGCATTCAGATACAAGCGAGCCAATATACTATATGCAACACCTTGTGTAAATTTGCTGTAAGTTTTGGTAGCAGGCAACAAATCTACAATAGCTTTCAACTCATCTTCTACAAACTTGAAAACTTCTTCACGTGGTGTATTAGCCGGATATTCCGCATCTTTTTTAAATTCAGTTACCAATGGTACATTTCCAAACTGATCAAGTAACAGATAGTAGTAATAAGCACGAAGCCCCCTAAGCTCAGCATTTGTTTTATCTTTCGCCTCTTTGGTCATAAGAGATTGCTCAACCTGATATATAGCTGCATTTATGGTAGCAATACCTTGGTAGCAATATTTCCAGTTAGCAGAGAATAAGACATTATTGGCAGTCCAGGTATGTTGTTGAAGCTCGCGATACCTGCCCCCGTCACCCCAGTCTCCTCCCACACGTGTGGGAATAGTTGCTTCATCGGATACACACTCGTTGACAAAGAATATGAACTCACCTGTTGGATAACAGTTTGTTCCACCCTTGTCAGAATCACTAAAACCTCTTAATGTAGTATAAGCCCCTGAAATTACAGCTTGCATCTCTTTTTCAGATTTGCCTGTACCATCCATCGGGTTCCTATCATATACCGTTTCATCTAGATTGGTACAGGAAGAAACTGTTAATATAGCAGTTAATGCTAAGAGTGATAATATTTTATTTTTCATAATTTTTCAGTTTTCAATGATTAGAATGAAAGATTTACACCAAATGAGAATGTAGTTGGACGCGGATAAGAATCGAAACGATCGATACCTGGAGAAGCCGTAACATCGCCGCTGCTGCTCATTCGAAGATCTGTTCTCACCTCAGGATCTATACCCGAATATCCTGTAATTACAAATAAGTTTTCTCCGGTCACATAAAATCTGATCTTATCAAATCCTACTTTCTTCATATCCATAGGCAATGTATATCCTAATGTAACTGATTGCAGGCGGAAGAATGAACCATTTTCTACCCAATAGCTAGAAAACTTAGGATCCTGTGCACTGGATATACCTGATGTAGATAAGTCTTTTAGTATATTTTGGCTTTGAACGCGGGCAATATTTGAAAGCCCCATTGCTGTTCCGTTCAATACCTTTTGTCCAAACATACCATAGCCAGAGATATTCATATCAAAATGACGATATGTAAAGTTCATTGCTATACCCAAATTCACCTTAGGCTGTGCACTTCCTAAATACTCATCTACCGGATTACCATCGGCATCTCTATTGTCGAATATATATTTACCATCGGCATCTATACCACTACACTTTGGTCCATAAAATGCTCCTAATGGATAACCTTCCATTATGCGTTGGCTATAAACCCCTGAGAAACCTTGTAAACCATGTAAAGAACCAATTGCAAAACCATCAGAACTAAATGAACTGTTAGATAGTTTAGTTATTTCCTGGTCATTATAAGAGAATGTCAGATTTGTATCCCATGAGAAATCTTTTGTTTTTATAATATTGCTACCCAATGTAAGCTCAATACCCTTGTTAGAAAGAGTTCCTACATTCGCAAGCATCGTATTTCTCAGATAAGGGGGCTGAGCTACAAGATATGTCCATAATAGATCTTTTGTTTTTTTACTATATAGTTCTATCGAACCGCTTACTCTGTTGAATAATGAGAAATCGATACCCACATTGAACTGCTGGGTAGATTCCCATTTTAAGTCAGGATTAGAGTTCTGTGCAGGCACATAAGAGTTTATCCACTGACCTGTAGACGGATCCATATAAGAAGTCGTAGAAAGTAATGGAAGCGATTTATATTCACCTATATCACCTTGATTACCAGTAACACCATAACCAACGCGAAGTTTCAGATTATCAAGCCATGATGAAGTGCCTTCCATAAATGCTTCTTCCGATACTCTCCATGCCACAGATACAGAAGGAAACAAACCCCATTTATTATTATCTCCGAAACGGGAAGAACCATCATTACGCAGTGTTGCTGTCATCATATATTTATTCTTCAAGCTGTAATTCACACGTCCGAAGAATGAAACCAGATTTGCTTTAGATCTGTAAGAAGATACATCTCCCTGTCTGATATCAGACCCTGCAGCCATATTGTTATAAGAGAACTCATCTGTATCATATCCACGACGAACCGAACCAAATCCTTCTGCCACATATTCAAGATATGAATAACCAGCCATAAGGTTCAACCTGTTATCTTTATTGATTTCTTTATCATATGTCAGATATGTCTCTAACTGCATATTGCGTGTCTCATCCATATTCCTTTGTGCGCGTCCCTTTTCAGTCTCACCGTCTAGTTTTGCGTAAGTTGGTACATAAAGGCGAGTCTGTAATGAATTATATTCATAAGAACCATTTGCCGAAGCCTTCAACCCATCAATTATAGATAGCTCTACTTTTCCATATCCTAAAAAGCGAGTACGTGAATTTGAGGCATTTCTGTTAGTTGCAATTTCAAGAGGATTTTCAGTATTGGTTCCGGCAATCTGGGTAAAGTTGCCGTTCTCATCGTATACAGGAGTTGTTGGATTCTGATTAGCAATACGTTCAAACACACGGCTATCGTATGGTTGCCAGTTATCACGGCTACCAGACACACCCGCTTCAAGTTTCAGACGTCTGTTCAAACCATACTGGTGAGCAGATACGCTACCAGCCAGCCTGTTCATACGGCTTTCTTTCATTACTCCCTGGCTATTCAGGTAAGTAATGGAAGCACTATAACCGCTTTCCTTGCTTACATTGCTGAAATAGATATTATGTGAATGGGTAAATGCCGTACGTTCCAATTCTTTTTGCCAATCTGTGTCTGCACCATAGTCTACAGGATTGCTGATATTATTATCTTTTACATATGATCTCCATTCACTTGCAGAAAGAAAATCAAGATGTTTTGGTGCATATCCTACTGCGGCATAACCATTATATTGGATACTGCGTGACTCCCTGTCACTTGAACGGCTTGTAGTAATAATGATAACACCATTGGCACCACGAGAACCATATATAGCTGACGATGAAGCATCTTTCAGCACATCGATAGATAAAATTTCTGATGGCTGCACTGTATTGATATCAACTCCAGGTATACCATCAACCACGATTAATGGAGAGTTGCTGGCTGCCAAAGATGTTCCTCCTCTCAAACGGATAGAAGCTCCTGCTGAAGGATCTCCTGAACTCTGCACAACAGACAATCCGGATATTTTACCTTGCAATACTTGTTCTGCGGAAGTAATAACCCCTTTCTTCAAATCATCCTGTCCTACTGAGGCTATAGAGCCGGTAAGATCTGATTTACGCATAGTTCCATAACCGACACCGACAATTACAGTTTCCTGTAAAGCTATAGCATTCTCGGTAAGAACTATCTTCATACCTGCTCCTGCTGTAGCCGTAATCGGATTAAATCCTATATACGAAAACTCAAGAGTACTTCCTGACGGGCAGTTTAATTCAAAATTACCATCCAGATCGGTCAAGGTACCTATTGTGGAATTTCCTTCTACCTTGACAGTAACTCCGGTTAAAGGATCATTATTCTCATCTGTAACAACTCCTGTCGCTGTAACATTCTGCGCAGATAATTGCATACTCATTCCTGTAAAAAACAATGCAAAAAAGAATAAGCGCATCAAATATTTATGTAATTCGTTCAATTTCATAGGTTTCTCATTTTAATTATAGATTTAAGACTTTGTTAATAGAACATTTATCTGTCAATTTATGACTCAAGCCGGGGAGACTTACATCACTGGTATCACTACGAGCTACAAACAACAACATGATAGCCTGAATAAAATGCGTTGATAAGACTTTCATTGGTACAAATTTTGGTTAATTAATATGAAGTATTAGAAAATATACAAATGACAAAATATGATTTTCCATATGTATTGATGCAAATGTAGTTTTGGTAAATAACAAGAAGAAATTCCCTATGAAATATATAAGCTTTTTTTTACTCAACAATCACATTAAACATTAATTACTAAACATTTACACATTTACCTTTTCATAAAAAATATAACCTAAATATAAAAGAAAAAAGAGCCTGATCAGGCTCTTTTTATTATAAATATGTTAAAAACAAGTGTTATTGTGGAGTTGTCCGCACTGTTTTTATCTCCATTATTTTCTGTTCAAATTGTTCATTCGGTATAATCGATTTATTCTTAACCTTTGTCTTATACGTGTTAATAGTATTTACTGAATAATCCAGAAATCTGGCAATCCTCTCACTTTCATGAATTCCAAGACGTATAAGTGCAAATATCCTCAATTCAGGAGTCAACCCTTTATTAAGATCAAAGCTAATGACATCTTCAGGTTTAAACAGTCGGTTATACTCCTCTATAAAATCCGGAAATAGCCTCAAGAATGTCTGATCGAAGGAGGAATACATATTTTCCCGTTCTTTCTTCAAATCCGACTCTTTCAGGTAAGAGTGTATATCATCGAATTGACGAGCCTTCACTTTTCGGTTAATAGTCTTATATAAACTCTCCAGTCTATCAATGTATTCAGATTTTCCATATAATGACTGAACGACGTATTCGTCCTTTATCTCATTAGCTTCTATTAATTTCGAATTTGTAGATTGCAGGCTCTTATTCTGTGATTGAATTGTTCGCTTGGCTCTCCTCAGTTTCTTTACCTGCTTATAGATAATAATAGTAGAAACCAAAACCAGTATAAACATCAGCGAAACCACAGCAGCAAAAATTATAAGATTATTACGCTGATTTTCTACCATTTGCAAGTGCTCACGCTCTATAATAGGTAAAATCGCACTAATCTGTATCTTACGGTGGCGTGCATTATAGAAATTTGCATCTTCCATAGCAATACGCACATAACGGTTTGCCCGTGTCACATCTCCTGCTTCATACAACAGATTGGCCAGATTTTGTAGAGCCACAGCCTCTTTGGTAGCGGACTTTATATCGTATATTGCAGCCTGTATCAGATAATACATCCCTTTTTGTCCATCACCCATCGAACCATACATAAACCCCATGCTCGAAGTTGCAATCGCAGCAGTATGATCATCTATATTTGGCGAATGTAGTAATGTCTGAAAGGCCTCGATTGCTGCAGGAAAATTTCTTTGCTGCATCCGCTTCAGTCCAACAGTATTCCACATTTTGGGAGATTCAATAGGTAAATATGTTATGGCTGAATCGCAATATTGTATCCCAACTCTGATATATTCGCTACTAAAAGGTTCTCCATTATTATAATCGGCCATATCATAATATAGCCTTGCCAGTTGGGCATAATATTCTTTCTTTATCGCTTCGGATGCATTTTTCACGTCTATTGAATTCATTATATCAGAAGCTTCCTTGAACAAACCCGAGGAAAGGTAACAAAATGCAATCAGACCTTTGGCCGCCATAACCTTCTCCGGGTCGGATATTAATGTTGCCACATGCAGGCATCTATGTGCATATACATATGCAGAATCATATTTATATGATTTGTATTCGTCAAACAAAGTACTATAGGTTTCTAATTTCTCCCGGTCATCAGATTGTGACAATAGGCTTTGTTTTAATATTGCTATTTTCTTCTCTTTGAGCTGTACATAATGATCTTTCTGCTCTATATATTTATCCAATTCTTTCAAAGACTGACCTATATTTTCAAAATCTGCTGAAAACATATAACCAAAATAGAAATAAGAGAAGAAAAATATAATCAGAAGTCTTTTCATGTAATTAAGGAAGTAAGATTTATGGCTAACAATACAGAATTTATTTCATCATTTCCCTCAGTTTGATTTTCGTTAAGGCCTGTTTAGTATTTAATGGGAAATCAGCATCCATCATCCATGCATAGAAGCTAGGTTCTTTCTTCAAAACTTCGGCTACCGGTTTACCTTTATGCTTGCCAAAATTAAATATCTCTATGCCGTTTTCGTCTTTTATAATACGCCCGGCAAGATCTACATTATTATTAAAGAAAGAGAATTCGGAAGCAAGTTTCTCAATATCATTCTCCAGATCAGGATATTTATCCAACTGAGCTTTTAGAACTTCATATGTTGCCAACGTGTCTGCTTCGGCAGAATGGGCATTGTCTAAATTCTTATCACAATAAAACTTATACGCAGCTTCCAAAGTGCGTTGTTCCTTCTTATGGAAAATAATCTGAACATCTATCATTTTTCTTTTAGTGAAATCAATATCCACATCTGCACGTAGAAACTCTTCCACTAACAGAGGAATATCAAAGCGGCTGGAATTAAATCCTGCCAGATCACAACCTTCCATCTGATCAGCCAGGGATTTGGCTATCTGCTTAAATGTTGGACAGTCCTTTACATCTTCATCCGATATACCATGTATAGCTGTAGATGTAGCCGGAATTGGCATTTCGGGATTGAGACGCCTTGTTTTTATCTCCTGTTTTCCATTTGGAAACACTTTCAGGTAAGAGATTTCAACAATTCTGTCCTTTACTGTATCAGTTCCTGTTGTTTCAAGATCAAAAAATATAAGCGGATTTTTCAGATTGAGTTCCATAATCTTTTACGAAAAAACTTTATCATTCCATCATTTAGGCAGAATGATAAAGTTTGTTTATATGATTTTATATAATAATTATCTTTTAATCGTTAAGCATCATTGGCATGAGCAACATCAGCAAATCTTCATTTTCTTCATTCTCTGTAGGAATAATAAGTCCTGCACGAGAGGGATCCGATAGTTCTAAAGAAATATCCGAAGAAGGAATGTTATTCAATATTTCAATAAGGAAATTCGATTTAAACCCTATATTCATAGGTGTTCCTGAATATTCACATGGAATAGTTTCTTCTGCAGCTGTAGAGAAATCGATATCCTGAGCTGAAACAACTATATCCTTATCTGATAACTGAAGCCTGATTAAATTACTTGCCTGATTAGAGAAAACAGAAACACGTTTCAATGCATTCAGGAAAGATAGGCGATCCAGAATCACTTTATTAGGATTGTTTTGAGGTATTACCGAATTATAATTTGGATAACGACCTTCTATAAAACGGCAAGTCATTGTATAGCTCGACATCTTAACATAAGCATTATTTTCATCAAATCTGATCTCTACCGTTTCAGATTCTTTAGGCAAAATAGAACGTAAAAGGTTAGCCGGCTTCTTTGGAAGAATAAATGAGGCTCTCTCATCTCCTTTTGCCGATAATGTTTTACAACGAACAAGCTTATGTCCATCCGATGCTACAAAAGTAAGGTCTTCTGTTGTTATATCAAAGTATACCCCATTCATAACCGGACGAAGTTCATCATCTGCACTGGCAAAGAATGTACGATTAATACCTGAAAATAATACCTGAGGAGCTATATTCAAAGTAACGGCTGTTTCCTTCAATTCCTTAGGCTGAGGATAATCTTCCCCACTTTGGCCAATAAAATTATATTTACCATTATGAAAAAAGATAAATGTTTCCAGATTATCACTGTTAATTTCAAATGTAAGAGGCTGCTCAGGCAATTCCTTCAGAGGGTCTAACAGATTCTTTGCATTAACGGCAAACTTGCCATTACCTTCCGCTTCATTTACTTCGATAGAAGTAACCAAGCGGGTTTCTGAATCTGCAGCTGTAAGCGAAAGTGTAGAACCATTCAGTTCCAAGAGGAAACAGTCAAGTATAGGTAATGTGTTTTTTGAATTTATAACCTTGCTTATTGCTTGCAAATGGCTTAACAATGCAGTACTGGAAACAACAAATCTCATATTTTCAGTGTATTTTAAATTATTTTCCTTATGATATTAATAGAGCAAATATAGGTATTTTTTTCATTACATAAGTATTTTTTTCCTGTGATATAGAATCAATATTAATTCTGCCTGTATCTTTCTGATAATAATTTTAAAAGTCAATCTATTCTGTTTGTTTTTTTCTTAAAACAAACAAGTCCCTCTTAGTGTAATACTAAGAGGGACTCTTCTTTA
>JAITVV010000014.1 GCA_031285625.1 Prevotella sp.
GACCCGCAGAATCCGGACGATGATTTGGAAACCGTAACATTCGTCGATGGGTTCGCAAGAGCCGTACAGGTGAAGAAGGACGGGGTGATGACAACCACTACCAACGGAACCAACCCGCAAGACCAGAAAGTAATGATTGTCAGCGGACGCGCCAAGTTCGACCCGTTCGGACGTGTCAGGGAAGCGTTCTATCCTGTATCGGAAGCAACAGGAAGTAAAACAGTATTTAACCCTGCTTTCGACAATGTAACGCCGACCAAGACCGAATACGATGTAATGGACAGGGCGGTAAAAACTATCCTGCCGGACAACAGCGAATCGCTGATGGAATACGGCTTGCAACTCTCCCCTCAAGGGGGAGCCGGAGGGGGCTTGCTTGTTACTACCGTGACTGATGCGATGGGCGGAAAACAGTCTACCTTTACCAACGGTTCGGGACTGACCGTAAAAACCGAACAGTATTCCGGCCCTGACGGTACGATTACTACAAAATTTGAGTTCGACCCGATTAACCAGCTGTTGAAAGCCATAGATAACGGCAATAACGAAACTGTATCGGCTTACGATATGGCGGGAAGAAGGACACAGGTGATACACCCTGCTTCGGGTAAGACTTCATTCAGGTATGATAATGCAAGCAACCTGCTAAGCAAACAGACCGCCAATCTGGAAGCGGAAGGTAAGGAAATCACATATGAATATGATTACTCCCGCCTGACAGCCATTAACTATCCGGACAACCCGCAGAACAATGTGAAGTACACGTATGGTAACAGGAATGCCTCGTTCAACCGTGTAGGACGCCTGATGTTGCAGGAAGACGCTACCGGGGCGCAGGAGTTCGATTACGACAGGCTGGGTAATATAGAAAAGGTGCGCAGGACGGTGATAATACCGAACCAGGCCATAGCTACATACGTGACCCAGTGGAAATACGATAGCTGGAACAGGATTGAACAGATGATTTACCCTGACTTGGAAAAGGTAAGCTATGCGTATAACACAGGCGGATTACTGGAAAGCGTGAAAGGAGAGAAATCCTACTCGTATAATTATGTGAACAAGCTGGGCTATGACAAGTTCGAGCAGCGCATCTATATGAAGTACTGCAACGGTGCGGAAACCTCATATAACTATGACCCGCAACGGAGAAGATTAAGTAACCTGATGGTTATCTCCGGAAAAGAAAGCCGTAAGGAGATTATGAACAACGCCTATACCTACGACAGGGTAGACAATGTATTGAAAGTCATCAATACAGCCCCTCTGCCAAGTACGGGAGCAATGGGCGGACAGATGTCTCATACCTATAACTATGACGGACTATACCGCTTACAGAGTGCCGCAGGTACATATACCGGAGCAGACAACAAGTTGGCAGGCTACAGCTTGGAAATGGCGTATGATAATCTGCATAACATTGTCAGCAAGAAACAGCATGTACAGCAAAGCGGCATTCAGTTCGACGGAATACTGAAAGCAGGTTATGATTTGGCATACACGTACAACAGCGAAAAGCCGCATCAGATAGCTAACATCAAGGATGACAGTTACCGTACAGAAAGCGATACTATCACTAACGATGTAATCAAGCGTAACCATGCCTATCAGTACGATGCCAACGGAAACCTTATCTATGTGAATACCGGACGTGAAAAGCAGGACGGACAGGCGGAAGACAAGGCGCAGGAAAAGAAGTTGCGCTGGGATGAAGAAAACCGTTTGCTGTCTATCTATACCAACGGTTTTATTGCAGGCTATTGGTATGACGCGGCAGGAGAACGTGTAATCAAAACCAGCGGTGATGACGAAGGTATCTATGTAAATGATGTATTTAGCGGTGGAAGAACCGAAACAGCGAATTTCACGGCTTATATTAATCCTTATCTTGTAGTAAGTAAAGGCGGAAGCTACACGAAACATATTTATATCGGTAGTCAGCGTATTGTATCCAAATTAGGTGATTTGGACAGTTACGGGCAAGACCCGAGACGTATCGAGTATGCGGGAAGTAACGTGGATGGAGCGAAAGTAGACTACAAGTCAAAATATGCCCAGTCACAGCAGGCTATCAAGGATAATTATGCTAACTTTGAAGTGCCTTATTATGGTACGGATAATGATGATTATGTAAATGGAAGTGGTTTCTGCTGCGATGATACACCAAGACTGAAATCATTTGACCCGGGCAAAAATGATAATCCGGAGTTGTTCCAGTACTATTATCATTCCGACCATTTAGGCAGTAGCTCTTTGATAACTGATTTAGATGGAGAGGTTGTTCAGCATGTGGAGTATGTGCCTTTCGGTGAAGTGTTTATTGAAGAACGGAATAATACGTGGAATACACCGTATTTGTTTAATGCTAAGGAACTTGACGAGGAGACGGGCTTATATTATTATGGGGCACGCTACTATGATCCGAGAACCTCAATCTGGCTCTCTGTTGATGCCTTAGCTACTTACAATCCATTTGAAAAGGAAAACTTTATTGACGGACAACATAATGGTGGGGTATACAACTCATTTAATCTAAATGTATATAGTTACTGTTATCAGAATCCTATTAAGCTTATTGATCCGAACGGAAAGCAGAGTCAACCAATGCAGAATTTGGGGCCAGCTATTACTGGGATGAATCCTGAACAATTAAAAAGCTATTACATAAATAACGAAGCAGAAAAAATAGCAATACATGTAGCTAAACCGGCTGCAATAGCAATTCCTCTTCCGGTTTCTTTCTTTGGTATCGGGTTCACAGGATTTTCTATTACTCCTACATGGATATTAAAAGGCCCTGATCAAGGATTTCATCTGTTCGGATCAGCTTCGTTCGGTCTAAATGCAGATAGTGGAAATGGTGGAAACATCGGTTTTATGGCATATTGGCTGAAAGGGGACGAAAGAAATTTGACAAGAGAATCTTTTCTTGGAAAATCTGATGATTTTTCTTTAGGCTATAAGTTTATTAATGCTGATTACTCTACATTTGGTATAGATGATGCGGGTGGTAAAATGGAAGGTTATGGATTGAGCTTAGGTTCACCAAGGTTTGGGCCTAAAAAGCTCCAATTCTTAAACCGTTACCCTTCACTGGAAATAAAGAAAACTCTAACATTTGATGTTGTTGAAATATTTTCAAGGGCAAATAAGAATAAAGAACAAAAGCCTAAAACAAAAGAATCAACAAATCATTATTATTTAAGGACGCTTACTAATTTACCTGCAAGCTGGTATGAAAATCAATAGGCAGCTTTTTGATAGATATTTATTTAATAAATATTTTATTAGTACAGTAGTGTTCATTTTGGTGGGAATCATAGGATTATATTTAAGTAATTTATATGATGATTATTTTGAGAAAAAAGAAAGGGGAGAATATAAAAAAAATATCGTTGATATATATATCAAGCTTGATGGATATGTGGTTGATTATTCCATGAGTATGGTTTTTGCAGGAACAAAGTTAGCAACTCTGTCCACAGGGGAGAAATTCTTTATAAGGACAGTTCCATATGGTTTATTAAGTTGCCTTGATGAAGGAGATTATTTATATAAACCGGCTAATACGGATTCAATATTTGTCACCAAACCAGATGGAACTCGATTTTTATTCATAGCTCCTCATTGGCGGTAGGTAATTTTATCTATAATGAATCGTCCCCGCCCAGGATTCTGGCGGGGGCGATTATCTTATAATTATAATATATAAGTGAACTATCTTATGCCACCCAACGGTGCGAAAGTAAACTACAAACTACAAGTCAAAATATGCAGCTTCACAACAGGCGATTAAGGATAATTATGCTAACTTTGAAGTGCCTTACTATGGTACGGATAACGATGATTATGTGAACGGGGAAGGTTTCTGTTGCGATAACAGGGTACTCAAAGCGGGTGCTATCGGTAATGGAAACGATAATCCTGAGTTATTCCAGTATTATTATCACAGTGACCATTTGGGAAGTAGTTCTTTGATTACTAATTTGGATGGTGAAGTAGTACAGCATATTGAGTACGTTCCGTTTGGCGAGGTATTCATTGAAGAACGGAATAATACGTGGAATACTCCGTATCTGTTTAATGCTAAAGAACTGGATGAAGATACAGGTTTGTACTACTATGGTGCACGCTACTACGATCCGAGGGTGAGTCTTTTCTATGGAATAGACCCATTAGTAGAGAAAACAGGTACTCCTTACCAATATTGCTATCAAAATCCAGTAAGATATATCGATCCTACGGGGATGGTTGCTGGAGATTATTATGATTCTGAAACTGGAGAACATGTACATAATGACGAAATTGATGATAATAAAGTATATATTCGTACATCTGCATCCACACAAGCCAAGAATGATGGACGAATTGGAGGATATAGAGTACCTTATAAGGATGAAGATAGGTACATTGGACAGTTTGAGGAAATACCTGATAAAACAGAACTTTTTACGGCTCAATTACAGGCTACAAATGATTTTTTCGCAAGTAAAAAAGACGAGTATTCTGGATTTTTTAATATCAAAAGTAGATTAGACTTCTTCGAATCTCAAGTAACAAATGAAGCTCCATATGATATAAAAAGATTAGTTGGGCCTTTTCATGAAGATACAGAAACGAATTGGGCTAATGGATATGCTTTTTTTGAAGGTAAATTGTTCCGATCTGACGATTTTGGAAATTTCAATTATGGAGTTGCTGGAAAAGCTTTAGGTATCTCTGAATTCCTTTTAGAACTAGGAGCTGGTGTAAATCAGATTAAAAATTCTTTCACAAGAAATGTTCCAACAGGAGGTTTAGGTAGCTTTTTCGATGACAACAAGGACAATCTTATGATAACCTTAGGGGTTAAATATTATAATGAAAATTTTAAGAAATAGTATTATATGTCAAATGGAAAGGAATCTTCAAATTACATTTTTTCTATCGATGATATTTTTCTATGGATGCTCATCAATATATAGAATTGAAATGAATGACGATGAGATTAATGAGTTAAAGACTATTATTCTTGAAACAGAAAGTTTGATAAAGAAGATAGATATCTTAGATGTATATAAACATAAGGAGATGGATTATATCTACCCGATTTTCACTCTTAATGACACTGTAATATCTATGGCATATACCAAGGTTAATTATGATTCAAACGATTCAATAAGAGAAGGACGTAAAAATCCTAATGCTCAAGATTATATTGACACATGTAAGTACATGCCAGGATTAACAATTCACGAATGGAATCTCTTAAAAGATGATCTAAAAAAACTCGTTAGATATGGAATTAAAAATAATAACGTTGCATATTACAATGATGGTAAGATAAGATTTTTTTACTATAAATATATTCAGAGCAAGGATTTAGAATATGGCGACTTTGGGTATTTAGCGTTTTTGTCAGAAAAAATTATTCGAGAGAGAGATTTTAAAACGAGATTTCAAATTATGGACCAAAAGGATGATTTATACCTAATTAAATTGGTCAGATAATACATAAGAACCTCGTTCAGCGTAGGGCTCACTTACGTTGAAGTAAAAGCAAGGCTTCGGCCTTGATGATATGAATCGCCCCCACCAGAAATTCTGAACGGGGGCGATTTATATTCCTGTAAACGGTATAGAATTTCAACCAAAACTGTAAACAGTAAGATTAATGATAAATGTTTTACCTTACTCCCATTTTTGAACACTGGCTATCTCAAATATCCTACCGGAATCATCCATAAACAAATGGATGTAACTGTTTCCGAACAAATCTGTATATGCCGAATAAAAAACTGCCGGAAAAGATTCTGGATTGAAAAATAAGGTGATGGTGTACCGGTGGCCTGGGGAAGGGCTCTTTTAACATAATTGGAAATAAACTGGAATCAAGAATACTTATAATTGACAAATTGAAATTATTCTTCTTTAGGCCTGATATAGCCTACCGGTTTGCGCG
>JAITVV010000059.1 GCA_031285625.1 Prevotella sp.
CTAAACAGGACATTTATGAAATCGGCTCCGCCCATGGCTCCGCCGGGATGACCCGACTTGGCACGCTCAACCATAGAAGCTGACAAAATACGAATGTTGTCTGAACTTCTACTAAGTAATTTTATATCGTTCATATAATTAGCTATTTAAGTATAAAAAGTGACAAAAGTGACACTTTTTCATTGTTTTTTTAATTGTTACTTTTTTTCTGTTACAATTCTCTATAAAAGATAAAATTATTGAAGAAAAGGAACCCAAATACTCTTATTTTATAAATCGATTCGGATTCCTTTTTCCATTGTTGAATTGAACTAGTATTTTATTTTATATACATTAAAAGATTGACCTTCAGCCTTTACATTTAATACATTTCCATCCAGAGTTGCAGTTGTACTTTTAGGAATAATATTAGATTCATCCAATGTATTAATTGCTTTCAAATTATTATTGTGAATGGTAGTACAGTCTCCTACCGAAAAAGTGACACCTTTCTTAACCCCAGATAATGCAATTCTGATATCTTTTACCTCTGTAGATGTATTTGCGACCTTTACTATATAGCAATTTTGATCTTTATCATATACAGCAGATGCATATAGGTTATCTTGTCCGGCAATAGCCTTTTTATCTCTTGTCAGGTTCATTGTATTTGTTCCTGCGTTATGAGCATATAACTGTTGCACATAATAATTAGGAGTTTTCATCATTCTCAGATTATCAAACCAGATCATATCAGGATTCCACTGCCATGCATCTACATGTGCAAACAGTGGTGCATAGGTACACATATGTACAATATCAGCATTACGTTCGAGTCCGGTCATAAAAGCCGCCTCAGTCAAAGCAGACAAGAAATTATTTTGTTTACCTGTTGAATGATCATGCGAAGCATATTCTCCCGCAAATACAGCAGGCCCTTTACGGTCATAATTGTCATAACGGTTAGCATTTGCTAAAAACCATTCAGGTTCTTTATAATAATGTTCGTCAACTAAATCCACTTTCAGGCGCTTCATTTCAGGCCACAAATAGTCAAATTCCTTACCATCGGCAGAAGGCCCTGAACTACCAATCACTTTTATATTTGGATACTTTGCACAAATAGCTTTTACGAATGGTTCTAAACGTTCAGGGTATTCTTTACCCCATTGCTCATTTCCTATACCAATATATTTCAGATTAAAAGGAGACGGGTGCCCCATGTCAGCGCGCAATTTACCCCATGTAGATGTAACTGGACCATTCGCAAATTCTATCAAATCCAAAGCATCCTGTACATAAGAGTCAAGTTCTCCTACAGGCACATGGCAATGTTCATCTTCATTCTGATACTGACAGGCTAAACCACAGCTTAACACAGGTAGAGGCTCTGCTCCCATATCCTCTGAAAGCAGGAAATATTCATAAAAGCCCAGCCCGTAACTCTGATAATAATCAGGGAAGAAACGGTGAGGGAATGTGTAGTGCCACCTATTTTCGTTTACTGGTCTGTTTTCTACAGGACCAACACTTTTCTTCCAATCGTAGCGGCTATCCAGATCGGTTCCCTCAACGATACATCCACCCGGAAAACGAAATACTCCCGGATGAATATCCGTTAATGCCTGTGCTAAATCTTTTCTCAAGCCATTCTCCCTACCTTTATAAGTATCTGTTGGGAATAAAGAAACATGTTCTAGTGCAACAGAGCCATTAGAAGCTAAGAAAATACGCAAGCGCCCTTTTTCTTCTGTAGCTTTCGATGTTAGAACAACCTGATATTTTTTCCAATCTGAGGAGTTTATTACCACTTCTTCACTCCCTATAATATCATTTTTAGAATTGATGAATTCAACCCTAATCTTTTGGTCGCCTGTAGCATTCATGCTTTTAGCCCAAACAGAGAAACGATATGTAGCATCTGTTTTGAATCCTATACCACGAAAACCCTCATTTTCAATACCTGTACGCTTGTGAGCATGTCCGGGATCGGAAAGGATTACATAATTGGGATTTCTGTCAAATAACGGATTGCTTTTAGTTACCTCCACCTTACCAAAGGTATACCAACCCAGCAGGCTTTGAGGAAAATCAAACGAACGGTTTTTTATAAGTTCTGCATATAACCCGCCATCAGCAGCAAAATTAATATCTTCAAAAAACAATCCATACATAGTGGATTGGACAGGACTACCTATTTTTTTCGTATCCAGTTCAAAGTTGTAAGTCTGTTGTGCATACGAACTTTGTCCTATCAGAAGCAAAGCAGCAAGCCTCAGAACTTTGATTAATTTCTTCTTCATAATATATTTAGTGTTAATTTAAAATACAATAACAAATCCGCCATTCGGCTGTACCTCAACTTTTAGTTTCCCATTATCTAAGGTTACTGTCTTCTGAGAAAAAGTCCTGTTAGTATCACCATCAGTAATCATTATTCCCTCTCCCTGAATATTTAGTTTGGACAGATCCAGATCAAGCGATTTTACTGTTGTTTCAGCATTGATACCTGCCACATACCATTTACCTCCTGCTTTACGGGCAAATACTGCATATTTTGCAGGGAATCCCTCGATTAACTTAATATCATCCCAGACACGTGGTACCTGTTTCATATATTCCTGAACATAATCAGGTTGTTTAACCATACTTTCAGGGGTCTCAACATAATGCTGTATGCCAGATTGAAAGAGAACTGTCAACGCTATCTCAAAACCATTAGATGTACGGCGTTGAATTCCCGGAATCTCTCCAAAACATACAGGTGTAAAATCCATCGGTCCTACTACATTACGGCTAAATACTGCTGTTGCACAATGTTGCGGAGCCAGATCGGCTGTTTCCTGTGCAAATGTAATAAATTCAAAACCCTTGATAGATTCCAGTGTCATCAGATTAGGATATGTGCGACTCCACCCTCGAGGTACTGTTGTCCCATGAAAATTGACCAGCAATTTATAATCGGCAGCATCCTGCATCATATCATAGTAATATTGTATAGCTGAAGGACCATCACCCGGCCAAAAATCTACTTTAACACCTTTTACTCCCATCTTGCTGATACGCTCAAATTCTGCACGACGGGCATCTTTTTCAAGCAATGCACTCTTAGGAGTATAATGTGTTTCGTTCCAGTCCCCGGAAGAATTATACCAAAGAATAATTCCTACATTTTTTGATTTGCCATAATCGATCAATTCCTGTATTCTGTCGTAACCGATACGTTTGTCCCACTCTACATCGATAAGTACATATTCCCAAGTCATAGAAGATGCATAGTCGATATATTGTTTCTGGCGGTCATAGTTCACTGAATTATCTTTCTCAATACCCCAACTCCATGCTGCCAAACCCGGTTTTACAAAATCAATATTTTCAATCCTACTAGGTTCGGAAAGATCTGTTACCATTGTATTCTCAACAATATCGTTTAACCGACCAATCATGATCACACGCCAAGGCGAACGTAAAGGTAATCTGGATATTGGTGTGACCGGATCGGTAGGTTTTACTGTTTCTCCTCTCTGTGGGAATTCTATAAAATATTCTCCATCCGGACTATCCTGTGCCAGGCGTGTACCACAATAAGAAGGTTCAAGCCCAGCCTCGGTAAGTAGCACCCACGAATCCCCTACCCTGTATAATGCAGGAAAACTCCAGCCTGCCTGTTTAGGAGCTTGTGTATTAACCGGCACATCAATAATATAATTATCTTCATAGCTCGGACATGTTTTAGCCCAACAGTTTTTTACATCGTCATGCGGATGAAGCCAGCCTTTGGATGTTAGCGAAAACTTAAATGAAGTATTTTCTTTTTCTATCGTTTTCTCATCTTCTGAATTCTCATCAAATACATATCTGAAAGCTACACCATTATCAGCTAAATGAAAAGTAATTATCATTTCTTTTCCTTTGCTATTTTTCACTCTCACATTGTATTCGTTCGCTCTATAAGTGTTATTCAGTTTTTTCTCCGCAGGAGTAATATAATTTCCTGAAACTTCCTTCTTATCACTTATACTAACAATTTCCAGATTGGAAAAATCCATATCGTTCCTCTTCAATCCCAGAATTGAGGGTTCGAGAACAGTTTGATCTCCATTTTTGACAGTATAGCGCAAAACTCTTGATGAATCTGTTTGCAACTCAACGCTTATCTTCCCATCAGGGCTCACTAGATTATTCTGTGTGAGTGAACATGAGAAGAATGAAAGCATGCATAGGAGGGAAAACAATCCTATTACTTTTTTCATAGTTTAAATTTTTATTTATCTATATTTAATTTCTTTACTATACGAGCTGGATTTCCTACAGCTAATGAATCTGCAGGAATATCTTTAGTAACAACAGACCCTGCACCAATTACAGATCGGTCTCCAATAGTCACACCGGGAAGAATGGTAGAGTGTCCTCCTATCCAACAATCACGGCCGATAACAACAGGCCTGCAATCTTCCCACTCGCGTCTGTCAGCAATATCTAATGGATGCCGGGCTGTATAGATGTGTACACCGGGAGCTAACAAGGAATTTGCTCCAATGCGGATGGTTCCGCCATCTAAAAACACAGCGCCAAAATTGATAAATACATTTTCTTCTGCGTATATATGATCTCCATAATCACAATAGAAAGGGGGCTCTAAATGTAAATTTTTAGCTGAATTAGGACATAATTGATTAATTACATCCTGAAAGTTTTCAGTATAATATTCCGTGACATTGAGTTTATGGAGTATAGATTTAACTTTTGTGCGAAGCCCAACCATTTCCTCACAATGAGCTGTATAGTGTTCTCCTGCAACCATTTTTTCCTTCTCTGTTTTTTCCATATATGTAGCTATATTTTATAAGTGTACCAAAAACACTTGCAAGATATAAAATTAAGTGTATAGGTATACACTTATAAATATGTTGTATAGCATAATATCTTCAGGAAAAGAAAAAAAAGAAGAAGAGGAAAAGGAAATAAATGCAGAAAGAGAAAGATATGAAGCCCTTTATAATGAGATTCTCAATTACTTCTCCGAAAAAAACCGTATTGTAACCCAGAATTTAGCATAGTACAACTAGCCGAAGATCTTAACAGCAATGTGAAGTATATATCAAGGACAATCAGATTAAAAGAAAATGTAAATTTTAGCGTTTTCCTGAATATGTACAGGATCAACCTGATAAAAAAAATGACAGCGAAAGATTATCATAACAAATATACCATCGTATATATACCTCAGTGCAGGCTTCAGGCATCAATCAACTTTCAACAAAGTTTTTAAGGAAATTGAAGGAATCACCCCTCTGAATACATAAAAGGTGGTAAAATAAGAAACGATAAATTGAATGACTAGGTTTATATCCTTTTCAAGGCAGGAGACTATATTTAAAAAGCCACAATTTAAAAAAATTGTGGCTTTTTAATATGATTTATCTTGTCCTAATTAGATAGACAATTTAAACGATTCCGTATATATCATTGCATCTATCCCTTCTATCTTCAATCCCATTCGGGCATAGATGAAACCTGTAGACGGTAAAGAACCAGAAGTAGAACTAACAGATAAGCCACTCAGATCCAACGTAAGAGACACCCGGTCTCCGGCAGCAGCCGAAGTAGCTACCGAACCTGCCGTACCACCAAAGTTATAAGTATTATCAACTATAACATTCCTTCCTGCATAAAGTCCAACAGACTCTATATTGCGCCCTCCGGTAATTTGTCTTACAGAACAAGTACCCGACACTATTTTATTACTGCATGTAAGTGAAACATCTTCTAATAAGAAATAAGGTGTTACAGGCATATCCACTGTCTGATTTTTAGCACAATTTATCACATAGATTGTATCAGAGGCTGTAGGATTAACCCACGGACCGATATTATTCTGACGAATCAGACAATAGTTTTTTCCTGAATACACGCTTGCACTGAATGTTCCATCCTGAGCCACCTGCACATCCATATAAGTACTGGCCGATAATTCCCATCCAGGCTCATATAACCGGAATGTTACCTGATTATTTTTCACAGAAATAGCTTGTCCATCATAAACAACTTTTCCTGATATGATTGCATTAGGTTCATCATAATTATCATATTCACAGGCCGTGAATATCATTGGTAATATTATTATTAAAAATATTGCTATATTTTTCATATTCATATATTTTTTAGAAGTTAGGATTTTGTACCAGCTTCGGATTCTTATTCAATACATCTGTCTCGAAAGAAGTATAATAATTACCAATACGGAAATTACGCGGAGCTCTGAAACGATAAGCTACATGACGGTCGAAAATATATTTACCATCATCCGGTCCACCGATTACACGGAACGGATAAAGTGCGTACAACATTGTATTTTCAGACTGTACACCATTCCACAAAGTATGCGCTTTTCTTAAACGTTTCATATCCCAGAAACGATGATCTTCCAAAGCCAATTCGCAACGACGTTCGTGTAGTATATTATCGATTGTCAAATCTGATGCACTCCAGGAGTTAGCTCCAAATCCGGCACGTTCGCGAATAGCATTGGCATATCCGAGTGCTTTACCAGTTTGCCCAAGTTCCATAGCCGCTTCTGCCGCATTCAGGTATATCTCACCCATACGGAAATATGACCACCAAATATATGACCCCTGTCCACGGGCAGAAGAGCCTGTAGTTTCATCTACATATTTACGCAAATTGAAACCGGTATTTGTATAAGTAGCACGACTTAATGGTCCGTCTTTTCCTACAAAACGTCCTCCATCGGCATTCGGATGATCATCTGCCGGCTGATAAGTACTATTTGCTTCTGACCCCTCAATAAGCCTGTATGTACCATCACTCTGATAGATTGCAACTCCTGCCAGAATATCAAGTGTAGCCCCTTTAAATGTTTGCCCCGGAACCAGACATGTTCCTTTAAGACGGTAATCACGATTTTCAAATATTTCAGAAACATCATTATAAGCAATATATTTACCACTGGCATCTTTGTCAGCCAATCTTCCTGAGCCACCACTCAAAGGAAGGAATGATTCAACAAAACCCAGTGTAGGACAAAGATCAGATCCATTATCATTATCTTCGTTCATAGACTGTGCAATATTTGCAAAAGAGAATGAATGGAATTTACCCGAAGAGTAATCTTTTGACCAAATCACCTCTTTATTCCCCGCTTTAATACAAACAGCTTTATAAAAATCGTCAGCAGAATTTACGTTATGAAGTTGGAAAACCCCATCGTTGATAATCTCTTCTGCAGCAGACAATGCTTTTTCGTAATAACCTCTAGGATCAGTACCTGTCATCCCAACAACACCCGATTGTAACGGTGAAGAAATAGGATTAGCCATTGCTGCATTATATTTTGAAATAGACCCGGCGTATAGCATTGCACGGCTAGCCAATGCTAAGGCTGCGTATTTATTAGCTTGAGACACATTAGCCACAGTATTATTAGCGGCCAAATTATCTTTTATTGCCATACACTCATCGTATACAAACTCATAGACCTCTGCCTCAGAAGCACGTGCTACCTGAAGTTCCGTTACATCCATACCAACTGTATACACGGCAGTTTTAGTAATCAAAGGTACTCCTCCCATACGACGTGCCATTTCGAAATAGGTATATGCACGCAAGAAACGAAACTCTCCATCAAAAACTTTTATATTTTCCTCTGATAAAGTAGAAACCTGCAATTTTTCAATACTCTGATTCAATTTATAGATGTACTTGTAATCATAATAGCGAAGAAAATCAAACGCATAGGCTATCATCTGGTTGCGCTCTGTTTCTACATCCGTATTCATAAGACCACACCACATCATATCGTCTATTAAAGAAAAATTTACATCATTATCTAATGAACCATTCATTGGTACATTATTATAAAGATTGGCCAGTACTCCCTGCACCATTTTTTCATCATTCCAGACCTGATCATCAGTAAGGAAGTCCGTTGGCGTGCGGTCCAGAAAATCTCCACAAGCAGAGAACTGGCATGCTAATGTGATCAATATTATATATATAAAATTCTTTTTCATATTATTAAAAATTAAGATTGAAGCCAAAACTAATTGTACGCAGGTTAGGTGTAACCAAAGCACTGTTTGAAGAAATTTCAGGATCAAGCTGGTATTTAGATAAATTATCGATACTAAACAGATTATATGCATTTACATAAAAACGTAACCTGTTTACATAGAATTTGCTTGTTACCTTTTTGGGTAATGTATAGCCCAGTTCTAATGTACGTAACTTTATATAATACGTATTATGCACCCAAAAATCCGAATAACGATTGAAGCTCACATTATCTCCGGCATAACGTGTTGCAGGAAAATAACCAGCAATCCAGTCACTGTTAGCATCTGTAGGATCTGCACGATGCCATGCATCTGTAAGCAAATATCTTGTAGAGTTACCATCGCCCTGGAATGGATATGCAACTTCCCAACTCATATGATATGTTTGGGCGGTTGCAGCAGCAAAATCTGCTTTAAGGTCAAACCCTTTCCATTCAAAAGAAGTCATTAATCCGAAGTTCACATAAGGTAGCTGACCTGCCCCATAACCGATAGGACGCTCATCCAGTGCATTAATAACTCCATCCTTATTCACATCTTTATAAATCAGATCCCCCGGAAGCATTGTAGCATTTCCTTGTCCGTCATTATCGATTTTATAGTTTTGAATCTCTTCATAATCCTTGAAACGGCCGACCACCTGATATCCCCAGTTTATATTCGCCCATCTGTTTTCTGTAGAATTCCTGTATTCATTCCAGCTAGAACCAAAGCGAGGCTTATAAGAGTCTCCGTCTTTCTTCCGTGCAATTGTTGTATTGAAACCTAAAGAGTAACCAAAATCTTCGACCTGATCGTTCCAATTCAATGAAAATTCAACACCCTGATGATAATCCGATTTTAAATTCTCCTGTGGCAAATCATATCCGACTTCTACCGGTACAAGTACATCATAACGGGAAGCCGGAAGGCCTGTACGTTTACGTTGGAAGATATCGAATGTACCATTTAAACGATTTTGTAGAAAGCCAAAATCAAGACCAATATTTACCAGTGTCGATTTTATCCATGATAGTGTAGTAATAGGTTGTCCTCTATACATAATACCTGTTGTTGTAGTTCCATTCAATACTGCATTACCTGCATCCGTACCTCCATAAGTATATCCGTTAAGATAAGAAAACGCCGGAACAATATCTTCAAGAACATTATCAGTATTGAGAACCTGGTCATCTCCCATTTGTCCCCATGAAGCACGAAGTTTTAGATTAGAAAGAGATATTTTGTCATTCAACCCTGCCATAAATGGCTCTTCAGACAATCTCCATGCACCGGATACTGCAGGAAAGAAGCCCCAGCGATGCCCCGGCCTGAATAGATAAGAACCATCATAACGGCCACTAAATTCTACAAAATATTTGCTGGCATAGTCATATGCTCCACGGAAAATAAAACCTGCGCGGGCTGACTCAGCCATAATAGTTTCTATACCGGTTAAGTCTGTATAATTATTAGTTAACGGTATATAATTATTTGTTGGATTAGTATTATAAAGTAAATAATCCCTGTTTCTTTCAAAAGTCTCTACACCTAATACTCCCGAGAAGTGATGCTTTTCATTAAAAGTATTATCATAATTTAATTGTGCCTGAAAAGTTTGTTCAACTTTTTCTTCTTTCACACGGCGTCTCCATGGATTCTGATTACCCCAGCTTTCGAGATATGAGTCGGTAGCTTTGTCATAATCGTACACCTTGTAGGTATACTCAAACTGTTCCTGATCATTACGTGCAATCCAATAATTGTAACTAACTCTAGCTTTCAATCCCGGAAGAGGAGTAGTATACTCCGCGAAAATATTTGCTGAAGCTACCTTCCATACGTCATCTGTATAACCTGTCTGATTCTTATCAAAGATAGCAGCACCTGTTGCATTATTACGGGTATTATTTACATAATTGGGATTACCATTAGCGTATGCCTGTTGAGTAGGCCAGTTCTGGAACATAGCATAATACGGTTGCCAGTAATCGTCCAGCCCCGGAACACCAACATTATGACGTTCTTCGATACGTCCACTGATGCGTGTACCAACTTTCAGGTCTTTTGTAATATTAGCTTCTACATTACTTTGAATATTTGTACGCTCGAAGTTAAATCCATTGATCATCGCTTCCTGATTGGTATGAGCCAGAGCAAAATAGTAATTGATCTTATCAGATCCCCCACTGGCACTTACATTACCATAAAAAATAGGAGCATTCTCATTTACTATAAACTTTTGCCAATCCATACTCTTGTAGTCTCCTTGGCCTTGTTTCCACAGATTTAATTCATCCATAGTGCGGTTTGTTGAACCCCAATGGTTCAAATCGGCTTGCATACGACCTTCATAAAACTCAGAAGCATTAGCAACCTCAGGATAACGCATAAAATTCTGAATACCATAGTAAAAATTTGCGTTAATCTGATTTTTTTCTCCACGTTTTCCTGTTTTAGTTGTAACTAATACAACCCCATTAGCAGCTTTTAATCCATAAATAGCTGCAGAAGCATCTTTTAAGACAGTAATACTCTCAATATCATTTACATCAATATTATTAAACTGCCCTTCTTCACTCTGGATACCATCAATTACGTATAATGGAGTACCCATATTACGAATCTGAATAGTAGCACTTGATCCCGGACGACCATCAGTCTGACGGGCCGAAATGCCAGGTACTTTACCTACAAGCGCACCCGCAGTAGTAGTGGAAGTGGTACGAGTCAACTCATCCGCTCTAATAGCACTGATTGCACCCGACAACGAGCCTTTCTTTTGTGTACCATAGCCGACTACAACCACCTCTTCGAGGTCTAAAGTGTTTTCCTGCATGGAAATTAGAAAGTCACGTTTTGTTCCTACTGTTACGGACTCTTGCTTATAACCGATGAAAGTAAAAACAAGCACATCGTTTTCGCTATTTACTCTAAGTGTGAATGCACCATCCACATCTGTCATAGTAGCAATTTTCGATTCCTGTCCTTTTACTGCGACGGTAACACCGATCAACCCTTCATTCAGGGCCTGATCTATCACTTTTCCTGTTACTGTTATGTTATTTTGTGCATATACAGATAACTGTACTACGCCAATAAGCATAACAATAATCCAACATTTCATTTTTCGCATAAGTCTAGATTTATAATTAATTTAACAATTAGGTTTAAGGTTATTTTATTTTCTTTCCCCATAGGGAATATCCCTCAGAAGTAAGTCCTGTGAAAAGGATTGTTTGTGTTTGATTTTCCCAGTCTTGTCCCATAAATAAATGTAAGTTTTGTGTTGATCCTGCAGCATCGATAGTGAGTGTATTACTCTCAAATGCCCAGCTACCTTGTAAGTCACCAGATAATGAAAGATCATTATTCAATGTTATCAGACTTGATTTATTCACTTCATTTTCCCGTAATTTATTTTCGCCCCATAATATTTGGCCAGCTTCCAAACCCCGATCAGGTACATCGCCTTTAATCTCAATAATTTCCCAACTACCTGCAACATCATTTTGATTTATCTCCTTTTGAGCAGTATTAGCATATCGCTCCGGGGAAACTACAGGCCAGCCATCCTTTGTCCAGAACATTTCCCGAACATGTAAATCCATCATATGATTATCAGGCTGAAGACGAGCCTGATGTGCCATAAAGGACTGACCTTTCTGATTTTTGAACACACAGCAATGCGCCGTTCCTGACCATCCGGGATGATTCTCGAACTGGTATGGATAGGTAAGGATAGGATAATTATCAGTCTCATCCCGCATGTCTTTTCCAAAATAATCGAGAAATGGCCCTTCCGGCTTGTCGGAACGACCTACCCGTACATTGTAAGTAGTCATCAGTGGATCGTATGATACAAACAGATAATAGTTTTTCAGTTCCGGATTATAAATAATTTCAGGAGCCTCAATATTATTTTTCTTTCCATCATATCGACGGGCAATCAGATGCCCCTTATCTCCCTGTTTCAGAGCCAGTCCTGTTTCCGGATTTAATTGAACACAATGCAATCCGCCAAAGTATGATCCGTAATGCATCCATTGTTCTCCATTATCAGGATTGGTGACAATACTAGGATCGATTGCATTCATTATATCGCCTGTTTTAGTTTTTACCACACAACCCTTGAGTTCCCAAGGTCCATCTGGTGAAGATGCCTCTGCCAGACCAATGTATGATACTTGTTTTGCGAAAGCGGAAACACTATAATACAAACGATACTTACCTTTATATTCAGTAATATAGGGTGCCCAGATATTAGTTGCTCCTTTACTCTCATTATTATCCTGTACCCACTTTCTGGCCTCAGCAGGGATCTCTTTAAAAGCCCACCCTGCAAATTCCCAATTGACTAAATCTTTAGATTTACGTACTTGTATATATCCAAATGGAAGACTATCATTCTTGATGTCTAAACTATCTTCTTTATAGATTGCATCTGTAGAATACATATAATATGTATCTCCTATTAGCAGGCAAGACGGATCATGTACATTATACGTTCCCCATTGCTTATAATCCTTCATAGCAGACACAACAGTATAGTCATCCATCCATGGATTTTCAGCGTATTTTGGCTCAAAGGATTTCTGAGAACAAGAGAAAAGAACAGCCGTCCACCCTAAAATCAGGGTGTAAAATATAGTTTTCATAATTATCACAAATTGCGTGTTCTTCTTATATTTTAATTTAATTCAATAGTTACTAAAGATTTAGCCGGAATTTTCACAATCGCCACTCCGTTTTTAAGAGTAACATCTTTGAAATCTTTAAGAACTACCTGATTTGGATTCTCAAACGTATTGTGTGAATCTGTTCTTGGCGCTGTTAATAGATTTCCGGAAACAAAGCGGCCATTTCTTAAATCTTTAATATTACAATTTACTTCAATAGATTGATTAGGATCGATATTCACAAATGATATATGTATTTTTCCATTACTGTCTTTAGAAGCGGAAGCCGATACGGATTTGAGTTCTTTACCCAAACGGCTGTAAACAGGACTTGTTATATCTATCGGCAACATTGTGGCATCCTGATGAACCTTATACATATCAAATACATGATAAGTCGGAGTCAATATCATTTTATCCCCTTCAGTTAAGAATAATGCTTGTAGCACATTTACGAGTTGAGCGATATTGGCTATCCTAACCCTATCACAATGTTTGTGGAAGATATTGAGAATACTACCGGCTAGCAAGGCATCTCTCAATGTATTTTGCTGAAATAAGAATCCAGGATTTGTCCCCGGCTCTACATTATACCATGCTCCCCACTCATCAACGATCATCGCTATCTTTTTTTCAGTATCGTATTTATCCATAATAGCAGCATGCTTGGTAACAATCTCATCCATTCTCATACCATGTTCCAACAGGGAGAAGTATTCATCTTCGTTGAATCCAAGTGCGTTTCCTTTGTTTTCCCAACTATATGTAAAAGAATAATTATGTACTGAAACGCCTTTCATCATATGATGCGGTATATTTTTCATCATTATCTCCATCCAATGATAATCGTCAACATTAGGTCCTCCAGCTATTTTGTATAATCTGTTCTCACCATAATTGCGACAGTATGTTGCATAACGACGGTAATTTTCGGCATAACCTTCGGCAGTCATATTACCTCCACATCCCCAGTTTTCGTTACCTACTCCCCACAGGCTTACTTTCCATGGCTTTTCACGACCATTTTCCTTACGAAGTTTTGACATTGGACTTTCACCATCAAAAGTGATATATTCCACCCATTTCGACATTTCTTCAACAGTGCCGCTACCCATATTACCACAGATATATGCTTCAGTTTCCAAAGCTTCGCACAAATTCAAGAATTCATGTGTACCAAAGCTATTGTCCTCAACAACCCCACCCCAATGGGTATTTACCATTTTAGGACGATTGGCTCTTGGTCCGATACCATCCATCCAATGATATTCGTCGGCAAAACATCCTCCGGGCCAACGCAAGTTTGGTATTTTAATATATTTTAATGCATCTATTATATCTTTTCGTACGCCATTAATATTTGGAATTGCAGAGTTTTCCCCTACCCAAAGTCCATCATAGATGCAACGTCCAAGATGTTCGGAGAAATGTCCGTAAATGTGCTTGTCAATCTTATATTTTCCCTGATCTGTATTTACTACAATTTCCGCCTTCTGTTGTGAGAAGGCCGTTATAGATACAAATAGTAATAAATAAATCAATAAATTCTTTTTCATGGTGTTTTTATTTAGTGCTTAATAATTTATTTTATTGTGGACGAATACCTTCTGTTGTCATTTGTATTTTTTTTATTGTTCCATCTTCGTTATAATGGAGGCGGTCAATGCATGTAGATCGCCGATAACTACCACCATCAACAGGCAAGCTACCATTGTGATATATAAAATACCAATTTCCTTTAAACTCAATAATTGCCTGATGATTGGTATTAGAATTTCCTGCTATTTCGTTTAACAGTCCTTTATATTCCCACGGCCCGTTTATACTCCGGCTCATCGAATAGCCTATTTTTTCGGGAAAGAATTGTGCATAAGATAAATAATACCAGTCATTGTATTTGTGAATCCACGGTGCCTCTGTAAAGTTGGGTAAATCAACAGGCATTATGGGACCATCCAATTCAATCATGTTTTCTTTTAACTTTGCATAATAACATTGTGTATTTCCCCAGAACAGATATGCCTGACCATCATCGTCAATCCAAACAGTAGGATCAATATCATCCCATGTGATCTTCGTATATTCTGTAGTCATATCGTTTGTTACTAAAGCTGACCCTCTGGCATCTCTAAATGGCCCAAGTGGATTATCTGCAACAGCCACACCGATTGACTTACCTTGAATTGTACCATGTTCGACTGTTACATACCAATAAAATTTACCATCACGTTCGATAACCTGTGAAGCCCATGCTTCTCCTTTAGCCCATTTAAAATCACTTGGACGAAGCGGTATTGAGTGTTCTGTCCAATTAACCAGATCGGAAGAAGAGAATACCAGCCATTCATTTATTACATAATGATTGTGAGGAGGAGGACACTCATCATGCCCTGCATATAAATACACCTTATCATTATATACTAGTGCAGCAGGGTCAGCTGTATATTTATATTTTACAATAGGATTACCATCGGCTACAAAAGTTGTATCCCGAATAGCACCATATATATTAGATATAGAAAAAATTAAAAGAAATAATAGTTTAAAAGTTTTCATGTTAGCAGATTTATGTATTAAACTTATTTTATAGAATTTTAGATTTCGGTCGTATCTTGATACAAATATATATACGTAAGTAGAATACAATGGTGGACATTTAGACATTTTAGGTGGACAAAAGTATTTTAAGTGTAAAAAATACATTTTTTAGATAATATTATTAACTTTACTACACCAAAATCTATAAACATGAGAAACTCACTGATAATAAGTCTTCTTATATTGCTTTCATATATTCAGCCGATACTATCGCAAAATGATATTTCTTCAAAGTATATCTTTAGTACGATTTCGATAGATGATGGGCTTCCCATTAATTTTGTAGATGATATCTATAAAGACAGCCGTGGTTTTATTTGGATTTCGACACAGGGGGGAGGCCTCGTACGATATGATGGATACGAATTTGTACCTTTAAATGTAAACAGTTATCCTATCTCTCTAAAAAGTAATTTTATAAGAAAAGTATGTGAAGATAATTATAACAGGCTATGGATTGCCTCTAATAATGGTATCGATATAGTAAGCCTGTCTATAATGATGAAAAGTGAAGTTTTCGATAAAGATAATCTGTTTGGAGAACTATCGAAAATATCGGCCAGTACAATCATTAAAGATTCAAAAGGTTCTATTTGGATTCTTGCAACAAATAAAATATATAGACTAGATTTTGACGAAAAGGGAAATATACAGCAAATTTATGCAACAAATTCACTAGTGGCACCTTCAATTTTTTCTACAATTAAAGAAATCGACAGTGAAATCTGGGTCGGACATGATGGTTCGATTTGTAAAGTAGTAGCAAATGAAACAAAATTATTATTACATCCTATAGCAGATATACCCAGTCAGGGAACAAATGTATTCATATCATCTATTCTTAAAAAAGGAGACATAATATGGATAGGTACTGAATATGGGCTTCTCAAATATAATTCGGAAAATAAAAATGAAACATTCTATACTCATAATCCTGCAGACAGATCATCTATATCTCAAAACATGGTGACCGACCTCAGCCTCACAAATGATGGAGTATTGATAGCTGCTACTCTTAGAGGGTTAAACTTCTATGACCCTGTATCTGATAAATTCGAACGCTTATCTCATTGCAGTGATGAAAATACATTAAATAATGATTTCATCAACTGCATATTACCTGATGGTAACAGCCTCTGGGTAGGTACCGAAGCCGGAGGTATTAATAAAATGACTTTGCGAAAATTGGCAGTTCAAAATTATATTCATAACCCTTATAATAAGAATAGCATATCCCCTAATCCAGTGAATGCTATATATGAAGACCGGAAAGGAAATCTATGGGTAGGAACTGTTGAAGGAGGATTAAACTTAAAACGTAAAGATGAAAAAAATTTCAATCATTACCAATCAGGAAGGGGTTTACTCAGCCATAATTCAGTCAGTGCACTGGAAGAAGATAATGATGGTAATTTGTGGATCGGAACCTGGGGAGGAGGTATAGATATTCTCAACTTAAACAAGCTACCACAAATTGCATTAAAAAAAATATCTTCTGATCAATACTACATCGGATTACTAAAATATGATTCACTCAATAATGGTATGTGGATTGGTACAAATAGAAATATCTTTTATTATGATATAAAAACAGGAAGTATTAAAGAACCATTGCCAAAAGATGTGACAATGAACCTCATGGGAACACTCGGGTGCATCATCAATAATAAAAATGAATTATGGATTGGGAGTTCGAATGGATTAATAATTGCTGATCTAAACTCTTTTGATCAGACAAACTATAGATGCAACGCTAAATTCCTCAAACTTGACGAGCAAGAAAAGAGCCAATTATTCTTAAAAAATATAACATGCTTGTATCAGGCAAAAGACCAGTCAATATGGATCAGCAGCAATGGATATGGAATCTGTCAGCTCACATCTGAAGATAACAGATACTTCTACAAGCTATATACAACAACACAAGGCCTCGCAAATAATACAGTTTTTGGTATCCTGGAAGATGAAGAAGGTATGATATGGGCTACTACCTGCCGGGGAATATCCAGCTATAACCCTTCTACAAATCGTTTTGTAAATTATACAAAAAATGATGGTCTGATCAACGACCAATTTTACTGGAATGCCAGCTATAAGTCTCCAGTCAATAAAAACCTTTACTTTGGCAGTATGGGAGGGCTTACCGAATTAAAAGGCAATAACCAATACACCACATCGGAGCAGAAGAAAGTCGTATTCACCAAACTCGGTATTTTAAATGAGACTGTATGGTGCAATGAAAATAACCATATAAAGAAAGATATTGCTTATGCCGATCGCATAAACCTGCATGAAAAAGATAAATCTTTCTCCCTTGAATTCTCTGCTTTGGATTACGACAATCCATCCACAGTTGTATATTCTTACAGATTGTTGGGTTTCGATGACAAATGGGTTGATATAGACGCTAACAGGCGTTTTATAAATTATACGAATCTTCGTCCGGGAATCTATCACCTACAGGTAAGATGTATGTCTAAAGCCTATGACTGGTCTGATGATATTACAGAACTGGAAATAGAGGTCCATCCATTCTTCTATAAGACAAACTGGTTTATCGGATTATGCACCCTATTATTAATTATATTAACTATATTCTTCTACAAATGGAGAATTAATTCTCTGAAAAAGCAGCGAACAATACTTCATAAAAAAGTAGACGAAAGAACGAAAGAGCTTGAAAATCAGAAAAAGCTGTTGGAAGAACAAGCCATAGAATTAAAATTACAAAATAATATACTGTTTACCCAGAACGAAAAAATATCAATACAGAGAAAGCAATTGATAGATATGTCTGAAAAAGTACAGGAAGCAATGACAGACAGGATTTCTTTTTTCACAAGTATAACTCATGAATTCCGGACACCTATTACCCTGATTGTCGGACCTATCGAACGGGCATTGAAACTAAGTACCAATCCTAAAGTAATAGAACAATTACAATATGTAGCCCGAAATTCGAAACATTTATTATCACTGGTCAATCAATTAATGGATTTTAGAAAAGTAGAATCCGATAATATGAAAATTATTCCTGTAACAGGAAATTTACTCAGTTATTTGGATGAAATATTAATTCCTTTTGAAAACTTTGCTCATGAAAGAAATATTGAGATAAGAAAACTATATAGATTAAAAGATCCATTTATCATGTTTGACGAAGAAGCTATTCGAAAACTGATAACCAATCTCTTTTCTAATGCCATAAAGTTTACTCCTGATCATGGAATAGTATCATTATATGTGAGCTCTTTTTTTAACACCAAAACGAAAAAAGAAAAATTATATATCTGTGTACAGGATTCCGGTATTGGTATCAAAGAGGATGATCTCAACCGGGTATTCAATCGCTTTTATCAATCGAAAGGGCACGATAAATTCCCTGTTTACGGACAAAGTGGAACCGGCATTGGCTTATATGTATGCAAAAATATAGTCAACTTATCAGAAGGCGATATATATGCGAAGAATAATCATACAGAAGGTACTTCATTTAGAATTATCATGCCTATAAAACGGGAGACAACCCAAAAGGTATTGCCAATAAAAAAAGAAATAGAAAAATTAAACACCATCTCAGAAAGTCCTAATAATGAAATTCTACTTGCAAAAGGCAAACAAAAACTAACCATACTGGTAGTTGAAGACAATGTTGATATGCGAAAATATATCTGCTCTATTTTATCCGATTATTATAAAATAGTAGAAGCTGAAAACGGAGTAGAAGCTCTTGATATATTAAAAAACCGCACAATTGACTTTATTATAAGTGACCTGATGATGCCTGTAATGGATGGATTAGAATTATCTCAAAGGATAAAAGCTGATGTATCCATATCCCATATTCCTTTTTTAATGTTAACAGCCAAAACCTCACTGGAAACGCAAATCAGCAGTTACAAAATCGGTGTGGATGAGTTTCTGGCAAAACCATTTGATGAAGAGTTATTATTAACCCGTATTAATAACATATTTGAATCAAGAAAAATATATCAACGCAAGTTTAGCCTGAATATGGATGTGGAAAATCTAAATATAGAAAAAGAGTCAAATGATGAGAAATTCCTGAAAAAGGCTATATCAATAATAAAAGAAAACTATAAAAATACAGATTATGACGTGAGTGATTTCATTGAGTCAATGGGAGTAAGTAAAAGTCTGCTTAACAACAAAATGCAAATGCTCACAGGACAATCTGCAGGAAACTTTATCCGAAACTATCGCTTGAGTATAGCTCATGAACTTATATTAAAGAGTCACGGAAATATGAATATATCGGAAATAGCGTACGAGGTCGGATTTAACGACCCTAAATACTTTACCAGATGCTTTACAAAACATTATGGTGTAGCACCAAGCATGGTAAATAAAAATGGAAAATAGATATTATTAATCTCCAATCCTCGATACTAATACAAAGGTATTTTCATTCATTAAAGAAAAACCAGGTATGGCTAATGTACCATTATAGTTACAGTTTACACCAGATTGTCCGGCTCCTAGTCTTAATCCCCAGGATGTATTATCACTCTCTATTCTTACTACATAGCTGATAGCTCCACCATGGTGCCCTTCTCTTCCGGGGTTATGGTATGCTACATTGTGTATCCTTGCCCTATCAGTTGTTATTCCATTTTTTTCCAAAGGAAAATCTACAAAATAAGATGATGCAGTACAGGCATCCCTTGGAATCGACGGATTTGGATATGCATTTACAGACGGAATAAACTGATAAGCAAATGTTATGCTATAAACACCTTTTTTGAAATACAGATGGTAATACGCTGGAGATTGAAAAACAAGCCTCACATCCCCATTAGTTTCATTATCAGTTTCCTTAAAGCTCAACCACCTTCTATCTCCCAAATTTGCATCCTTCATCACATCAAACATTCCCATTACAGGATTAGCAGGATCGCTGTTATCTATTTTATCCTGGCCATTCAAATGAAAAACAGCAGATCTGGGAATACCTAAACCTTTTAACAGATCGTTTATTTCAGCTTCAAGCACGTCTTCATAAACAAACTCTATCCATTTGCTGCCAGACCAAAAATAAAATTTCTCTTTCTCAACTTTATCATCGCCAGTTCCATTATCACCAATATTAAATACTAGAAGTCCTTTGGCTGGAGACACAATTGGGTTGGGACTGGAGACACCTTGCAATTGTATCCTCGGTCCCAAAAAACCCAATTTTTCACTTTTTAATTCCAACACAGCACCCTTGTGTGGAGGATCACTGCTACCCATTGTCACCTGTGCAGATAAATTTAGGGAGAGTATTATTGTTATAATAAAAAAGATCAACTTATTTTTCATATTTTCAACTTATTTACTAGTCTCCTACCTTAGTTATATATATAAAAGTATTTCTATTAGGTAAAGAAAATCCACCCACTCCGGTACAGTTACTTGGCCCCGCTCCCAATTTTACAGTCCACTCTGTACGTTGTTTTATTGGCGATATAAAATTAATAGTAGCTGCATGAGATGACTTATCCTGTACATTATGATAAGTATTTGAATATACCCTGACAGATTTTAAACCGCTTCCATCTTCTGGATAGAAAGGAAAATCCATAAAATACGATGATACATTACAATTAATTCCGATTGATGTTGTTGGTATAAACAAATAGGTAAAGATTATATTGTATATACCCGGTTCAAGTATTATGGTACTGGTGGTTCCTTCTTTTAGTTTAACTGCCCCTCCAGAATGATTAATGCTATCCATAAGGGGAATATCCCGGGTCGAATTTTGAGTTATTCCGTCCATAAAATTACGAATTCCGGGCCTGTCATTAGACAGCATGTCGGTACCATCCAGATAAAGCAGTGTTGGCCGGGGTATCGACAATTTCGATATTTCTCTATCCAGCTTATATTCGAGTTCGTCATGCCCGATAAACCTTTCCCATCCCGGGCGACTTCCTTCCACCCGGTAATAAAACCTGTAAGGATACACTCTCTCGTCAGCATCCTGACTCATATCCGGTTCAGATATATTTAAAACCAATAGTCCAGGTACAGCATCAGGAATCGTAGTATTATCATATCTTCCGGTCAGACTAACCCTTGAGATCAAAAATCCTTTGTCAGATGACTGTAAGTCCAACATAGCACTTTCGTGTGGAGGATTTCCCGAACCAATGGTTACTTGAGCCTCAATATTGATTGGCAATAGATGAATCAGCACTAATTGTACAATTATAATTTTTTTCATACTATTTCAGATTATTGTACATCTCCTAATCTCGATACATATAAAAAGGTACTCTTATTGGGCATTGACAGTCCTTCCATTCCATTACAATAACTATCTCCATACCCCGTACCAAATGTGATATCCCAGACTGTTTCAGTAAGTAATACCGCAACGTAACTTATCGTATTTCCATGATCGGCATACCTCCCTTCTCCGGGTATTTCGTAGCCGGCACCATGATAACAGTTCGATTCTACCCGGGTTGATCCAGTTGTTATATTTCCATTATCATCCACTAGAGTTACTGGAAATTGCATAAAATATGTTGCTGAGTAACATTTATCATGTCCTGGCTTATATTGGGGGTCTCCTGACCTTGGAACAGCAGTATCCGCAGGAATAAATTCATATGTAAAAATAAGACTGTAGATACCGGGTTGAAATGTTATAAAAAATTTCTTGTTGTTGTTACTAACTACTGCCGAATCTAATTTAACAGTCCCTGATGTATAATTAACCCTCTCTTTAAAAGGCAAATAAGTAAAATTAGGTGACGAATCAGGAAAAATATCTTTTAAAGGATTGACAACTCCTAACATATCCGGATACATTATCCATCCCGAGCCTGGAAAAGGATTGTAATCGAATATTTTTTGCTGTCCATTCAATGTAAAAATAGCAGGGCGTGGTATTCCTAAATTAGCTAGACTCTGTTCCATATTCTCAAGCATGGTCTGCCTGCCCACTACCTGTATCCACCTATCTGTAGACCAATAATAATATTTACCGGATTTTACCCTATCTCCAACAGGGGTTTCTGTATCAGAATCATTTATATTCAGAACTAATAATCCATCTGTATAATCTGGAACTGTTGTTTTATCCCATATATCTTTCAATGCTACTTGCGGTCCGAGAAATCCCTTATCCGAAGTTTTCACTTCCAGTACAGCACTGGGATGAGGCTCTTCGATTGATCCGATTGTGACCTGAGAAAATACTACAAAAGGGAAAATAACAAATAAAACCATTAGTTTTATTTTTTGCTTATAACAAATCATAATTATTCATTCTATATTGGACATTTAAGCCTTATAAAGGTATGAATACAAAATGTAAGAATAAAGACTTATTTAGCTCCCTTTACAGAATTTCAGGTACAACTTTTGTCTGTCTTTCTAAAATATCAACAGATCATGTCTAATATATTTTATACATGACTTTTTTTCTAAAGCTGATTCATCCAATCTCTTTTTTGGTACAATCATATCTGATTGATGATGAATTCATCTAAAACTGATGAAAAAATAAAGAAAGGCTCCTAAATCAGTACTCTATTATATTTTGTAAGACTAAACATCTTATATTAATTAGGTATAAGTGCTTTTCATGGCATATTATAATCTCAGATCGAAATATCCATCCTTTTATTTCTATATTGCCCTGGAGTCTGATTTGTATATTGCTTAAATAATCGATTGAAGTATGAAATATTATCAATTGACAATTCCAACGCAATATCAGAAATAGAGAGTTCGGTGGTAAGAAGTAATAATTGTGCTTTCTCCATCTTCTTTAGATTTATATATCTGATAGGAGTACAATTAATTTCCCTCTTAAAAATACGGATCAAATGATCTTCTGTAATACAAGCTATATTTGCCAATTGGGAAAGAGTAACATTTTTATCTGTATTTTCATGAATATATTGCAGACATTGATTTATCCGTCCATCTTCATATCTTAATTTCAGTTTAGCTGATTCCATAAACTTGGAAATCAATTGGTATAAAATGCCTTGTGTACCTATAATGGAATGAGTAGGTAGTCGGTTGTTATCAGCTACATACTGAGAAAAAGTGGGTATATTATCATACATTTCCGGATCGATATATTTCAAGTGCCTATCAGGATTAATCTTCAATAACCTCTCAATTAATAATGAGTCCAAAAGATCACCTTCAATTTCGACCGGAAAATCCAATTTTTCGAAAATAGATTCCTTATTATACGTTTTCTCATAAAAATGAATATAATAAAGAGAGAAAAAACCATCAGATTCGTCATCATGGAGGGTAAATGGCGGGGTAAGATATAAATAACCCGGCCTTAATAGATGCATCTTCCCATTAATATAAGTCTTGGCCTCTCCACCTACCACATAATATATACGAGCAAACGGACTATTGATATTTTTCCAGTTCCAGTTAGCATTAAGCTCGGAAAAGCCCACGTTCAATAATATTAGGTTCAGATTTTCTATTAATCGTCCCATCCCTCAGAATCGTTTTTATATTATCGTTGCACAATACAAATATACTTATTTATAAACAATAACAAGTTATAAATTATTCAGAATATCGATTTTATGCAATTCATTGATCGATAAAATGAAAGCTAATCTTAAATTTAAAATCTATTTTTGTAAAAACCTAAGTCTAAAAAACACTAAACCGAAATAGAGAAATAACCATGAAAAAAAACAGATTTCAAGGCCAATGGCCCAAAATAGGGATTCGTCCGACTATCGACGGCCGTATGGGTGGAGTTCGTGAGTCACTCGAAGTACAAACGATGAACATGGCTAAAAGTGTAGTGGATTTACTCACTTCCACATTAAAATATCCTGATGGTACTCCTGTAGAATGTGTTGTAGCCGATTCAACTATCGGACGTGTAGCCGAAAGTGCAGCCTGCGCCGAAAAATTTCGTAGAGAAGGTGTAGGCGTTACTATTACTGTTACCCCTTGCTGGTGCTACGGCAGCGAAACAATGGATATGGAACAGCATACAATAAAAGCCGTATGGGGCTTTAACGGGACAGAACGTCCGGGTGCTGTATACCTTGCTGCAGTATTAGCCGCACATGCACAAAAAGGATTACCGGCATTCGGCATTTATGGACATGACGTACAAGATGCGGGAACAACAGAAATACCATGTGATGTGAAAGAAAAATTACTCCGTTTTGCAAAGGCTGGTTTGGCTGTTGCAACTATGCAGGGAAAATCTTATCTATCAATCGGCGCAGTATGTATGGGCATTGCAGGTTCGATCGTCAATACCGACTTCTTTGAAGACTATTTAGGAATGCGTTGCGAAGGAGTAGACGAAGTAGAAATCATCCGTCGTATGACAGAAGGTATTTATGATAAGGATGAATATCAAAAAGCTCTGGCTTGGGCAAAAGCTAATTGTAAACAAGGTATAGATAATATAAATCGTCCCGATCTGATAAGAGATCACGCCGGAAGCGATAAAGACTGGGAGTTTATTGTAAGAATGACCCTGATCGTACGCGACCTGATGATTGGCAACCCGAAATTAAAAGAAATGGGATTCGGTGAAGAATCCCTTGGGCATAATGCCATTGCCGCAGGATTTCAGGGACAACGCCAATGGACAGATTTTTACCCGAATGGCGACTTTACCGAAGCAATACTTAACTCATCTTTCGACTGGACAGGCATTCGTTCGCCTTATGTATTAGCCACTGAAAATGATGCATTGAATGGTACTGCTATGCTATTTGGCTATTTATTAACCAATACAGCACAAATATTTGCTGATGTGCGTACATATTGGAGTGCTGAAGCTGTAGAGCGTGTTACAGGGCATAAGCTCGAAGGCCTTGCAGCAGGAGGTATGATCCATCTTATCAACTCAGGTGCGGCTACTTTGGATGGTAGTGGACGCCAGAATGATAAGGAAGGTAAACCTACGATGAAACCATTCTGGGATATTACCGAGACAGAAGCAAAAGCATGTTTGGATGCGACGACATGGATGCCTGCAAACCGTGAATATTTCCGTGGAGGAGGTTTTTCGTCCAAATTCCTTACACGTGGGGGAATGCCATGTACAATGGTTCGCCTCAATCTGGTAAAAGGATTAGGCCCAGTATTACAAATAGCGGAAGGCTGGACCGTTGACCTTGATCCTGAGGTACACAAAATACTGGATGAGAGAACAGATAAGGGCTGGCCTACAACTTGGTTTGTTCCACGCTTAACTGACAGTGACAACTTTAAAGATGTATACTCTGTAATGAATAACTGGGGAGCCAATCATGGATCTATCAGCTGTGGTCATATCGGAGCAGACCTTATCACATTAGCATCAATGCTTCGTATACCAGTTTGCATGCATAATGTAGATGAGGAAAATATTTATCGTCCTTCATCATGGAATGCCTTTGGCATGGATAAGGAAGGTGCAGATTACAGAGCATGCCAAACATATGGTCCTCTTTATAAAAAATAGATAACCGGTTCCGGAAATTAATAAAAGCCAGAAATTAATAAAAAACACAATCAATGATTACTAAATATATATCAGAATTCATCAATCAGGCTCATCGTGTAGGTGCAGAACGTTTACAACTTTGTAGTAGCGGGAACCTCTCATGGAGAGTAGAAGATAACCTGGCATTAGTTTCCGGAACAGGCTCATGGCTTCCGCGTTTAGCAGAAGAAAATGTAGTATTATGTGAGATATCCAGTGGCATGCGCGTAGATGGTCCGAAACCATCTATGGAAAGTACATTCTGCCTGGGACTACCGATAGGAAGAAACAAGTAGAACCCCAAACTCGAAAGTTTCAACAACCGAAAGAAAATCAGCAGAATAACCTTACTGTGGTGGAAAGGTTAGAAATAGAGACTTCATAAAATACAGGCTTTTGTTGTACAATTGTTAGACTAAAAACAATTGGGATCACAATGAAAGCGACACTCAAAATTTTACTCAGGAACAATTACCGGACAAAGGAAGGCAAACGTCAGGTTTGCATCCGTTATACATCCTATAGACAGGCAACGTTTATAGGGTTAAACATATCCGTACACCCCAAAGACTGGAACGATAGCAGAAAGCAGGTCAAGGCTACCGAGCCACACCATTTGCTTTACAACCGCATTATTAAGGAACAGTACCATAAATCGGAAGGCATCATACTGGATAATTTCCTGACACCCCTAACCACTAAAGACTTTATAGCGAAGCTAAAGGATAAACATTATGGTAACGAAGACTTCTATACTTTCATAGAAAACGAGTTGGAACTCATCAAGTCTTCCCGAGCGAGCCAAACCCTGTCCAACTACCGCAACCTTATCAACAAGATGAAGGAATGGAAACCCTCATTAACCTTCAATGAAATCACACTGGAATACATCCAGCGTTTCCACGACCACGAACTGAAAACAGGCAACATACTCTCCACTATCTATAAGAAACACGCCAATTTCAAGTTCCTGCTGGGTCTTGCGGTAAACAAGGAATACATGGAAAAGAACCCATACGAAAAGTTCGAGATAAAGAAGATAACAAAGGCACAGAATAACGATATACTGACCGAAGACGAACTGAAGATACTTCAAGAAGCCTATAACCAAGACAGATATACCGGAGGCAAGAAAGAAGTCCTGCGTGACTTCCTCTTTAGCTGTTACACCTCACTCAGTTATGCTGAGTTCCACAATGTTACTTACGGCGATTTAAAGCCCGTTACGATAAAAGTAGATGGCAAGGAAGAAACATACCCTCTATTATGCAATGACCGCCAGAAAACGGCTGTATTGTATAAGATACCCATTGTCTCACCCATAGTAGAACAGTTATTGGAACGAAAGACAAAAAAAGGAGATAAGGAAGCATTCCAAAAGATATTTTCTCCTTTGACTAACCAGCCGACTAACCGTTATTTGAAAGAAATCATAGAAGACCTGAATATTAATAAGACGATGACCTTTCATCGAGCAAGACATAGTTTCCGCACGATAGCTGCGAAGAAAGGTATCCGGGACAGCATAGCCGAACGGATTATGGGGCATGCCGAGGGTAACGACATTCAAAATATCTACATGCACCTGAGTGACGAGGATATTGTTAGGGAGATGCTGGATAAGTGGGTGGTAAAGTAAATTGCAGGATAGTGCACGATAGGGCGGTATATAGTTTAAATTTTAAAATATTTTTTTCAATGATTATTAAGATACGTGAATTAAACTATCTTAGCTAATATATGTACTCCGGTAGCCGCCGGGAGTTAGTCCCGTATATTGCTTGAACAACCGGTTAAAATAAGAGATATTGTCAATGGATAAATTAAGGGCGATATCGGTTATTTGCATATCCGTTGTTAAAAGCAGTAATTGCGCCCTCTCGATTTTCTTTTGGTTTATATATTTTACGGGAGTGCAGTCCAGTTCTTTCCTGAAAATACGGGTTAAATGGTCTACGGAGACGCACGCGATATCAGCCAGCCGGAGCAGCGTGATATCTTTATCCATATTTTCATGAATGTATTGCATACATTTATTTATCCGTTCGTTTTTATATCTCATTTTCAGGCCGGCAAACCGGAGGAAGCGGGAAACCAGCCAGGATAGTATGCTCTGGGTTTCCATGAACGAGTGCACAGGCAATATATTGTTGTCGGCTACATATCGGGAAAACGCGGGCATATTATCGTATACGCCGGGGTCTATGTGCTTCAGTTCCCTGTCCGGGTTTATATGCATCAGCCTTTTAACGAGCGACAGTTCCAGGGAGTCCGCGCTGATTTCAACCGGAAAATCAAGTTTATCGAAAAGAGGTTCCCTATTATTTATCTTTTCATAAAAATGTATATAATAGAGGGAAAACAAACCGTCGCATTCATCGTCATGCAACGTGAAGGGTGGGGTAAGGTACAGGCTCCCGGGCTTCAATACATACATCTTTCCATTGATATATGTTCTGGCCTGTCCGCCGGTTACATAGTATATGCGGGCAAACGGGCTGCAAACCTTTTTCCAGTTCCAGTCGGCATTCAGTTCCGAGAAACCGATATTCAGCAGGATGAAGCTTAAGTTATCGACAAGTTTATGCATGGCAGGTGTCGTTTTTATGGCTTGGTTACGAATGCGAATATACACATTAACAAGTTATCACAGTACTGTTTTCTTTAAAATATCGGATTTGTGATATTAACTGGTCGGTAAAGTGAAAGTTATTTTTGCTTCAAGAATCTATATTTGCATATAGCCCGGATAAAACAGGATTTAAATAATCAACCGTTAAAATCTAAAAATATCATGACAAGAAAAAGATTTCAAGGCGAATGGCCTAAAATTGGTATCCGTCCCACAATCGACGGACGTATGGGTGGTGTACGTGAATCACTCGAGACCCAGACTATGAACATGGCGAAAAGTGTGGTTAGCCTGTTAACCGCTACACTTAAATATCCTGACGGGACTCCCGTGCAGTGCGTGATTGCGGATTCTACAATCGGCCGCGTAGCCGAAAGTGCAGCATGTGCTGAAAAATTCCGCAGGGAAGGAGTTGGCGTGACCATTACCGTTACTCCCTGCTGGTGTTATGGCAGCGAAACGATGGATATGGAACCGCATACGGTTAAAGCTGTCTGGGGATTCAATGGCACAGAGCGCCCCGGAGCAGTATATCTTGCGGCAGTATTAGCCGGACATGCACAAAAAGGATTGCCTGCCTTTGGCATCTATGGACGTGATGTTCAGGATGCAGGTACTACCGAATTGCCTGCCGATGTGAAAGAAAAACTGCTTCGTTTTGCTAAAGCTGCATTAGCAGTCGCTACTATGCGCGGCAAATCATATCTGTCTATCGGAGCCGTATGTATGGGTATAGCAGGGTCTATCGTGAATACAGATTTCTTTGAAGATTACCTGGGCATGCGTTGCGAAGGTATAGACGAAGTGGAAATTATCCGCCGTATGACCGAAGGCATCTATGATAAGGAAGAATACGAAAAAGCATTGGCATGGGCAAAAGCTAACTGCAAACAGGGTGAAGATAATATTAACCGTCCCGACCTGAAAAGAGACCCGGCCGGCAGTGATAAGGATTGGGAGTTTATCGTAAAAATGACGCTCATTGTGCGCGACCTGATGGCAGGTAATCCGAAGCTCAAGGATATGGGATTTGGTGAAGAAGCATTGGGACACAATGCAATTGTCGCAGGATTTCAGGGCCAACGCCAGTGGACAGACTTTTATCCGAATGGCGACTTTACCGAAGCTATCCTTAATTCATCGTTTGACTGGACGGGAATACGTTCTCCTTATGTTTTGGCAACAGAAAACGATGCGCTGAACGGAACTGCGATGTTGTTCGGGTACTTATTAACAAATACAGCCCAGATATTCGCCGACGTGCGCACTTACTGGAGTGCCGAGGCTGTTGAACGTGTTACAGGAAAGAAACTGGACGGTTTGGCCTCAGGAGGAATGATTCATCTTATCAATTCCGGTGCGGCTACTCTGGATGGTAGCGGTCGCCAGAATGATGAAAATGGTAAGCCTACTATGAAACCGTTCTGGAACATTACCGAGGCAGAGGCGAAAGCCTGTCTGGATGCAACTACATGGATGCCTGCCAACCGTGAATATTTCCGTGGGGGTGGTTTTTCATCTAAATTCCTGACTCGTGGAGGCATGCCATGTACAATGGTGCGCCTGAATCTGGTGAAAGGTCTCGGGCCTGTCTTGCAGATTGCCGAAGGATGGACTGTAGAACTGGAGCCTGCTGTACACAAAATACTGGATGATCGCACAGATAAAGGCTGGCCTACAACATGGTTTGTGCCTCGCCTGACTGACGATCCTAATTTCAAGGATGTATACTCGGTAATGAACAACTGGGGAGCCAACCATGGTTCTATCAGTTGCGGGCATATCGGTGCCGATCTGATTACTTTGGCATCCATGCTTCGCATCCCTGTTTGTATGCACAATGTGAGCGCCGATAATATTTACCGTCCGGCTGCATGGGCTGCATTCGGTATGGATAAGGAAGGCGCCGATTATCGCGCTTGTCAGACTTATGGACCTCTTTATAAATAATTTATGTGTGAGGCTGTCTGAAAGGTAGTTGTTTGTCATCCTGACCAACGAGAAGGATTTATCTTCTTATTGTAAGAGATGTTTCACTACGTTCAACATGACAAAAAGCCCTTTTAGACAGCTTTATATTTAAAATTCTACATACTCACAAATAAATGAAACTATGATAAACAGATTCGTTCTGAATGAGGTGGCTTATTTTGGTCCGGGCGCCCGTCTAGTTTTACCTGATGAGATAAAAAGACTGGGATTGCATAAGGCTTTTGTTGTGACAGATAAAGATCTGATAAAGTTCGGTGTGGCTGAAAAAGTGCTTTCTGTTCTTGAAACGGCAAAAATACCATATGAAGTGTTCAGTGAAATAAAACAGAATCCGACTGTAAAGAATGTAAAAGACGGATTGACTGCATATGCCGGATCGGGAGCCGATTTTATTCTGGCTATTGGTGGAGGTTCATCTATCGATACGGCGAAGGCTATAGGCATTGTTTCCAATAATCCGGAATTCAGTGATATTGTTTCCCTGGAAGGAACAGCGGCCACCAAAAATAAATCAGTACCTGTTATTGCGTTGCCTACCACGGCCGGAACAGCCGCCGAGGTAACAATCAACTATGTGATAACAGACGAAGTAAATCAAAAGAAAATGGTTTGCGTCGATCCGAATGATATACCGATTCTGGCTATTGTAGACGCAGAACTGATGTACACATTGCCGAAGAGCCTTACGGCAGCTACGGGTATGGATGCATTGACTCATGCTATAGAAGGCTTGATTACAAAAGGGGCATGGGAGATGAGTGATATGTTCGAAATAAAGGCTATCGAAATGATAAACCGCCACTTGGTGACTGCTACATTCGAACCGGATAATGCTGAAGCCCGCAACGGTATGGCTGTAGCTCAATATATTGCAGGAATGGCATTCTCAAATGTAGGCTTGGGTCTTGTACATGGTATGGCGCATCCTCTGGGTGCAATATTCGATATACCGCATGGTGTGGCAAATGCTATGTTGCTCCCTACAGTGATGGAATATAATTCTCCTGCTGCTATCGGCAAATATGTGACAATAGCTAAGGCGATGGATGTATATCAGCCCGGAAAATCGAAAGTAGAAAACGCGCAACTGGCGATCAATGCCGTAAAACACCTGGCTGAAAAAGTCGGTATACCTGAACATTTGAGTGAATTCGGAATTACAGAAAACGATTTGGATAAACTGGCAGAAGCGGCAGTAAATGATGTTTGCACTCCCGGCAATCCGAGGGAAGTAACCAAAGAAATTATTATTGAATTATATAGAAAAGTATTATGATAACCCAGGAACATATAGAGCAGTTTATAGAAGCTGCTCATCGTGTCGGTCGCGAACGTCTTCAATTATGCAGTAGTGGAAACCTGTCGTGGAGAGTAGAAGAAAACCGGGCTTTGGTATCGGGAACAGGTTCATGGTTGCCGCGTCTAGCCAAAGAGAATGTTGCCATATGCGATATTTCAACAGGAATGCCTGTCGATGGACCTAAACCGTCTATGGAGAGCGTATTTCATTTAGGCGTTTTGCGTGAGCGTAAAGACATGAATGTGGTACTGCATTTCCAGTCGGAATTTGCTACTATCGTTTCCTGTATGAAGAATAAACCGGGAAACTTTAATGTTGTGGCAGAAGTTCCTTGTTATTGCGGAAAAGAAATTCCTGTTATACCTTATTTCCGTCCGGGATCGAAAGAACTGGCAGAGGCAGTAACAGAAGCATTGACCGATCACGATTGTGTGCTGATGGGCAAACACGGTCAGGCTGTATGTGGAAAAGACTTTGACGATGCTTTTCAGAAGGCCGTATTTTTCGAACTCGCATGTAGCATTATTGTACGTGCTGGTGAAGGAAACTATCAGACTCTGACCGAAGATGAAATTCGCGATCTTGAAGTTTATATATTGGGAAAAAACACAAAATAAATACGATGGCTTATTTGGCTTTAGATCTCGGTGCCGGAAGTGGCCGGGCTATTGTAGGAACTATTGAGGACGAAAAACTGGAACTTATTGAAATACACCGTTTCAATAATGTTCCCGTAAAGATGGGAAATACTCTCTATTGGGATTTTCTATCCTTATTTTCGAATATCAAAGAGAGTATCCGGTTGGCTGTAAAAAGAGGCTATGTGTTGCAAGGAATAGCTGTGGATACCTGGGGTGTTGATTTCGGACTAATTGACAAATCCGGTAAATTACTCTCGAACCCTGTATGCTACCGGGATAGCCGTACTAAAGGAATGATGCCGGGAGCAATGAAATTAATATCTCAGAACGAACTGTATTCCATAACCGGAATCCAGCAAATGGAGATTAATTCTGTATTCCAGCTAATGAGCATGGGGAAACATAAAGATCCGACTTTATTAGTGGGGGACAGACTATTGTTTACACCGGATCTGATAAACTTTTTCCTCACAGGCACTGTCTGCAATGAGTACACAATAGCTTCGACTTCCCAACTCTTAAACGCCCAAACAAAAGAATGGGAAAAAAGTATATTCGACCGGCTGGGTCTGCCATCACATATGATGAGTGAAATCATACACCCTTGTTCTGTGATAGGAGAATTAAACAAGGATATTGCGGTGGAAACAGGAGTCGAAAACTCCAACGTATTTGCCGTAGGCTCTCATGATACAGCGAGCGCTATAGCTGCTATTCCGATGGAAGATGATAATTGTGCCTTTCTTAGTTCAGGAACATGGTCTTTGCTGGGAGTTTTGCTGGACGAACCGATACTTAGTAATGAAGCTATGAATAATGAATTTACGAATGAAGGCGGGGTTGATAATAAGATTCTCTTTATGAGGAATATTACAGGGCTTTGGTTGCTTCAACGTTTAATAGCCGAATGGGAAAAAAGTAATGAGGAACTGTCTTATGAATATCTTTTATCAGCATGTAATCAAAGTGAACCTTTCCGCAGTATTGTAGACAGTGACGATCCGCTATTCAACAATCCGGCTTCAATGACTGCGGCAATCAGGGAATATTGTACATATACTAACCAGAAATGCCCTGAAACACAAGGGGAGTTTGTTCGTTGTGTCCTTGAATCACTGGCTTTGAAGTATAAAGTTGTGATGGAGAAACTGCAGGACTGTACAGGTAAGAAGATACAAAAGTTATATGTAGTAGGGGGAGGCAGCCGGAATGAGCTGTTGAACCAGTATATATCGGACGCCCTGAATATGGAGGTAATCACAGGGCTTACAGAAGCAACAGCCATCGGAAATATCGTACAACAGGCTATAGCGAATAAACAGCTGGCGAATATGAAAAAAGGCCATCAGATAATAAGTAACAGCTTTGATTTTAAATCTTACTATCCTCAAAACAGTGAAGATTGGGAGAATGCGGTGAAAACGTATGCCAATATATTCTGAAATAACTATTTTGTGATTGAAAAAAGAATTAATACCATATGAACAACACTAAGAAATCATTATTTACGGGAAGTCAGGGACAAAGTTACCTGTTTCCTTTCATCCTGATAACAAGCCTTTTCTTCTTATGGGGGTTTGCCCACAGCCTGCTGGATGTATTAAATAAACATTTCCAGGATTCACTGCATCTGACAAAGGCCCAATCGGGAGCCGTACAGGCATCGGCCTATGGAGCTTATTTCCTGATGGCGATACCGGCAGGTATAATTGCCCGGAAATTTGGGTATAAAAGAGGTATAATCGTAGGGCTTATCTTGTTTGCCTTAGGTGCATTCTGGTTTGTCCCGGCAGTAAGCATCGATACATTCTGGGCTTTTTTGCTGGGACTTCTTATTCTGTTTTGCGGGCTGACCTGCCTCGAAACAGTGGCTAATCCGTATACAATCGTATTGGGACCACCCGAAACATCTGCCAGCCGTATTAATCTTGCACAGACATTCAATGCTATCGGATGGATACTGGGCCCTTTGGTAGGCTCTATACTTATCTTTGGTAATGAGTCGGATAAATCTATATTTGAATTATTTACAGAAGCGCTGGAGAAAGTCTTTCTGGGTGCTGCTGACACAGTTCAGACTGTGGCAAATACCGTAGAGGAACATACCGGTAATTCGGCCCTGATACCACCCTATGTAAGTTTAGGTATCTTAGTCCTTTTGGTGCTGGTTCTGTTCTTATTCACCAAACTTCCGGAGATATCCTCAAACGATGACGCACATCGAGCAGAAGTTGATAATACTATCACAAATAATAAACCATTGGTCAAACAAAAGCATTTCGTGATGGCTGTTATAGCCCAGCTTTTATATGTGGCGGCGCAAACCGGTATCGGCAGCTTTTTTATTAACTACACGATAGAAGTAAAAGAGCTGCAACTGAACGAAATGCAGGGTGGACTCTTGCTCGGTATGGGCGGTATGGCATTGTTTGCCATCGGACGCTTCTCGGGAAGCTTTATCATGCGAAAAATCAAGCCCGGAACCTTATTGGGTACATTTGCCCTGATAAATACCTTGCTAATGCTGTTTGTGACTCTTAATCATAACCGCTTTGGTGTAATGGCACTGATTGCATCCTATCTGTTTATGTCGATTATGTTCCCTTCCATTTTTGCCTTGGGGGTAAAAGGCTTGGGGGAGAAAACAAAAACGGCAGCCTCTATTCTTGTACTGACAGTAGTCGGAGGGGCTATAGCGCCTGGTCTTATGGGAGTAATAGGAGCGAAAAGCATGAATACAGGCTTTATTATTCCGCTAATCTGCTTCTTGTATATTTCATTTTTCGGATATATAGGCGGACGGATAAAAAATTGAAAAACAATTATTTGCTTTATGAAGTAAAGAGTCCGGATACCTTATTCTATTCACAAATATGAATATCCTTATATTAAGAATGTCGGTTTTGTGCAATAAACTGGTCGGATATGTGAAAAGCATTAACAAAAACTTAGCGTATTTTTGAAAAATCAATCATTGTAACCATATTCATGCTTGTAATATAAACCAGTTAATGACACAATCCCAACAAAAATACAGCGAACCGCAACGATTATTCCTCTCTGAAAATTTGGAAGTTAGCATTGTTTTGTTAGAGAGAGAGAGAGAGAGAGAGAGAGAGAGAGAGAGAGAGAGAGAGAGAGAGAGAGTAAATCCCATTATATTAAGGACAGAAAGCCTTTGTTTATCTTTTGCAGATAAGCAAAGGCTTTCTGTTTATATTCCATGCCTGACCTGCAAAGGTCAGATTAATCTATAGAACATTCTAACCCTAATTAATTATTATATGTTAATTTAATTATTAATCTATGAAAAAATCTAAAACAAAATTGAAAAAGCATGATGGATGCCTTTTTCACAGAAGTATGAGAATTTGTTTTATACTGTTCTCTGCCGGTTTTTGGACGATGCTGTCTGCTGCTCCGGT
>JAITVV010000096.1 GCA_031285625.1 Prevotella sp.
AGGGAATCACCGCTGTAGTCCACCCAGCGGTAGCTGCCGTTCAGGTTCGTCCCCACGGGATTAGCCTGAAACCACAGTTCGGGTGAGTTCACGCCTCCGGGCGACTGGGCGTGGATTGCGCCTGACAGCAAAAGCAGGGACAGCAATCCCGTAAATCGTTGTTTCATAGATTAGGTGTTTTATTGGTTAGTTAATTTAATGTTAAATGTAAAGTACAAAAAACAGACAGGCCAGTCTTATAAAGCTGACAAACAAAAGAGAAAATCCGGAACGGATTCCCATTAGGCCCACATCAAAAACAAGGTGTAATTTTAACCTTTGACAGATTTAAGATTTAAGCTGTTCAGTGTATAAATTTTCCATAAGCGTTGTATATTATGTAAATATTGTTTGCTTGTCTTTATATATATAGCATTGCTAAATCCAGAAAAAGGATAAAACAGGCATACATATATAAAAAGTTATATTTTATAAAATTTAATAAACTGAATATTAATAAAATAAATATTTTTCACTTCAGAAAAAGTCATATTCCATATTAAGCCCCTGCTATTTTATATAATATGGTATATTTATTGTTCCTAAAATACATTATTGTTTTTGACAGTAAAATACTGATAAAATATATGGTGATTTTTTGTATCGATAAGTACAAGTTAAAAATTAGTTTATATTATTCCTATCCATAAGTATCTTAGTGGCAGCATAGATATTACACAGCAATAATACAAACTAATTTCTATTTGGTACTTATGTTTTTATTCATTGTATATAGTTCCGAATCCGGATTATACCTGTACAGCCTGTTTTTGTTTTTCTATTTCCTTATCGATCTTCTCTTTGCTTTTATTGTAAATACCCAGATGCTTCTTTACGATATTTTCCGTATCTCCGGGAAAGTGCTGCTGGACGAAAGACTGTAAATAGATTTGAAGCCGGGGGGATAACTTGTCGATAGGTACCGAAGAAATACACCGCAGGATAAACTCGCGTTTCAGTAGTCCGTATTGTTGATTGGTTATACCCGGTATAACGGCTTCTTTATCTTTGTCTGTCAGGTTTTCTTTGGAAGGATCGGTGATGCCGAATAATGAAAACCGCTTTTTACCCAGATAGCCCAGCATCAGGAACAGGTAAATCTCCTCTTCCAGTACGCTGAACTCCGTAGATGGGATATCTTTAGCACGGATGAGTTCCCGGGAGGCTTTCAGTATATTGTTCTTTGTCGTTTCAAAATTAACTTTGGCTTCCTGTTCCAACTCTTTGACCGTTTTTGCGCGGACTCCCTTCTTTACCGGGGTATAGCATATCTTGGGATTATCCCCTCCTATATGCAGGCATCTTTTATATTCCCCGTTCTCTACCTTTTTCTCGTACTCATCCATTTCCGCACCATACTCCATATCCTCGAATTTATATTTCTCCATAGCATCCTGATAATCACATTCCAGTTTAAAGTCTTCCCGCTTCGGCTTTCGAGGAGCCTCCGGCATTTCATAGCTGACCGAAGTCCTGACTTCTATTCCCTCTTCTTTAAGTTTCTCTGTCATTGCGGTATTTAGCCGGTCTGTCGGGGAAACGATCACGTCAAAATCATCCCTGCCTACCCTTTCTTTACAGGTATCCAGTGTATATTGACGTTGTTTGCCGCGCAGGCAATCGAGATCGGTGCATCTGCCTTTACATTCGTCGAACAGGGTATCGGTATCCGTGTTATATCGGCAGGTACGGCATTCATCCTTGTTAAATCCGTAATCTGCCAGGGTCATCGTATATCGTTTTACCAGCCGGCGGCTCAATTCTTTCCTGTTAAGGTTTATCCAGGATGCGGAACTGTCAGTATCTTTATAAAAATCTTCGTACACTTCTTTCTGTATGGCCGGTGAATACCCGGATAATTCGAGGGAAGCTCCTATCGGTAATGTCTCACTCTCCAGCATGGACTTGAATTCAGGGATGAGCAGCAAAAGCCGCAGCCGGTTGCGGATATAGCTTTCATTCTTGCCGAACTTGACCCTAAGGTCTTCAATCGCATATTTCCTGTCTGTCACAAGATAGTAGAAAGCATCCGCTTCTTCCAATACCGACAGGTTATTGCGCATAATGTTTTCCGCCAATGCAAGGAACATTACTTCCGCATCGGTATATTCTCCGATAACGGCAGGGATCGTCTCTTCTCCATTCAGGCAAAAAGCACGGTAACGGCATTCCCCGGCAACAATCTCCAGCTTGTCGTCTTTCTTGCGGAGGGTTATCGCTTGCAGCAGGCCTACTTCCCTGATACTCTGGGCCAGTTCCTTAATATCCGGTTCATTTATTCTTTTCCGGGGATTCAATGGGTTTACTACTATTTTATCCAGTCTTACATTCTGTATCTTTTTCATGTCCTGCCTGTCCATAATTTGTTTTTTTGAGGTATTTATTTCTTCCGTTCCTGCTGTTTCTTTTACAATGCATTGATCCTGTGCTTCCTGCCGTTCCCTTTCCCTTTTATAATCTTCCGACAACTCCATCAGGTATATTCTCATTCCGGCATACCGGGGGTTAGCCTCGGTGTCCTGTATTTCTTCTTTCCGCAGGATTTTAAACCGCCCTGCACAGGCCTTATAGTGTTTGTTGTAATTCTTATATTCAAAATCATTCTGCATCAAGACAATAGCCTTGCCCTGATCACTCAACGCCTCTGACAGCCAATTGATAAAAGAAATCGTATTTACCTTGGAACAGGGAGGGTTGGACACAATCAGGTCCCACCGCCAGACGTTGCTCATCCGGGCCAGTATCCGGTTATCCTGACAGAAATCGTACTCGAAGAAAGTTGCTTCCGGGTACATAAGGCCGCACACTTCGACCAGTTCCATGTCTATATCATAACCGGTAACATCGAATTGATTGTCCAACAGGTATTTTGCCAGTTGCCCGATTCCGCAACAGGCATTCAAGGCTCTATTCCCTTCGGGGATAAAGTTATTTGTCAGCTCGGCGATTTGCCTCGCAACCGGATCCGGGGTCAGGAACTGGCCGTGTTGCAGGCCATGCTGTAATTGCCGGGCGGACATGGCATCGTACAGCCAGTCGGCGCCATTGTATTCAAACGGTAATTCATTGTGGGTTTTCCAGTACCGCACGATATCCAGCATGGAATCGGGATGGCCTTTCTTCGCGTTATTCCTGAAATACGACTTTCCCAGTGAGTACTTGCGCCCTTCGATCTTATCTATCATTTTTTCCATCATTTATTTTTAATTTTTTAGATTATAATTGCATTTTTCAGGTTACATTTTTCCCGGATCTTATCGATCCATACTCCATTTTTTAACACATGGTGTTCCAGGTATTCATCCGACAGCTCGTAACTTACCAGTTGCAGGTATAGATCCGGCATATGATAATTTTCCACTATCATTCCCAGTTCTTCTTTTGGCGAGGGCTTTCCGGAGACAAATTCCAGTTCATAACAGTCTTCATCGATCCGGTCGTCCACATAGCACACGAACCGGGCACGGATACGCGGCAATATATTTTTTTCCAGTTGGCCGCCCGCGCCTCTTATTAACACGATATTTATATATTCTTTCATAGCCGGTCATTCAGGTATAATAAGATTTTCTTTATCTGTTCCGGT
>JAITVV010000015.1 GCA_031285625.1 Prevotella sp.
TTGTCTTATTCCAAAATAGGTTGACAGATATTGATTCATAATAATTTATCTGTCAGTAAGAAAAGTATTAAACCCAAGATAGGTTTACACCGGTTTTGGCAAAGGTATCTTTTTCTGCGTTATCTTTCTTGATTTCCATCTTTTTTTAAGTTTTCCCACTTCTGTATATGCCTGTTCCGGAGTTAACATATCACAGCTTAAATGAGGTCTAAGTGTGTTATATATTTCTATAATCCGACAGATCCGCTTGTTTGCCTGTTTATAATCAACATACTGTTCATGGTCTAACCATTCCGATTTCAGGATTCCGTTTACCCTTTCAGCCAATGCGTTTTCATAAGGATCTCCATTTTCGGTCATACTTATATGGATATTATTCCCCTTCAAAATTTTTACGTATTCTTTACAACAATACTGCGATCCTCTGTCGGAATGATGCATTAGTCCAATCCGGTGATTTGCGGGAGTATTTTCGATAGCCATACGCAGTGCACTTATACTGCCCTCGCTTTCAAGTGTAGGACTGAGTTTGTAACCCATTATTTTATGGGAATAAGCATCTGTTATCAGCGAGAGATAAGCAAAACCATCCTGCAGGTTTATGTATGTGATATCACTAACCCACAATAGGTTGGGACGATGAAAATCAAAACCTCGTATCAAGTTGGGCCATTTGCGCATCCAATGTTTAGAATCAGTGGTAATGGTATATTTTTTACGACGACGAACCAATAGATTGTTGTTTCTAAGTAGATCATACAAAGACTTCCGTCCGATTTTATATCCGGATTGATTGATCAGATAATGCAACTTGGATCCGCCAAGACGGGGCATCTCTTTTCGATAGGCTTTTACCATATCAAGTACAATATCTTCCTCAAGGCCGTGTTGTGCATTCGATTTCACATGTTTATAATAGGCTTGCCTTGTATAGCCAAACAGCCCGCAGAGAGTGTGCAAGCCTACTCCTGCGTGTCGTTCTCTAAGTCGGGTGACTGTTTGGCTGCGGATTTTTTTAATAAATCAATCCCATACTGTTCTTCCAATATATCACCCATAATCTCATAGCCTTCAATCTTTAATTGTGATTCTTTAAGTTGACGGCGCAACTCCGAAATTTCATACATCAAATCACTCTCGCTGACTGTTTTTGATTTTTCTTTCATTGCCGGTAGAATAATTGGTTTTTGATCAAAGGTAGGCAAAAACTTATCTTTATAACGGCAAATCATCTTATTGATGGCATTCAGACTCATGCCGGATTCTTCACTTAGCATCCGAGCCGTTTTTACTCCTCCCAAATACTCCCGGATCATGCGTTCTTTTACTTTACGGGGTAATCCATAATTGCTTAATTCCATTTCAAGTTGTCTTTTGAACCTGTCAACCTATTTTGGAATAAGACACAATAAAATTTTACCTGTTATTTTATTTTCGTTGTTGATGATGTCTTGTGCCTCAATACCGAAAGAAACAGTAACCCTGTCAAAAACGATTGGGTCGGATTTGCAGGTTCTACACGATTCCCATCGTAATATGGTGCAATTGTATTATGGTGGAATAAAAACTAATATAAATACTTTCATTGATGATGTATATGCACCATTTATCATCCATCATGTATTGGAATCAGAGTTGAATAAATATAAAAAAGGGGAATCGTCAATATATGGGATTATAGAGCAAGCAGGAAAAAAAGGTGGAAAAAACGAAACAGAAGAAGCCTTGAATGTTATGTTGGAATTTCATGAAGCGGCGAATAAACAAATAAATGAGAAAAGGGATGAATTACTTTCTCCGATATTACTCCAAGAAAGAGAAATATTGAGTACAATAGACCAATCCTATCAAAATACAATTTATGCCAATGCAACTCTAACGGCTTATCTTGTGTCAGTCCGTAAAGTCAAAGAAAGCCAAGGCGAAGCACTTTCGATTGTCGGTCTTGAGGGCATGGATACTACTGTAACGAATAGATTGGTTGAGTTATCGGGATTTGTGGATATGGCTCTTGAAAAAGGGGAAAAGATTGACATTAAAAGCGATGAAGCTCAACAGCAGATCGAAGATGTAGTAAATAAAATAAAAGAATTAACAACCAAAAGAACAAAATGAAAAAGAACAGATTTTCCGAATCATTTGCTGATGCAGATGTCGCTTTTTGCGGTATATATGCCGCTGAACTAAAACAGTTGAAAGGAATGTCAAGTGAGGAAATAAATGCAATTGTACCTGCCTCAAATGGTATGCAAACTTATCAGGCTTTAATTGATGTTGTAGAAAATGCCTCTAAAGATAATTTGTCACAAGCCCAACTTATATCGAAAATAAAGGGCTTAGGTGCTATGGCTATTAAATTAGCCAAGAAAATACCCTGCTGGACGGCATTGCTTTAATGTGGAATGGGCGTTGTATAACTAAAAACCTGCAAATCTAATCGCTTTTTGATTAGGTTTGCAGGTTTTTTAGCAATCAACAAATTTGTTATTGGTTATCTCCTCCCTGCTGCAACAAATGCCTTAATTCAGGGTCGTCCTTTATCCGTTGTAACTCATCGGCAACGATTTGTTTGGCTTCGGCTTTGATGCGGTCGTAATTTGCCTTAATCATTTCTTTCATGTGATTCAC
>JAITVV010000031.1 GCA_031285625.1 Prevotella sp.
CCTGTCCGTTTTTTTATAATAATTGCCCCCTGTGTAGTATACGTTGTAGTACAGGAATGTTATAGCCGGATTAATATGTTAGTAATCAGTCGGATGAAAATTAAAGAAACTTGTCAAAAGTAACACATTTTTCTATTGTTTTTATTGTTACTTTTTACTATTTGTATAATTCATTATATATCAACGCTTAAATTGCAAAAAGTGACAAAGCTAACAGTTTTTTTATCGTTTCTATAAATCTGTATTTGTTACCTTTTATTCTCTCTATATAAGACAAAAATCAGATGGATTATTTACCATTCATCAGATCAAGTTCTCCCAGTTCTGCGATTTTCTTTTTATCATAAGGGGTCTCTTGATAGACAAAGTAATTCAACCAATTATTAAATAAAAGATTTCCGTGTCCCGACCAACGAACAAGCGGTGGATTATTCGGATTATCATTCTTGTAATAATTAACCGGAATTTTTATTGGCAATCCTTTTTCCACATCTCTTACGTATTCAGTATTCAGCGTATTGGGTGCATATTCTGAATGTCCTGTCAGATAGAATTCGCGACCTCCGCGTGAGGTTACAATCCCTACACCGGAGTCGTCCGATTCGGATAATATCTTTAATCCGTCATGTTTCAGTATTTCATCACGGGTCACGGTTGTGTGACGGCTGTGTGGTATATAGAACTCATCGTCGAAGCCTCTGAATAACGGAAATTTCTTATCGTGAGCAACATGTTTGAATACACCGAACATCTTTTCCGGAAGAATTTGCTTATTCACTCCGTAGAAATGGTACATAGCAGCCTGGGCAGCCCAGCAGATGTATAATGTAGATGTAACATTTGTACGTGCCCAATCGAATATGGAAGTTATTTCGGGCCAGTAAGTAACATCTTTAAATTCATAGAGTTCTACAGGCGCACCTGTAATGATAAGACCATCATAATAATCATCTTTTACTTCGCTGAAATTTTTATAAAACATCAGTAAATGTTCCTCCGGCGTATTTTTTGAAACATGAGTCTCCAGTTTCAAAAATTCTACCTCTACCTGCAACGGGTTGTTTGACAGTAATCTGATCAGGTCTGTTTCTGTCATAATCTTTAGAGGCATCAGATTGAGTATAAGCACGCGTAAAGGACGTATGTCCTGCTCGTGTGCTCTCAACTCGTTCATTACGAATATATTCTCTTTTTTGAGAATTTCTATTGCCGGAAGATTGTTGGGTATATTTACTGGCATGCCTGTAGCTTTTAAGTATAATGATTGTTTCTGGATACAAAGTTACAAAAATAACAAAAAGGCGTATTACCCGCTTTGCTATTTTATTACTAATTAATATGAATCAGAACTTTTAGCTATATCTAATCTTTAGTAAAAAAAATATCATGTATAACTTGTTGATAATTATGTGTTTATTTTACTTATTGAAAAAAGTTTTAAAGGAAATGTAACTAATTTTACTTAACTGACGTCATATTTACAGAAGCGCTCAAAAAAGAATTGATAAACAAAAAGAATAAATAACATTTAAATAAACACAATCATGAAAGCAAGAATATTATCATTAGCAGTAGTCGTTTTATTATCAGTTGCAGGTGTATATGCATCAAATCCCAAGACGAAAATTTATAGTAATGCAGATAACAAAACTAAGGAATATACATTCGTAGACAGTGAAACTCTAAAGGCTCTAAAAAAGATGATTTATTCCTATGATTCAGAAGGAACTTTACAAGAAAAGTCATTATATGTATGGGATGATACTCAGGGCTGGACGGGTATTCAAAAATATAACTACAATTATGATGCAGATAAATTAGTTACAATTGTATATACCAAATGGGATAAAAATATTGCAACCTGGTCTGCTACATCACAACATATACTTCACACATATAATACAGATGGCGAACTGCTTGCAGTGGAACAAATAGAGGTGAATGATAATCTGATAGCCGCACAGTAAGTGTTTGATATAACCAATAAGTCCCGTTTCTGGTCGGAAACGGGACTTATTTATTTAGGGCGTTTACTTTAAATCAATATCAGCGTCTTTCGTTATAGATACCAAACTCACTAATAGTAGGAGAACTCTTATACCCTTCGATAGTAATACGTACTTTATCTCCCCATACACGGTCAAATCGGTGAACTTTTATAAAGTCATTTTTAGTTCCTGAAAAAATTGTTTCCCATTTGTTATTGTGCAGATATTCGAGGCGGTATGTCTGAATGTCATTTTTGTTGCTCTTCTCTGTAATAGTGATCATATTGAAAGGTTGCTCTTTTTCCAGATTTATTTCCAACCATGGTTTGCTTACAGATTTGTTAGATTCCCATCCTGTTGTGAAATTATCATCATTGGCAAAATCCATTAGCTGCATATCCCAACTCCAGCTTGAATTTGCAGGTTTGAATTTAGCTATATTTGAAGAAATGATCGGTGCATCTGCCTGTGGAAGTTTAGCTAACGGGCCTTCATTTTTCCAGAGTTTTCCTATTTGACGGAAGGCTGCCACAGCATTATCATCGATCAGTCCGTCTCTGTTAGGAGCAGCATTCAGTATAAAGTTACAATATACATTGTTGAACGGGATAATATTATCATTAACTAACACCTTAGGATCTTTAACAGGTGTGGTTGGGAAATCTTCTTTCCAAAACCATGCAGTATTGATCGGTAGGCATGATAGTGCGGGAAGTGTGTTACTGTCTTTTGAAATATGTTGCCCTGCACCTTGTTCATACGATTTTATATCTGTATAAAACAATGCCTGTGCCGGATATTTAGCGGCATTCAGATCCATAACCAGACAGTTTGGCTGTAAAGATTTTATCAGGTTGTATATATCTTCGAAAGGAATCTGATCATAAGAAATACGTGACCATGGAGCATCCCAACCATCGATTATTAATGCTTTTATTTCACCATAGTTAGTTAATAGCTCTGTAAGCTGAGCTTTTACCATTTCTATATGTTTCGGCGTGATATGTCCGGGACGGAGCTTATGATGGGTATCCAGAATAGAATAGTATAGCATAACATTTAGTCCCTGCTTACGGAAAGCATCAGCATATTCTTTTACAACATCTCTTTTGAAAGGACTATTCATAACATTATAGTCGGTTGTTTTGGTATCCCAGATACAAAATCCGCTGTGATGTTTTGTGGTGAGGCATCCGTAAGTCATGTTGGCTTCTTTTGCTGTTGTAGCCCATTGATTACAATCCAGTTTGACAGGATTGAAGATTGCAGGAGAGGCGTCCGGATCGGCCCAATCATCACTCATAAACGTAGGAATATTGAAATGAATGAACATGCCAAAACGAAGATCTACAAATTCTTGTTGCAACTGCTGTAATGGTTTTTGTTGTGAAAAAACAACTAATGATAAGAATAAGAAACAAAATAGAACAGGTAACTTTTTCATAGGTAAAAAGGTTTTTTACAATAATTATTTGTGTGTTTACAAAACAAAAATAAATAAAAGACCTGATAATTGGAAGTTATTAAAATAGAAAAGGCGGAATAAATCCGCCTAATCATCCAAATATATATAGTACACCGATTAAAAATGCCAGCTAAAGCCGAATGTATAGGTAAATTCTGCAAACCAGAATGCCTGTTTGGCTTTATCATCAGATGATTTTGTTGTTCTGATGCTTGGCATATTTATATATCCTTCTTTTATCTCTGAACGTAGAAAGAACAGATCCCAAAGGTTTACGTCAAGTCCGCCTTTGGCACTCAGTCCGAATCCTGCCAGATGGAATGCATCGTGGCGCTCATTCCCCATTATAGTGACATTACTTCTGGGTAACAGAAATCCGGCTCCACCACCTATTAGCCCATTGACCTTCAGGATGCCTCTATGATAGAAATTTTTGTAATATTCTATTTCAGAGTTTATATAATTAAGTCCGTCGGTATGTTCAAACTTTAAAAAGTCTTCTGTAAGTTTTATACTGCCGTCATCGTTGATACGCGTTATATACTCAGGCTTTACGTATCCGTCTATATCTACGGTCTGGTCCTTATCCATTACATACTTCATATGGTCCACACCCAAGGTTATAGCCAGATTATCTTTGATGAAATATCCTACTCTGAAATTTGTTTGGGGAATTGTAATCCTGTCGAGACGCAAATAGTTATGGTAACTGAATTTATTCTGTTTGTCAGAAGCTTTTACCTTATGAAGGGTAAAGTCATAATCATTCCCTTTAAAATGGATAGTTGAATTTGTATAAGCATTTCTGTTCCATCCCCACAGGGCGAAGAATGTACCTTTCTTATATGCAGGCTCGCTTTGAGAAAAAACTGTTGTTGATTGAACGATAACAAATGTTATGAGAATTAATCGATATAGCATGATAGTTTGTTTTTAGTATAACAAATGCTTATAACATATTTGGTTCATCTATAATAAATAGAAAAAGCCGATACTGGATTGTATCGGCTTTTATTTTATAGATTAAGAGATGGGTTATCCTACTTCAATAATTAAGAATTTAGTAAGGCTCCAGAATCTCTTATAATCTGTTATTTTCACTACAACTGTACCTTTAGCATCTTTTTCTAATGTGTAACTGTCGCTTGGGTGATCAGATAGAAGTTTTGCTTTTTTATCGTATACAGGAATACTTTGTGTATCGCGAATATCAACTCTGATAAATTTGCTTTTCTCAATGCTTTCTTTCAAAATTTTAGGTGATGCAAGGAATCCTCCTGAAACTACTTTCGCTTCTTTTAGTTCTTTGCTTGTTCCAAACATGTAGTAAGCTGTATTTAATTCTTTATCTTGCTCTTTAATTTTTGCAGCTTGTTCTGCAGTCTGAGTAGATAGGTTCTCTACATTATCAGTCAGTGATTTTACATCTGTTTGTAGAGATGCAATCTGAGCATCACGGCTGGATAATGATTTTTGTAATTCCGATATTGTATTTGCTCTTTCAACCAATTCTGCATTCAGTCTTTCGATAGTTGCTTTCAAACCTGACATTTGACCGGAATTACTTTTTAGTCTTTGATTTAATTTATCAATATCCGCTTTGTTTTTCTTAAGGATCTCATTAATCATTTCAAAGTTGTCTTTAACACGGGTTTTTGTGTCGTTAGACATTTCTCCTTTTGTTTTAGATTCGATAGATAAGAATTTCTCAGCTTCTCTTATTTGTCTGAAATTTTCTTCTACATCATTGATGAGTGCATTCATTTCAGCTAATTCGGTATTGCTTTGCGTTGATACTTGCATAAGAGAGTCCCTTTGAGCTTGCAAAGCCTTATATTCATCCGAATTTTTTACATTACATGATGCTAGAGCCATTAAGCAAGCGCATCCTACTATTAACTTTTTCATATACAAATGTTTAAGTTGTTAGATTCTATTTATTGTTAAATTCATTCAATTTTTATTAGTCGTGTATGTAGCTCAGCATCATTATGAAATAAATTTCAGCTTTGCTCTCGTTCCTTAGAACGTTCCTCTTTTCCCGACAAAACTATAACAAATTCACCTCTGGGTTCGTTCATTGTATAGTGTAATATTAGTTCCTTCAATGATCCCCTCATAATTTCCTCATATTTCTTTGATATCTCACGGCAAGTAGCTGCATAGCGGTCTTCACCCATATATTCAGCTAATTGGGTCAGGGTTTTTAAAACTCTGTGTGGCGATTCATAAAAGACTATAGTTTTGTTTTCGTCTGCTAATATTTTAAGTCTGGTCATCCTTCCCTTTTTCTGTGGAAGAAACCCTTCGAAGCAAAATCTGTCGCAGGGTATTCCCGATGCAACAAGTGCCGGAACAAATGCTGTGGCTCCAGGTAAACATTCAACTTGTATACCTGCACTCACACATTCTCTTACCACTAAAAAACCCGGATCGGAAATACCCGGAGTTCCTGCATCGGATACCAAAGCCATGTCTTCACCTGCATTTATACGGTCTACAATGTGTGCTACGGCTTTATGTTCGTTAAATTTGTGATAAGACTGCATTTTGTTCTGTATATCAAAATGTTTCAGCAGTATTCCGGTAGTTCGAGTATCCTCGGCCAGAATAAGAGACACCTCTTTTAAGAGCCTTATTGCCCTGAATGTAATGTCTTCCAAGTTGCCTACGGGCGTAGGTATAATATATAACTTACCCATTTCCTTTCCGATATCCTAAGTACATAAACAGTTCACAAAGATAGAAAAAAATTGAACTGTTAAATAAAAAACGGGAATAATGTCATTTTGTTGTGTTAAATATTATTGAAACGCTTTTTACGTTGATCCCAGATTGGACGAAAGCCTTTTGCTTTCAGATAAATTGGATATTATACTATTGTTTAGTGTGTTAAATTATTTTATTATTTTGTATAACTCATCCCAGCTATCATATAATGCTTTCATAGATGGTAATACGATGTTTGCTCCCGCATCTGCTAATACCTTGTCGGGCATTGGCCCTGTGTTGATCGCAATAGTGAAAATTCCGGCAGCTACAGCAGCTTCAACTCCTCTTGGTGCATTTTCTACTACAACAACTTGGTTAGGTTTCAGATTACCGGCTTTTTGTAATCCCATTAGATATGGCTCCGGATGAGGTTTGCCGTGTTTTACATCAAATGCTGTTACCATCAGTTCCTTTTTGAATAAGCCGGGGAAATTATGTTCCAGTTTGTTGATGAGTGTCGGTTGTCCGGATCCGGTGACAACGACGCAGGCAAGCCCCTCACCATATATTTTTTTTACAAAATCATAAGCATATGGGATAAGGCTTCCATCGTTATATTTTGTAAATAATTCAGTTTTACGCTTATATATAGTTTCTATTTCTTCTGGCGTGGCATTTCGTTTTTTTTCCCGGTTCATCAAATCATTAATCGTTTTGCTTCCCACCATTCCTTCATATAGGTAGAATTCTTCCGGAGTACTTGGTATATCAAATTCATCCATGGTTTCTTTCCATGATTTGGCATGCCATTTCATCGAGTCATACAAAACGCCGTCCATGTCGAAAAGAATGGCCTTTAAGTCAAATTTTTGATAATTATGTTTATTGAGGTATTCTTTAAATGCAGTGATCATAATTTTCTTTGTTTTCATCGCAAAGGTAACATAAAATTGAATAATGCTCCAATCTTATTATTCTCTTAGGGTGGAATAATAAACCCTACATAAGCATCTATGCCGGGCTCATTATTAAAAAGATAGTTGGCATTATTTTATTCCGGTCATATTTTCCGGATTAAGAATTCTATCTAATTCATTTTTTGAAAGTACATTCTTTTCTAATATCAGATCATATACACTTTGCCCTGTTTCCAGAGCCTCCTTTGCAATGGTTGTACTGTTTAAATATCCGATATATGGATTAAGAGCAGTAACTATACCAACACTATTTGTTACTAATTTTTTGCAATGTTCGGCATTCGCAGTGATGCCGTCTATGCAGTTTGTCCTCAAACAGCTAATAACATTAGTAAGTAATGTTTGCGATTCCAGGATACTGGATGTAATGACGGGTTCCATTACATTTAGCTGTAACTGTCCGGCTTCGGCAGCAAGAGTTACAGTAAGATCATTCCCAATTACCTTAAAGCAAACCTGGGATACTACTTCGGCAATTACGGGATTTACCTTACCTGGCATAATAGATGAACCTGCCTGTCGGGGAGGAAGGTTTATTTCGTGGAAGCCACAACGGGGACCAGAGGTGAGTAATCTAAGATCGTTGCCCATTTTCGATAGTTTTGTGGCTAATCTTTTCATCGCCGATGAGTATGAAACAAATGCAGCGGTACTGGAAGTTGCTTCTACAAGATTTTCTGCAGGGGTGAAATTAAGATTCGTAATCTTAGATAGTATTTTAGTACAAAGTTCTGCATATCCCGGAATTGCATTTAGACCCGTTCCTACTGCCGTTGCGCCCATGTTTATTTCGAGACACTGGTCAGCATTATAGTTGAGATAACTTACTTCTTTATCCAGAGTAGAGGCAAATGCTCCGAATTCCTGTCCCAGTGTTAATGGTATAGCATCCTGCAAATGTGTGCGTCCCATTGTGATAAAATGCTTAAATTCATCGGACTTTTTCTTTAATGAAGCTATCAGCAAATCTAGTGATTCAACAAGCTTTTTATTATAAAATAAGATACCTAGTTTTACGGCTGTAGGATAAGCATCGTTTGTCGATTGTGAAAGATTTACGTGGTCGTATGGCGAACAATGATTGTATTCCCCTTTTGGGTATCCCATTATCTCAAGAGCAATGTTGGCGACCACCTCATTTATATTCATATTTGTAGAGGTGCCTGCGCCTCCCTGAAACATGTCGCTTGGGAACTGCTCCAGATATTCTCCATCTATGATTTTTTTACAAGCACTGATTATAGCATCGGCCATTTTTTCATCTAATACTCCTAATTCACAATTTGCCTGCGCAGTTGCCCATTTTACATAAGCCAGGGCTTTTATAAATTCCGGATAGTGCGCCAACTGTACTCCTGATATCTGAAAGTTATTTATAGCCCGCTGTGTATGAATCCCATAATAGGCATCCGCAGGCACGGGTAGTTTGCCTATTAAATCATCTTCTTCTCTAGTCATGATCTGTTATAATTTGTATAGAATTTATTTTACTAGCAAAGTGTTTTGTTTCATTTTGATACTTAATATCCTTTCGAAGATATGAAATGATTCTTATATAACATAAAATTTGTATATTAAGTTGTGCTAGTCGTGTTATTTTGTTATGCGTGAACTAGAAGTAAAAGGCCTTTGAAATCTCAGAGGCCTTTTCTTTATTATTTAATAAGGTTTATAGCTTTTTCCAGAATCTCATCTTTTCCTTTTGCAATGCCATCAATTGTCGGGCTAATCAAAATATCGGGAACTATACCTACTTGTTGTGTTTCTTGTCCATCGGGATAATATACACCTATGCCGCTTATACAGGTTTTTAATCCTCCGGGAATTGGTATTATTGAGATATTCCCATCAGCACCTCCTGTATGGGAGCCTATGACAATAGTATTAGGAGCAGTCTTGAGAGCCATGGCTGTGAATTCGGATTGACTGATTGACTTTTCATTTACCAATATGATAACTTTACCTCTGTATGGATGTGCATTATCTTCGCCTGTTGCTATTGGACCGGTCATACGGAACAATCCGGGTTGGGTTATATCCGGCGTAGAGAATCTTGCGAAGTTAGTTGGCTTTGTTACCAGATATTTTGTTAGAGAATAAATCAGTTCATCGGAAGGGTAGCAGCGAAGATCTACTATGAGTCCTTTAGTTTCTTTTATCTTTCCCATAAATTCGGGAAGGAGAGAGCTCTGGTAATTACCTGCATATAAGTAAGCGATATCTTTTGTGGCAAATTTGAAGCATGAGTCGGGCTGATCAGAGGGAAGCTCTTCTCTTGCATAAGTTTCTATTGTTTCCTCATTCTGAATACCATTCCTGATATATGATATACTTATAGAAGGTTCATTTGTGCGGGTTAGCACATTTGTGGCCAAATTATATAACAGATGTGATTTGTTGGATGCTGACAGGTATTTAGATTTCTCACTTATTATTTCTTCCGTTTTTTTACCATTTATAGAAATAATAATATCTCCTGCTTTCATTGAAGTTTTATCTGGATTTTTCATTACAACCGCTTTATTTTCTATAAACTGTATTTCTAAAGGGGCAAAACGGGTTCCCCAAAAATCGGTCCATGCCTTTCCGCTGTGCTCTTTGATCATTGAGTGAGAGTCGTTTACCTGAGCTATAAGTGCTGCAATAGTAAGTTTGTATCGCAGTTCGTCCGATGCCTCAATAAATTTAGGAATAAACTCACTGAGAGTATTTTTCCAATCTGCTTTATTCAAATGTTTGTTTGGGTTGAAATATTCCATCATATTCCAATAGCGGTATAATGCTAACAGGCGATAACCTGTATCGTTGTAGTCCATTTTATTGTATTCCCGTTCGTTATCAAATAGGGGATTACCAACAAAAGGTGTTGGTTTTATATAATAATTATTGTCGCTACGCACGGCTCTTTTTATGTTTAATAATAGTTGAACCAGATTTTTATCCATATTCGAATTTTCGATCCAGCCTAGATCCGGACTTTGTTTGATATTATTAGAGTCTTCCTGATTTTCTGCCTCATTTATTTCTACAGCTCCCAATGAATTTATCCATGAAATGAAGATTGTATCTCTTTCTTCCTGCGTCTTGCTGTTTAATATGGGTGTCATATATCGGAATAACTCATAGTCCCAATTAAAGTTTCCGGCTGCAATAGCAGGATGGTGATATTTAAGAAACCCCCATATAAGTCCTAATAATTTCAGATTATCTGACTTTTTGCTATCCAGTGTAATATACCCTATTCGGGAACCATTATCAAACTCTTTGTCTTCATCAGCCTTTAGAGTAGGGATGTCAATCGGTTCCCAGTCTTTTACATCTTTTCCATCTATAAGTAGCCGGCTGTCGTCTAGCCAAATTTTTCCATTGGTATCTCTGGCCATTATGCTTACATTTATTGTTTTAGCTTCTTTTCCATAAGGTATTTCCAGTTAAAATCCAAATAAATTGGATGATTATTTTAAATTAATTTCAGTTTTATATCTTTGTGTCAGGATGTTAAGAGGAAACAGGCACTGCTGGGGAGCAACCTGTCAGCAAT
>JAITVV010000080.1 GCA_031285625.1 Prevotella sp.
CAGGGCTTGTGATACATAAGCTGGACTGAGATACAAGCAGTATAATAATAAACGTAGCCGAAGTGGGATATATATTCAACTTCGGCTGTGTTTATTTGTTATAACTTTGTACAAAAGAAGTATATTTGTTTATCAATTAAAGCCTAAACACGATTATGATTGTACAACATTTCACAGACAACGATCTATACAAGTTCTCGGTCATGCTGGCCATACAGAAATTATATCCGAGGGCATATGTCAAATATGCGTTTACCAACCGGGGAGGGACTCAATTTCCCGAAGGGTTTGCCGATAAAATGAGAGAAGAAGTAGCAGCGATGGCTAATTTACAGATGACAGCCCAAGAAAAAAAATTCATAAAAACCAGATGTTACTTTTTTGATCCTGTATTTGTCGATTTTCTGGAAGGATTCAAATATAAACCGGAAGAGGTAACAATAACACAACAGGGAGGAGATCTCAGTGTCGTAATCGAAGGCTATTGGTACAGGACTGTACTGTGGGAAGTTCCACTGTTAGCCATCATTTCCGAACTATACTTCAGGATGATGGGTGCCGAGCCGCAAAATGTAGAAGACAAAGCCATCGCCAAAGCCATAGCACTTAAAGAAATGCAAGCCGATTATTCCGAATTCGGCACAAGGCGACGTTTCTCGTTTGATGTACAAGACAGAGTAGTCGCTGCCCTGCAAGCCAACTCCGGAAATTATTTTAAAGGCACGAGCAATATATATCTGGCTATGAAATACAACACTACGCCAATCGGCACAATGCCTCACGAATGGTTTATGTACCATGGTGCAGTATTCGGCTATCGCTCGGCAAACATCAAAGGACTGGAAGCTTGGGTAGACGTATATGACGGAAGTTTGGGCATAGCCTTGACAGATACCTACACCACCGACGCGTTTTTTAATTCGTTCAGTTTGAAACAAGCTAAATTATTTGATGGAGTGCGGCACGATAGCGGAGACCCTTTGTATTTTGTGGATAAGTCGATAGATTTTTATAGAAAAAACCGTATTGAACCTATTTCTAAAACCCTCGTATTTAGCGATTCCTTAAATCTTGATTCTATAAAGCAAATCAAAGACCATGTCGCCGGACGCATACATGACACATACGGTATTGGCACATTCTTTTCGAATGATGTAGGAGCAAAACCGCTGAATATCGTTATAAAATTGACAGACGTAAAACCGGATAAAAAAGACAAGGAATTTTTGAAAGCGGTCAAACTGTCCGATGTTTCGGGTAAACATACCGGCGATGATAGGGAGATAAAACTAAGTTTGCAAACTCTGGGATTGGAATAAGCCTTTAAGGAGCCAAACGTTCTGTTTGCCAGCCGTTTTTTGTCAGTAAATACTGTATCCTGTCATGCAATCTATTAGATCGTCCTTGCCAAAACTCTATTAAATGGGGCTTCAATATATATCCTCCCCAGTTTTCGGGACGGGGTATTTTCACTCCGTTAAATTGAATAGAGAAATCGACCATAAGCTGTTCCAGATAATTCCGGTTCGGGATTACTTTGCTTTGAGGTGAAGCCCATGCTCCGAGTTTACTCTTCGCCGGTCTCATTTCAAAATATAAATCAGATTCCTTGGCAGGCACTTTTTCAACTATACCTTCTACCCGTACTTGCCTTTCGAGTTCGTGCCATACAAAATTTAACGCGCAATATTTATTACCCTCTATTTGTTTAGCTTTTCGGCTTTCGTAATTAGTGAAAAACACAAAACCCTCAGGTTTGATTTGTTTTAACAGCACTATTCTGGATGAAGGTCTTCCGTTCTTATCCACCGTCGCCAAATTCATCGCATTAGGCTCCATCGTTTTTACAGATATTGCTTCATTTAGCCAACGCTTAAATAACCCCATAGGATTAGGCAAAAGATCACTTTCATCTAATACTTTCAAGGTGAAGTCCCTGCGTATATCAAATAAATCAGCCATAACTCCAATTTTAAAATTCAAATATAATTAAAAAATCCTCACAGACGTCACGTCTATAAGGATCCGGATCAACTAAAAAAACTATCAATAGAAAAAGTTATGTCAAACAAACCATATCAGCTTTCCTATCTTTCTTAAAATACCTGTTGCATTGCTCGCTGACACTATATCCGAGCAATATACCAAGAATGAAGTCCTGTTCGGGGGTTAATAAATTCAAAGGTTTATCTCCACATATTCTACTGGCAACCAACAAACACTCCTCTTTCCCGAAAAAGACATTTATATTTCCGTTTTTCAAACGCTGTATTCTATACTTTATCCCGTTTTTATCCAGCCTTTTCCGGGCTTTATCCTCCATGTCGGAGGTAAGGGTACATAGCATCATACTACGGACTCCTTTTTTGTATTCATAAATGAGATGATGAAAAACGTTCATATTATAAATATGATTATATTTCTTTCTTCAATTCCTCTATCCAGCAGGATATCCGTTTATCTGTCAGTTCCGGTTCATTATCATTATCGATAAGCAATCCTACGAACCGGCCATCGACATAGGCTTCGGAACTATCGTAAGTATAGCTTTCGGAACTAACTTTACCTATCAGTTGGCATCCTTTATCTTTGACAGCGTCATATATCTTACCTACTCCATCGCAAAATGTATCGCTATAAGATGAAGAATCTCCACACCCGAACAGAGCCACTTTTTTACCTGTAAGATCGGCTCCCTTTACTTTATCGATATAATATTCCCAATCATCCTGCAAATCGCCCAGACCCATAGTAGAAGTTCCAAAAAGGACAACATCATAAGCTGAATAGTCAGCTTTTGCTTTAGCCACATCATGCAGGTCGGCTTTTTCTACTCCCAGCTTTTTAGCGATCGCATCTGCCACATCTTGCGTATTGCCTGTTGTAGAACCGTAATATATTCCTATTCTTGACATAATTATAAACTTTGTTTTTGTTATAAATTTCTATTCACAAAGGAATAACAACTCAGGACTACAAGCAATACCGAATAATAATGATATTTGCATTAAATATTAATTATTTGTAGGTAAATAAGTTCTATAAAATAATTATTGTCGTATCAAACTTTTTCGTCATTGCGAATTACGAAGTAATCGGCGGAGCCAACAAAAGTGAAGCAATCCAGAGAGGAATAAACCGGATTGCTTCGGATAAATCCTCGCAATGACGAGAAGTAAGCACGTTATTAATTTTTATTGATTACTTGTCTGTCGAAAAGAATAAAAACAAAAAAAGCGAACTGAAAAAATCAATTCGCTTTTATATAATAAACTGTATTCTTAAATTTAAGCTTCTGCTTGTGGAAGAACAGAGACAAACGATCTGTCGTTTTTCTTCTTGCGGAACGATACTACACCGTCTACCAAAGCAAACAAAGTATGGTCTTTACCGATACCTACGTTTTCGCCCGGATGATGAGTTGTACCTCTCTGACGAACTATAATGTTTCCTGCTTTGACAGCTTCTCCACCAAATATTTTAACGCCTAATCGTTTACTTTCCGATTCACGGCCGTTTTTCGAACTACCTACACCTTTCTTGTGTGCCATTTTCTTCTGTTTTTAACTGATTAAGCAATAATTTCTTTAACTACAACTTCTGAAAATTGTTGACGGTGACCGTTTAGTTTGCGGTATCCTTTTCTTCTTTTCTTGTGGAAAATAAGAACCTTATCTCCTTTAGCCTGAGATATAACCTCTACCACTACTTTTGCACCTTCTACAGTTGGAGTTCCTACTGTTACTGTGCCACCATTATCTACTAATAATACTTTTTCGAACTCTACTTGAGAGCCATTTTCTGCGTTAATTCTGTGAACAAACAACTTTTGGTCTTTCTCAACCTTCATTTGTTGTCCCTGAATGTCTACAATTACGTACATTTGTTATGTAATTTATAGGTTATGTGCCTGAGGCGAACCACTTTATGTGTGGTTTCTTGTTGGCCTATTGGCAATCGGGTTGCAAAGATAATAAATCGTTGCGAAAATTCAAATATTTTCGAGGATTATCTTGTTTCTTTTACTTTAAGTTCACCGGTTATACCATCGGGAATACGGTTGGGGTCTATGCCTACATCCGGTGCCATTTTTCTGAGGTCCTCAGATGTGATATTACCATATGTTGTAAGTACTCTGTTGGATATTAAATATTTAGATATTCTTGTTCCCCCTTTTATGTCTTCAATATATATTGAATCACCTTTAATAATATATGATTCGGTTATTTCATTGATAAGCCCGGATGTTCCTTCAGTATCTTTTTCCCTTTTAGTGGTTTTTACGTTTAATTCAGTGAATGATCTGGTTGTGTCATTTTCTTTTGTGTCTTCCTCAAATGCGTAATTCATTGATGTGTCCAGAGCAGAATCGTTTGTTCTTATTGTTCGCTCAACTGTTTTCCATTCGCCTGTTATAACCGGTTTATCCTCATTTCCACTATCGCATGAAGAAATAGAAAGGCTGATTATCAGTAGGGCGGCCAGGTGTGTAATAATATTTTTCATTTGTAATCTGTTTGTCCTGCAAATATATACATATTTATTATAATGCAGTCTGTTATGATTGATTTTAAGATTTACTATCCATTAAACGAAATTTATATTTATATATTGTGTTTGTGTCAATATGAAATAATAAATCATAAATATATGTCATATTTCTATTTTAATTTGCTTTGAATGATAAAATGATATATATTTGTGGGCTATATTAAATGTAAATGAATAAACTGTAATATAAGTATGTGTGGATTTGTAGGTGTTTTTGACCTGATGCAAAGTATGGATGTCTTGCGCGGACAGGTTCTGCGGATGGCGAAGAAGATCAGGCATCGGGGCCCGGATTGGTCGGGTGTATATTGTGGTGAGAAATCAATTCTGGCACATGAACGGTTATCCATCGTTGGAATTGATTCCGGTAAACAGCCATTGTATAGCAAAGATGGAAAACTTGTACTGGCTGTAAATGGTGAGATCTATAATCACAAAGAAATTAGGAACAGGTATCCTGAATACGAATTTCTTACACACTCTGATTGTGAGGTTATTCTTGCATTGTATAAAGATAAGGGGGTTGGTCTGTTTGAAGATCTGAATGGTATATTCGCTTTCGCATTGTATGATGTCGAAAATGATATATGTTTGATTGGTCGCGATCATATGGGTATAATCCCGTTGTATATGGGGTATGATGATTTTGGGCAATTTTATGTAGCCAGCGAATTAAAGGCATTAGAAGGTGTTTGCCCTAACATTCAGGAGTTTTTGCCGGGTTATTATTTGTATAGTGCTGAGGGTAATGATCTGCAGAGATGGTATAAACGTGACTGGATGGATTATGGTAATGTTAAAGATAATGATTCCGATGTTGGGAAATTAAGAAATGCGTTAGAGGATGCTGTTCATCGCCAGCTAATGTCGGATGTGCCTTATGGGGTTTTACTTTCCGGCGGCTTGGATTCTTCTATTATTTCGGCTGTAGCAAAACGTTATGCTGCCCGGCGTATCGAAGACGATAATAAGACAGAGGCCTGGTGGCCGCAACTTCATTCATTTGCCGTAGGATTAAAGGATGCTCCAGATCTGATAGCTGCAAGAAAGGTAGCGGAATATATCGGTACTGTACATCATGAGATTCATTTTACGGTCGAGGAAGCTTTGGATGCATTGAGCGATGTGATTTATCATATAGAGACATATGATGTAACTACTGTGCGGGCATCTACGCCAATGTATTTGCTTGCCCGTTTTATTAAATCAATGGGAGTAAAGATGGTTTTGTCAGGTGAAGGTTCCGACGAATTGTTTGGCGGCTATTTGTACTTTCATAAGGCTCCGGATGCAAAAGCATTTCATGAGGAAACTGTCCGTAAGCTGGATAGGCTTCATTTGTATGACTGTTTGCGTGCCAATAAATCACTTGCCGCATGGGGGGTAGAGGGACGTGTGCCTTTTCTTGATAAAGAATTTATGGATGTAGCTATGCGTCTGAATCCTCAGGATAAAATGTGTGGAAATGGTAAAATAGAAAAATATATACTTCGTAAAGCTTTTGAAGATTACCTGCCCGAAAGTGTAGCCTGGCGACAAAAAGAACAGTTTTCTGATGGAGTGGGTTATAGCTGGATTGATTCTCTGAAAGAAATGGCTGAAAAGAAAATTTCGGATAAGCAGATGATGCATGCTTCGGAACGTTTTCCTATCAATCCTCCTCTGTCGAAAGAGGAATATTGGTATCGTACGATATTTGAGAGTCACTTCCCTTCGGCTTCTGCTGCACAAACGGTGCCATCTGTGCCATCTGTGGCTTGTAGTACAGCTACGGCTCTGGAGTGGGATGAGTCTTTTAAGAATAGAGTCGATCCGTCGGGCCGATCTGTTAAGGCGGTTCATGAAGAGGCATATGAATAATATTTAAGGAGGCTGTTTGTCTCCTTTTTTTATAATATATCTGTTATGGCTAAGAGATATTTTGATGTAAAAACATAGTTAAATAAATTAAAGAGACGTGATATCAAATATAAACTTGTCATTTGTAAATCATTTGAACTTTCGGTCTGTCTTTATGTTTTATTTTTTAAACTTAATAAGAGCAAAAAGATTTTTTATTATATTAAAAATGAAAAAATGTTATATATTTCTTGCGAAAACGAATAATTTGTATGAAATTTGCATCGTAAAGAATTAATAGTATATAAAACATCAAAATATAGGTTGTAAAATAGAAAATGAATAATCTGAAATTTACTAAAATGCAGGGTGCCGGCAATGATTATATCTATGTAAATGGATTTGATCAAAAGATAGATGACCCCTCGGCATTCGCAATTAAACTAAGTAATCGTCATTTTGGTATTGGTTCAGATGGTCTGGTTCTTATTCTACCTTCAGATATATGTGATTTCAGAATGCAGATGTTCAACTCTGATGGTTCTGAGGCAGAGATGTGTGGAAATGCGTCCCGCTGTGTTGGAAAATATGTGTATGATAACGGTCTGACTACAAAAAAAGAAATTACACTGGAAACAAAAGCAGGGATAAAATATATCACATTGCTGGACGGGGATAAGAAAGCCCGGAAAATAACTGTAGATATGGGAGAGCCAATCCTTGATCCCGTACTGATTCCTGTGAAAATAGATAAAGAACCTGTTCTGAACTACCCTTTGGATATAGATGGTAAGATATGGGAAATATCCTGCGTTTCAATGGGAAATCCGCATGCTGTAGTGTTTACTACAGGTATAAAGGATTTCGATCTGCCTGTACTGGGACCGAAATTTGAGAAACATTCTATATTTCCACGAAAGATAAATACTGAATTTATCGAAATCGTCGATCGCCAAACTCTAAATATGCGTGTTTGGGAACGTGGGGCGGGAGAAACTTTGGCTTGTGGTACAGGAGCCTGTGCTGCTGCGGTTGCCGCTATACTTAATGGCTATTGTGATCGTAAAATAACGATCCATTTGCTTGGTGGTGATCTTGAAATAGAATGGAATCAGAAAAATAATCATGTATATATGACAGGTGAAGCTGTTACTGTCTTTGATGGTGAGTTGATTAATTAGTAATTTAAATAAAAACAGATAATATCGCATTGGAGTATTTATCTAATTGTTATATTGAAGAAATTATATGGCATTCATAAACGAAAATTATACTAAACTTCCGGGTAGTTATTTATTCTCGGATATTGCACGCAAAGTAAATGATTTTAAAGCAGCTCATCCTGATGCAAATGTTATTCGCCTGGGAATAGGTGATGTAACAAAACCTCTTCCGGCAGCGGTTATTGAAGCACTGCATTCTGCTGTAGACGAAATGGCAGACGCTTCTACATTCAGAGGATATGGTCCTGAGCAGGGATATGACTTTTTGGTAAATACTATTGTAGAAAATGATTATAAGGTCCGTGGATTGGATATATCTGCTGACGAAATTTTTGTGAGTGACGGATCGAAGAGTGATACCGGAAATATAGGAGATATTCTCGGGCTGGATAATATAGTTGCTATCACAGACCCTGTATATCCCGTATATGTGGATACGAATGTAATGGCTGGTCGTGCAGGCGAGTTACAGGTAAATGGTAAGTGGGATAAACTGGTATATATACCATGCACTTCTGAGAATGATTTTGTTCCATCATTGCCGAACGGGAAAGTTGATATTGTTTACTTATGCTATCCTAATAATCCGACAGGAACAACATTAACAAAAGACCAATTAAAAGTGTGGGTAGATTATGCCCTTAAAAATAAAGTACTCATTCTTTTTGATAGCGCTTATGAGGCATTTATTACAGAAGATAATGTTCCCCATAGTATATATGAAATAGAAGGAGCAAAGGAAGTTGCTATAGAATTTCGTAGTTTTTCAAAAACAGCCGGATTTACAGGTACACGATGTGCTTATACTGTAGTTCCTAAAGCTGTAATGGGATATACTAAATCAGGAGTAAAAGTCTCTTTGAATAAACTTTGGAACAGGCGTCATACGACTAAGTTTAATGGCGTACCCTATATTATACAACGTGCAGCTGAAGCTTGTTATTCTCAAACAGGGAAAAAACAAGTGAAAGCTACCATTAATTATTACCTGAATAATGCAAAAATTATTAGAGAAGCATTAACTCTTCAGGGGCTTCAGGTATACGGAGGAATAAATTCTCCTTATATTTGGGTGAAAACGCCTAAAGGGATGACTTCCTGGGGATTCTTTGACTATTTGTTGAATGATCTTAATATTGTAGGAACACCCGGAGTCGGCTTTGGGCCTAGTGGAGAAGGATATTTACGGTTAACGGCATTCGGTTCATTAGAAAATACAAACGAAGCGGTTAGCCGGCTTAAAAAGATTACCATTTGATAAATCTTATAACTCAATAAAAGTAAATTTATGACAAAGTTACGTTTTAAAGCAGTAGCACTAGCCTCAGAGCGAAAGCCGGTTGAGGTAAAGAAACCAACAAGTAAAACTTCGGAGTACTATGGTGAGAAGGTGTTCAATCGTAAGGCTATGAGTAAATACCTTTCGAAAGAAACTTTCAAAGCGTTGAATAATGCTATCGAAAAAGGGCAATCTGTAAATCGTAATCTGGCTGAACATGTTGCGGCCGGAATGCGTATGTGGGCTTTGGAAAATGGTGTAACACATTATACTCACTGGTTTCATCCGTTGACAGACGGTACTGCTGAAAAGCACGATGCTTTTGTTGAACATGACGGACAAGGTGGACTGATAGAAGAATTTGAAGGTAAACTCCTTGCTCAGCAAGAACCTGATGCATCCAGTTTCCCGTCGGGAGGACTTCGCAATACATTCGAGGCTCGTGGATATTCTGCCTGGGATCCTTCTTCTCCTGCATTTATTGTAGGTGATACATTATGTATTCCAACAATTTTTATTTCGTATACAGGTGAGGCACTCGATTATAAAACTCCTTTATTAAAAGCCCTTGCTGCAGTAGATAAAGCGGCAACAGATGTTGTCCATTATTTCAATAAGGATGTTAAGAAAATAATAGCTAATCTGGGTTGGGAACAAGAATATTTCCTTGTCGATGAAGACCTTTTCATGGCACGCCCCGATCTGGCTTTGACTGGCAGAACATTGATGAGCCACGAGAGTGCAAAGAACCAACAATTAGAAGACCACTATTTTGGTGCTATCCCTGAACGTGTACAGAAGTTTATGGAAGAACTTGAGTATGAAGCGTACGCTTTGGGTATCCCTGTAAAAACACGCCATAATGAAGTTGCTCCAAACCAATTTGAATTAGCACCTATTTATGAAGAGTGTAATCTGGCAGTAGATCATAACCTGTTGGTAATGTCTGTTATGGATAAAGTAGCGCGTAAGCACTCTTTCCGTATCTTATTCCACGAAAAACCATTTAAAGGTATTAATGGTTCGGGTAAACATAATAACTGGTCTCTTTGTACTGATACCGGAATCAACCTTTTATCTCCGGGAAAAGACAAAGTTGAAAATCTCCGTTTCATTACTTTTGTTGTAAATATTCTAGCTGCGGTTCATAAGAATAACGGCTTATTGAAAGCTTCCATCTCATCTGCAACAAATGCACATCGTCTGGGAGCAAATGAGGCTCCTCCGGCTATTATCTCAGTATTTTTAGGTACACAGGTAAGTGATATCTTAGACAAGTTTGAAAAAAGCTCAGTAAAAGATGCAATTGTTGTAGATAGTAAAAAACAAATAAGTCTGGGCGTTGGTCAGATCCCGGAAATTCTTCTGGATAATACAGACCGTAACCGTACTTCTCCATTCGCGTTTACAGGAAACCGTTTCGAATTCCGTGCCGTGGGATCTTCGGCTAACTGTGCGTCTGCAATGACAGCATTGAATGCTTCTGTGGCCGAACAGTTAAGGCTTTTTAAAGAAGAAGTGGATGGGCTGATAAAAAAGGGAAAATCGAAAGAAGAAGCCCTTTATGAAGTGTTGAAAAAATATATTAAAGAATCACGCGCAATCCGCTTCAATGGTAACGGCTATAGTGATGAGTGGAAAGCTGAAGCAAAGAAACGTAAACTGGATTGTGAAACAAGTGTTCCTGTTATATATGATAGCTATACATCAAAGCAAAGTATCAAGACTTTCTCAGGTATTTTATCTGAAATAGAACTTCATGCGCGTAATGAGGTGAAATGGGAAACTTATACAAAGAAAATTCAGATAGAGTCTCGCGTATTAGGTGATCTTGCTCTTAATCATATCATCCCTGTAGCTATTTCTTATCAGTCAATTTTATTGACGAATGTATCTAAGTTAAAAGATGTTACTGATAATTATAAAGTGCTTGGAGCAGAGCAGCTTCGCCTGATTGAAAAAGTATCTACACATGTGAATGCTATTAATGCCAAGGTGCATGAAATGATAGATGCACGTAAAGCTGCAAATAACATTGAGAGTGAGCGTGAAAAAGCTGTTGCTTATCATGATAAAGTAGCTCCTTATCTGGATGAAATCCGTTATCATGTCGATAAACTTGAATTGATTGTAGATAACGAAATGTGGCCACTGGCTAAATACAGGGAATTATTGTTTATACGATAACTGAACATCATATAAAAAAATCCCGACCTCATCTGAAGTCGGGATTTTTTTATATTTCTTCATTTATCTCTTTCATGAAAAACTTTTCATAGGCTTTATAGCCTTGTCTTTCGTAAAATCTATGGGCATCTGTTCTTTTCTTGTTACTATATAATTCTATTAAGGCACAATCCCTTTCTTTGGCTATTCGGGTGCAGTATTCTTCCATCTTTTTTCCAATTCCTTTGCTTCTTATAGCTGTATCTACAACGAAGAAACCTATATTTGCAGTTTCTCCTTCATAGCCTATCTGCCAATAAAAGTGTATAGTCATCAGAGCAACAGCCTTACCTTTCAGTTCATATACAATTACTTTATAGGAATTATCGGATAGCATCATCCTGAGATTCTTTTCCAGAAAGTCGATAGTTCTGCTATATCCTAATTGAGAAAGTAGTATTTGTATTTCATGTATGTCGCTTAAACGAACTTCTCGTATTTTCTCCATAACTTATCAGATTGCGAAACAAATATAGAAAAAAACAGGCAGAATGGGTAATACCTTCCTACCTGTTCATTTATAATTAAAGTTTGGAAATAGAGTTATTAATTTAGTTTAAAGAATCCTCCGACAAATGATGTTGAGACTTTTGCACCTTTTACTGCTGTGGCTGTTTGTGGATTCACCTTATAGATATATGTTCCTTCGCTATTTGTGATCGGATAGTAGATATACTCACCATCTAACAAAGCTGTAAATCTCCGGCCTCCGTTTCCATTATGTACAGGTATTTCGGGGATATCTTTTATTGTTTGATTGTTTAAGTCTATTATGCAACATTTCAAAGATTTGTCACCCCATCTGTCAGCAGCTGTTTGAGGATTGATCGTACTCACCTCTGCAAATAGCAGCCCGTTGCCAATATACTTAATGTGAGCAGGCTTCAGTCCGCCCGATTTAGTCTCAAAATCGAAATAATAATCATCAAATTCGGTAGTTCCGTTTGGTATACGTAGGAATGCTGCATTTTTTGTGCTTTGTGAATAGCCGTTAGCTAATGCAGAGTTTGACATTATGTACATATCACCAGATTCTACCTTGAAGATGCCATTATGTGCATACCATGATCCGGCAGGGCCTGTTCGTACATCTTTTATTATCTTTTTTAAGGTCATTTCCGGATATGAGAAAACCGCGACATAGGTTGTATCGGTATATTTTGTATCAAAGTTTGTAGGATTCATATGAAAGTAGGTCATATATATATTGTCTCCACTTTTGCACAAACCTGTTATACTTGGCCACTCATAGGCTGAAAGAGGAGCAATTGATGTTGTTTTTTTGCTGGTAATAGAAATACTATTGATATCTACTGTGTAGAATGTCATCATATCACCACTCTGGGCATTGTCAGGCATTTCCATACCCATCATAGTATTTTCATCTATTTGTGAAAATACTCTCAATGATTCATTGAATACAAAATCTCCACTTTCTTGTATGTAACCGCTGGCATCTCTTGTAATTCCTTTGGCATTTGTCACACCCAATCCCCCAACACAGAAAATAGTCTGATTACCTTGCTCATAATCATGAAATCCATTTTGCTCAATCCCCTTACCTACTGCATTTATAGTACCTTCCATCAGGTTATCTGTAGTGACTACATAATATGTGGTTGTCCCGTTAGATGTTACTCCCAGACTCAATACATAAGGTGCATTAGGAACTTCGGCGTTATCAAGAGCATCATCATCTTCACATGATGGCAGGCTGAATACTAAACATGAGATAAAAAAAAGATAAATTACTTTATTTAGAATTTTCATTTTGTCTTATTATTGAGTTTTTAGTCTGATCTTATTTTATAAAATAACGAAACTTCACATTAAATGCACGTCCCGGTTTTTGCAGACGATAGTTATCATATAGTTTTTCATTTGTAAAATTGGTGCATTCTACGACAACACTATATTTCCCTTTTTCCATAGAGTAGCCCAAGGATATATCATGTGAAGTTTGTTCCGGGATCACTTTTTTAGATGCTTTCGCTCCTAATCCGGGAAAGGACAAATAATACTTTTGCACATAGTTGATAGAGTAATCAAAAGTTAGTTCCGAATCTTTCAATCCTATATTTTGGAATTGAACACCAATATCACCATGTCCAAAAAAATAAGGGATATTCGGTAAACGTTCTTTATATGTTATATTCTCTGAAATTCCTTCCCCTACAAAACTTCCCGTATTCTCTTCAAATTCCTGATTGTCTGTTATATCCTGATAAGTAAGATTAATGCCTGCATGCAATAAATTCTTCCACTGATATTTTATTCCACCTTCAATACCTTTAGTTAATACTTTTCCCAGGTTTTGATATCCTGTTGTGGGGTCGGATGTTAAACTAACCTCTTTTAGGATAAAGTCTTTTGTATTTCTGTAGATGAGATTTGTCTCTAAGAAAAAAGTGTGCTCTTTCAACTGCTGTTCAAAGATAAAACCTAAGTTTACGTTATCACTGCTTTCCGGTTTCAGGTCAGGATTACGTTGCTGAATAAGTCCATCTCCAAACATTTCTGTACTTTCCGGCAAACGGTATGCTTGTTCATAAGATAGCTTGCCCTGCAATTTAGGCAGAATAAAGTAAGTTACTGCAGCGCCATAGCCAAAGTTTGTCTTATCATCTTCTACTTTTTCTAAGCGTGCATTTTCGGTATATTCATCCAGCCTTTTATAAGTAGAGCTGCTTGTGGAATACAATTTACCAAATACATTGGCATTCCATCTGTCATATTTTATTTGCCATCCTAGTCCGGTTATATTCTTGGTTAATTTCTGGGGTATCATATTCGACTCATTTTCGGGATCAGCCTTGTCATGAATTTTTCTCTTCATCGAAGAGAAAACATGATTTAATGTGATGGACTGATGATTGTCTATCATATAACTCAAATTAGCATTTGCCAGCCATTCTCTATTTTTGATCTTCGAGTCTGTATAAACTTTTTCCCCTTTATTTGCAGTTATCCACTCTCCTAACCAATTATATGTGCGTGAAAGCGTATCTACATTGAATGTATTTACTATACTGTATGCTCCATATGCAGATACCGACAAGCCATCAGTAAATAAATTCTCCTTCATATATCTGATGGATGGTATCATTGATTCGCTCTTTGTTTTCACACCTCCATAAACAGCATCCATAGTAGCACCGGTCTGCACATCTTTATCATTTTTTGATAAAATGATTCCTGCTAGCAAATAATCGGCATAGGCCTTATTTGTTATACCTGTTTCCAGTTTTATCCCTCCCGATTGATAATCATCATTAAAACGTTTTACCCAACGATCATCTATTTTCTTATTTGTATTCAGGTCTATAATAGGTGCATAAACCTTATAATCATTGTCAGAGTAATTATAAAAAGCATTTGCCCTAACCGTAAATCCTGTTTTAAGATTGGTATACGCACCGTTTACAGATACTTTATGTGTATTGAAAGACCCAAAAGAGTACGATGCATCCAGATAATTAGCGTCTTTACGGCTTATGATATTTACTGCACCACCTAGCGCATCTGCACCCAGACAGACAGGAAGCACGCCTTTATATACTTCTACCCGTTCGGCCATATTTACAGATATATTGCTCAGATTGAAGGAAGAACCGAAATTATCCATTGGTATCCCATCCAGAAAGAATTTTACCTGATTACCTGAAAATCCGTTAAGGCTGAAATTGTAATTAGAGCCAACGCCACCATCCTCACGTATACGTACGCTCGATACATTATTTAATAGCTTGTTCAAAGGGGCAGAAGCATTATAAGCTTTCTTTATATCCAATACAGTTACTGCATATGCTTGCTCTTGTTGTCTACGGGCTTCGGTTTTACCCTCTATGGCGACTTCATGCAATTGTGTTGTATTATCTACTTCTATATCCGGTACTTTTGTTTCTCTCCCGGCAACTATATTAATCGTCGTTTTAGTTATATTTATGCCAACTCCTGTTACTATTATCGTTTTATTGCCAATGGGAGCATTTGTTAGTTTATACACTCCGCTCTCATCTGTAAAGCCTCCTATTGTAGTGCCTTCGATAGCTACTGTGGCCGGATAGACAGGGTTCTTCTGTAAGTCGATAATCCGTCCTGTGACAGAGCCTTTTGTTTGTTGAGCAACGGTATATAATGGCATGCTTAGCAGAGATAAACATAATAAACTAAATAAGCCGCTTTTAAGTAGGATGTGAATCATTTTTTCTTAATGTTTTGAGGCGTAAAAGTAGTGTGCGGCTATGATGTTCGCAATCACTATAAATAGGTATTTAGGAGTGATTCGATACCTAGATAGTATGAGTGGCTATGTTTGAAATTTTTATTTGTTCTTTTGTTAAATAAAATCGATTTAAAATAGATTTTTTATTTAAAAAATGATTTTTTAAAGCAAAAAGAAAATTTATTTGACAAAAATTAGTACATTTGTCACCTAAATTAAATTAGGATAGAACCCGAAAATTCTTTCAACTATTTATCAGATATAATTATGCAAGATTTAAAATCAGCAATCCAGCACGGACTATATGACCCGAACTACGAACACGACGCATGCGGAGTAGGGATGGTGCTTCATATGAAGGGTGCTAAATCACATGCTATCGTTGAGAATGGCCTCCGTGTATTGGAGAATATGACTCACCGGGGAGCAGAGAACGCCGATAATAAAACCGGTGATGGTGCCGGTATTATGTTGCAGATACCGCACGAGTTTATACTACTGCAAGGGATTCCCGTCCCTGAAAAAGGGCATTACGGAACAGGATTAGTCTTTCTTCCGAAAGGAAAAGCCGAACAGGAATCCTGTATGATAACATTGACCCAATATATTGACAAGGAAGGATTAAAGCTTTTAGCTGTACGCGATGTACCTGTCAATAGTGAAATACTGGGCGAAATGGCAAGTTTTAACGAACCCCATATCAAGCAGATATTTGTAGTGGGTGAAGAAGGTATATCTCAGGACGAACTGGAGCATAGGCTTTATCTGCTTCGTAAAAAGATTGAAAAGGAAATATTCAACTCGAAGGTATTTTCTTTAGATACCAAACGTGCATTTTATATTGTCAGTTTGTCAACCAAGCGCATTATATATAAAGGAATGTTGTCTTCCGAACAGTTGAGGCACTATTACCCGGATTTGTTGAATCCCCATCTGACTAGTGCGATCGCTTTGGTGCACTCACGTTTCAGTACCAATACGTTCCCTACATGGGATTTGGCACATCCATTCCGTATGGTGGCCCACAATGGTGAAATCAACACCATCAAGGGAAACCGTCTGTGGATGGAAGCCCGCGAGGGTGTACTCAAATCCGAACTTCTCGGAAATATTAATGACTTGTGGCCGATAGTGCAGCCTCACATGAGTGACAGCGCATCGTTCGACAATGTGCTGGAATTCCTTGTTATGTCGGGTAAATCACTGCCTCATGCTATGGCAATGATGGTTCCCGAATCGTGGAATGATCAGAATCCGATATCTGACGATTTGAAAGCATTTTATGAATATCACAGCCTGTTTATGGAACCATGGGATGGACCAGCAACATTACTTTTCTCGGATGGACGCTATGCCGGAGGATTACTCGACCGTAACGGTTTGCGCCCTGCACGTTATCTGATGACGCATAACGATGTAATGGTAGTCGCCTCCGAAATGGGTGTTCTACCATTCGAGCCTTCCGAAATAAAGGAGAAAGGCCGTCTTCGTCCGGGTAAGATGCTGATGGTAGATACCGAAACCGGAACAATACAATATGATGCCGAACTAAAAGAAAATCTGGCAAAAGCATATCCGTATCGGGAATGGTTGTCAAAGAACCGTATTTCACTGGATGATATTTCCTCCGGACGTACTCCAAAATATAGTGTGGATGACTATTCTAAACTGCTGAAGGTTTTTGGGTACTATAAAGAAGATATAGAAAAAATAATTATCCCGATGGCTGCCGAAGGCAAAGAGCCGACTGCCTCTATGGGGAATGATACACCTGTGGCTGTATTGTCTAACAAGCCGCAACGCTTGTTTACCTATTTCCGGCAGTTGTTTGCACAGGTGACTAATCCTCCTATCGACCCGATTAGGGAGGAGCTTGTTATGTCTCTTGCCGGATATATCGGTTCGCTGCATAAAAATATACTGGAGCCGATGCCGGAACATACGAAAATGGTAGGTCTTTCTAATCCTTTCCTTTCCAACAGGGAACTGGATTTATTAGTACATCTCGGATACAAGGGCTTCAAAGCTGAGGTTATCCCGATGCTATTTGACCCGAAACAAGGTGGTGCGGGACTTGAAAAAGCAATAGATGAAATGTGCCGCAATGCAGAAAAGGCTGTAGACAACGGCAGTAACTATATTGTACTCAGTGACAGGGGGGTAAATCCTGAAAATGCAGCGATACCTTCGCTTCTGGCTGTTTCAGCAGTTCATCATTACCTGATAGAACGCCGCAAGCGTATGCAGATAGATATTGTGGTAGAGTCAGCGGAACCGCGTGAAGTAATGCACTTTTCATTGTTGTTTGGTTATGGTGCAAATGCCGTGAATCCGTATTTAGCTTTGGCTGTAATAGAAGACCTTGTGAAGAAAGGTGATATTCACCTTGATTTCTATACGGCGATGAAAAACTATGTGAAGTCTATCAACAAAGGCCTGCTGAAAACAATGTCTAAAATGGGTATCTCTACGCTGAAAAGCTATATTGGTGCTCAGATATTCGAAGCTATAGGTATCAGTACTGGAGTTATCGATAAATACTTTAAAGGTACTACTTCAAAAATAGAAGGGATTGACATTAATGATATCGCGAGTGATACTATTGAGGCATTTTATGAAGCGTTCGAGGATGACTTTGTAGATCCTTCACTGGTTAGTCAGGGCATTTATGCCTGGAGACGGAATGGTGAATATCATGCATGGAATCCTGAGACAATAATGAAACTACAAATGTCTACGCGTTTGGGCAGCTACAAGAAGTTTAAAGAGTATACCGAATCGATAGATAAGAAACCCGAAAAGATTTTCTTACGTGATTTCCTTGACTTTGACCCGGCTAAAAAGCCCATCGATATATCAGAGGTAGAACCTGCATCAGCTATTATGAAACGCTTTGTAACAGGGGCGATGTCTTATGGCTCCATCAGCCGTGAAGCGCATGAAGCTATGGCTGTTGCCATGAATGCTATCGGCGGAAAGAGTAATACGGGGGAAGGCGGGGAACTGCCGGAACGTTTCGCTACCAATGCGCGTTCATCCATTAAACAGGTGGCATCGGGCCGTTTTGGTGTGACTGCCGAATATCTGGTAAATGCCGATGAACTCCAGATTAAAATAGCTCAGGGGGCAAAACCGGGCGAAGGCGGACAGCTGCCCGGATTTAAAGTGGATAAAATAATTGCAAAAACGCGTCACTCTATTCCGGGAATTTCGTTGATTTCGCCACCTCCTCACCATGATATTTACTCTATCGAGGATTTGGCTCAACTGATTTTCGACCTTAAAAATGTGAATCCTAAAGCACAAATCAGTGTGAAACTGGTTTCAGAAAGTGGTGTAGGAACGATTGCTGCCGGAGTAGCCAAAGCCAAAGCTGACCGTATTGTTATCAGTGGATGCGAAGGTGGTACAGGTGCAAGCCCGGCCAGTTCTATCAAGCATGCCGGATTACCTTTAGAGATTGGTTTGGCAGAAGTACAACAGACTTTGGTACTGAACGGTCTTCGTGGGCAGGTGTATCTGCAAACAGATGGACAGTTAAAGACAGGACATGATATAATTGTTGCGGCCATGCTCGGAGCTGAGGAATTTGGTTTTGCTACAAGTGCCCTTATAGTGCTTGGCTGTATAATGATGCGCAAATGCCACCTGAATACTTGTCCTGTAGGGGTTGCAACTCAGGATGAAGAATTGCGTAAGAAGTTTATGGGACGTAGTGAGTATCTGGTTAACTATTTCAACTTCCTTGCAGAAGAAGTTCGTGAGCATCTGGCTTCGTTAGGTGTAAAATCACTGGATGATGTTGTAGGCCGTGCCGATTTACTGAAATATGTAAAAAGCGATGCGAATAAGAAAATTGAAAAGATTGACTTATCCCGCTTGATATATTTTCCAGTTGAAGCAAAAGAGAATGCAATCCATCATATCAAAAATCAGGAACATAAACTGGATGATATATTAGATTTGTCTCTGATTACTACTTCGCGTATGGCTATCGATAAAGCAATGCCTGTAGTAATGTCGAAGGTAATAAAGAATACAAACCGTACAGTAGGCGCTATGCTCTCAGGCGAAATTGCCAAGAAGTATGGCAACGATGGACTACCAGCCGATACGATACAATGTACATTTAGTGGTTCTGCCGGACAAAGCTTCGGTGCATTCCTTGCTCATGGTGTGACCTTCAAACTGGAGGGCGATGCAAATGATTATGTTGGCAAAGGGTTATCGGGAGGAAAAATTATAATAGTTCCTCCGGCGACATCGACCTTCAAGCCCGAAGAAAATATAATAGCAGGTAACACTTTATTATATGGTGCTACTTCCGGCGAAATATATATCAACGGACGGGTAGGGGAGCGCTTCTGCGTGCGAAACAGTGGAGCTATAGCCGTTGTGGAAGGTGCAGGGGACCATTGCTGTGAATATATGACAGGTGGGCGTACTGTGGTTTTAGGTAAGACCGGACGTAACTTTGCTGCCGGAATGAGTGGTGGTGTGGCTTATGTATATAATATCGATGACGATTTTGATTACTACTGTAATATGCAGATGGTAGAGCTTACATTGATAGAAGATACATATGACAGCCGCGAGCTTCGCCAGTTGATTACAAATCATTATAACTATACCAATAGTCCTCTGGCAAAACATATTCTTGATAACTGGAATACCGAAGTGGAGAAATTTATGAAAGTAACCCCTATCGAATACAAAAAAGTATTGCAGGATGAGAAACTGGAAGCTATTAAAAAGAAAATAGCACAGGTAGAATTTGATTATTAAGACAATTAGCAAATTCGGGAATTAGCAAATTTGAAAATGCATTTGCTAATCTGCTAATTTTCGAATTTTCAAATTATAAGAAAAATGGGAAATCCAAAAGCATTTTTAACAGTAAAGAGAAAAGACGCGGGATACCGTCCGGTACAGGAGCGTATTCTCGATTTTGGTGAAGTAGAACAAACACTAAATACAGAAGACAGGCGTGAACAGGCTTCGCGCTGTATGGATTGTGGTATTCCTTTTTGTCATTGGGGATGCCCATTAGGAAATAAGATGCCTGAATGGCAGGAATATATTTATAAAGGTAACTGGAAACTGGCAGCCGAGGTATTGATGCAGACTAATGATTTTCCGGAGTTTACAGGACGTATTTGCCCGGCACCATGCGAGAAATCATGTGTATTGTCTATTCATCGTGCACCTGTTACTATCCGTGAGAATGAGGCTTCAGCATTAGAGCATGCGTTTAGCGAAGGTTTTATTCAGCCAAAAGTACCTGCGCACCGTACAGGAAAGAAAGTGGCAGTAATAGGTTCAGGCCCTTCAGGTCTGGCTGTTGCCAACCAGCTGAATCAAAAAGGACATGATGTAACCGTTTATGAAAAGAATTCACATATCGGCGGATTGCTTCGCTTTGGTATACCTGATTTTAAACTGAATAAGAATATTATTGACCGCCGCCTGAAGCTGATGGAAGCCGAAGGTGTAAAGTTTGTAGTAAATGCTGAGATAGGCAAGGATATAAAAGGGACAGATATACTGAAAGACTATGATGCTGTCTGTGTAGCTATCGGCTCTCAGGTACCTCGTAACCTGCCTGTAGAAGGGCGTGAGTTGAAAGGTGTATATTATGCTATGGAGTACCTGACTGCTCAGAATAAGATGATTGCAAAAGAACCTGTTCCGGCAGACCAGATAATAGATGCAAAAGGTAAGAATGTGCTTGTTATCGGAGGTGGTGACACCGGTTCCGATTGTATAGGAACCGCTAATCGCCAGGGCGCAGCAAGCGTTATGCAGATAGAAATCCTTCCGAAGCCAGCTAAACTGGAAAATATAGAAAATCCATGGCCTATACCATTCCCTGTAGTGCTGAAAACTTCTTCGTCACATCTCGAAGGTTGTGAGCGTCGCTGGTCACTGAATACAAAACGATTTATCGGTGAAAATGGTAAGCTAACAGCCGTAGAACTTGTAGAAGTGGCTTGGGAGCAGGACGAAAACGGTAAACATATTATGAAAGAAGTAGGAAAACCTGAAATTCATAAAGTAGACCTTGTATTCCTTGCCCTTGGATTTGTGCATCCTATACAGGAAGGCTTACTGAAAGAACTGGATATAAAGACCGATGATATTCGCCATAATGTAGTAACTGATGCAAATCGTGCCACAACTGTAGCTAAGGTATTCGGTGTAGGTGACTGTGTTAGCGGACAATCGTTAGTGGTAACCAGTATCGCATCAGGAAGAAAGACGGCACAGCATATAGATGATTATCTAAGAGGTTAAGAATATGTTAAATATAGTTATATGTTAAATGATTTGACGGGTAAATGCTATGTGTAGACTTTTAAGTAATGTATCTTTACGCGTCCAATAAATATAGGAGACTTTAACTTATTAACTAAAAAATGTCTATTATGAACAAAAAACTTATTTACTTATTAATGCTTGTTTTTACATTAGGTCTTTCATTTACAGCTTGTAGCGATGACGATGATGATGATAAAGTGGATTATGCAAAAGATATTGCAGCAACATATAATGGTACATTAACTATACCTGGTCTTGCAGCAGAGCCTATTACTTTAACGAAGGATATAACTTTATCAAGAACCACTACTAATAAAGCAAAGGTAGAGTTGAAAGATTTAGTTCTAGATGAAAATATGAATGTAGGTACTATTTCGGTAGATAATATAGAAATAACTAAAAGTGGTGATACATATACATTAAAAGAAACAAAAACTTCAATAACTATTGATCTTGTACCTACTCCTGTAGATGTTGCTGTTTCAGGTACTGTAAAGGATAATAAGCTTGATTTGAAAATTGTAGTAACAAAAATTCCTGTTTTTGAAACATTGAATATATCTTTTGCTGGAACAAAAAAATAAGATGAAATCTTGTTAATTAATCTTTTTATTATATTATGAGAGGCGGTTTTTGGAAGCAAAAGCCGCTTTTCTGTTTTATATTATTTATCTTTATCAGATAAGATATTTATATATGTTGGGATCTTTTGTCAAATTTGCGCTTATATTTACTTTTATTACTCTTTTATCCTCATGTGGATCACAACGGCCACAGGGCGGATTATTATACGATCCTCGCGAAGTAGCTGAATTATCTGACAAATTAGGTATTCAATTGAGCAATTTGGATAAAGAAGATGATAAAAATATGCCGTTATATGCGGAAGTATCCCAATGGCTGGGTGTACCTTATCGTTATGCAGGATTATCCAGAAAAGGGCTTGACTGCTCCGGATTTGCATTTTTAATGTATCAGAAGGTATATAGGAAGAAAATACCACGCTCAACATCCGATCTGTCAAAGATGAAAATGCATAATGTATCAAAGAGCGGTTTGCAAGCAGGAGATCTTGTGTTTTTTGCGACTTCAGGAAAGAAAAATAAAATCAGTCATGTAGGCATTTATCTCAAAGATGGATGTTTTATTCATGCTTCCACTTCGCAAGGCGTGATTGTAAGTCACCTCGATGAGGGCTATTATGATCGTACATGGAAAAAAGGAGGCCGCTTAAAATAATTTAAACTTATCTTTATACCTCTGCTTAAAAAGTTCATTAGAACTTAAAATTTTATAAAATATTCACGAACTTGACCTGTTATTTAGCTGAATTCTTTATTTTTATCCGGCTAAAAAAAAGAAACTGCATGTCAATATCCAAAAATATATTAGGAATATCTACATTTTTATTAATGTGTTCTATGGCTCTTATGCCAATTTCAGCAACTACTCCAAAGAAATCAAAAACAGGTAAAAAGAAAACTAAAACAACTGCCCATGCACCTAAATCGGTGAAAGTAGTTCAGGCTTCTGAAAATGTCGCAATGATGACTAATACAGGGGAAGAGGTGTCTTTACCTAAATTTGATAAGATAATTGAGGATCATCACTACGATGTTGTTAGTTCAGATGTGCTTCTGGCTGATGCCGGTGCTGCTGTGACATTATCAATGGATATGATGAAACAGAGGATGCTGGAGAAAAAAGAAATGCAGGAACTTTCATCTGTATTAGGTATTTCTATTACTAATCCTGACTATTTAAATCTTTATCGTGAAGCTGCCGATTGGCTGGGAACACGTTATAGGAGGGGAGGTATGAGCCGCAAAGCTGTAGATTGCTCAGGCTTCACTAATATTATTTATAAAAATGTATATGATCAAAAACTGGATAGGGTAAGTACCACTATTGCCAAGAATGTAAAAGAATCGATCACAGATAAGGCTGATCTTTTGCCGGGCGATATGGTTTTCTTTTCTACGTTTAAGAAGAAATACATTAATCATGTAGGTGTGTATATTGGTGATGGTAAATTTATTCATGCTTCCATCAAGAAAGGTGTTATCATTAGTTCTCTCGCAGAGGGCTATTATAGTACAGCATGGCGTAAGGGCGGTAGAAATTAAAAAAAGATAAAATAAAATATATAATGGGAGATACATAGCATCTCCTTTTTTTGTTTTTACAAGTTTAACCGAATCTTCATCGAAATGGAACATAAAAACCATATCTTTGTATAAATACATAAAACTATGATTATGAATAAAAAACTGACAATAGCCCTTGTGGCACACGATCATCGTAAAGCGGATATGGTAGAATGGTGTTATTATAACTCTCACTTTTTAGCAAAGCATCATTTGGTGTGTACCGGAACTACCGGAACATTGATAAAAGAAGCTTTTGAAGAAAAGGGGATAGATGCTGAAATTACTCGAATGAATTCAGGGCCATTAGGAGGGGATGCAGAAATTGCAGCAATGGTGGTAAGACACGAAGTGGATCTGGCTATTTTCCTTATTGATGACCTGAACCCTCAGCCTCATGAAGCTGATATTATGATGCTTCTCCGTCAATGTCGTGTACATAATGTGCCAATTGCATGTAACCGCTATAGTGCCGATTTGATGTTGACAAGCTCCTTGTGGGATGATGAGGATTATACTCCGACTCTGCCAAGATATGAAGTCTTTGACAGGGCTAAGTTTGATGCAAACTTTCGTAGAATAAAAGATAGAGATTAAAATATTCTTTACATACCATTTGGGCAGGTTTATGAAAATAAATCTGCCTATTCTTTTTCAATAAATCGAAGGCTTTCTACTTTACTCAACCTGTTTTTTAATTCCTTAAAAACCGATTTTCTTATTTCCAGTGTCATAATACAATCCATGTCATAACTCTGGTTTAGAATAGTGGGCTCCAGGTCTTTTACTATTTTCATTACATCATTCATAAATGGATACTCAAAGCTGAAAGATACCTGACAATCTACAGTTTTTTCAATGATCTCGGCTTCCGTTATCGCTTCTGCGGCAGCTTCCCTATATGCAACTATCAGACCGCTTGTTCCTAGTTTGATCCCTCCAAAGTAACGGATTACAGCAATCAGGATGTTTGTCAGTTCATTTGAGTTTATTTGTCCGAGTATAGGTTTTCCCGCAGTACCGGAAGGCTCACCATCATCATTTGATCTGAATTCTTGTCGTTCCGCACCTAACATATATGCCCAACATACATGACGGGCATCATAATATTCCTTCTTAAGTTTCTCTATTTCAACTTTAGCGTCTTCTACAGAAAGCACAGGGATAGCATAAGCTATAAATTTGCTTCGCTTTTCAGTATAAATAGCTTTGGATAAATTAGTTATTGTTTTATAAGTATCTTCCATACGATACAAAGATAACAGTTTTAAGCTAAATCTTTAGCTCAAAGAATGGCCTATTCACTTGTCGCCTTATTTGCCGGATCTAAGAAAAAAGTAATTTCTAACAGGAAAGATTGTTATAAGGATAACTTATTAACGACTGAACTTATCTTTCTTACGATTTGTTAATTGATTATATATTATTTGTTAATCATAAAATAATAACCATGGAATCAAAACTATGTGCTATACTGGTAGTTATTACTAGTTTTTTTGTTTATCCAATTCCGACAAAATCCTGTACTGGTATAACTTTGAAAAGTAAAGAGGAAACTATCATTGTTGCTCGCACCATAGAATGGGGCGGAAGCAACCTTAACAGCCAATATGTCATTACCCCCAGAGGGTATACTAACCAATCCTATATTCCCGGAGGGATGGGCGGTATGACCTTTACCGCCCGTTATGGATATGTTGGATTGGCCGTCGAGCAAAAAGATTTTATAGCCGAAGGGCTAAATGAAGAAGGACTTTCGGCCGGCTTATTCTACTTTCCCAATTACGGGAAATATGAAAATTATAATACGGCAAAGAAGGAAAAGAGTATAGCTGATCTACAACTTGTATCCTGGCTGTTAGGCGAATGCAAAACCGTAAACGAAGTTAAGGAAGCTGTTAAAAAGGTATGCGTTATTAGTATCGATCCACGTGCCTCAACCATTCATTGGCGATTTGCCGATGCATCAGGACGCCAACTTGTACTTGAAATCATAAATGGCACTCCCATATTTTACGAAAATACACTAGGGGTACTCACTAATTCTCCCGGCTTTGAGTGGCATCTGACCAATCTTAACAATTATGTCAATCTTTTTACAGGTACAGCTCCTACAAAACGCCTAGGAAACATAGAATTAACATCCTTCGGTACAGGAAGCGGCTTTCTGGGTATGCCTGGAGATATAACTTCCCCATCGCGGTTTGTACGTGCCGCCTTTTACCAGGCATCAGCACCACAACAGGCTACCTCATTAGGCACCGTTCTTCAATGCTTCCAGATACTGAATAACTTTGATATACCGGTCGGAGTAGAATTTCCAATAGGACAGGTACCTTCCGATATACCAAGTGCCACTCAATGGACTTCAGCTACCGATATGGAGCACCGTATTATATACTTTCGCACTATGTATAACAGCTCTATCAGAAGTATCGACCTGAATACGATCGATTTTTCTAATATCCAATACCGGGCAGTACCAATGGATACATCAATGCAGCAACCCGTAGATGTAATAAGTATAAATTAGAAAATAATTATTTAACTGATTGCAAGAAGAGACTATTTTACTTTCTAGATAGTCTCTTTTGCATTTAATTATGGTGTTAAATCCTGTGTCTTCATATCATCCTGTTCGCATTCATATCTTCCAATCTAAAAAAATCTAATCTCAGTATTATAGTCTGGCGAATGCGAATTAAAAATAATCCTCTGTTAAATCATCCATTTATATATAAAAATAGAATGGTTGTCTCACGACAACCAATCTTCACTCCTAACCATAAATCTAATACCATGAAAAATACATTACAAATGTATAAGATATTTTTTATATATACAAGCAAAATAACATAAAAATATTTATATTTGTATCAATATAATATTTTTATAATAAAAAATTAACCAAAATGTAATTTTTGTATTGGGCAATATTTGAACTATAGCTTCTTTCTTAAAGGGAAAATATCTAATAAGATGTTAACTATATGGAAATTATATGGTGGAAATAAAGGAGTGAATTGCTCTATTTTTTTATATTTGTTATATGACGGATTTACAGATTGTAGATATAAATGACTTGGCAACATCAGAATATGATCAGTTCAAGTATGTGGAATATAACGGTAAACCTTTTACAGAAAAGGGCACTTATAGGTATGGCTATAATTACGAATATAACCCCGAAGCATATTCTTCTTTTCAGGAAGCAGACGATGATCTGAAAATATTTATTGAGCGCTATCTAACTTAACACGAGAATATTTATAGAAAATATGCCGGAGAGAATAAAATAAAAGAGACTATACCTTATTTACGCACACTTCTGTCAGATGATAATCGTTTGCCTGAAAAGATATATATCGTGATGGGGGAGGAGGTACTTCTTATTTGTATTCAATAGCACAGGAAGCGGAAATGGCTATTGGAAAAATAGAAGGAAAAAAATGATTTTCTTATATGAGAATGAAAATTCGTATAGTATTGGAAAAACATTATGGCATAGTTTTTGTTTCAATATAAATGATTCATTAATTAAGATTTTATCTGAAAAAGATTTTAGAAATAAATCTTATATTTGTAACATACGCATAGAACATCAAATAAGACGGTTATGGAAAATAATTTTTCACAAAGAGTCCGCAAGATCATGAGCTACAGCCGTGAAGAAGCCGGACGTTTGCAAACCAATTATCTGGCGCCCGAACATTTGATGCTTGGAATTCTCCGCAACGGAGATGGATTAGCCATACAGGCATTAAAGGATTTTGGGATAGATTTGGTTGAATTAAAAGACAGTATTGATAATAACATATTAAAGCAACAGGAGGATGCATACCCAAACAGTGAGATCGTATTAAGCAAAAGCACTGAAAAGATTTTGAAAATGAGTATATTGGAAGCGCGACTAACAAAAAGTCAGGAAACTGATTCGGAGCACTTACTTCTTGCCATTTTGAAAGATCATGACAATGTTGCTGCAGCACTGTTGGAAGAATATCATATGGATTATAACGGAGCTTTCACTTATATTAAAAGTATGGGTGATATAATGCACAACAATAGCAAACAGTCGCCCCGAATGGGAGCGGACTTTACTGATGACGATGATGAGGATGAAGAACCAATAAACGGTAATTCGAATGTAGGTACACAACAACCTCGTCAGGCTACAGATACACCTGTACTCGATAATTTTGGTATAGATATGACAAAAGCGGCTTTGGAAAACAAACTTGATCCAATTGTAGGCCGTGAGAAAGAAATAGAACGTTTGGCACAGATACTGAGCCGCCGCAAGAAAAATAATCCTATATTGATAGGTGAACCGGGAGTCGGTAAATCTGCGATAGTGGAAGGTCTGGCTTTGCGTATTACGCAGAAAAAAGTATCCCGTGTGTTATTTGACAAACGTGTGATTGCCCTTGATATGGCATCAGTAGTAGCCGGAACAAAGTACCGTGGACAATTTGAAGAACGTATCAAAGCGATACTGAATGAGTTGTCTAAAAATCCGAATATCATCTTATTCATAGACGAAATACATACAATTGTAGGAGCAGGTGGAGCTACAGGCTCACTGGATGCCGCTAATATGTTGAAGCCGGCTTTAGCCCGTGGAGAAATACAATGTATCGGTGCAACTACTTTGGATGAATATCGTAAGAATATAGAAAAAGACGGAGCTTTGGAACGCCGTTTCCAAAAAGTGATGGTGGATCCTACTACTGCTGAAGAAACATTGCAGATATTACATAATATCAAGGATCGTTACGAAGAACATCATAATGTAAAATATACAGAAGGCGCACTCGAAGCTTGTGTGAAGCTGACTGACAGATACATTACAGACCGTAACTTCCCTGATAAAGCTATTGATGCATTAGATGAAGCGGGTTCTCGTATGCATATTGCAAACATACAGGTACCTAAGGAAATCGAAGATATCGAGGCAGAATTGAAAGGTGTAATAGAGCAAAAAGGAGAAGCTGTAAAAGCTCAGAAATACGAGTTGGCTGCTAGCTTTAGAGATACACAACGTCAACTAATGGCCAAACTGGACACTGCTGAGGCAGAATGGAAGGCTTCGTTGAAGGAAAAACCTGAAACAGTGGACGCAGAAATGGTTGCCGAGGTAGTATCTATGATGTCCGGAGTGCCTGTACAGCGTATTGGTGAATCGGAAGGATTGAAGCTTGTGGGTATGAAGGATAGCTTAAAAGCTGCCGTAGTAGGACAAGACGAAGCCGTAAATAAAATTGTAAAAGCAATACAACGTAATCGTATAGGTCTGAAAGACCCTAACCGCCCGATAGGTTCGTTTATGTTCCTTGGGCCAACAGGAGTTGGTAAGACGCACTTAGCTAAGAAGATTGCCGAACAGTTGTTTGACTCTGCAGATGCGCTTATCCGTATAGATATGAGCGAGTACATGGAGAAATTCAATGTATCGCGCTTGGTCGGAGCACCTCCGGGATACGTAGGATATGAAGAAGGTGGATTGTTGAGCGAAAAGGTACGCCGTAAACCATATTCGGTAGTATTGTTAGACGAAATCGAGAAAGCTCACCCTGATGTATACAATATATTGCTTCAGGTAATGGATGAAGGTCACTTGACCGACAGCATGGGGCGAAAGATCGATTTTAAAAATACGATACTGATTATGACATCCAATGTTGGTACACGCCAGCTGAAAGATTTCGGTGGAGGTATCGGATTTAACAGACAGTCTGCTGCCAATAGGGAATATTCGAGAAGTGTACTTCAAAAAGCGCTGAATAAAACTTTCTCTCCTGAATTTCTTAACCGTGTAGATGATATAATTACATTCGATCAGTTGGATAAAACATCTATTGAAAAAATCATTGATATCGAATTGAAAGGCTTCTACAAACGTATGGAAGAATTGGGTTATACAATAGACCTGAATCAGGATGCTAAAAATTTTCTAGCAGACAAAGGTTATGATGTACAGTTCGGAGCTCGCCCTTTAAAACGTGCTATCCAAAACTATGTAGAGGATGAGATAGCTGAGTTGATCTTATCGGGGGCTGTAAAAGAAGGTGGTACAATAACTTTCGAAGTAGATAAAGAAAATGATAAGCTCAAAGCAATGATAAAATAAGAATTTACATATTGAAAAGAGGATGAATGATTATTCATCCTCTTTTTTGTTTATTGGTGATGGCATAAAAAAGCCGGAAAATAACTCTTCCGGCTTTTTCTATATTAGATCGGTTATTATATAATTCCCTGTGCCATTACAGCTTTGGCAACTTTCATAAAGCCTGCTATATTTGCACCTTTCACATAGTTTACATATCCGTCTTTTTCAGTACCGTATTTAACGCAGTTCTCATGGATATTCTGCATGATCCATTTCAGTTTTTCATCTACTTGTTCCGACGACCAGCTAAGACGCTCAGAGTTTTGAGTCATTTCTAATCCTGAAACTGATACTCCACCAGCATTTGCTGCTTTACCCGGAGCATATAATATTTTAGCTTGTTGGAATACTTCAATCGCTTCAGGTGTTGAAGGCATGTTTGCTCCTTCCGAAACTGCAATTACCCCATTTGCTACTAGTTTTTTAGCATCATCACCATTAATTTCATTCTGGGTGGCAGATGGTAATGCTATATCCCCTTTTTCACCCCAAGGACGGGCTGCAGGCACATATTTGCAGCCGTAAGTCTCTGCATATTCGCTGATGCGGCCTCTGTAGAGTTCTTTCAATTCCTTTACATATTCCAGCTTCTCGGTTGTGATACCTTCCGGATCATATATATATCCACTCGAGTCTGATAAAGTTACAGGGATTGCTCCCAATTCTATCAGTTTTTCGCATGTGTACTGAGCCACATTACCCGAACCTGAAACAAGGCACTTTTTACCTTTGATATCTATATTTTTTGTTTTTAGCATTTCAAGAAGGAAGTATACATTTCCGTAACCTGTAGCTTCCGGACGGATAAGGGATCCTCCAAATGTTAATCCTTTTCCGGTGAAAGTTCCGGTAAACTCACGTGTAAGTTTGCGATACATTCCAAACATGTAACCTACCTCACGACCTCCTACTCCAATGTCACCTGCCGGTACATCTGTGTCCGGGCCTATGTGGCGCCAAAGTTCGGTAATGAATGCCTGACAAAAACGCATAACTTCAGCACTTGATTTTCCTTTTGGGTTGAAGTCAGAACCACCTTTTCCACCACCCATCGGTAATGTTGTTAGTGAATTCTTGAATGTTTGCTCAAATGCAAGGAATTTCAATATTGATGGATTTACTGATGCATGCAGGCGTAAGCCTCCTTTGTATGGGCCTATTGCATTGCAATGCTGTATCCGGTATCCCATATTGGTATGAGTATTGCCTTTGTCGTCGACCCAAGTTACACGGAACGAGAAAATACGATCGGGAATACATAGCCTCTCGATTAGGTTTGCTTTCTCAAATTCAGGGTGTTGATTGTAAACTTCTTCAATGGACTCTAATACTTCCTGGACAGCCTGATGGTATTCAGGTTCGTTCGGGAATCTACGCTTTAAATCTTCTAAAACTAATTCTGCTTTCATTCTAAAAAATGGATTTTGATTTATGGATGTTGCAAAAATATGAAAAAAATATCTATTTGTTAAATATTTCAGTTGAAAAGTGACATTTTTTTATTCTTGGTGTTGCGGGATAAATAAAAATAACCTACATAATTATGATGCAGATGTTTTTAATGTTGTTTTTTTCTTATTTTTGTGATGTAATGTATTTTTAATAATTAGAATATAAAAATGACTTATTTAATCACAGGCGGAGCCGGATTCATCGGCTCAAATTTTGTGAAGCACATGTTGGCAACACATCCTCAGGCAAAGCTTATTGTTTTTGATGCACTTACTTATGCAGGAAATTTGGGAACTTTGGTCGAAGAACTGAAAGACCCACGTGTTGTTTTTGTAAAAGGAGATATCTGTGATAGGGAAGCAACTGAAAAAGTTTTCTCTGAACACAAAATAGATTTTGTTGTCAATTTTGCTGCCGAAAGCCATGTTGATAGAAGTATTGAGAATCCTCAACTGTTTTTACAAGTAAATGTGCTGGGTACACAAAATTTGTTAGATACAGCTAAAAAATTCTGGACGGAAGGTAAAGATGAAAATAATTACCCTATCTGGCGCGAAGGAGTAAAATTTCTTCAAGTATCTACAGATGAGGTTTACGGATCGTTAGGCGATGAAGGTTACTTTACTGAAACTACCCCGTTAGATCCCCGTTCTCCATATAGTGCAGGTAAAACAGGTGGAGACCTTATTGTAAAAGCATATGGCGAAACATATAAAATGCCAATAAATATAACACGTTGTTCCAATAATTACGGACCATACCATTTCCCTGAAAAATTGATACCGCTTATTATCCGAAATATTCTAGCAGGTAAGCAATTACCTGTTTACGGAGATGGAAGTAATGTGCGTGACTGGTTATATGTAGAAGATCATTGTAAAGCTATTGATGTGGTTCTTCATAAAGGACGTATCGACGAGGTTTACAATGTAGGCGGACATAATGAGTGGAAAAATATAGATATTGTAAAACTCGTAATCAAAACAATACATGATATAATGGAACAAGAGCCAAAATATCGTGAAGTATTGAAAAAGAAAGAAAAATCTGCTGACGGTAGTATTGATATTTCCTGGATAAATAATGATCTTATATCTTTTGTAAAGGACAGGCAGGGACATGATCAACGTTATGCAATAGATCCTACCAAAATATCTACCGAATTAGGCTGGTTACCGGAAACTTCTTTCGATAAAGGTATTGTGAAAACAATTTACTGGTATCTCGATAACCAACATTGGGTAGAGGAGGTAACTTCGGGCGATTATATGAAGTACTATGAACAGATGTACGGAAACAGATAATACCAGCCTGTTCTATGGAACGTTTAAAATCTATATTAGCGGATAAGGTGCTTGATTTGTCTTCGGAAAGTGGAGATGCTGTGAAAGTAAAGATAGATAGAATCCAGCGCTTTCGTGATTTTGCAAATGCCCTGAAATCCCTTATGGTTAAATACCCTGCTATCGAGGATGAGCTGATTACAATGGTTGAAGATGGTGATTTTGATACAAAAGTAGCTTCTTCTCGCGTTGATACAGTAATACGGTTAGCAGATACTGAGGCAGCTCAGATAAATAAGGTTGCACCAATTCAATTAGACCAAATTCAAATTGAAGAATCTGTTGTAATATCTGAAGATGAAAAGGAACCTGATACTTTTATTGAAGAGGATTTAAGAGCAAAGACACTCGGCTCTGAATTAACGGAATATACCAGTCCTGATGATATTCCAATGGAAGTCTACAGAGGTAATGAAGAACCTTTGTATCGGCAGGAGGATATTGATAATGAAGCATCAGATGATTCTGTTGAATCGGAAAATGAATATATTACTTATGCAAATGTAGAAGAGGAGGACCCCAATACTGAAGTAATAGAAGAGCAGTCAGTCAGCTATGAAGATAGTGAAAATTTGAAATCAGAAACTGATACGATTACTGAAGATATATTGGAATCGGAAGAGGAAAATCAAGCAGAAGATATAACTTTAACCGAAGAAGAAAAAGCTGCGAGAAGAAAAGTTATAATTAAAAGAGTTATTCAGGTTACCGGAATTATTCTGGCAGTAGTTATACTTATCTTTATCATTAAATTTGTTATGAGTCATTGGCAGGCTGTCCTGGTTATTGGCGGTATTGTTATTGTACTCGTTATATTATTTGTTTGGCTTAAGCGAAAGCGTTAGTCGAATATTGTTGAATCAATAATCCCAGAAATGGACTATTATAGGCAAACCCAGTTAAAAGATTACAATTCATTTAAAACAGAAGCTCAGGCTAAAATATTTTGTAAGCCCAGCACTATTCAAGAGCTTCGTCAGTGTTTATCAGATTTTCCAGACGAAAAAAAACTCATTATCGGGGGAGGATGTAACATCTTCTTTACGAAAGACTTTGACGGATTGGTTATTCATCCGTATATAAAAGGCCTTCGCGAAATATCGGATGAGGAAGAAGAGGATGAGGATATATTTCTTGAGGTAAATGCTTCTGAAGATTGGGATGAGTTTGTAGCTTATTGCGTAGAGCGGGGATTTGCCGGACTTGAGAACCTTTCATATATCCCTGGTACTGTCGGGGCTGCTCCCATACAGAATATTGGAGCTTATGGAGCTGAGGTGAAGGATGTGATTCGTGAAGTAGTGGCTGTAGATATGGAAACTGGAGAAACAGTTTCTTTCTCTAATGCAGAATGTGAATTTGGCTACAGGGATAGTGTCTTTAAGCGAACAAATAAATATCTTGTTATCTCAGTTGTATTTCACCTGAAGCGGACATTTGTCTATATTCCTAAGTATGCAGATTTGAACAAAGAACTCGAAGATTTCGAAGAACCTTCTATTCAGGATGTACGTGATGCGGTAATACGTGTCCGTCAGCGGAAATTGCCTGATGAAAAAGTTTTACCAAACGCCGGCAGTTTTTTCAAAAATCCATATATTAGCAAAGAGCAAGCGGATAAGATTTTGATTGATTATCCTAACTTACCTGCATATCCATTGAAAGATGGTTTGATAAAGACCTCGGCTGCATTTCTTATCGACAAAGCCGGCTATAAAGGTAAGAGAAATGATAATGTCGGTACGTACCCTAATCAGCCACTTATTATAGTGAATTATGGTACTTCGGATGGTAATGAGATATTGAGCTTTATGCATGAGGTACAGAAAGCAGTGAAAGATACCTTTGGTATAGAATTAGAACCGGAAGTCAGAATATTTTAACAATAATATAGAAACATGGCATCATTTATTATAGAAGGAGGTTGTCACCTCACAGGAGAGATAACACCACAAGGAGCTAAGAACGAAGCATTACAGGTAATATGTGCAACATTACTGACTCCAGAAGAAGTTATAATAGAAAATATTCCTGACATATTAGACGTGAATAACTTGATAGCCCTGCTGGGTGAGATGGGAGTAGAAACAAGGCGAATGGGAGAAGATACATGGTCTTTCAAGGCTGAAAATGTAAATATTGATTATTTGCAGACTCCGGAATTCTTCAAGAAAAGTGCTTCCCTTCGCGGTTCGGTTATGATCATTGGCCCGTTGGTGGCTCGCTTTGGAAGAGCTATATTGCCAAAACCTGGAGGAGATAAAATAGGCCGTCGCCGTTTAGACACACACTTTATAGGTATACAAAAATTGGGAGCTGATTTTAATTATAATGATGCTCAACAGATATACAATATTTCTGCAGACAGGCTTAAAGGAACATATATGTTATTGGATGAGGCTTCGGTGACAGGTACAGCAAACATAATTATGGCAGCAGTATTAGCCGAAGGAGAAACAACTATATATAATGCAGCCTGCGAACCATATATACAGCAGCTCTGCCGTATGCTTACCCAGATGGGGGCAAAAATAGATGGGCAAGGTTCCAATTTGTTACGGATCGAGGGAGTCAAAGTATTATCTGGTGCAAAGCATCGTATCTTGCCGGATATGATCGAGATTGGTAGCTTTATTGGTATGGCGGCTATTACAGGCTCTGAAGTAACCATAAAAGATGTTGCATATGACGACTTGGGAATAATACCCGATACATTTCAGCGATTAGGTATCCAGTTGGAACGAAGAGGAGATGATATATATATACCTGCTCAGAAGGAATATACAATAGATACTTTTATAGATGGCTCTATTTTGACTATTGCTGATGCGCCATGGCCGGGACTAACTCCCGATCTTATAAGTGTATTGCTTGTTGTTGCAACACAAGCTAAGGGTAGTGTGCTGATACATCAGAAAATGTTTGAAAGCCGTCTATTCTTTGTTGATAAGTTAATTGACATGGGAGCTCAGATAATACTATGCGATCCTCATCGTGCTACGGTTATTGGTACGGGTAAACGCCCTATGCGTGCTACTACAATGACTTCTCCCGATATTCGTGCGGGAATAGCATTACTTATCGCTGCTATGTGTGCCGATGGTAAAAGTACTATACATAATATTGAGCAAATAGACCGTGGATATCAGAATATTGATGTCCGTCTTAACCAGTTGGGGGCTAATATTATGAGATTAGATTAAAATCAATGTTTTACTTTCACAATAAACTTTATTATTTATTACGAATGCACCATTCTTATTCGGGATGGTGAAATGTCTTAATTCTTTACACTATGACAGAAAATGAAAAGTATCTCTTTGATCATTTCCTTATTAGTATAAAATCAGGATTTGAGTCTTTAGATGATATTATTACTGATGCCCTCGAAGCTGTAGAAGACGAAGGGTGGGAGAGTGAAATCTCAGAGGAGTGGATCAAGGAAACCTTAAGTATTCAATATGCAAAAAATGAGGCTGAAAGCAAAGACTGGATACACCCTACCGATACTGAAAAATTGCATACAGTCTTTGATAATCTTTGTAAACAGAAAATAGTAGCACTTCACAATGCAGGCTATACGCAGTCAGATGCTATCTATGATGTTCAAGACGTTTGGCAGGATTTAGAAGATAATGGGATAAAACCTGTTGGCTATTGCTATTACCATGGACAGGACCTAGAGCGTGTAATAGAAACAGGTACTCTTTGTATTGGCTTTTATGGAGAAAAAGAAAAGAATGACAAAGAAGCCATTATTATAGGGCATAAGATTGTTTCTCTTTTAAAAGAACAAGGATTCACTATCGAATGGGATGGATCAGCTTCAAAAAGGATTGAAATTCATGATTTCAACTGGCAAAATCTTTTTACATCAGATGAAGATGTAGAAGATAAATGGGGCTATGATCGTGTTTTGGAATTGATGGAAGAATAATATTTATACAATAAGAAGTGTTAAATAAATAACACTTCTTATTGTAGTATGGTAGTAGTCAAACTTTACTCAGCTGTAATTTCCTCTGCATATATCCAGCATTTGGTTTTCGGATAATCTGCAAACTTCCTGTTGGGTGCTCCAAAAAAAAATGAATAACGATATATCCTTTTAGTATTATCTGTAGGAGTGAATATCAATTGCCGATATTCCGGTTTTGCACTGTAATATACATCCGGATTCCCGTGTGTAGCCCAACTTTTTGTTACAGTATGATTATTGCTGGACCGATTGGGGGCTCCTCCCCCTGCATTATAAGCAACAGTATGCATAATCATAACATTGTCATTCCCTGATGAATATACGGTGCCGTTATGTTTTATTTGAATATCTGTATAATCCAAATTTTCATTTGATTTAGCATAGAATCTCAGTGAATATCTTCCATCAAATGTAGTTACAGCAAATTCTGCACCCCCACTTGTCGGTGTCATAGGTCCAAGATACGTCCGAGTCTCAAAAGAAGCTCCACCATGTCCGACTTTTGCTTCGCAGTTTTTTCCTAAAAATGATACTGGAAATACAGTTTCAACAGGGGAAGATGCTTTTGGTTTGCCCGTTACGGCATATGTTATTCTACCATTACCATATTCCAGGGTACCGGGTTGTAACGTATAATATAATCCATTGATGGGTCCTAGCTTTTCTCCTCCCGAATAAGATGCTCCATTTCCACCTGTATATGGTATCTCCATAACTCCATTATATTCCTGATCTAAATTATATCTGGAAGGGCTTAACTGGGCATTATTACATAACAAAGCTTCTATTGCCGGAGGATTGGTTTTGCGGTCTGCAAGCATGAACCAGGATGTCTTGTTCCAGTAGAGAAAACCTTTTACAGCAAAATCTTTATGTTCGCCAGTATTGTAAACAAGTAGTCCTTCTGCCGGATTTGGTATTGTTTCTACATCGGTAGAGCTCTTTAGAGTTACACGAGGAAGTAATACCCCTTTATTCTTAGATACAACATTAAAGGCAGCTGAAGGATCTCCGTTGGATGTGCCTACACTGACTCGTCCCATTTGAAATATGTCTTGATTGTTTCTGGTGGGAATACTATCTCCATGGATATCATGATTGGAAACCCTCCATGGACTTACAATATCAAGTCTTGCCCATGTTGTGCCATTCCAGTACTCAACAGAGTTAGTTTTAATATCATATACTGTGAGTCCTTTTGCTTTTTCGATTTCATCTTCGTTTGTTAGCTCATCCAAGTCAAGACCTAGTTTTTCATCTGTTGTCAACTGGGGCAGTCTGATTCCCCCTTTAGTAGTAAGGGTAGATAATTCTAAAATGGAAAATCTTTGGGGTTCAATCCCATCACCAATAGTAACCTGGGCGTGTAATTTTGTGCTGCATGCTATCATAAAAGATAGGATCAGCAGGGCATTCTTTGTTAGTTTTGTTCTCATTATTATTCTATTAAATACAAATTCATATAATCACAAGTCTGTGTGTTTATGAGTGTAATTTTTAATAGAAGTATTCAGGAAAATGAATTAGCAAAGGCATTTATAGTTACTAAATCATTTCACATATTTTTCTTAGAGGCTGCAAATATAGAGATAATTTATAAAAAACAAAAAAAAATAAGAAATTTAAATGTGTTAGTTTGACTTTTTGTTATTGCTTTGTTCTTTTTTCTCGTGATATATAAATATAAGCAGCCGGAGAGGGCTGCTTATATAAAACTATATTTATTTTTGTTTATTCTTCTAGACCTAATGTTTTCAAGCTAAGCTCTATTTCTTTCGCATCTCCTGTATGTTTGCCGGCAACATCGGATAGTTTTACAGCTTTCAGGAAAGTAGTATCCTTCTTATGTAGTTTAACATCTGTGAGTTTAATAACTATATTTAGCGCTTTTACACCTACATCATTTGAAAAAAAAGTGCCAATGCCATATGTATCGTGCATACGTCCGTTCACATGATCCTTTATTTGTTTAACAGTTTCCAGATTTAAAGAATCACTGAAAACCAGTGTCTTTGAAGTAGGATCAATGCGATTCTGCTCATAGAATTTGATGGCTTTATCGGCAAAACAAAGAGGGTCTCCACTATCGTGGCGTACTCCATCAAACAGCTTAGCTTGTTTCAAGCTGAATGAGTTGAAAAACGAATCGGTAGTATACGTATCTGTGAGGGCAATACCCAGACTGCCATCATAAACATCTACCCACGCTTCCAGCCCTTTGATATTTGCAGACCGGTAACCAAATAGCGCACCATGGAACATAAACCATTCATGCGGCATTGTGCCGATTGGTGTTGTATTGTATTTCATCGCAAGATATACGTTACTGGTTCCTTTGAAGCACTCTCCTGAATTAGCCTGTAATGCACCTACTACTTTATCCTGAACATCAAAAGAAAAACGACGACGGGTTCCGAATTCTGAATAGTCGGCACCTATCTCTTTCAGCGCTTTGGCTTTTATAATTGCTTTTTCTTCAATATCTTTTGGCTCTGCTCCTGTCATCTGAAAGTAGAGTTCAGATATAATTGCCATCAACGGAACTTCCCATAACACTGTACGATACCAATAACCCTCCATAACAACACTAAGGTTTCCACCTTCCTGTGTAATGGTAACTTCCTCCGGCTTGTACCTGAACCCTTCCAGAAAATCTACAAAAACGGGATCGAAGAAATAACATTTATTTTTTATAAATTTCTTTTCTTCGGCAGTTAATTGCAGATTGGCCATTGATGCGACTTCTTCACGCATCCTCTCGGCAAATCCCTCAGGGAATTGTGTTCCACCCCGATTGGTAAAAGCGTATTTTACGTATGACCATGGATACAGTTTTTGTATGGCCAACATTACAGAGAATTTGTATAAATCGTTATCAGTAAAATGTTTTATAATCATAATCTGGTTTAGTGTTATTGTTTGATTGACAAATATAACTTTTTATATAACAAATAAGAGAAGCCGATGTTGAGAAAAATTAACACCGGCTTTATTTTTTATCTTGTAATTATTCTAATCCAACTTGTGAATAACCAGTCCTGAACGTAGTTTGGGCTCAAACCAAGTGGTTTTGGGTGGCATAATATTTCCGGAATCGGCAATGTCCATCAATTGCTTCATCGTGACGGGATATAGCGCTATTGCCAGCTTCATTTCCCCACTATCTACCCGTTTTTTTAATTCACCTAATCCTCTGATTCCACCTACAAAATCGATTCGTTTATCAGAACGTAGATCTTTTATACCTAATATTTCATCTAGTATGTATTTTGAAGAAATAGTTACGTCTAAGACCCCGATAGGATCATTGTCGTCATAAGTCCCGGCTTTTGCTGTAAGGCTGTAACACTTTCCATCCAGATAGATTGAAAAATTGTGTAATCCTGAGGGAGGTGTAATTTCAGAACCTTTTTCTTCAACTATAAAGTAATTGTCTAATTTTTTTATAAATTCAGTTGTGCTCAATCCATTCAGGTCTTTCACCAAACGATTATAATCTATAATATTCAGTTGATTATCGGGAAAGCATACTGCCATAAAGTAGTTATACTCTTCATCTCCTTTATGATCCGGGTTCTGCTTTGCCTTTTCGGCTCCTACCAGTGCAGCTGCTGCAGAGCGATGATGCCCGTCAGCAATATACAGATTAGGTATTGATGCAAACAGGTCAGTTATCCTTTTAATATCTTCTTTCTCCCTTATGACCCAAAAGTGGTGACCGACACCATCAATTGACGTAAAGTCATATTCTGCAGGTAAGGATATTACTTTTTTTATTATTTTATCCAATTCCTTATTGTCAGGGTATGCAAAGAATACAGGTTCTATATTGGCATTATTTATACGTACATGTTTCATGCGGTCCTCTTCTTTATCTCTGCGTGTAAGTTCATGTTTTTTTATCTTCCCGTTCATATAATCATCAACATGGGAGCATACAACGAGGCCATATTGTGTTTTTCCATTCATTGTTTGTGCATATACATAGTAGTACTCTTCCGCATCTTGTACCAACCAACCCATTTCCTGAAACTTGTTGAAATTATCTACAGCACGATTATATACATCCGGATGGTGTTCATCAATCATTTCCTCGAAGTCTATTTCAGGCTTTATTATTCTATACAGGGACTTTTCATTTCCTTCTGCCTCCAGTCTGGCTTCCAGAGAACTTAATACATCATAAGGGCGTGATACAACATCTTTAACAATGCTTTGGGGAGGTCTGATCCCTTTAAATGGTTTTATTACAGCCATAATATTTTTAAGGTTTTAGTTATAAGGTTAATATTTTTACTCAGAAATTTTAAATCTTTAAACTAACTTTTTGCTATATGCAAATATATAAAAACAATGAAAATAAGAGCATTTGTATATGAAAAAATATAATAAGCGATATTATGAAATCAATTTGATAAAATGCTGGAAATAAAGTTAATATTTTTTTTCTTAAGCCTCTTAGTTTTAATATATAATTACTAATTTTGGAACTCTAAAAGTATAAGAACAATTCATAATTCCCTAATTTATATAAAAAATGAAGAAATATAATTTTAGTGCAGGACCATCAATTCTTCCTCAACAAACTATTGAGGAGACAGCTAAGGCTATTCTGGATTTTAATGGTTCATCTTTTTCATTGATGGAAGTAAGCCATAGAGGTAAAGACTTTCAGGCAGTAATGGACGAAACTATAGAATTATTTAAGGAGTTACTGGATATTCCTTCCGGTTATTCGGTAGTATTTCTTGGGGGGGGGGCCAGTCTGCAATTTTGTATGGTTCCATTTAACCTGCTAGAAAAGAAAGCTGCTTATTTAAATACGGGAACTTGGGCAAGTAAAGCACTAAAAGAGGCTAAGCTATTTGGCGAAGTTGTAGAAGTTGCATCTTCTAAGGCTGCTAATTTTACTTATATTCCTAAAGATTATACTATCCCAACTGATGCGGACTATTTCCATATCACAACTAATAATACAATCTTCGGAACAGAATTACATACCGATTTGGATTCTCCGGTTCCATTAGTAGCTGACATGTCTTCAGATATTTTCTCTCGCCCGGTGGATATCTCAAAATATGCATTGATATATGGTGGCGCGCAAAAGAATCTTGCACCTGCCGGATTAACATTTGTGATTGTGAAAGATGAGGTATTAGGTAAAGTAAATCGTCCGATACCTACTATGCTTGACTATCGTACACACATCGAGAATGGTTCGATGTTTAATACCCCTCCTGTAGTACCTGTTTATGCGGCTATGCAGACTCTTAGATGGCTCAAAGCTAATGGTGGAGTTGAAGCTATGTACAAACGCAATAAGGAAAAAGCAGCATTGTTATATAATGAAATAGATCGTAACCCTGTCTTTAAGGGAACTTGCCAGGTAGAAGATCGATCATTGATGAATGTATGCTTTGTCTTATCTTCGGAATATGAGGGTAATGAGGCTGCATTCCTTGATTTTGCTAAGGAAAGAGGATTATATGAACTGAAGGGACACCGTTCTGTAGGAGGTTTCCGTGCTTCTATTTACAATGCGATGCCTATCGAGGGTGTACAGGTTTTAGTTGATACAATGAAAGAATTTGAAAAGAAAATTGCTAAATAAATGAAAGTACTTATAGCAACAGACAAGCCATTTGCAGCCGAAGCAGTAAATGGTATAAGAAATGTAATTGAACAAGCAGGTTATGAACTTGTCCTGCTCGAAAAATATACAGAAAAGAAACAGCTGCTAGATGCTGTGGTAGATGTTGAAGCAGCTATAATTCGTAGTGATATTTTTGATAAAGAAGTATTGGATGCCGGTAAGAACCTGAAAATTGTAGTTCGTGCCGGTGCCGGATTTGATAATATAGACCTTGAAGCTGCTACAGCAAACAATATCTGTGTGATGAATACTCCGGGGCAAAATGCCAATGCAGTAGCAGAACTGGCTCTTGGAATGGCTGTATTTGCTGTGCGTAACTTTTATAACGGAACATCCGGTACTGAACTTTTTGGAAAGAAGCTTGGTATCCATGCATATGGTAATGTAGGGCGCAATGTTGCCCGTATTGCTAAAGGCTTTGGTATGGAAGTATATGCTTTCGATCCATTCCTTACAGCAGAAGCTATAGAAAAAGAAGGAGTAAAAGCAGTAAACTCAGCAGAGGAATTATACACAACTTGTCAGGTTGTTTCTTTACATATTCCGGCTACAACTGAAACCAAGAACTCTATAAATTATGCCTTGTTGAGCAGAATGCCTAAAAATGCATTGCTTATCAATACAGCCCGTAAAGAAGTTATTAACGAGGCTGAAATGGTGAAGTTGATGGAAGAACGCAAGGACTTTAAGTATGTAACAGATATTATGCCGGGAAATCATTCGGAAATGAATGAAAAATTTGCCGGACGTTATTTCTCTACTCCAAAGAAGACTGGAGCTCAAACAGCAGAAGCTAATACAAATGCAGGTATTGCCGCTGCAAACCAGATTGTAGACTTTATTAAGAATGGAAACGAGCGTTTCAGAGTGAATAAGAAGTAAATGCTTTAGATATGAAAAGATTGGCTATCTCATTGAGGTAGCCATTTTTATTTTGTATTCTTCTTATTGCCAAATGGAATACTTATTCCCATCTGAAAATTTAGTGCCCTGCTTGTTGTTGGTAAAAACTCAGATGATATATGAGGTATTGCATAGTCGCTAGCCAGAAAAAAGTGAATGCCTTTAGCCGGAGTCAGATGCAGAGCTACCCCAAATGTATCAAAATTACTATGCACAATTGAATAACTGGCACTTGTGGATATCCAGGAAGAAGGCCTGTAGTTTAAAGAAACTACAAATTCCGACAGGTTGAAATAATTACCAAAACGAATAGAGTATAATACCCCTGCTGATAATTTATCTTTCAATATTTCATATTCAGCACCAACATTCATATTGATACGTAGTTTTGTTACACGTGTTTTTTTAGTTTCTCCCTTCAGATTGATCGCTTTCTTTATATCATCAAATGCATTCTCAAACACATCACTAAGCGATGATCCGCCACTTTTGAAATGCTCATAATCACTTGGCTTTATGGTGACTTCTGTTTCGGGTGATTGTAGATCAATACTGTTTTTCTTTGTCCATACAATAAATCCAATGTCATTGATTGCTGCTGATACTTTTAATCCATCTAGGGCTGATAAAGTATTTTTCATATCGTATACTGCTCCAATGTCCAGCCCTAAACCATACCCCGGAATATTAAACCAACTACCGAAATCAAATCCATCCAGATTGTCCTTCTCATCGTATCTGGCTTGTACGCCTGATGCCGATCCCCTTAATGTCGCTTTAGACTTTGCAGTCCAGTAATCAGGCCCGGCATCGATGCTCAGGCTTTTTGCATCAAGATTAAAATCAGCAAGGCCACCTAGTAGTTTTGCACGTGCCCCCACAGTTAGATTATTATTTATAGAACGGGAGTGCGATACTCCTAATTCGAGAAATGCATAACCTGTTGCGCTCAGATCCGAGAGGTCATATCTGCTTTGACCTTCCTGATCGAATCCTTTTTTTAATAGTCCAAAAAATGGTTTTGGTATATTGACATCAGCATGTGCTCTTACATTGAGGTCTAGTGACCAGAATCCATTTTCTTTGTAAACTCCCAATGCAAAAAGTTTGTAGCTGGCATCTGTATTGATATAATTATCTGTGGACAAATTAGACAAAAACTGATCTGTACCAATGCTTTGGTGCATAAAGGTGACACGCTTTCCATCTGTTCCCCGGAAAGTAAGATTGTTGAGATTAAGATTATTTGTTTGAAAATTAGCGGCTATATTAGGGAGAACAGGAATGATCAGGTATCCTTGTTCCGGTTGTAATGCCGGATTCAGACCACTTCTCATATATGAGGTTTTCATGAAATAGTCAGTCTTAATAACTTGTGCCACCCCGGTATTTACACATATGAAACAAATAACTGAAATCAGGATAATACGTATATTATTAACGGATTTCATATCTATTGCTTTACAGTTCGTAATGAAACCCTCCAGTTTTTATGATGGTATCCCTTATATAGATATAGTCGTTTTCTCCGAGCCATACTGTTCCATCTTCTGAACTCAAAACTATTGTTAATAAGAGGTCTTTGGCTCCTTCCATATATCTCATATATTCAGAATCTACTTTAATGGAAAGTACCTGATCATTTATTGTTGTTAAAGTCTGTTTGGGAATCTTGACGTTAATATTTCTGGCATTATCATAGTTGATTATATCGAAATATATATCAATATTAACTCCCTTAATTTCCAGATCAATATCTATCTTAGCGGAGATTTCTACAGTATTAGCTCCTTCAAAAAAGAAATTTTTTACTGCATTTCCTTCAAAAAGTCCTTTTATCGTATCACTTCTGGTTATCGAAAAATCCGGTATTGGAATACCCCAAGGTGTTTCTCCCTGAGGAAGCCCATGTATATAAATTGTATCGATGCTGCCTAGCGGAACAGGAGGAATGCTTATAACCCCGTTCTTGTCTATATTATCCCAGTTGTATTCTTTGTCTACACATGCTTGCATAACAAATACGCATACAGCTATATATATAAGATATTTGATATGATACTTCATTGGGAGCGTTTTGTCGTGAATACATAACAAAGTTAAGATATATAACTTGATTTCCTGATAAAAAAGATAATTAACCGGACATATCGTTCCCCATTTTCATTAATTTAACAGGTTTGAACTGTAAGAAATAAAGGACAATTCCAATTAATAATATAATTCCAAAGATGAGCATCCACCCGGCAATTGTCTTTATACTTACTGTTACGGCTTGTATCTGTATTTTTTGATAGAGCAGATTTGTTGCTATCTTCTGTGCATCCTCTATACTCCAGCCCTGGGCTAAAGCTGTGTTTACTGAGGATGAAAACTGACTGGAAGCCAATTGATTTTGCATATCTACACCTTGTGAGAGGATAAGGCTGTTTTTTTGCTGAAGACGATATAGCCAGTTGGTAAGGATGGAAGCACCTACGGCAGGAGCAAGGGCAGAACGCGCTCCAATCAGGAAAAAGGCATTGTAGATTAGCTGCTTTGGTGATAATCCGTATATCCCATAAATAGCGAATGCAACAAAGAGTACCAGCATTCCTACTCCCCGCAGAAACATTAACAAATAAAGGTCCTCATAAAGTCCGCTTGGCATTATCTGAAAATAGAGAAGTGCTATGGAAAGTGTGAAGCAGGAAAATCCCAGAAATATAAGCCATGTCATACGTATTTCTTTCATAAACCAGTAATAGCAAATAACCCCACCGACTACAAACCCCGGAATTGTATAGAGATACAATTCATTAACATGTGCACTATCCAGACGCAGAACATTTGTTGTGTATGAAGATACCAGTATGCTGAATGATGTATAAAACATCAGAACAAAGGATAGTATATAGACTGTCACAGAATTTCTGTTTTTTAAAACACTCAGATCAAGAAATGGTTTGTCTGAGAATTGCCTGCGTATAAAAAGCCATCCTGTAACAGGAATTAGAACAGTCGCTATAATGATACTATTTGAGGCAAACCAGTCTTTTGTCTTCCCGTATGTTGCCACATATATAATTGCCATAAAACAGACAGAAATAAGGAAAAAACTTATCCAGTCTATATCTTTTATGGGAATACGCACCAAGCGCCTGGCAAACGACATACATAGAACAACAGCTATGATTGCTACCAACAGCATCAATATCATAAAGTAATACATATATTGCCAATTATATATGTAAGCTAGTTCGGCAGTTATGACTAATGATAATTGACCACAGGTGAGGGTTATAGGATAGAATTTTGCATAAAACTCATTACGTGTTCCGCTGGGACTTAAAGCAGGCATTAAGATGTTGATTGTCTCAATCATCGAAAAGGCTTTGAAATAGCCGATAAAGAAACTACAGATTATGATAACTTCTATATAGTTTGTTTCAGCACAAATAAGGCTGAGTAAAACCTGAAAAAGAAGGACTATCAGTATGATCGTTTTAGCAGTCGCTATTGGTTTTATTTTGGGTATGACCAGATGTGCAACGGCCATACCTGCCGAAGAGGCATAATAGGCCATATTTATATCTTCAGATAAAACCCCCAGATAACCGGAAATGTCAATATTGCTTCCTGTATAAGCTCCATTAACCAGCAAAATAGGTATAAGTATGAGCAAAGCTACCACAACCTTCAGCCAATTGGGTACCCAACTTCTAAAAGGACTTATTGTTGTGGTTCGTATAACAGGTATGATCATTTTCTTATTACTTTATAGCTTCGGTAACAACCATCATTCCGGCACGTAATTTTTTCATATCTTCATTTGATATGTTTTCGAATTCAATACGTACGGGGATACGTTGTTGGATTTTCACAAAGTTTCCTGCCGAATTATCGGTCGGTAACATCGAATATTTTGCTCCGGTTGCTTCAGATATAGCAGTAACCCTTCCTTTAAATGTTTTATCATTGATAGCATCAACACGTATTTGTATTTCTTGTCCGATATAGATATTCTCAATCTGTTTTTCCCTGTAGTTGGCTATTATCCATTTGTTGTCATTTTTTATCAGATTTGTAATAGTTTGCCCTGCCTGAACCAGTTGTCCTGCTTCGAGTGTCCGCCGCCCTACATAGCCACTATAAGGGGCAATTATAATCGTATATGACAGGTTTAGTTTCGCCATAGCCAAATCAGCCTTACGGCGGAGAATAGTTGCTTCTGCATTACCTTGCCTTTTCGACGTTTCGGTGGAAGTTGATTTTAAGGCTTCCTTTTGCTTCATCAGTGCATTGTAGTGTGCATTTTGTGCATCATAGTCACTTTTTATCTGATCGTATTGCTGTTGGGAAACAGATTCTGCATCCAATAGGTTTTTATATCTTTTCAGGTCTTGTTCCGATCTCCATAGACGTGCTTTCGCTTCTTCAATATTAGCGTCAGATACTGCTACATTTGTTGATGTTGTGATTATGCTGGAAGATAAAACAGATGATGTATTTCTAGCATCCATCAATGCTGCTTCTGCATCCATTTCTTTTATTTTAAATTCCCTGTCATCGATTATAAGTAAGGTATCGCCCTCATTTACCCATTGATGGTCTGTAAAACGAACTTCTTTGATATAACCCGCAACCCTTGAATTGATTGGAGTTATATATTGCTCTATGGTAGCATCATTGGTTATTTCATATTTATAATAACGGATAAAGAAATTAATCCCCCATGCTATACCACCTAATGCAAGAAGGATACTGATCGTATTAAGTATAATATTACGGGTACGCTTTTTCTTAAGCTTATGATAGGCTTCCTTTTCTTCTTGTTTATCTTTTAGTGCTGATTTATCTGTATCCATAATTATAGATTTCCACTTACTTTTTGTAGTTGATAATACGTATATATTGCATTAGTTTTAGCTGCAGTTAGTTGCAGTTCAGCATTTAGCTGTACAGTATTTGCATCTAACAGGTCGGTTAGTATAGCTAATTGATTAAAGTATTTATTCTTTACAATGCGGTAATTTTCATTAGATTGCACCAATGATTCTTCCAGTGATTTTATCCTGTCCTGAGCTTCCTTATGTTTTACATACGCTGATTTTACGCTTGTACGTATATTTTGTTTTTGCTGCTCTTGTGCCAATTCCTGTAATTGTATTTGCCGTTTGGCAGCACTTGTGCTATGTTTTTTATCAAAAAGTGAAGATATATGGTAAGACAAATTCAATGTAATGCCCCACGCGTTTAGGTATAAATCTTGTGCCGGGGAAACATTCGGTATGGGACGTGCCAATGTATTGCTTGCCTGTAAAGATAGGGTGGGCAAGTAGTCTGCCTTCACCAGTTTCAGGTTGTTTTGAGCCAAAACTATATTTGTTTCTGTTATTTTCAGATCAGGATATTGCATATAAGCCTGATAGATGTAATCGTTTTCTGCTTTTATCTCAAGTTGAGAAGATAGGAAGTTGCCATCGGGTTCAAGAATTCTGTTCTCATCCATACCTAAGACAATATCCAGTTGCTGTGAAGTGAGTGCAATATCATTTTCAGTTTCTTTATATGATAGTTTATAATTTGTAAGAATAATCTTACTACGTAATACATCATTGGTAGTGATCATACCTTGTTCTTTCATCTTTTCAATGTCGCGCAATCGTGTCTCGGCTTCTTCAATATTCTTGGCATATACATCCCGCTCTTTATATAGATTGAATAAGTCAAGATACTTACCTATTAACCAAAGTTTCAATTCGGATTTATCTTTTTGTAAGGATAGCTGAGCTACTTCTTTCTCAAGATTAGCTTTTTCTATGCTGTTTTTAATCCTACCACCCTGATAGATTGGTTGTGTAGCAGTAACCTGATAATTTTGTTTCCAGTCCGGGGTATCGGAATGTTTCAGGAAGGATAAGTCTTTATCCAGTATGGTGGGGGTACCTACATAGCCAAATAGTCCTGCTACTGAAATATCGGGCAATTGTTTGTTTTTAGCCAGGCTGACTTTGTCTTCGGATATCTGTGTTTTTATAACAGACGCCTGAATAGCCACACTGTTTTGTAGTCCACGGTCGAAAAGCTCATTCACAGTTATCCTGTATGGTGCCTGAGCTACCAATGGCAGTGAAAAGATTAGAAATATATATAATATGTGAGTACTCTTTTTCACTTAGTTTTCTTTTATAGTCTGCGTAAATTCTTTCATATAGCCAATGCACAGTTCGATATGGTTGAGATTCACATTCTTCTCCAGTTCGTTGTATACATCTTCTATTATTTTTTTTATTTCTACATAGAGCTTATTACCCTTGTCTGATAATACAACAAGTTTACTTCGCTTATCGTTTACGTCTTCTTCACGTTTTATCAGACCTCTTTTTTCCATATTCTTTATCAAATATGACAGACTCGATTTGTCTTTATACGTCAGGTTGGCCAATTCCTGCTGGTTTACTTTTCCAGCTCCATCGAGACACCTCAAAATATGTAACATTTCAAATGTTACATCTATGCTATGTTCTCGTATTTTTCTATGGATTATCTGACGGTAGTAAGACTGTGTCTGCAATATTGTTTGTACAAAAGTTTGCAACATGTCTTTATTATTTTGTGTGCAAAGATACAACAAAAACAATGATAGTTGAATGTTCAACTAAATATTTTTTGATATATCAAAAAATATTATTGATAATAGATAGAAGAGATTTCTTCGCCTGAAATTATCTTATATAATAGGCTTGTTATATAATACGGAAAGATAAAGTGACAATCAGAAAGTATCGAAAAGCTGTTACTTTTGTCACTTTTTAGTTAACAATGAGGCATTCTTTCCAATATTCTTCTATATATGCTATTCTGATTTAGGATATAATCGTTTCCGATAAGGAATAGTTGTTCACGGGCACGGGTCAGGGCTACATTTAACTTCCGGTCAACAGTCCCTTCACGGTTCATATTGCAAAAGTTAGTCAACTGATAAGGTCTGTTGAAACAGAATGATAGCATGATAACATCGCGTTGACTTCCCTGATAACGCTCAACAGTATCTACCATAATATTTCTAAATTCTGCAATACCAGTCTCTTCTAATTTCTGTTTTATTAATGCTATCTGATTTCTGTATGGAGTGATAATTCCTAGTGTTTTTTGTGAATCAAATTGTAGGCTGTTTGCTTTATATAAATTGAATAATGCTATAGATAATAACACTACCACATCAGCTTCGGTGCTGTTCGTTTTATCACTTATATTGGTGTTGTCAGATTGTCTTACGGGTATGAATCCCGTTCTTTTGGTGGCAATCAGGGATTGAAATCTATCTGATTCGTCAAATACCAGATATTGCAGATTGATTTCCTGCCTTTCAGTAGCGGTTTTTAACAGGCTGTCGTAAAAGTTTGTATTTACAAGGTCTGCAATTTCTCGATGCATGCGTCCATGATATGTAAGTGTATCAAAGGCATGTGTCCACCCATTATCTTTACAAATGCGAAACAGACGTTCAAACAGTGATTCCCTGCAATCGTATAACTTTATGTCATTTAATAATTCTTCGTTTACTTTCGACTTATTCTCATTTTGCAATGTGATTGTTGACAGCTGTTTATGATCTCCTATCATAATAAATTTATCAAAGCAGGTAAGAAGTCCTGCTATCTGTGGCTCCAGAATTTGAGATGCTTCATCGATAATTGCTACATTAAAATGTTTCAGATCAAGTAATTCCGGTTTCCCTATTATAGATGCCAGGGTACCTACAAAGATGCGGCTGCTATCTATCGTCTGCAATAGTTCTTTCCGGTTGTTAGCCTGATGTGAGATGTTTTGCAATAACCTGTGTCGATATGGTTCTCCACAAGATAGTTCTGAACCTATTCGGATATATTTATTACAGTTAGCATTGTCTTTATCAAAAGCCTGGCAGATAGAGGCACATAATTCATCCACAGCACGATTGGTATATGCCATTACCAGAATGTTTGTATCTGGGTCTGCATGTAATTTTTCTATAAGCTGCTTGGCAAATATCGAAGTCTTTCCTGTACCGGGAGGGCCAACTATCAGAAAATAGTCTTTGGCAGCTAATGCTTTATCTATAACTGTTTTCTGCTTTTCCTCCTTTGTTAATTCCTGGATATCTAGTGATTGGGTATATGTTGTATCTGGTTTGTTAAGCCCTAGTAACAGATTTTTCTTATCCTTGGGTGCTGCTAAAAAAGAAAACAGACTCTTGTACATGGCATTGTAACTATGGTCGAGTTTGTCATGCTCAACAGCCCAATATTTATATCTGGAAAAGAAACTGTGATTTCGTTGCTTGTATCTGAAACGTAAAATGACTTTGTCAGCAGAAACTTCTACTACGGTGCCTTTCAATATTTGATTGGTAAGCACAGTATGACTTTCATTTTGTCTTGGGTAGAGTATACATATCTCTCCTTCACGGAAGTTCGCACAGTCCTCAATATTTTCTCTTCTGAACCGGATGATCATATCTCTACCGTTGTCGTCGATATCCTCAATTTCCAAGTCGGAGATCAGGTCAAGTGCATCTTTACGTTCAGCAAAAGTAGTATTCCACAGGGCGGATATACTCATGGATGAATCAAAATGTTCATCCCCCATTTTTTGTAAATAAAGTTCCCTGGTTATGAAATTAATATAGCGATAGAAATATGTTTTTTCTAGAGGTGTTGCCTCTATCAGTACTTTCTTTAATTCTGATAGTTTGTCTGTGAAAAAGTCAGGTACACGACCGTAATTATCCAAATCAAACAGTTCATTGAATGTATCTTCTACTGTTTGAGTATTTCCCAGATATAAATCATGCTCTGTAGCTACAATCATATTTCTGAGATTAATTATATCTTTTTCCAGTTGATAGAATCTGGCTGCAAAACGGATATTTTCACCCGCATTGTCAGCACTTGAATATAAAATTGTCGGATAAATATGTCGTGCATCCTTATTGAACACACTTTGTATCATCAGACGGTAAATGGCTGTCTGCGTTTCATGATTTGGAGCTATTTTGGTAACATCTTCGCGAGGGTAGGGAGGTTTCCCCGATTTCAATTCAATGATACGTTCTGTTCCTGTCGTCTCATTTGATAATTGAAGCAGATCGAGTCTTCCCTGAAATCCATATTTTTCACAAAAGAATGAAGGCTCTAACATACAGGAAGATATGTCGAATCCATTTGCAGGCATGTCGTGCAACACTACCCGCTTAATATTATTGAAGTGTCTTTCTGCTCGCGACATGAAATCCTTGAAATCATGTATAGCACGAATGTCCTTACATGAGGCGTACTCAAACGGCATTTGTTGGAAAGACTTCTTAAAGGTCTCCTCAAAAGTCAGATCCTCTGCATCTTCGGCGTAGATGAGTTCATCTAAAAAGAAGTTAGCCAGATTTCCTAACAGTATATAATGAGAATTTACATTAGGCTCAAACTTTCTCCGGAAGTAGTGCAGATACGAACTTCCATATGATTGAAAACATTCAGCCATAGCAGAAGCATCTATCAGGTAGTCCGGTTCTAGAACGAATATTTTTGATATATAATATCCGGCCTCATCTTTCTTTACATCAATCAGATTCAATTGTGCACCAATCCAAAGGCGATCGATGGTAGGGGTAAAGATATCATTCATTAATAAGACATTGTATCTTATAGTTAATATCTTATCAGGAAGGAGATCTGATTGACAAATAATTATTTCGTTTTCTTTGTCAATATTTATTACCTGTACCCTTATTTTGTCTAATCGAAGATCTTCGTTTTCAGAAGTTGTTCTCTCAAAATTGGTGAGATCAATTTTCTCTCCGTTTATGAATGAGAGAAAATTATTTAATGCTTCTTTGGCTAGCTTATATTGGTTCGGAGATATTAAATTCTGGTCGCTACGAAGTAAGAACGTTGATTTTATTCTTATGTTTTGCAGTTGCCATTCCAGCGGTTTCGGCAACTCATATTTTTGAGAAATAAATACCAGACGCGAGAATAAAGAAGGAAACTGCAAAGATTCACTTCCTGTGATTTCTTTGCAGCTTCTTTCCAGTATCCGTTTTAAGCGGATATATTTGTTTCTTAATGATAAATCGGATTGATCTATTTGTTGTATCTCAGAGAGATAGTCGGATAATAATGTTTTAATATTATCAGACATAGAATATTAATATCTGATTTCAAAGTCAAAAATATTTTTTACTTCAAAGTCGAAATAGGTTTGTTGAGGTATATCGAGTAGCTCCCCGTCAATATAGAAATTGAGTTGACCTCTACGAGCTAAGTTATATGCCATGTCAGACATAAACTCTTGTAGTAGATGATAGTCCGCGTCTATTACTTTCGCTTCTTTATCATTGTCAACGATCATCCTTAATGTACGTGAATTAACACCATCGGCAGACAATCTGATATTTACGTGATCACCTGCTACAAATAATTCACCATAGAAAAGAAAAACTTCGGACTCGATTGATCTTACATCAACAATGTCTAATCTGCGTGCATCTATGCCTCCGATATCTTCGGCACGCAAATCATATGAAAAACTGAATCGTCCCTTATTATCAGTATATATAGGATCTTTATCAAATTCCGTAGATAAATTTAATGTACCACGTCTCCACTCATAATCATCATCTGAACTACACGAGGAGAATGTTACTACAGCAACAACTGTTAGAATAACCGCAAAAAGTTTGTTTTTATAAAGTTTCATATTTTTTAATTTTGGTGACAAAGATACATATTTCTATATATATGACTAAAGAAATTCGATTTTGTAACATGAAGAAATGGAGATATAGAAAAATTTTATAAGTAACGGGTAGTTATTTGTAAAAGGGTTTGCTTATCTTTGTCACGAAATCTTAGGGGTGCCTTAATATCACAGGCTGAGATCACACGCATAAAACCTGATCCGGATAATGCCGGCGTAGGGAAAGAAAATATGCATATGCGCAGATGCATATCTTTAAAATTCGGGAAATTATCTTATCAAACCCCTTTTTTGTTTAACATCAGGACATGAGGTCGAAATATTAAGCTAGCGACCCTGTCAGAATAATTTTAATTATTAAATGAAAAAGGTATTTATAACTCTGTCTGCATTCTTAATAGGTGGGATAGGAGTTTTTGCACAACAAAAAGCGGATAGTCTGAAAGTTGTAAAATTAGATGAAGTGGTGGTGTCTGCCACACGTGTTAGTCAGGATGCACCAATTGCATACTCCAACATAACAGAAATGCAGATAAAGCAGGATAATGCTGCACGCAATATCCCTTCTATATTGCAAACACTTCCATCTGTAGTGGCTTATACTGAAGGTGGTACTGCGGTGGGTAATATGTCTTACTGTATTCGCGGAACGGACGCCAATCGAATCAATGTAACACTGAATGGCATGCCTCTCAATAATCCTGAGAGTCAGGAAGTATATTGGGTGAACTTACCGGATCTGTCAAATTCTTTACAAAGTATGCAAATCCAACGCGGGGTAGGTACATCTACCAATGGTGCTGCTTCTTTTGGCGCTAGTATTTCTATGCAGACTCTAGGAGGAAGGCCGAAACCCTATGGAGATCTATCAACCGCTTATGGACAATATAATACATTCTTGGTTTCAGGTGCAGTTGGTACGGGTATAATGAAAAACGGTTTGTCTCTGGATGCGCGTTTTTCACATGTGCAAAGCGACGGTTATATACGTAACGGTAAAGTGGATCATAAAAACATTTATGCAGCATTGTCTCACTATTCCGACAAACAACTGATACGTCTTATATATATGAATGGAATACAGCATACCGGAATCACCTGGGAAGGTATAGACCCAGGTATGCTGGATATTGACAGGCGATACAACCCTGCAGGACAATATACAGATGAGAATGGAAATATACGTTATTATGATAACGAAACTGACAATTATTATTCCAATATAGGTCAGCTTGTCTATACCCGATATTTAACTCCTTCTCTGACGTTTAATGCCAATCTGAGCTATAATCATGGATATGGGTATTATGAAAATTATAAGGTAGACAGGAAGTTCTCTGAATTTGGTCTCGATAATCAGGTTGTCGAAGGAACTACTTACAAAAAGTCAGATATTATACGCCGTAAACTGATGATGAATCACCTGTATGTTGGAGGACTCAATTTGAAATATGAGAGAGAGAAATTTGGATTAACTATAGGGGGAATGTACAGTTACTATGATGGAGAGCATTATGGCCGGTTACTTTGGGCTAAGCATAATCAGGATATACCTGAAGGCTATGAGTGGTATCGCAACGAGGCTGATAAAAAAGATATAAATGCTTATTTCAAAGCAGAATACCGTCCTGTTGAGAATTTTTCATTATTTGCTGAGGTGCAAGAACGATATATCGATTACCGGATGAAAGGTATAGATGATGATTTGGCAGATCTGACAAACAACAATTATTACAATTTTATAAATCCTAAGGGTGGTCTGTCTTTTCGCTTTGCCGGATATAATGAAATATATGGTTCATTTGGTATCTCCAATAGAGAACCATTACGTGCCGACCTAAAAGAATCTTTAAAAGGGGGAGGAGTACGATCAATAACCTCTGAAAGGCTTTATGATTACGAATTAGGATATAAATATGCAAATTCCATTGTTGCTTTCAGTGCCAATTTTTATTATATGAACTATAAAGATCAACTGGTACAGACTGGAAAATTAAATGATACAGGTTATAAGTTGCAAGAGAATGTTCCCGATAGTTACCGTACAGGGATTGAATTGGCACTATCATATACTCCAACTTATTGGTTGCGTATGGATGGTAATCTCACTTTAAGCAGAAATAAGATAAAAAATTATACTGTTTTTTATGATTATTATGATAATCAGAGTGATTGGAACTATTTGGGACAAGTATCACAGACATATAAGTCTACCGATATTTCTTTCTCTCCTAAAGTGGTAGGGAGTTTTATGATTACATTCAAGCCATTCGAAAAAGAAGATATCAGTTTTTCATTTATCAACAAATATGTTGGAAAGATGTATTATGATAATACTTCTAATTCTGAAAACCGGCTGTCAGATTACCTTGTTACCGATTTTGTTGCATCTTATACTTTGGATGCTTCCAGAGTCGGTAAATTCGATTTTCAGTTCTATATAAACAATCTGGCTAGTATAAAGTATAATGCTAATGCATGGGTTGATACATCCAAATTCGAAGATGGTACGCAGGCTGTTTATAAAGGAGTATTTCCTCAGGCAGGTGCAAATCTGATGGGAAGAATAAGATATAGATTCTAATATCTTTTACTTACTTTTACGGAGTGCTGAAAAAGCACTCCTTTTATATATTATGGAAATTATAAATTTTATTGAGAATAATTGGATTAGTATAGCCGGTGCTATCATCGGACTTGTATTTCTTTTTCTGGAGTATAAGGCTAATGTATGGATGTGGGCTGCCAGTATTGTTATGGCTGCATTTTACATCTATATCTTTTATACTACCAGATTGTATGCCAGTATGGCGATCTATATCTATTTCTTTTTAGCATCAGTTTATGGCTGGGTTGTTTGGGTATTTCGTAACAGGGATAGAGAAACCGGGCGTGAAATTATTACACATGTCGGAAAACGCTATATCTTACCTATTATACTGGGAGTGTTTTTCATTTCCATATTGATTTATCTGGTTTTGGTACAGTTTAGTAATAATCTGGCATTAATTACTATTGGCGATTCTCTAACCACTTCCCTTAATATTGTCGCTCTATGGATGATTTCCCGTAAATGGGCCGAGCAATGGTTGTTGGTTATTCCTGCAAATCTTATTTCAGCAATTCTTTTATTTGCCCGGCATGACGTCATGTCAGGTTGTCTCTTCATTATATTCTTTCTTGTATCCATTATGGGTTATTTTAAATGGAAAGGGTTGATTAATAGATAATAAGTGGTAGAATATGTTATAAAAAGGGAATATTAACAATGAGAAAAATTAAAAATACTATCTTTGTATCTATTATAAAGTAAAGTATGAAGATTTTTCAGGTTATAACAGTATCTGAATATGGTGGTGCTCAAACCATTGTTGCAGATCTGGTAAAAAACCTTAGTTCAGAGAATGAACTTTATATTCTTTATGGAGGTAACGGAGAGGCATGGAGTAATCTCGGAAACAATTTTACCCGGCTGAAATTGAATGATCATCGTAAATCGGTTTCAATTAAAGATATTGGCCTTCTTCTGAAGCTTTTTTATTATCGGTTTAAATACAGACCCGATGTAGTTCATTTACACTCATCCAAAATGGGAGTATTAGGACGCTTGGCCTTTAACAAGAAAAAAATAGTCTACACAGTTCATGGATTTGATTCTATACGTACTGCTTTCCGTAAATTCTTAACAATTGAAAAGTTATTGAAAAACAGGGCCTTCCGTATCATAGGTGTTAGCCAGTATGATGTGAATATGATGAAGGAGGAAAACATTTATAAAAATGTAGATAGAATTTACAATGGAGTTTCAGATCATTATATTCAACGAAGTGATGTAAATCCTGATGTAATAAGCAAACTGGAGGATATCCGGCAAGATTTTCCTAAAATTATAATGTGTATATCCAGAATATCCAAACAGAAAAAGTTTGATCTGTTTCTGGATATTGCAAAGCAAATGCCTCAATATGCTTTTGTGTGGATAGGTAATAAAGAGAATATGGCCGGGCTTCCTGGCAATGTATTTTGTTTAGGAGAAATGCATTCAGCTTTTTCCTGTCTGAGATATGCCGATGTTTTTATTCTTCCTTCCAATTATGAGGGGTTACCAATGTCTATACTTGAAGCTTTGGCATTTGGAGTTCCTGTAGTTGCCTCGGCTGTAGGTGGAATTACAGAGGTGTTGGATGGGGAAAATGGGTTTGCAGTAGAAAATAGTATTACAAACTTTGAAGATAAAATAAATCACATTTTATCTAATGAAAATATACAAAAAGAGATGTCACATAATGCAAGACAATCATATCTTGCTAACTTTACAATCGAAAAAATGGTAGGCAGCTATAAAGCTGTTTTTGACACAATCGTAGCAAATAAAAAATGAATCAACCTTTGGTTTCGGTGTTAATACCTTGCTATAATGTAGAGGCGTATGTAGAAGAATCGGTATTGTCGATTCTCAATCAAACATATCCTAATCTGGAGATTATAGCTATTAATGATTGTTCTACTGACAGAACAGGCGAGTTGTTGCAAAAACTGGCTAATCAGGATTCACGCATGAAGGTTTTTACGAATGAGGAAAACCTGAAGCTTATAAAAACACTGAATAAGGGTATCGGTCTCTGTAACGGAGAATACATTGCCCGTATGGATGCTGATGATATAGCCCTACCGGCGCGTATAGAAAAAGAAGTTAATTTTCTAGAACAGAATAGAGACCATGATATCGTCAGTACACAGTTTTTAGCCTTTCGTTCGGAAAATCCTAAAAGAAAAGATCTAAATCATAGCCCCTTACATGATTGTGAACTCAGGGCTTATATGTTGTTTCGCTCAGGAATATGTCATCCTGCTGTAATGATCAGAAGAAGGGTTTTCTCTGAACTTGGATTGAAGTTTGAAGCAGAATACTTACATGTTGAAGATTATGCATTATGGTCGGAAGCCTTATATAAAACGAAATTGGCTAATTTAGGTGAGGCATTGTTATTATATAGAGTTCATAAGCACCAGATATCTTCTATACACGAAGACCTTCAGATAGAAAATAAGAAGAGAGTCTTTAAGATTCACTGTAATCATTTAGGCTTGCCTACAGATGAAGAATATATTAATATCTATGCATCTGTAGCTGAATGTGTGCCTTTACATTCTTCGTTTGAATACTTAGATAGATGTGAAGCTTTTATACTCTCATTAGTACAACTGAATGAAGATAAACCATTCTGTGATGACCTTTTTTTGAAAAAAATGTTGTCAATAACATGGTTGCGTCTATGTGCCAATTCTCGTCTAGGGTTGAAGGTTGTGAAAAAATTGAAAGCCTCTTCCTTGTATAGCAAAGCTGATTATTCTTTAAGAGATTTGGCTGTTTTTTATACAAAATGTACTTTTAGACTTAGGTATAAGAAGTCCTTTATTTATAAACTTGTATTCAGATAAGTATGCCAAAGTTGAAACATATTATTCCCATGTTACTGCCATTAATAGTCATGTTCTATTATATTTATCCGCAGGCATTAGACATAAGAGGATCGTCTTTTATCTCTTTATCCGGGGTAGTTGGGCTTGGGGTATATGCATATCATCGTTTCCCGTTCAAAGAAGTGGTTTTCTTGTTATGCGGTTTTTTTGTGTTGTTCTTTACATTTTATTCTTCAACATGGATTAATGGGGCTTACGATGATTATAGTATGAGCTATGCAAAGAGTCAGATTGCATGCTTATTTTCAGCATACCTGGTTATTTTCTTAATTTTTAAAACACATGTAAGACCCTCACTAAATACTGTTTTATTATACATCATTGCAGCTATAGCTTTACAATCTTTTCTGGCTTTTCTAATGTATATCAGTGAACCTATTGAAACTTTCCTTTTCTCACTTCAGATGCAGGTTGATTATACAGAAGAGATTAGAGAAGAGGCTGGACGGCAACGCTTGATGGGATATGGAATTGGGTTCTTTGGAGCAGGTGCGATTAGTGGGATAGCACTTATTTTGTTATCCTATCTGTTCATGAGGATGAAATTGAAAACTACAGAATTTGTGCTGCTGGCTGGACTGTATGTTCTTATTTTCTATATTGGCTTATTTATGGCGCGTACAACAATTGTGGGTATGGCCGTAGGATTTGGCGTGATAGCAGTTTTATACATTTGGGATAACCGAGCTGTAAAGAAGCAGGCTAAGACATTTGTTATTGCTTCTATTTTTTTGATGGCAGCCGGTTATGTTTTTGCAATGTTTTATTTCTCTAGTTTTTCTGACTGGGCATTTGAGTTGTTTACAAATCTGTTCGTTCATGGTAGGTTAGAAACAAAGTCATCCAGCGGATTAGCCGAAATGTTTATAATTCCTGAAGAAACATGGACTCTTATTTTTGGTACCGGATCGTCGGCGTTTTTTGGTAGTGATGTAGGATATACACGTATTCTTTTCTATGTAGGTATAATTGGAGGATTAGCCTTCTTCTTATATCCATTGTTTATAATAAAATTGAGCATGACTAAAGACTGGGGAGTTAATATTGTAGCTTTCTCAATATATGTATATTCACTAGCCCTTAATATTAAGGGGTTGATCGAATTGAATCTTATATTATACCTTATTTTCTTTTATTTCATGTTCTATAGGTATTATATTTATTACCCTAAGCAGTACAGAATGGCATTGAAAAGGAAAAAAATGAGAGAGGCGTATAAAAAATCTCCAACAGAAGTAATAGATATTACAAAATGAAAGAGTGTATTATATTGGCGGGAGGCTTAGGTACGCGGCTCCAATCTGTAGTGAGTAATGTTCCTAAATGTATGGCTGAAGTGGCTGGTAAGCCATTTCTGAGCTATCTGTTTGATTATTTACAAAAAAATGATTTTGATCACGTAATTTTAGCGTTGGGTTACAAATCTGAAATAGTTCTCCAATGGCTTGAAGGCGTAATTTATCCATTCTCTGTATCATATGTTATCGAAGAAGATCCTCTTGGTACGGGAGGGGCTATAAAGCTTGCTTTTGGAAAAGTCCAGGGAGATAAATCCTTTGTTTTTAATGGAGATACTTTTTTTGAAATAGATACTGATAATCTTTTAGAGTTTCATAAAAAGAAGAATGCTGTTATTTCATTAGCTCTCAAACCAATGCTTGACTTCGATCGTTATGGTTCGGTTGACTTGGATGAGGAACAGCGTATTATACGTTTCAATGAAAAACAGCATTGTAAAAAAGGCTTGATAAATGGAGGTGTGTATATAATTAACAAGGAGTTGTTTACACGTTTGGATTTACCTGAAAAATTTTCATTCGAAAAAGATATTCTTGAAGCACATTTGCTCGATATTTTGGTATATGGTTGTCAGCAAGACAGGTATTTTATCGATATAGGTATTCCATCTGATTTCGAAAAAGCTAATCAGGAATTTAAGAATAGATATTTTGATGATTGACTTTAGTAAATATAAATATTTATTCCTTGACAGAGACGGAGTGGTCAATGTAGAGAGACCTGATGATTATGTAAAATGCATTTCGGAGTTTGTATTTATAGATGGTTCTCTACAAGCCATTGCAAAATTAACGAAGAAGTTTGATTATATTTTTATTATTACAAATCAACGGGGAGTTGGACGTAATATAATGACTCTGCTAGACTTGCAACGAGTACATGCATTTATGTTGTCGGAAATAGAAAAGGCCGGAGGAAGAATAGCACAAATATACTTCTGTACAGATATAGACTCTACTTCTATAAACAGGAAACCTAACATTGGGATGGCTTTTCAGGCGCAACGTGATTTCCCGGATGTAAATTTCTTAGAATCAATAATGGTTGGAAATAGTAAATCGGACATTGAGTTTGGTAACAAGCTGGGTATGTATACGGTTTTGGTTGGGGACAAATATAATGCAGACCATAAAATATACGGAGATATAGATGCATATTGCGAAAATCTGTATAAGTTTGCAGAGAGTTTAAATTGATAAATACAAAATCATGATTATAAGAAGTAAGGCACCTTTCAGATTAGGTTTAGCTGGTGGTGGAACAGATGTTTCACCTTATTCAGATTTGTATGGAGGATGTATTCTGAATGCAACAATCAATTTATATGCATACGCCAATATCGAACCCCGTAACGATAACAAAATAGTATTCCGTATACCTCAGACTGAGGAAGAATATATCTTCGATGCCGCACTAGAGCTACCTATATTACATGATAAGGCCGACCTGATGAAAGGTATTTATAACAGGGTTATAAAGGATTTCATTAAGAAACCTCTGTCTTTTACCCTGACTTGTGCATTAGAAGTGCCATTTGGTTCGGGGTTGGGTACTTCATCTACTCTGGCCACTGCAATACTGGGAGCATATACCGAATGGTTGTCGTTGCCTTTGGGTGATTATGATCTTGCTTATCTTGCATACCTTATTGAAAGAATAGATCTTGAACAGGCCGGAGGAAAACAGGATCAATATGCTGCAGCATTCGGCGGATTTAATTTTATGGAGTTTTATGCTGAGGATAAGGTTATTGTTAATCCGTTGCGTATTCGTAATGAGATTATAAATGAACTATCAAATAACTTGCTGTTATATTATACAAACTCGAGCCGTAATTCCGGCGATATTATCGAAAAACAGCAGAAAAATGTAAAAGAACATAAGGATAAATCTGTGGAAGCAATGCATCAGATAAAAAAACAGGCTTATGAAATAAAAGAGGCTATTCTGAAAAATAATCTGGATGAAATAGGTAATATATTACACCGCGGATGGACTTATAAGAGAGATATGGCTGATGGTATATCCACTCCGTTATTTGAAGAATTATATAATACAGCGATAGATGCCGGATCTACGGGTGGTAAAATATCCGGAGCGGGAGGTGGAGGATATGTGTTTTTCTATTGCCCTGATAATACTCGTTTTGCTGTAGCTAAAGCTTTGGAAGGCCTCGGCGGATGGGTGCAACCTTATACTTTTACAAAAAAAGGTTTGGAAACTTGGCATACTAAATAAAGCTGAATGAAAATAGCAGTTCTTATACGTGTATATGACCGGATTGAAGATTTGAAATATAACCTTCAGATCATATCAGATACATGGAAGGAAAATGATTATTATATTATTGTTGTAAGCAATGGAAGGAGCAACGGCTTCGAGGTCTTACCGGAATCATTACCTTTTATCGATAAGTTTATCGTCTTGGAGCAGAATGCAGGACATCGTAAAGGTAACTCCCAGTTGCTGATGGAAGGTATTAAGGCTATTCCTGCTGATTGTGCTTTTACACTGATACTCGAAGCTGATACTTGGATGTATGGTGATACCATTATATCTAAGTATACAAGCCTCCTGAAGAACTCCAAAGCTGTATGGGCCAGTGCAGACTGGTACGATAAATATTACGCATTAGCAACAGATTTTGCAATCGTAAAAACAGATTATATCAGACTAAATCCGGGTATATTCGATTTTGAACTTTTCCCTGAATGCCATATAACTAATTTTTTAAGAGATACTAATGCGGATTTTATATGGATAACGGAGAATATGCCGGTGCATGTACCTAGTTATGTAAATTATAAATATCCATATGTACCGAATATAAAAGAAGGCCGTTTTTATGTTTTTCCAAAATCGAAAACGGTTACACATCATATCGAATTTCTAAAAGGAGGTATGTATCAAAAGAAGGGTTATTTCAATATAATAGCCAATTGTGATTATTTCTCTAATATCAAGACTGGTAATAAAGGATGGAACCGGTTTAAGATGAGGTTTTGGACTGGATTGACGAAGCTTTTTATTAAGAGGAGCTGGTATAGTAAGAAGACATATAAAGATATTGAAGAATAGTTTGAATTATGATATTCTCATCATATAGTTTTATTTTTATCTATTTACCTATTGTGCTTTTGTTATACTTTGGTATGGCAAGGTATGTAAGCCGGAGATTTCAGCAGATTTTTCTTATTCTGGCATCTTTGGTATTTTACGGAGCACTATTTTTTCAGGGTTTTAATCATTTATGGTATATCTGGCTTATTCTTTCTTCTGTTATAGTAAATTATACTATAGCCAGTGGAGTTGAGAATATAAAGAAACCTCTTACCCGGCGGGTTACTTTTACTATAGGAGTCCTGTTTAATGTCTGTTTATTAGGATATTATAAATATTATAATTTTTTTCTGGAGAATGTAAACTATACTTTTGGTACAGAGTATATTATAAAAGAAATTGCATTACCTATCGGGATCAGTTTCTTTACATTCCAGCAAATAGCTTTTTTAATCGGAGTTTGGAAGAGAGAAGAACGTGTCCCTAACTTCTGGGATTATACTCTCTTTATTGTATTTTTCCCCCAATTGGTAGCTGGTCCTATAGTTTTCTTAAAGGATGTGTTGCATCAATACCAGGATAGCCAGAATCGCTTCTTTAATAGTGAGAATTTCTCAGCCGGACTCTTCATTTTTGCAATTGGACTTTTTAAAAAAGCCGTTATTGCAGATACAATAGATAGTTTCGTCTTCTATTCTTATCTAACGCCAGAAAAACTTTCATTCGGAACTTCCTGGCTCGCTTCTTTATCCTATTCGTTTCAGATATATTTCGATTTTAGCGGATATTCCGATATGGCTATCGGCTTGGCTAAGATGATGAATATAAATCTTCCTGTCAATTTTTATTCACCGTATAAATCAGTAAGTATTACTGAGTTTTGGAAACGGTGGCATATTACATTAGGGAGGTCTTTAGCTGTACTTATTTATTTCCCTTTAGGAGGAAATAGAAAAGGAGCAGTACGTACATGTCTTAATCTTTTTGCTGTGTTTTTTGTTAGTGGTGTATGGCATGGGGCAGCATGGACATTTATTGTATGGGGAGTAGCTCATGGAGTTGTGCGCGTTTTTGAAAAACTATTTATTAAGCAGTTAGAAAAAATACCAGATTTGATAAGGATTTTCTTTACATTTATGTTTGTCAATGCGGCGTGGGTCTTATTCAGGTCTCCAACCTTTGATACCGCATTGATTATGTTAAAGAAAATGTTCATGCCGGATAGTTTCAGTTTTGCCGGCATATCCGATATGGCATATAATACAAGTATAACATATCCTGAAAACATAGCAGTGGTGTATGTTCTGGCTATCCTTGCTATAGTGGCGGCATTGATATTTTTATATCCAAAGAATAGTATTGATAAATATAATGAGTTTAAACCTACAGTAAAAAATGCTTTCGTTATAGCTGTGTTGTTCTCTGTATCTGTTGTCCATTTTTCTAGGGTAGGAGCTTTTATATATTTCAATTTTTAGATTATGGAAACACCGGAAAATAAATATTCATATAAGCGATTCCTTGCTGTTGTTTCTGTATCAACTATTTTGCTGTTGTTGGTTATAGGCTTAGCGAGTTATATTGTTGATCCGTTTTTCCAGTTCAGGGTTAAAAATGATAATCATTACTTCTTGAATCCCTGGCTTGTTAATGGCGGGTTGGCAAAAAATTATGATTATAATACAGTAATATTGGGCTCGTCGATGGTTCAGAACTATGACCTGTCTGTATTAAGAAAAAAAGACTCATCGGTAAGACCTGTAAAATTATCTTCAGGAGGGATGAACAATGAGGAAATGAAGTACCTTTATTCATTTGTAAAGAAAGATAGTGTAAAGTCTTTTATCATCAATATTGATGTCCCTCAACTAAATCTAGGTTTCGAAGAAGTGCGCTTTCCCAAATTTTTGTATGATAATACATTCAAAAACAAAATGGAATATTTGTATGGTTATGAAACCTGCATCCGCTTTATACCTATAGATATAGCTTTGTCATTATATCTTAAGAATAAAGATGTTGAAAGTTTATCACCTACTTATAGGATGAAAACAGATATAGATCAGATAGGGAATAATAGCCACCAAAATATATATGATGCTGATTATGTAAAAGATATGTACCTTAGTGGCCGGACGGTCTCTGTACAAAACCTGGAAGGAATACATGAACGTATGCATCAAAAACTTGATACATTACTAGCCAGTATGGATTTGGATAATTATAAACATATTGAGTATACATTTGTTTTATCTCCATATTCGGCATTGTATTGGTATCACACTCGCAAAGAGGGCTATTACAACCATTTTTTGGACTTTGTTTATTATCTGAACGAATCGGTAGGGAAGCATGATAATGCTAAACTTATGTTTTTCTTCGACTTGGACGAAATACTGGATCTGAATTATTATACAGATGTATCACATTTTAGTCCGGCTTTATCAAATAAAGTACTTGATAATGTATATAACCCGGAATATGAACTCAATGCATCGAATATTGATTATAAAATCCAACGATTAGATAGTCTGGTGAATGTATTTGTTGAAAAAAATAAGGATTGGCTACCTAAAAATTAATTAGATATGTTTGTAGTAAATGGCAGATATTTGACCCAGAAAGCGACAGGTGTTCATCGTTATGCGTTTGAAATATGCAACAAATTGCATGAGATGGGAGTTGACTTTCATGTAGCTATACCGCAAGAGATAGACCCCGGTTATAAGATTGCATTCAAGACGGTAAAATGCGGGTCGTTGAATACACATATGTGGGAACAAATATCTCTGCCTCGTTATCTGAAAAGTATTGGTTCTCCATTACTGATTAGCTTCACGGGCTGTGGGCCGCTGAACTATGATAATCAGATAATGACAATTCACGATGTCTCTCACGAACGTTACCCCCAGTGGTTTTCGAAGAACTATTACCGGTTTTACCATTTTATGATGCCCCGTATAGGGAGAAAAGCACATGCAGTACTTACTGTAAGTGAATTTTCGAAAGATGAAATCGTGGATACTCTTGGGCTTGATAAGGATAAAATACATGTAATACATAGTAATGTACCTTTTCATAATAAACCGTCGAAAGATGAGATTTTAAACTTTCGTCGTGACCCTGATGCCGAAAGATATATCATTGCTGTATCATCTATGGATCCCCGTAAAAACTTTGTACGTCTGGTTGAAGCTTTTGATAAGATTGAAGATAAGTCTGTTAAATTATATATAATTGGAATGTCCTTTAAGGCATTCAATACCCCTGATTTGCAGAAGCTGATAAACGAAAGAGTGCATTTACCAGGATATATCCCCGACGAAGCATTACAGACAATGTATCAAAATGCATTATTGTCGGTATACCCTTCATTATATGAGGGATTTGGATTGCCACCATTGGAGTCGATGACTTATGGTTGTCCGGCGATTAATTCTAGTATTCCTGCATTGCGTGAGGTAAGTGAAGATGCGGCATTGTACGTCGATCCGTATGACGTTGAAGATATGACAATAAAAATAAACCAGTTGTTAGAAGATGAATCTTTGAGGCAGGCGCTGCGTTTAAGAGGCTTGGAACAGATTAAGAAATACTCATGGGACAAATCTGCCAAGCAGGTATATGAATTAGCACAACGATTTATGTAAACCGTTGATCCTGTGATCTAATCTTTTGCTTTATAGTTATCGCAAGCGATATGATCAATAAGATTACTGAAGCTGCAAAGCATACATACCCCAATGTCTTATTCGAATCAAAATTGAGTAGCCCTATTGATGTAAGCAACATAGCAGAAGGTACAAGGGCATACGTGATTGTAAATGGCTTAGACGATTTCATTTTCTTTGTATTTTTTGTGTTCTACTTATTAGATGCAATTTTTAGTGAAAAGCTTCAAAAATAAATTTATTTTATGATAATTTAACTTTTATTGACTTTTTGAAGTGTGAAATAATTAATCTAAAAAATAGATAACAGTTTGGAAATCTATATATCTTCTGTATAATAAAAACATCTGACACACGCTTTTAGTTCATCATTTATATCCTTTTAATTGTTAAGTTTTTGTGTATTTAAATAAAAACACTATTTTTAACTTATTGCATTGTTCTTAATGAACGTAATTATTGTTAACTTGTTTACCTAATAAGACCCGGAATCTTGATAAATAAATGGATGTAGAATTGTTTACCATGTGATAAATCATTTTACTTTTTGACTAAATTGGTATTCCTTTTGCTTTGAAAATCCCTTTATTTAATCTACTTTTGCATGACAATAGAAAAAAACGATACCATATGGTTATTTTCTATGATTATCAGCTATTAATTAACTATTCTAAATAACTAAAAACAAATTTAATTTATGAGTTGGTTACTTAAATCTTCTATTGGCCGAAAGTTTATTATGGCTTTGTCCGGCTGTTGTATGGTTTTGTTCCTGCTGTTTCACATGTCGATGAACTTGGTTTTGGTATTTTCCGCCGAAGCTTATGACATGATATGTGAGTTTTTGGGAACTAATTGGTATGCTATCGTCGGAACAATGGGGTTGGCAGCTTTATTTTTGGTGCATATTATATATGCAATCATACTGACGTTGCAAAACAGAAAGGCCAGAGGAGCTGATTCTTACGCTTCATCAAGCCTTAGCGACGCTACATGGTCTTCCAAGAACATGTTCGTTCTGGGTGTGGTTATCCTTGCCTTCCTGGGCTTACATCTTTACGATTTCTGGTACAAGATGCAGTTCTCTGAACTTCTTCATCTGCCGGGTGCAGAATCCAAGGGATCGGTAATTGCATTGGCTCTGTTCAAAAATCCGGTGCATGTAATTCTTTACCTGATAGGTATTGCTGCTGTATGGGTGCATCTATCTCATGGTGTTTGGAGTATGTTCCAATCTACAGGTCTTAACGGTCGTACATGGGCTCCTCGTCTTAAGGTGATTGGATATGTGGTTGCTACGATTATCGCAGTAGGATTTGCTATTGTTCCGATCTATTGTTTGGCAAGAGCATATTTATGTCCTTTTGCTTAAGTTAGGCACTGATTATTTTTGTTAAAGATTAAAAGAAAAAACAGATATGAGTACTATACTAGATCCAAAAAAAGATTCAAAAATACCTGAAGGACCATTGGCAGAAAAATGGACTAACTACAAGGATCATCAGAAATTGGTGAACCCTGCAAATAAACGTCGTCTCGATGTTATCGTGGTTGGTACTGGCCTTGCCGGAGCTTCAGCCGCCGCTTCTCTGGGAGAAATGGGCTTCAATGTGCTGAACTTCTGTATTCAGGATTCACCTCGTCGTGCACACTCTATTGCGGCACAAGGAGGTATTAATGCTGCAAAAAATTATCAAAATGATGGTGACTCTGTTTACCGTCTGTTCTATGATACAATTAAAGGTGGTGACTACCGTGCACGTGAGGCTAACGTATATCGTTTGGCTGAAGTAGCTAACAGTATCATCGACCAGTGTGTTGCACAAGGTGTTCCGTTTGCTCGTGAATATGGTGGTTTACTTGATAACCGTTCATTTGGTGGAGCTCAGGTTTCACGTACATTCTATGCAAAAGGACAAACAGGACAACAATTATTGTTAGGGGCTTATTCAGCATTGAGCCGTCAGGTAAACAAAGGAAGTGTAAAACTTTACACTCGCTACGAAATGCTTGATGTTGTTATCGTTGATGGACGCGCCCGTGGTATTATTGCCCGCAATCTGGTAACAGGTCAGTTGGAACGTTTTGCCGCTCATGCAGTAGTAATTGCAACAGGCGGTTATGGAAATACATTCTTCCTTTCTACCAATGCAATGGGTTCGAATGGTTCTGCTGCTATCCAGGCATACAAGAAAGGCGCTTATTTTGCAAATCCTTGTTATGCTCAGATTCACCCTACATGTATTCCTGTTCATGGTGAATTCCAGTCGAAATTAACTTTGATGTCAGAATCTCTTCGTAATGATGGCCGTATCTGGGTTCCTAAGAAAATAGAAGATTCGGAAGCTATCCGTGCAGGAAAACTGAAACCAACTCAAATAAAAGAAGAAGACAGAGATTACTATCTGGAAAGACGTTACCCTGCATTTGGTAACCTTGTGCCTCGTGACGTAGCTTCACGTGCTGCTAAAGAAAGATGTGATGCCGGTTATGGTGTAGGCTCTACAGGTCTTGCTGTTTATCTTGACTTTAGCGATGCTATCAAACGTCTTGGTAAAGATGTGGTAGAGGCTAAATATGGTAACCTGTTCCAGATGTATGACAAAATTGTAGACGAGAATCCATACGAAACTCCGATGATGATCTATCCGGCTATCCACTATACAATGGGTGGTATATGGGTTGATTATGAGTTGATGACCTCTATCAAAGGTTTGTTTGCTCTTGGTGAAGCTAACTTCTCTGACCACGGAGCTAACCGCCTTGGAGCATCTGCTTTGATGCAGGGATTGGCTGATGGATATTTCGTATTGCCTTATACTATCCAGAATTATCTGGCCGATCAGATTACTGTTCCTCGCTTCAGTACTGATCTTCCTGAATTTGTACAAACAGAAAATGAGATCAAAGAAAAGGTTTCTAAATTGATGAACATCAAAGGTAACCGTTCTGTAGACTCTATCCATAAGCAACTTGGTCTTATTATGTGGGACTTTGTTGGTATGGCCCGTACAAAAGAATCTCTTGAAAAAGCGATTGAGGAATTAAAGGTTGTGAAAAAAGAATTCTGGTCTAACGTTCGTATTCCGGGTGATGCTTCCGACTTGAATACAGAGTTGGAAAAAGCATTACGTTTAGCTGACTTTATCGAAATCGGTTTATTGATGGCATATGACGGACTGAATCGTAATGAGTCTTGCGGAGGACACTTCCGTGAAGAATATCAAACTCCTGAAGGTGAAGCGATGCGCGACGATGAGCATTATTCTTATGTTGCATGTTGGAAGTTTACAGGAGAAGATTCTGCTCCTGAACTTGTAAAAGAACCTCTTGATTATGAGTTCGTAGTAAGACAACAACGTAATTACAAGGCATAAAATAAACGACGATGGAAAAATTAATAAATATAACATTAAAAATTTGGCGTCAAAGAGGTCCTAAAGAAAAAGGAGCCTTTGAAACATATCCACTTAATGGTGTTTCTACAGAAAGTTCATTTCTAGAAATGCTTGATATATTGAATGAAAACCTAATCAATGAAGGTAAAGAGCCTGTAGTATTTGATCATGACTGTCGTGAAGGTATCTGCGGTATGTGTAGCCTTTATATAAACGGCCATCCTCATGGACCGGATGAAGATATAACTACCTGTCAGCTGCATATGCGTAAATTTAAAGATGGTGAAATTATCACTATCGAACCATGGCGTTCAGCAGGATTTCCTGTTATTCGCGACCTTATGGTTGACCGTAATGCATTTGATAAAATTATACAAGCCGGAGGTTATGTAAGTGTAAACACTGGTGGTATACCAGATGCAAATGCTATACCTATTCCTAAGGTTGACGCAGATGAAGCTATGGACTCTGCATCATGTATTGGTTGCGGTGCCTGTGTTGCTGCTTGTAAAAATGGTTCGGCTATGTTGTTCCTTTCAGCAAAGGTTAGTCAGTTGGCGCTTCTTCCTCAAGGACGTGTTGAAGCTACCCGTCGTGCTAAAGCGATGGTTGCTAAAATGGATGAACTTGGATTCGGTAACTGTACAAATACAGGAGCATGTGAGGTAGAATGCCCTAAGAACGTTTCGATAAGCAATATTGCACGTCTGAACCGTGAATTCCTGAAAGCTAAATTCAGAGATTAAGAACAATCTTATTATAATAAAAGGTGGCTATTACAAATAGTCACCTTTTTATTTTTTAATATGGAGCTATAACTAACTCTTTTTCATTGAAGATGCTGATATATCCTTTTGCCCATAACTTAAAGTAATTGAAGTATTCTATCTGTGTCATATGGTTGTTGTATTAAAATGCATAAGCAAATATATCCAATCTGCACAAAATCTGTTATATATTTGTAAAAAAATAGTTATGTCATTAAAATACGCAGTTATAGGAACCGGTGCCATTGGAGGATACTATGGCGGGAAATTAGCCAGAGCAGGAAAAGATGTTCATTTCTTATTTCATTCTGATTATGAATATGTGAAGAGGCATGGTTTGAAAATTGATTCTGTAAACGGAGATTTTAGCCTTTCTTCTGTAAATGCCTATAATAATACGATTGACATGCCTAAATGTGATATTGTATTAGTGTGTCTGAAGTCAACAAATAACCATTTGCTGAAAGACTTACTAGCTCCTGTTCTTCATAAAGAGACTTTGGTAATTCTTATTCAAAATGGACTAGGGTTGGAAGAAGACCTTCAAAAAGATCTTCCCCGATTATATATTGCGGGAGGATTAGCCTTTATATGCTCTAATAAGGTAGGGGAGGGGCATATTGCCCACCTCGACTATGGAAAGCTTAATATCGGCTCTTATTCATGCTCTGATCCGGTTTTAATAGATACTGTGGTTACCGATTTTCAGCAAGCTGGTATTGAAGCAAAGAATGTGGACTTGAAGGAGGCTCGCTGGATGAAGTTAGTATGGAATATTCCTTATAACGGAATGACTGTGGTTTTGAATACTACTACTGATAAACTGATGAATAATCCCGATACTCAGGGTTTATTGTATGAGATGATGCTGGAAGTGATCAGGGCTGCTAATAGTACCGGATTGAGGCATGATATAGATGAATCATATGCAGATGAAATGATTGAGATGACGAAGGCAATGACTCCGTATTCTCCGAGTATGAAACTGGACTTTGACTCTCTTCGCCCATTAGAGATAGAATATATTTATAGCCGTCCTGTAGAAGTCGCTAAAAGATCTGGTTTTGAAATGGCTCGCGTGTCAATGCTCGAAAAGCAATTGAAGTTTATAGAATCCAACTATAAGTAAATATTACTACTATCCATAACAAAATAAGCGTAGAGAAACTCTACGCTTATTTTGTTCTTTCTATTGTATAGTATTTTATGGATTGATCAAGAACAATACTGCACGGTTCTTGTCATTCTCTAATTGGAATGGTTGTAACCCGTCTCCTTTCCAGTTAACGGATATCCTGCTTTTCGCAATTCCATATTTTGTTTCCAGTGCTTTAGCAACCTCATTAGAACGTTGCTGTGACAGTTTCAGATTGATAGCAGCAGTACCTGTTTTCTTGTCTGCATATCCTGTAACAACTACAGTTGATCCCGGATTTTCGTTTAGGTAATTAACAGCCAATTCGATCTTGGACCATTCTGATGCATCGATAACATATTTGTTGATACGGAAGAATACAGGATCTGGCAAGAAGAATGGGTCACGTTTTACCGGAGCAATCACTGGATCTGGATTCTTGATTGTATTAGGTGTATGCGAAATTGGAGGTGTGTCTTTTACTGGTCCGCATAATACAGGAATATTATCAGGGCATCCAAAATATTTTTTTCTTTTTGTTGCAGGGTTTGACAAAACTATCGTCTTTCCAGGAGTGTCACTTCTTAAAATAGTAATGCGATCATCACTAATTAATTGTACAGTCGTAGAGTCTTTTGCAGTTGAAGTGATAATTTGCGCTTTCACAGGAAATACAAATAATCCCAGAAGCAGAAGTGAAAATAAAAATCTTATGTTCATAACAATATTCTTGGTGTTAAGGTAAATACCTATATACTCATATTAAAGTACAAATTTAATACATTTCTTATATTATTATCTATTTTTTTAGGAAAAGATTTGCAGAAACTGAAAAATAGCAAAGAATATCCCTGTATTTTATTCGATTTACAAATTGTTGTGGCTTTTTATCTTTTATAAGTAAACTGTTTTAACTTTGAAACTCGAATTTAAAATATAGAATGAAAAGAACATTGATTGAAATAAAAAATGCTGTTCCCCGGCTTGATAATTTTAGGTTTTGCAAACCTATCGACTGGTCGGTAAAAGAGGGAGAGCATTGGGCCATTGTAGGATCGAACGGAGGAGGTAAAACGCTTCTTACTGATATCTTATTAGGAAAGTTTGCATTAAAAAGTGGAGAGGTTATTTGCAAAGGTAGTAAAGGTGAAGTTTTGCCTGTTTCATCTGTGGTGAAGAGTGTTGCTTTCCGTGATATATATGGTATTATAGATACACAAAACAGTTATTATCAACAAAGATGGAATAAGGGAGATGAACAGGATGTGCCTTTAGTTAAAGAACTTGTCTTGAATGCCGATCCTCAGTGGTTAAACACGTTGATTGAATGGTTTGGTATAGAGGAACTGATGAACAAAGAGGTGAATATGCTGTCGAGTGGGGAGTTGCGCAAATTTTTGATTGTACGCTCACTATTAACCAAACCTCGTATTCTGATACTTGATAATCCTTTTATCGGGTTAGATGCTGCCTCACGCACTGTATTGAATGAACTGTTGGTGCGTCTTTCCGAGCTGGATAACCTGCAAATTGTTTTGGTGCTATCCAATCCATCCGATATTCCCGAAATGGTCACAGATGTTTTGTCAGTTAAGGATAAGACTATATGTTCGTCTTTATCCCGTCAGGATTTCATAAATGATAAACTGCTGGTTGAGGAATTATTTCCAAACGTTGAAGTTGGAAAATTAGACTCATTAAAGAATAGTGAAAAGAATGATTTTACTTTCGAAAATGCTGCCGTTTTAAAAAATATCCATATAAAATATGGTGCACGCACAATACTGAAAGGTCTGGACTGGACAGTAAAGAATGGCGATAAGTGGGCATTGTTGGGGGTAAACGGATCCGGGAAGTCTACACTATTGAGCCTTATTTGTGGAGATAATCCTCAAGCTTATGCTAATGACATAACTCTTTTTGACCGTAAGCGGGGTACAGGAGAGAGTATCTGGGATATAAAAAAGCGTATTGGGTATATTTCGCCGGAGATGCACTTGTATTATTTGAAAAACGTGAAGTGCCTTGATGTTGTCGGTTCAGGTTTTTTTGATACAATTGGTCTGTATCGGAAATGTAATAGCGAGCAGGAAGAAATTGCACTGCAGTGGATGGAGTTATTCCGGATAGAGCACCTGAAGGATACATCTTTCTTAAATATATCATCGGGAGAACAACGCCTGGTACTTTTGGCGCGGGTTTTTGTGAAAAATCCGGATTTATTGATTCTTGATGAACCTCTGCATGGGCTTGATATTATTAATAAAAAAAGAGTGAAAGAAATAATCGAAAAGTTCTGTGGAAAAGATAAATCTCTGATATATGTTACGCATTATGAAAATGAGATACCCGATATCGTTGATAAACGGATGATTTTAGTAAAAAATGAGTAGGCTTTAAACATAAAAGAAGATTTGTTGTTTTAAGAAATAATTGCATGATCAGTATAAAAAGGGGTAGTTTATATATCCCTTTTATGTTTTTATATGTAGATAATGAAAAAATTATTATTTTTGAATTAGAAATAAAAATAACAATTAAATGGTATTTCGTTTTTTACTTTTATCAGACGAAGTTGAAGACTTCAAACGTGAGATTCAAATTAGTGCAGATGCTACATTTTTTGATCTGCATAAAGCTATCATAAAGTCAGTAGGCTATAAGGATGGAGAAATGACTTCGTTTTTCCTGTGCAGCGATGATTGGGAAAAAGAGCAGGAAATTACTCTTGTAGAAATGGACACAAGTTCGGATGAGGATTCATATACTATGGATGCTACAGTCTTGAATGATTTTCTTGAGGATGAAAGACAAAAGCTAATGTATGTATTCGACTATCTAACCGAGCGTGCATTTTTTATGGAGCTGCGCGAAATCATTACAGGTACGAATCTACCGGAAGCTGTTTGTACAAAATCTATAGGCGATGCACCGGCCCAGTTTGTCGATTTCGACACCGTTTCGGCAACGACTACTTCTCTGGATACCGGAGAAAGTTTTTATGGAGATGAAAGCTATGATATGAATGAACTCGATGCTGAAGGATTTGACGGATTAGATGACGTTCAGTTACCAAGCGACGAAGAGTATTGATGAAACGCCTGATAGTACTGCTTGGACCTACAGGTGTAGGAAAAACAGCACTTAGTCTTAACCTGGCTGAACATTATCACTCTACGATAATCTCGGCTGATTCACGACAATTTTATAAAGGACTTGAAATTGGTACTGCTGCACCTACAGCAGATCAGTTGTTGCGCGTACCCCATTATCTGGTGGGTATGCTCGATATAAATGATTATTATAGCGCGAGCGAATTTGAGCGTGATGCCCTGAATATAATAGACGATCTGCATAAAAAACATGATGTTGTAATTGCTTCCGGTGGTTCTATGATGTATATCGATGCCTTGTGCAATGGTATAGATGATGTGCCTACCATCGATGAAAATCTGAGGAAGGAACTGTTTCAACTATATGAGCAGGAAGGACTAGAGCCTATACGTGCACAGCTAAAAGTACTTGATCCTGTATTTTATGATGAAGTCGATCTTAAGAATCATAAACGTGTAATCCATGCGCTCGAAGTTTGCCTGATGACAGGGAAGCCGTATTCTTCTTTCAGGACAAAAACGAAGAAAGAGCGTCCTTTCCAGATTATTAAAGTAGGGTTGATGCGTGATAGGGAAGAGCTATATGACCGTATTAATAAGCGCACCGATGAAATGATGGATTTGGGATTTCTGAAAGAGGCTGAGAAGTTTTATCCGCAACGACACCTGAACTCTCTGAATACTGTAGGATATAAAGAACTATTTAAGTATCTGGATGGTGAGTGGACATTAGACTTTGCAATAGAGAAGATCAAACAGAGCACGCGTATCTATTCCCGTAAGCAAATGACATGGTTTAAGCGGGATAAAGAGATTTATTGGATAAACTTATCGGAAGTTAGCGAGTCCGAAGCGTTAAAAAAAATAATATCTATTAGTGGTTGTTAACAAAACTAACCGTTTAGTTGTTTAAAAAGAACATATTCCATATTTTTAGCAAAATTTTAAAATTTATTATATGAAAACAAAGCTATACAAGTATTTAATAATCTCTTTGGTTACTGTATTTGGAATCACTGGTTTTACTAGTTGTGGGGATGATATTACAGAACAGTATTATGTTGGTTCAGAGGTAATAACAAGGGATATTCAAATAAAAAAGAGCGAATGGGGTTGGAATAGTGTTTATAACCGTTATGAATGTACTATAGGAATACCTGAAATAGATGAAAGGTTGTATGAGTATGGTACAATAGCTGGAACTATATTTGTAACAGAAGAAACAGAAAAAGGAGAAACATATGAAGTTCAAAAAAATCTACCTTTTGTACAAGCGTATAAAAACTTAACTACTCCATATACTGAATATATAGGTTTTGATATATTTTATGGAAATGGAACTAATCCGTCTGTAACTTTTTATATACAAACATCAGATGGTTTGTCGACAACTCCTTTTATCCCAGATGTATATTATTTTAAGTTAGCTTTAATATGGGATAGTGAGACAGCTTAATTAAATAAAAAATATCATAAATGAAAAACAGACATCGTTCGATGTCTGTTTTTTTTATACCTTTAATTTATGAAACGCGGACATGCCGATTTACCCCTTCATTATGGAACAGTACCACCTTGGTTAGCTCAGCGGATGAGCTTACTGGGCGGAGCTATTGTAGAAGCTATTGTAATGGAATATGGGCGGCCTGCCCTTTTACAGCGGCTTAGCGATCCCTTTTGGTTTCAGTCTTTGGGTTGCGTGCTTGGTATGGACTGGCATTCGTCCGGTATTACCACATCGGTAATGAATGCGCTTAAGAAAGCTGTAAATAAACGGTCGGCCGAACTGGGTGTATACATCTGTGGCGGCCGTGGAAAATCGTCACGGCAAACACCTGCCGAATTGCTCGAAATTGCAAATAAAACAGGGCTGAACGGAGAAGAACTTGTCCGCAACAGTAAGCTGTCGGCAAAGGTAGATAATACGGCCATTCAGGACGGGTTTCAGCTCTATCTGCACTCTTTTGTACTTACTATAGACGGCGAGTGGGCTGTAATTCAGCAGGGTATGAATGGTAACAACCGCATGGCAAGGCGTTATCACTGGCTTTCGTCCTCTATCCGCTCTTTTATGGAAGAACCGCACACATCTGTTTGTGGAAAGAATCAGGGATTGATACTTAACCTGACAGATAAACTTGCTTCACCGACCAAAGATGGTATAATAGAACTAACCAAAGAACTACCCGATAAACTGATGAATGAGGTTTCTATTATTTTACCAAACCATCATGATGTAAGAGCAGAAGATGTAAACCTCAAACGATTGGGAGCCGCTCTCATACTGGCTCACGAAACAGACATAACGGATATGGAATCCTTGCTTTTGCTGGAGGGGGTAGGGCCTCGTACCGTACAATCCCTTACGTTGGTGAGTGAAGTAATACATGGTACACCTTCGCGCTTTTCCGATCCGGCACGTTTCTCATTTGCGCATGGTGGTAAGGATGGGCATCCTTTTCCGGTGCCTACACGTGTGTATGATGAAACGATAGAAATTTTTGATAAGGCTATTCATCAGGCCAAACTAGGCGACAAGGATAAATCGGATGCCTTGAAGAACCTGTCTAAAATATCGCAGGAGATGGAGAAAGACTATACTCCAAACGATTATTTCGATGATCTGGTACAGCATGAACGTGATACGTCGTACAAGTATGGAGGCAAAACCGTATTTGGTGATGCTAAAAAGCCCAAAGATAAAGGTACTCAGTTGAGCCTTTGGGATTAAAGCTACATCTATAAATTATCTAAAAGATTATCTAATTATAAGGTCTTTGGCATAATCAGTAATAGAAATAAAAGTTACAATTAAAAGTCTGTCAAAAGGTGTTACTTTTGTCACCTTTTTGCTTTAGTGATTTGTATATCATGTGTTTAATAAAAATGAGAATTTGTCACTTTTTTGCTTTATGATTTTTTTATATGATCAGCCTCCTTGTCATTGGCTCCGCTTCGCTCTGCCGAACGTTGTTTCTGAGTGTAATGAAGAATCTCTTAGCTTCTTTCCTTGATAAATGGGTCGGGATGTTTCACTTCGTTCAACATGACAAATGAAACAAATAAAAATTGCCTGGATGATCATCTGATTATACACTTCTTTAGCATATTTCGGAGAAGAATAAAGTAACAATAAAAACTATGTTTGAAAGTGTTACTTTTGTTACCTTTTTGTTGTACTATTTTGTATATCATGTGTTTAATGAAGATGGGAATTTGTTACTTTTTCAAAATCTGTCACTTTTTTCATATATACATGTATAATCGGACGGAAATTCATCCTAAAGAGGCAATTTATAAGGCATTTAACCGTTATTTAAATAAATTGTACTTACTTTGCACTCCATTATCACTATCATTGTGAATGAAGCTTAACTATATAATATTATTCGTTTTATTTCTTGTTCTCGAAACCACTAGTGTTTATGCACAATGGGATACACAGATCAGTCAATATTGGCGGATGAAGAATTTCTATAATCCTTCATTTATAGCAGGGGAGAATGTTATAGAGGCTTCTCTATTGCATCGTCGCCAATGGGTGGGGATCGATAATGCTCCTGTAACATCACTAGTTTCGCTTAACATGCCTCTGAAATTTCTTGGAAAAGAACATGGAGTGGGGGTTATGGTAGTAAATGATAAGCTTGGTCTGTTTTCTAATACATCGATGATGGGACAATATTCCTATAGATTTAAATTCAAGAAAAACAGATATTTGAGTATCGGATTACAAGCCGGATTGATAGATGTTGGTTTCGATGCTTCAGATATAGAAATACCGGACGACCAAAAGACAGGTATAGAACTGCCTCCGGCAATAGGAGATAAGAAACTGGATGTAGGCTTAGGTATTTCGTGGGTAACGCCAAAATATTATGTAGGAGTGTCCACAACCCATATTTTAGAACCAAAATTTGATATGGATGATGAACATTCTACCTCTATTGGGCGTATATATTATATGGTAGCAGGATACAATATTCAGATGAATAATCCGTTAATAGAATTGCAACCTTCTGCTCTCTTTAAATCTGATGCTGTAACCTATCAATTAGACGTAACGGCAAAAGTTGAATATAAAAAGATGTTCAATGGAGGAATATCTTGGAGAAAAGGAGACGGTTTTGTATTTTTGTTGGGCGTAAAAATAAAAAATATAGATGCGGGCTATTCATACGACCTTTCGACATCAGCGATATCGAAGGTTAGTAGTGGAAGCCATGAGTTGTTTATACGCTATTGTCTTCCTCTCGAAAAGAGAAAAGATAGGCATACCGGCAAGAGTATAAGAATACTTTAAGAGATTGATTATATACAAGTTTACAAACATACAAATAAAATAAACTAAAGGCCGCTGGGATAGTTCAGGGCATTGAAAGTAAATATGAAACATTTGTTTTTTGCAATAATAGCTTCACTTGCATTGTTTACATCCTGCGGTAAATCTGTGGGATCAGGCATCGGAGGTGAGGTTACCGGCGAGAAAGGATCGTCGTGGGCAGAACCTTCACCCTATGGTATGGTATTGGTTTCGAGAGGTTCAATAGAAATGGGACCTGCCGAAAACGATTCTTTGTGGGATATCAAAGCTAATCCGAAAGGGGTATCTGTTGATAACTTCTGGATGGATGAAACTGAGGTTACCAATTCTAAGTATCGTCAGTTTGTTTATTGGGTTCGCGATTCTATTATCCGGGAACGGCTTGCCGATCCTGCTTTTGGCGGTGATGAAACATTCAAGATCACAGAAGATAGATATGGAGATCCTGTAAAACCGTACCTGAACTGGAAGAAAGCTATTCCTAAAAGACCACTGGAAGAGGAAGAACTGGCTATAAACAGTGTTACGTTCCTGCATCCTATAACAGGTGTACGTGGTCTTGACCCTAGGCAAATGAACTTTAAATACGAATGGTTTGACTATACAGAAGCTGCAAAGCGTAGAAACAGGCTTATACCTCAGGAAAGAATCCTTAATACAGATATTACTGTGGATCCTAACCAGTCTGTTATGATATCGAAAGATACTGCCTACATTAATGATGAAGGGCTTCCTGTAAACGAAACTATTGTGCGTCTGTTGAGTTCCCTGTTCGATTTTGTGCATACCAAGATTGTAAACATATATCCGGATACTACCGTTTGGGTAAATGACTTTAATAATGCATATAACGAACCTTATATGCGTATGTATTTTACACATACAGGCTATAATGACTATCCTGTTGTTGGGGTAACATGGGAGCAGGCAACAGCATTTTGTGAGTGGAGAACTGCTTTTTACAGGATGGGGCAACCTAGAAATGGACGTCCTATCGAGAATTTCCGCCTGCCTACAGAAGGTGAATGGGAGTTTGCAGCGCGTAATGGTAAAACAGAAAACAAATATCCGTGGGATAAAGAAGGAACAATGGATGAAAAGGCATGCTTTATGGCGAACTTTAAACCGGGAGAAGGTAACTATACGAAAGATGGTAACCTGATTCCTGCACGTGTTGCCTCTTATGTTCCAAACCGCTTTGGAGTCTACGATCTTGCCGGTAACGTATCGGAATGGACATCTACAGCTTACACCGAATCAGGAACTGCGCAAATGAATGATATGAATCCTCAATATAAATATGATGCTGCTAAAGAAGACCCCTATTCTATAAAGAAGAAGGTTGTAAAAGGTGGTTCATGGAAAGATATAGGTCGTAATATCAGAGGAGATATGAGAGAGGGTGAATTCCAAAATCAGCCCCGCTCATACATCGGGTTCAGATGTGTGAGAACTCAGATCGGTTTTGCAAAATCTAAGAAGTGATTGAAAAGATGAAAAAAATATATCAAATAGCAGCCTTATTAATTTGCTCTCTGTGTTTTGCATCTTTGGCATATGCACAGGATCAACCGGAGTCTCTCCGCGACAGGCTGGCTAAGAAACAACAGCAACAACAAGGTACTGCGCAAGATAATGGTCCTAAGGTACCTCAATTATCTGTCCGTGCCGAAATGATGAATGATACACAAACTCAGGATTTGTCGAATGCAACATGGATACGCGAAGTATACCGTTTTCTTGACCTTACAAAGGGAAAGAATGCAGCTTTATTTTATCCGGTTCAACCCGTTGGAAATCAGATGAATTTCTATACAATGATTTTTAAGCTGATGGGTGATGGAAATTTGGTTGCCTATGATTGGAATAATGGAAAGGATCTATTTGTAGATAAGCTCCGGGTTAATTTTGGAGATGTTCTGGAAAGGCTGGAGATACCATATCAAAAAAATGGAAATGCCTATTCTTATGATGAATTTAGTATTCCTAGCAATGAGGCATTGGGCTATTACATCAAAGAGGCATGGTATTTCGATCAGTCGAACTCTGTACTGGGTGTAAAAACAGTGGCTATTTGTCCTGTCTTGTTTCGTCAGGAATATGTTGATGGAATCGACTTGGGTACAGATCAGGGATTGCGTGAGCCTCAGTTCTGGATTCCTTACGAGAATATTCGTCCGTATGCTGCCCGTATGCCCATTATGGCTTCTGATAAGAATAATGTGATGAATAAGACTATCGATGACTATTTCCGTATGCGATTGTATGAAGGAGAAATATACATGACTACAAATATGGAAAATAAGGTCTTGAGTCAGAAATATACAACACCAGAAGCTTTAAAAGAAGCTCAGGAAAAGATTGAAGGTGAATTAAAGGAGTTTGATAAGGAATTATGGGTGTTGAATGATTCAATCAATAATTTACCTGTAAATAATAAGTCGAAGAATACTAAGACAAAGGCGCCTAAAATGAGTAAGCCTAAAAATTCATCATCTGGTGCTACATATTCGGCCAGAGACAGGAGGTAGACTTCATAAATCGATATAGTGAATGGGAAGAGTAGCATTTTGCTACTCTTTTTTCATTAATTGATATACGTATATTACATTATTATATAATATTTATTCTGTATATGTTATATTGATACAATCAATTCTGATTTAGTGTTAATATGTTTTGTTTTTTGTCTTTTATCTCTATCTTTGTACTGTGATTTAGGTTATTTAATTTATTATAAGATATAGACCAGAGAATACCATGATACCATAGGTGTTCTCTGTTTTTTTATGTCTTATAGGTAATAAAGATTGTTTAATTAAGAAAAGATTGGTTATGAAAAGGTTATTAATTTTATTTGCTGCTATTGCAGGTTTTAGTATTAGTTCATTTGCCGAAAAGGATTATGAGGTACTTTGGGTATTGAATAACAAATCGACTTTCAATACAGTTACAGACTATGTACAAGCTAGCCCTAATCAACAGGCATTGATGAAGAATATATTTTATGATTCAGCAGAGAAACTCAAAGATGCACTTATTGAGAACGATCTGCAAGCTGCCGAAAAGGCATTATACTTTAATCTTGTAAATGTAAAATCGGTTTTGACTGTTGACCAGTATAAAAAGTATTTGACAATATTAAATGCTACAATACATAATCAGCAAGATAAGTATTTGGCACTTTCCAAGAATAAGTAAGAAAGTAATTTATAAAATAAAAGAGGATATCTGATTTCAGATATCCTCTTTTATTTGTAATCTTTTTTTCTTTATATTATCTATTATTAATACTATAACTAAATAGATAGGCATAAGCATAAGGAAAAAGAAAAATATAAAAATCATATATTCGGCTCTTCCTGAGGCGTATTTTCCTATTATAAAATTAGTCAGTGAGCATGAAATAAGATATAAGACCCAATAAATAAACGGAGCCATAATGCTTCCGGCGATTACTACAGGAGAGAATCGTTTGTTCGGATTTTTTATTCTATATCTTATAATAAAGTAAATATGAAAACTAATTAATAAAATGGATAAAATAAGAAAAAGACCTTCTGGTGTTAGCTTTATCAGCATTTTTGCTAACCAGCTTATTTCAGGTTTATAACTGATTATAAGTTCATCTTGCGGTAATTCTGTAAAGTGAAGATGTGTAACAGTGCTGGTAAGGATTGAGTCCGAACTGATATTTGTTTCAAAGATACCTTTTATATTCGATGTGTTGATCTCTACATCAAGGCTACCAAAAGATCGCCAGTAACGTGCAGGTTTGAGATTATATTGTATTTTAAATTTTTTTATCAGGTCCCAATTATCAACTTCTGCTTGTGCTGTATATTCTACATGTATTGTATGTTCCCCTTTTGTTAGGTCTATTTCAAAGTATTTCAGTCCTATGATATTCGGAACATCTTCCTTAGGATATCTTAGATAGTTATCTAAAGAGTCAATCCATTGAAGCGCATTCGGATTTTCATATGTAGATGGTATTCTTAGTACAGGTATAGTTTGATTGTCTAGCCATACTGAAAATGATCCGTCTTCAGCATAGCGATTAGTCATAGTGTCAAATATCATCGGAATTTGTTTTCCGTCACGGTCTGATTTTATTCTATATACTACAGTGAACTTTACAGTATAGAAGTCTATAAAAGTTATGAGCAAATGTTCGTGAAGTATATCTATATCTTTACTAGAATATGCCTCAGAGGTAATATCTCCTTTATGAATCGGAGAACTCATGTTTGCATATACTGATGTGTATAATGTAAAAAGAGTAATAAGTATTACAAGCCGTTTTAGCATCCTAATTACCTTAGGTTATTAATTATATGTCCTTTTGTTGGAAATATCTGATTCAGAGTCTTTTTGATACTTTGCTTCTCTTCGGCTGTTGCTTGTAAACTGATTTGTACTATTTCATTCATTTTTGTTTCTCCAATGATCGTAAGCAACGGTGATGCAGGTCGCGCATCATATAATTTCTGAAGATCGGGTAAACATTCTATAATACGTATTCTCCCACGTGATGCATTTGCAGCCATTTCATCTAATCCCATACGATGATAATTATACCAGAATGCATGAAAACTCTTAGAGCTCTCGTCAGTTAAGGCTACAGCAAGATCATAACGGTTGTCATTCTTTCCGGAGAAAGGTTCCCATCCCTTTGTATTAAGGGATTGTGCCATATTAGCGATTTCCATTGCTCTTGCAAAATAGGGTGCCCCTCCATTCAGCGAAAAAGAATCAAAATCCAACCCTATAACAATGTTAGCATAAAAAGAAAGTACAGCAACCAGATTGCTATTTAATACAATGTTATTTAGATCGAGAGATTCACCTTGGGTATAAGTAAATTCAAATTTTGTATCTCTGAAATTCAGTAGGGTAGCGATGTAAGTTGAATTATATACTGGACGTCTCGACGAAACCTGTATTTCGGCAGAGAAACTATTATCTGCAGTCATCTCATTCATCGAAATGACTATAGTACAATCGATACGTTCATTCTTGTTGAAGTTTGTATCTGTCCATTTCTGATCATTCAATAATTGATTGACTGATCTTTCTAATGAAGAAAATAAAGCTTCGTTTGCTGCAGGTAGTTTACGGGTATTTAATGTAAGCTTCGCGTTTAGCTCCTGCGCCTTTATAGTAGCGGATATAAGTATTACTGATATGATGAATAAAACTAGTATTCTCATCTTATTCAAGATTATAGGTTACACTCAATACTTTAAACTCTGTGCGGCGATTTATCTGGTCCGCCATTTCTTGTTGCTCAGGTGTTAATCCCTCAATGAAATCCTCAGTGAGTATTTCGCCCTCTTTAAGGAAATCATACTTCTTAATTACAGCCTTAGTTACATTTTTTGGTTGCGATTTTCCTTTTCCAACGGCTGTAAGCCGCTCTTTGGCTATACCGGCAGCAATCAGATAGCTGACTACCGATTCTGCTCTTCGCTGAGATAGTTTAATATTATATTCGTCAGATCCTTTTCTGTCAGTATGAGCTGATAATTCGATCGTAACATTCGGATTTATATTGAGCAGATCTATTAACCCATCGAGCTCTTCTTTCGATTCAGGACGTAGAGTTGCTTTATCGAAGTCATAGAATATATTCTCCAATACTACCGGCTTATTGATAGGTGTGAGGATGAAATCTATCAGGTATGTTGAATCCTTCTCTGTGGTTATGGTTTTTAGCGACATTCTGGTATTCAGATGATCTTTTGCACTGGCAAGGAATACATAATCTACGCCTTGATTAACGTCCATTTTATAGGTTCCATCATTCTTCCCCGGAAATCTCATATTAGTACCGTCTCTTCCCACTACACGTATTGTTGCATTGGTTATAAATTCGTCATCAGTATCTACTATATAACCTTCCGCAACTGTAGTTATTACAGGGTAGACAAAGGAATAGATATGGTCAAATCCTTTTCCATCTCCTCTGTTAGAACTGAAGAACCCACTTTCTTTCTCTCCTTCAAATGTGATTCCAAAATCGTCACCTTGAGAATTTATCGGTGACCTCAGGTTTTCTATAGTCCAGCTTTTTGTCTTTTTGTTATAATCAGCCTTATATATGTCCAGTCCTCCCATGCCAACATGCCCATCAGAGGAAAAATACAGAGTGGAGTCATTTCTCATATAAGGAAACATTTCATCTCCTGCTGTATTTATATCCGGTCCCAGGTTTTCCACGTATTCTACCAGATCGCCAACCATACTTGCCCGCCATATATCTTTACCGCCATGTCCCCCTGGCATATCTGATACAAAGTATAGGAACTCTCCAGATGGAGTGATAGTCGGATGTGCATAAACGCTGGTAGAATCTCTTTTATTGATTTCTATCTTGGTCCCTGCTCCCCAAGATCCGGAAGAACGATAAGAGACGTAGATAGCCGGAAAAGAGGTATTAATAGAATCTAGTTTCGTCTGAGTGAAATACATGGCTGTACCTGATGCTGAAAAAGATGTAGTACCTTCATCGGAAGAGGTGTTTATTGCTGATTCAAGATGTTCCGGCTTCATCCAGTTACCACTTTCATCCTTTCGCGCCATAAATACGTCGTTGAGTTTGGACCCCGTAATGTTGCTTATTGTATCTCCGATCACTTCATCCCTGTTTGATGTAAAATATAGTTGGTCGTAGTCCGGAGGAAGTAACATCGGGCTAAATTCTCCTCTTCTCGAATTTAGCAATTCCATCCTCTTTACGGTGTGAAGAGTTGGATTTGCTTTCCATTCGGGAGCTATCTTAGAACCTTCCAGTCCATTAAGAGCAAACTTATTATTTGGGTACAGTTTAAGGAAATCAGTATAATATTTGATGGCCTGTTTGTAATCTCCTGCTTTTTGTAACGATCTGGCATATTGCAGGTTGATGGTGCTATCATTTACCTTATAGCGAACAGCGTTTGCATAAGCAGCATTCGCCCGTAAAGGGTTGTTGATAAGGCGATAACTTTCGGCCATCCTGTGAGCAATCTCTCCCCGGAATTCCCTTTTCTTAGCAGGGGTTTGACGATATATCTTTCGATACATATCAGCTGCTACAAAGTACTCGCCTTGTGCAAATTTCCGGTCTGCATCTTCCAACTTGACCTGTTTGCAAGACCATACAGATAATAGTAGTGTGAGAATTCCCAGTGTATAGGATATATATCTTTTCAAGACTTTTTACATCTAAGTTATTACAGTCTACAAATATAACTCATTTCCTTGTAGAATATTGCTTTTATGACATGGAAACGTAATCAGGATGTAGTATATCTCCAAAAAGTAACAAAGCCGAGAGGTAATAATTATCCCATTTATTTAAGTTGTTGTATGCCAGTTTTGTATTGTGAAAAGGTGACAAAGGTAACAGCTTTCAAGCTATTTTTGCATGTAACTTTTTGTATTATCATCCTTTTTCGAGAAATACAGAAAATAATAAAGCAAGGAATCAAATCAATCCTTGCTTTATATAAGATAATTTTATGTATATTAAATACTTTAGTTTTTCTTTTCCTTCAATGCATTGAATATAAGCACTTCCAGTTCATCAGCCAGTTCGGGATTATCTTTTATTACCTCTTTTGCCGATTCACGGCCTTGCGCTAATTTAGTATCGTTGTAGCTGTACCACGAACCACTTTTCTTGATAATACCCAGTTCCGATCCTAAATCAATGATTTCTCCTGAACGGGAAATGCCTTCACCATACATGATGTCAAATTCGGCTTTACGGAACGGAGGAGCCACCTTGTTTTTTGCCACTTTTACACGGGTCTGGCTACCTTTTACTTCGTCCCCGTCTTTTAACTGTCCTATACGGCGTATATCAAGACGTACAGATGAATAATACTTCAGGGCATTACCTCCGGTTGTTGTTTCCGGTGAACCGAACATAACCCCGATCTTATCACGCAACTGGTTGATAAAAATACATGTTGTACTTGTCTTATTGATTGCTGCAGTAAGTTTACGTAATGCCTGAGACATCAAGCGTGCTTGTAATCCCATTTTAGAATCACCCATCTCACCTTCCAGTTCGGCTTTTGGCGTAAGAGCTGCAACCGAGTCTATAACAATAATATCTATTGCTGACGAGCGGATAAGCTGTTCCGCAATTTCCAGAGCTTGTTCTCCGCTATCAGGTTGTGATATATAAAGATTTTCAACATCTACACCCAATTTCTCTGCATAAAAGCGATCGAAAGCATGCTCAGCATCGATAAATGCAGCTATACCACCTGCTTTTTGAGCTTCGGCGATAGCATGTATCGCTAAAGTAGTTTTACCTGAAGACTCAGGGCCATATATTTCCACTACTCTGCCACGTGGGTATCCACCTACGCCAAGAGCAGCATTTAATGCTATTGAACCTGTAGAAATAACGGCTACCTCATCGACTTTTTCGTCGCCCATTTTCATTATCGAGCCTTTACCGTAACTCTTTTCAATTTTGTCCATTGCAGCATGCAGAGCTTTTAGTTTCTCTGTATTTGGTGCTGCTTTCTTTTCTTTTTCTTCTGCCATTATTTTCTTGTAATTATATGTAAGTAAACTTATTATAGATCCAATATCTGTTGCGCGTGCTCTTTTGTCTTTATTTCTTTTGGAGTGATTATTTTTTCTATTACTCCCTTTTCATCAATGAGGAAAGTTGTGCGGAATGTACCCATATATTTACGTCCGGCAAGAGTTTTTTCTCCCCATACACCAAATTGCTCAACCAGTTTTTTGTCTGTGTCTGCTATCAAAGGGAATGGCAACTGTTGCTTTTCGATAAACTTTTGATGAGATTTCTCACTGTCTACACTGACACCTAATATCTGATACCCTGCTTTTCTAAGTTGAGAGAAATTATCCCTGAAACTGCAAGCCTCTGCTGTACATCCCGGTGTGCTGTCTTTAGGATAAAAATAAAGTACAAGCTTAGTACCTGCATAATCTGCAGCTTTTACTTCTTTTCCATCCTGATCTGTTCCCAGTATATCAGGTATTTTATCTCCTATACTCAACGCCATAATTATTCTATATAAAATGTTTTTTCGTATGTACTTTTTTTATCTCTTACTATATTTCTCAAATCTATCGTTTGATTAGAGACATCAGTAAATTTAATAGATGCATTATTGTATTCTATTGCATCTGCATTAGGATCATCTCCAAGTATCCCCAGATTTTCCAAAGCTTCGACCTTTGCTTTTACCGAATTGATATAAGTCAGAACGGCCAGTTGATATTCTTCTCCCCCTTTGTAGATAGGAGTTGTTTTTACTATATCGAGGTACTTGTCAATTTCTTTAAAAGCCTCTGTTTTTCCTTTACGTAGGTCTGCGCTTATCTTTTTATCCCATACATCCTGTACTTTTTTCTCATATTCGGAGTATACTGCATCACTATAATTAACCGCATCTAAAAGTAAATAATTATAATGCTTTTTTGAATCTCCTTTATTTGTGTTCTCTACCACACGTTTTACTACATTCTGAGCATTCATAACTGTTGTAACGCTCAACATCGCTAATACGATGAATAAATACTTTCTCATAGCTCGTTTTGTTTGTTTGTTTTTATCTTTAGTCCAATTTTAATTCACTACAAACCATTTATCATTTACAGGTGGAGCATATTTCTCCATCTTGTTTAATAAACAATCTATTTTATCGTCTACTAACAATAGATCCTGATATTCCTCTTTGAGAAAACCATTTTTAATCATTGTTTGCGACATTGTTATCAATGGATTGTAATACCCATTGGTATTTAATATAGCTACCGGTTTCTTATGCAAAGCTAATTGCGCCCAGGTAAGCATTTCAAATAACTCGTCCAATGTACCATACCCGCCAGGAAGAGCGATGATTCCGTCACTTAGGTCGTTCATCAATGCTTTTCTTTCGTGCATAGTTTCCACTATATGTATTTTGGTGAGTCTGGTATGTTCCAGTTCCTTACTTTTCAGAAACTCAGGAATTATACCTATCACTTCTCCTCCGGCATTAAGCGCTCCGTTGGCAACATATCCCATAAGTCCTACATGAGCTCCCCCATATACAATCCCATAACCACGTTGTGCAATTGTTTTTCCCAATAGTGTAGCTTGTTCTGCATATACGGTATCATTACCGGAAGATGAACCGCAAAATATAGATATATATTTCATTCAATAATTCTTTCCTTTCTTAAGAAGCAAAGATAATAATATTCTCAAATAATTTTAATAATAAAATATGCTGTTGAAAACTTTTGAATGATTTATCTTTGTTTAGAAATGATCTGTGAAATGATTTTCTGTTTTACAGAAAGAAAAAACTTATATGATATGAAGTTTATTTTATTTTTAATAAGTCTCATTTTATTATTTTCAGGTTGCCAGTCGGTACCCAAAACAGTCTCAAAAACGGAAGGATGGCATAATATAGCTGTTACCGAAGATGTTGAAATCTTTACAGATACTACAAGTATTCGTCAGGAAGGAGCCGTAGCATATGCCCGTGAAAAGAGAATATATGTTACTGTAGATGGCCGTAAATCGTATGTGGATAAAATAAGGAATGAATATGCCAAAATGGGTAAAGCTGAAAAGGCTGATAAGTGGAGCGATTTTAGCTACTGCATATATAATAGCCTGTATGACTGTACAAACAAAAGATTCAGAGTCTTATCTGTAGAAGACTATGATTCGGCAGGGAAGCTAATAATGAAAACTACTTCTTCCAAAAAAAATATAAGGTGGTTGAATGTAGACAGTGAAACGGTAGGCGATTATACTTTCTTTTTTGTCTGCGATTATCAGAACCGATTTGTTATAGAATAAGAAAAGAGTAGGGAACTACTCCTTTTCTTTTATACGTATAAGGCGCATTATAATTTTATTCGGATCGTCTTTATCTACTACGGTAAGGATATCATCTTTTAGTATAAACCGGTGTGTTTGTTGCTCTCCCATTCTGCCGGTAACAGTGATCAGATTGTCTTGGATAGAATAGACACCCATACACTCACTCCTGGCTATTACTCCGTTTGTACGTACTTCCATATACATCGTATCCCGTTCAAATCTTAGTTCGGGTGCAACGATAGTATCTCCTCTGACAACAAAGGCTGTATCCTGATTATGATCCATCTCCATAGCCCATCTTCCTTCTATTGTAGGACGGGTACTACAAGCCATAAGTACGATTACAAATGAAAAGCAAAAAAACAGTCGTTTCATTATTATATGTTTAAGTATGATATCTCTGTCTGTAAGACGATGTGAAGATATTAAAAAAAGTTGAATTACTGTTTTCTCAGGTATTTAACGATATTAAAAAAACGTTATACACGTTATTTATGGATAAACAATTGACTTAACTTGATTGTTATTTTAATAAATAAGCTATATTTGTTAAAACGAAAATGTATAACTCATAAAATACAGCACATTATGAAAGGATTTATATTAGGATTGGCTGTTGGTGCACTAGGTGTATATGCAGCATTGAAACTATCAGATGAGGAAACAAGGGAAGAATTGCGTTCCAGAGTGAATAATGTTACTGATAAGGCAAAATCTGAATTAGATTATGGTCTTACTGTAGGTAGGAGTAAAGCATTACGTGCTGGGGTAAAAGCAAGACAGGAAGTAAGAAAAGGTAAGCAGAAAATTAATCAGGTAACTGGTGATGTAGCCGGAAAGTTAGCTAGTGAACTGTCTGAAATAGAAGCAAAGGCGAAAGCTAATGCATAAATTGACAAAGTAATAAATTACTATAAAAAAGGATTATCTGATACAGATAATCCTTTTCTTTTTATGTTTTCACTCTCTTATCAATGGCAGAGTAGAACATCTGAGTAATCCCCCCATCTTTGATATTTCGTAATATGGGACTGTTTCTACGGTCAACCCCCATTGATCAGCCATATGGCGATTGAGTCTCTTAAAGTTCTGCTCACTTACCACTACCGAAGGAGATATAGAAAAGACATTGGTATTCATATAGTACATTTCTTCTTGTGTAATATCAAAAATATTTTCCTTTCCGAAAAAGTCTACTACAAAATTATAATCTTCTTCATGCTTGAATCCTCTCTTGTAAATGATGGCTTTTCCTTTACCGACAGGCATGAAAGTACAGTCGAGATGCAGAATCCCTTTGCGTGGATCTGTATCACTCTTTTCCAGTTCCAGTGGAACAAATACTTTATTAGGGAATAACTCCTTTAGAAATGCAAAAGCATAGGCATTTGTACGTGCTGTTTTGAATTCAGGATAGTCTCTTTCTGTATACGTCCCTACAAAAACAGTGTCTCCGTATAGCACTACATCACCACCTTCTACATGGGCCTTTTCGGGCAGATTGTATATCTTGTTGAATGCAATCTCGCTATATATAGGGGCATACGCCTCTTGCTCGTCAGCCCGGTCAGGGATAATGTTGGATGTGATTATCATATCATCTATAACAAATGCTACATCACGGGCATATACCTGATTGCAATTGGGTAATATAAGCGGGCGGAGTACTTCTACTCCGTATTTAACAAGAACTTGTTCAAAAGCTGTCATTTCAGCAGCTATGTCTTCTTCTTTCGGATAGGTTCCGTTTTGTATGGTCTCGTATGATTTCGCATCATATGACTCATCTAGGGTGGGCACTTTGCCTAAAGAATAAGGCTGCCCTAAGACTACAGTTCTGAGCGTTGAAGTCTCGTTTTGGATATTCAGTATCATAATCTTCTTATTTGATACAAATATACAGTTTTCAAACGGTAATGAAAAAACAATAGGGTGATACTTATTTCAATATAACAGTTACCCCTTTAGCACCGTGGGCTCCTACAACGAGAGCCTGCTCAATATCAGCTGTTTTAGAGGGACCGGAAATAAATACTCCAAAACCGTAATCATTAAATTTAAGCTGGTTATATGCCTCATGCATATTGTTGACTATATCATTTCTATCCAGAATGATAATAAGGTATTCTGCGATAAAGTAAATGACTTTTTCTTTCACATTCTGCGGTATCCATACACAGCCATTTTCTGCAACACCCAGTTCTCCCTCTATTATGGCCAAATCAATACCATTTAAATCATGGGGTGACTGCACATCATCCGGATTGATTGCTGTCAGGCTGATGTCAGGCAGATTGGAAGCTATTGTCTTAGCTTCCGGATATAGGGCTCTGATCAATTCATTTATATCATCTTTCCCATCATGGATAATCGCATCTCCTCCAACCGATTTGCTGATCTCAATAAATTGTGCTGTCTTATCTGCATATTGGATTCCCTGAATATCAATATCCGGCATTTCATATTGCGTATTGATATGGCGCCTTATATTCTCTAATATGTCTTTCTTATTACTCATACTTAACTTTGTTTATTCTGTATTTTCTCCTTTTTCCACATTTCCGTGAATGTTTCTTTTGAGAATCGAGGCAATTCCCTTCCTTTTCCCCAATCGTTTAATCCATTGTATAACATAAAGCGGGGTAAATGATTTATTACAGGAGCAAATTTCAGACTAGTGTTATATAATCCCGGATGAGTAAATATAAATTTCATGCCTGTTGACATCAATTTTTTCATTTTGTCTGCCTTGTGCAACGAGTCAAGATCTTGCCGCCACCTATATATCTGATCGGCTAAATCTATCTTTACTGGGCATACATTGTTACATGAATAGCATAGTGAACAAGCTGATACATTATCGGCATATTCCTGTGGAGACTTGAGCATCCCAAGATTGATCCCTATCGGTCCGGGTATAAAGTAGGTATATGAATATCCTCCGCTTCGGCGATATACAGGGCAGGTATTCATGCAGGCTCCACAACGGATACACTTTAATGTCTGAATATGTTCTTTATTTCCCAGTATCTCGCTTCTGCCATTATCAACAAGTATAATATGCATTTCGCAGCCTTTGCGTGGTTTACGAAAATGTGAGGTGTATGTAGTTACAGGCTGTCCTGTAGCAGAGCGTGCCAGTAGCCTGGTGTATATACTGAGTGCTTTGTGGTTGGGTATTACTTTCTCCAATCCCATGGATACAATATGTACTTTAGGGAGTGAAGTTCCCATGTCAGCGTTCCCCTCATTGGTACATACAACGATATCGCCTGTTTCTGCTACACCGAAATTGGCTCCTGTCATAGCCGCATCAGCAGTTAAGAATTCATTTCTCAGATGTTGCCGGGCTGCACGGGTGAGATAGGTAGGGTCGCTGTTGTCTTTTTCGGTTTGAAGCTTTTCTTCGAATAATTTACCTACTTCCTGCCTCTTGAGGTGGATTGCCGGCATTACAATATGGCTTGGAGGCTCGTTCATCAACTGTAGTATTCGTTCACCCAGATCGCTTTCCACAACATCTATTCCTCTTTCTATCAGGTAAGGATTTAAATGACATTCCTCGGTGAGCATCGATTTGCTTTTCACCAGCTTTTTTGCATTACGATCAGCCAGTATTTGATACACTATTTCGTTATGTTCTTTTTCATCTTTAGCCCAATGTATTACTACTCCGTTTGCTTCTGCATTTTGTGCAAATTGCTCCAAATACTTATCAAGATGGGTGATGGTATGCATTTTCACTTTGGCGGCGAGTTCCCGTAATTCTTCCCATTCGGGTATTAGCATAGCCATCCGGTCTCTCTTCTCCCGCACCATCCAGAGAGTCTCATTATGCCAGTTTTCCTGTTCTTTATTTCCGATGAAGCGTTTTGCTGCTTCTGCATGTTTTGTACTCATATTCCTGCAGCTAAGATTTGTATTACATGAATAAACTTAACAGGTAGGTTTTCCCTGTTGACAATTCCCTGCATATGCATCAGGCATGAGCTGTCTGCCCCGGTAATATATTCCGCTCCGGTAGCAATATGATTATTCACCTTATCCTGTCCCATACAAACCGATACTTCAGGCTCCTCAATGGAAAACATACCTCCGAAGCCACAGCACTCATCAACTTTCTTAGGTTCCAGTACTTCTATACCTTCCACTAAAGACAGTAAGTCTTTAATTTTAGAATAGCGGGGGATATTCAGTTCGCTGGCTGATGACAGATGTAATTCTCGAACACCATGACAGCTATTATGAATACTGACTTTATGATGAAATTTCCCCGGCAGCTTATCCACCTTCAGTATATCATGTATGAATTCGCATAAATCATATATTTTCTCACTGGCCTGGCATAAGTGTCCATCCTTTTTCATCAGGCGGGGATAATTTTCCTTTACAAATACTGCACAACTGGCCGAAGGAGCAACTATATACTCATACTGCCCAAATAATTTCTCGAATTGCTTTGCCAAAGGAATTGCCTTTTCTTCAAAACCTGCATTGGCCATCGGTTGACCACAACAAGTCTGCCCCAGAGGATAATCGACTTCTACACCCAGATAATTTAGTAATTTGTATGAAGCAATTCCAACTTCAGGATAGATTGTATTTACATAACAAGGAATAAATAATCCGACTTTCATATTGATAAAGTTAAGTAAAAAACTCAAAGCTAATTTGCTTTGAGTTTTTAATCTTATTTTAATTAGCCTTTTGTTTCCAGATATACGACATGTGTTTGGAGATATTCTTCAAGTCCGTGTTTTCCATCTGCACCACCAATACCCGATTTACGCCATCCGGCATGGAATCCCTGCATAGCCTCAAAGTTTTCCCGGTTGATGTAGGTTTCGCCAAATTTGAGAGCTCTAACCAGTTTAAAGGCTGTATCCAGATTCTGAGTATAGACAGACGATGTTAAACCATATTCACAATCATTAGCCCATGTAATAGCATCGTTTATATCCGTAAAATCTACAATAGGTAATACAGGCCCAAATGTTTCTTCCTGTATGATGTCCATTTTTTGAGTAGCATCTGTAAGTATAGTCGGTTCAAAGAAATAGCCCTTGTCTCCAATGCGATTTCCTCCCAAGGCCAGTTTTGCCCCTTGTTTTATCGCTTTCTCTACTTTTTCACTTACTGATTTCAAGGCATTTGCTTCTACAAGAGGTCCCATATCCAGATCTGTGATTTCGGATGGATTTCCTACTTTCACAGCTTTCATTCCTGCAATTAATTTCTCAAGAAAAGCTTCTTTTACCTTTTTGTGAACATATACACGCTCTGCACAATTGCAGACTTGCCCTGTGTTGATTACACGCGATGCTATAATAGACTTTACAGCTAAGTCAAGATCTGCATCGTCCATAACAATAGCCGGAGCTTTACCTCCCAGTTCGAGCGATACTTTTGTTACATTGGTAGCCGCAGCTTCCATTGTTTGTATTCCTGCGCTCACACTACCAGTGAGGCTGACCATTCCAACCTTAGGGTTAGCTGCCAGTTCATGCCCTATAACAGAACCACGCCCCATGACCAGATTGAACACTCCGGCAGGCACACCAACTTCTTCTACAATCTGTGCAAATACATAAGCATTTTCAGGTGTTATCTGGCTTGGTTTCACTACTATGGTATTTCCGGTTACCAGAGCTGGTGCAGCTTTACGTGCTATAAGGAAGAAAGGGAAATTCCACGGCAGAATCCCGGTTGTAACTCCGATTGGTTTCTTAAATAGAAAGATATTTTCATTTGGGCGGTCGCTTTGGATAATTTCACCTTCGTATCTGCGTGCCCATCCAGCCATATATTCAAGATAATCGGCAGTAAACAGGACTTCAACATTAGCCAAACCTTGTGTTTTACCTCCTTCACGAACAATTATATCGGTTAATTCTTTTTCTCTTTTACGGATCCCTGCTGCAATTTTTATCAGGTAACCGGCTCTTTCTACTGCAGGCGTCTTTTCCCATTTATCCTGAGCTTTCTCTGCTGCATCTATTGCTTTTTTTGCATCGTCAATAGTACCATCAGGCATTTTGGAGATTACTTCTTCGGTAGACGGATTTAGTACATTGATCCATTTTCCGGATGTGTTTTGTACAAACTTTCCATCGATAAACATTTTTAATTCTTTCATGATATTCTGGTTTAACGTTAGTTGTGGTAAATGATTTTACTAAATTACTAAATTTAAGACAATATTTATTTTGATTTTTGACAATAATATTCCATAATATGATGGTTTAAGATTATTTCATATATTTACACCCTAATCAAAATTTGCAAAATGAAAAGAGTAGCTATTACCGGAGCAGCAGGAAACTTAGGCGGGTTGTTGGCTCAGGGTATGAAGAATTTAAGTGTAAATTTAAACTTATTGATTCATAAAAAAGATGTAGCTGAAGATTTAAAGGGTAAAGAAAGTATTTCTGTTTTTAGGGTTGATCTGGCTAAACAGGAAACACTAAATGAGGCTTTGACGAATGTTGATGTAATTGTGCATTTTGCAGGTATATTGTTTAAAGCTAATCCTGAGAAATTCTTACCAACCACAAATACGCAATATTTTAGAAATCTATTAGATGTTGCTGTAAAACAAAAAGTGAAGCGCGTAATTCTTATCAGCTTTCCTCATGTTGAAGGTGAGAATACTCCAGATAACCCGGCTACAGGAATACTTACGGGAAACCCCGAATCGATGCACGCACGCACAAGACTTGAAGAGGAAAAGTTATTATTCCAATATGGAGAAAAATATGGATTTGAAGCTGTTTCGTTACGTGTGGGAATGGTTTATGGCAAAGGTATTCTGATGATAGATGCCGGACAGTGGTTTGCGCGTCATTGGTTGCTGGGTATATGGAAGAAGCCTACTTATATTCATCTGATTTCAAAGGATGATTTTGTAGAAGCAACAATCGCCGCCTCTTTAAATCTTAATGTAAAGGGCATCTACCATATTGGTGATGAGGGAATACAGACATTGCAGCAATTTTTGGATGACATAACCGTATATAAAGGAAATCATAAACCTTGGCGCATGCCTGTATGGATGATAATGACAGCAGCCCGGGGATTTGAATTATTCTCTGCTATATTCGGTACACAGAGTCCATTAACTATTGATTTCGTAAAAATAGGAATGACATCTTATTATGGCGATACCAGCCGTATGCGAACAGAGTTATTACCACAACTTAAATATAAGACGTATAAGGAAGGTATGGGGCTTTTTGATTGATAATATAAAATAATAATGGCTGTATTTATACAGCCATTATTATTTTATATTATCTCGGTGCTAATCCGTCATCATCACTATTGGATTTCGTATTGATTGTAATTGGTTTTTGAAAGAAATCCATAAATCTGTCATATGTACTTTCATAATACATTTTGCTGAATAATACGTCAGATCCCAATAGGGGTTCATCATCATACTTTATTTTGCTGGATATTTTCGCATTACAGTTTTCTTTTGATGCTTCTGAACCATATTTCGAACATTCTTGCTGGAAGACAAAAAAGCGTGCAAGATTCTTAGATGAAGATAGTTTGTATTGTAAAACAAGATAGTTTGTTTTAAAGATTATAGCATCTTTTCTTTTAGGAGTATCAATCGCCTGCTCACTTATTCTTATCATATCATCCAGTGTATTACTTAAGTCTGCATGTGCAGCAAGCGGAAACCGGATTATAGATGAATTTTCGAGATCTGCAAATGCAGTCAGATAATCTTCTTTAGATATAAGATAAAATGTTTCACCTGCATATTTCTCAAATCTGGTAATCAATATATAATCTTTTTCATCATATCTGAAGTTTCTCATTTCATATCTTCCTACTGTCTCAAAGCGGTAAGAATAATTTGAATCTGTGACCCATTCGCTCTCACTATTCAGATACCATCCTTCGATTCCAGAAAAAGAAGCGATGGGAGCCGATATGGTAGCTTTTTCTTTATTCTTTCTTATTGTGATATTTTCATTGTCTTGTACAGGCATTGCTTGTATTGTATCAGCTGCTACTGAAGGTCTGGGTTCAAAGTCGGATTCTTCAATCTCTGTTCTGGGAGCTATACTATTACTATTCTGTTGTGATGGCTCTGTATTCGTTGTTGCGACAGTTGCTGCTATGTCTCCCAAGTCAAACTCTTCATTTATTATTTGCTTTGGTGCCGGTAATAAGATTTTATTAAATTCGTCCCATTTTGTTTCAAAATAGCTGCTCGTTAAGGCTTTGCTTGTTTCACTTGATTTTTCTGGTAGAAGAAAACGTACCACATCTTCGTTATCTACATGTTGGGCGTTTATGCTGAAATCATATTTAGGTGAGCTTTCGCCTGCTAGTATAGATTGTCCCATTAACTGCAATAATTTGCTTGCAGAGTATATTCCATCATTATCAGACATGTAGCCATACGATGAAGAGTGGATCGTGAGTGTTTCTCCTGTTTTTGCTGCTACAGTTGCTGCTATACTGGCATACGATTTACTAGTCATCAGATAATAATAAACCCGGCGTTCATTCTGTGTATTCGAGATATATACAGTTGTTTCATATAATAACGCATACAAATCTTGTGCCCCGTTTTTCAGGGAAATTAGTTGTACCCATTTAAAGTTTTGCGGAACAGTATATTGTGTTGATTCATTTAGTTCTGTATCAGATATAGCGTTCTGATTTGAAATCCAGTTACCCACGAGATCCTGTTGCCAGCCTGTAGCAACTCTCAGCTTTTCAGACTGACTTTGTATGGTCAGGCTATTGCTCTGTTTTGGATTCCGGCTTTGCCCTACTAACTGAGATGTAAAGCAGAAGGCAAATACGGTCAGGGTAAATAGTTTAAAGTATTTCATAAGGCATTTATCGATTTATAAGTATTTATTATTCTATTTTCTTCCCAAACGGAACAAGTGCCAGATGTATTAGTTTGAAATGTTGTTTTCCAAACGGAATACCGATAATCGTTATACAGAATAATACTCCCCAAAACAGATGTGTGAGTGCTATCCAGAATCCTCCAATAATAATCCATATTATGTTCATAATAAGGCTGAGGCAACCTGAAGAATTTTCAATTTCCTTGACACTGCTTCCAAAAGGCCAAAGGGCTAATATTCCTAATTTGAAAGCTTGTAACCCAAATGGGATACCAATGATTGTGAGCATTAATAAAAAACCGGCAATAAAATATTCAAGGGCAATCATAAAGCCACCAAAAATTACCCATATAATATTTCCTAATGTCTTCATATATTTTTATTTATAGTTGTTTGGGCAATGAACGCCAGTCCAAAATATTTTGACAAATATAGCATGATTTTGAATATGGATAACTCTTTTTCTCTATTTTTCAGAAATGTAAATTCTTATTAATGGAAAATAATTCGTTTTTTTGTAACAAAAATAGTATTATGTTTAGAATTTGTTATATGACATTTATACTCCTTATTTGCTGTTCGAGTAGCTGCAAGCGTTTCAATAGTGATGAGCTAAATCAGCAGATGATACAAGGAAAGTGGAGGCTTATGGATGTGAAGCGTAAAGCATATGATTCTATACATATAGATTACGATAAACAAATTACTTATCTTGTTTTTGATGGGAATAAATGTACGCAGGAAATGGTAGGGCTTACGACTTCAAACTATACGTTTACCATACATAATTATTCATTAACCCTGTATGTTGATTCGGTATTTGAAAATAAACTGGAAATAAATACATTAACTGAGGACTCCCTTATATTTACCCAAGGGCGTGATAGTAAATGGCAGTATATAAGAATGGAGCAATAATCTATTGCTCCACTTTTTATTTAACTCTTTTGAAATATCTTTTCTCCTGGTAATATAATTCCGGTTTTGCATCCGTTCTTAATTGATTTAAGTCAATAAATGAATCTATGGTTTGTCCGTTGTCAGGATCTTTTCTATCTTGCCATTCTGTTATCCAAAGCCAGAACGCCTGAGGGCCCCATTTTTCGGTTTTTTCATTATATTCATTAGGAGCAATATAGTATATAACATCATCAACTATTTTTACCTCCAGATTTCTATATGATGTTTCATCCCAAAACATATTTCCATCATCATCCCAACCTTTTAGCTTAAGAGAAACTCTTTTCTTTCCCTGGGTATCGATGGTAAATGTAAATGAGTTTCCTTTGAGGGTATCCAATTCTAATTGGGAATGCTTCTCTTCATATTTACCATTATTGAGTAATAAATAATCATATATTTCCCATGTTCCTAGCATTTCATTAAATCGGGTATCCATATCTATCTTCTCTATATCAGGATGCACTTTAGGTGCTCTTTCAAGATTACGCATAGCCCTGTTATCCTTAACATTCCATTTATCAATCGTAAAGAATTTAAATACACTTATTGTTTCTTTCTTTTCCAAGAAAACCCCAATAGTTTCAATATTCTGGTAGGCAGTATCCCGTCCATTATGCATGGTCACATCCATTATAATAGATTGGCCATCTATCTTGTATGTACCTTTATCAATAACCTGATCTACAAGATTTAAGTTTTCAAAGATGTAAGAACCGTCCGATCCTTTATAAAACTTATTTATAAAGCCATCATAGTCTGGTCTGCGGAAAACCGGTAAATTGGTACCTCCTGAAGATACCTGTTTGGCTGAATAGTATACCTCCCAAGTACCAAGAAGATCATCTTCCTTTGGATTTTCAATAGGTTTAGGAGGAATTTCTTTTTCATCCGGGCTGTCACTATTGCAACTACTGAAGCCTAATAAGGTAAGGGCAAGAAAGATAAGATATAAGTATTTTTTCATTTTGAATGAACCGTTGTGTATTGGTTTATGTATTGCAAAGATACGATAAATATATAAAAGAATAAGATACTATTTGTTTTTTAACTAGATACTGTGCTGTAACATACTGTTTTGCATCATTCTGTGTTTATAACGAATCAATATGGTTATTATTGCCTGTCAATTAAGTTTTATTGCGTTAAGTCTTGTTTTTTCAACAGTAGTTTATAACTATAATCATAATCTGTGACCATTGCAGTCATCAGGTTGCTGTTGATAGATAGCACTTTTAGAGATATTTGCTTCGCTTTTCTATTGTGCGCATTGCCTTTTAGGAAGTCAAGATAGATAATGCTTATAACATCTTCGTGTATTGTATATTTACCTGCTACATTGAATAAAATAACACCATCTGATGCTTCACCCAAATGGAAAGTATCATTGTCGCGAAAGATATATGTATATGGAAACTCTATATCCTCTATCTGGTTATTTATTTCTTTTACTTCCACCCAGCGTCCGATTATATCCTCCTTGTTCAATAATACATTTTGTGAAAAAGTATTTTGAAAGAAGGGAAAGAATAGTAGAAGTATTATGACTTTCTTCATTATTTGTATTTTGTTAAAAAGTGACAAAGGTAACAGCTTTTTACCGTTTCTGTATTGTAACCTTTTCTATCGTAGTATTTGTTATAGATAAAACAATAAACATAAAGTAATAGTTTTACATACTTGCTATTTCATCCGATTCATATACATGATAACCTACTGTACCCTGTTGTGCTATATTAAACATTGCATTGGCTACTTTCTTAGATTTTACCGGACGATATTTTCTTAGTTTTCCAACCATGAATACAGAGAAAATTTTCATTGCATATTCTCCCAGCTTTTCACCCAGACGGAATTCTTTCCTGTTTCCGATCAATAGAGATGGACGAAATATGGAGATAGACTGAAATGGCAGTTTTCTCAATTGCTCTTCACATTTTCCTTTAGTGCGCAAATAGAAATTGCTGGATTCGGGATTGGCCCCGATAGAGGAGATTATCGAAAATTGTTTTACTCCGTTTTTAGCTCCTGTCTTAGCAAATTCGACAGGATAGGTCAGGTCTACTTTTTCAAAAGCTTCCTGACTTCCGGCTTGTTTGATAGTGGTGCCAAGACAACAGAACATATCATTCCCTTCCACATAGTCCTGATATGATTCGACATTGTCAAAATCGACAACATGCTGAATCAGTTTTGGATGAGATATTTTTGTTTGCCGGCGTACAAAGCTGATTACCTTATCATATACATCGCTCGAAAGTAATGTCTTTAATAAATGGGAACCGGTTAGTCCTGTACTACCTATTATAATTGCAGTTTTTGTCATTCTTATTTCTTAAATTTAATTGTTTCTTAGATAGTTATGTCAATAATAGTGCCAATATGGTTTTATATTTGTTATTTTAAACTATATTATGAAATATCATTTATGTTAATCTAAATCAACAACAGTGATCCCTGTTCCTCCAAACTGTACATGCTCATCCTGATAATTACGGACTCCCGGAGCACTATGCAGATAATCCCTGATGATTTGTCTTAATGCTCCTGTGCCCGTTCCATGAAGGATACGGACACGGGACATACCTACTAATACAGCATCATCGATAAAATACATCACAGCTTGTAGCGCTTCGTCGCCTCTCATACCTCTCACATCGATATCTTGCTTGAAGTTAAGCTTTTTTTCTCGTACATCATCAGTGGCAGCGGCACTCATTAATGTGCTTTTTGTATCCCGTTTAACCTGATTTTTGCTTACATATTCCAGCGTATCGAGCTTCGCAGTCGATTTTATCATACCGAAAGCAACAATAGCACTATCTTTTTTTATATCCAGTACTTGTCCTATAGATGTCTGCCCTTTAATGCGCACATTATCTCCAACAGATATCGGTTGCTGTCTTTGCTCTTTAGGCTGTTTGTCCTTTTGTTTCTTTGTTTTTTCTTTGTCTTTTATTTTTTGAATTTTACGGGCGATCTTATCATCCGTAAAATTATCATCGTTTCCTAGTGTCGATTTAAAATCATTAAGCGATTGCCGCGCTTCTTTGGTTTTCTCCTTTTCAGCTTGAGATTCCCTTATTGTACGTATTGTATTTTCTATCTTCGCATTAGCTTCTGATAATATGCGTTCTGCTTCAGTTTTTGCCTGACGGAGTATTTCTTTGCGCTGTTTATCTACAGCAAGCAAGTCGGTTTCGTAAGTTTCTGTAATTTCTTCAAGCCGTTTTTCTTTTTGGCGAACACTTTGTCGTTTGGTTTCCCAATAACGTTTGTCACGGACTATATCTTGCAAATACTTGTCCATATTGATATAGTCACTACCAACAATTTCAGAAGCATCTGCAATAACATCTTCTGGAAGGCCAATCTTTCGCGCAATTTCTATAGCAAACGAACTTCCCGGATTGCCAATAGAAAGGGTAAATAACGGTTGCATCAGATGGCGGTCATAGAGCATAGCCCCGTTTACCACGCCTTTGTGCTCATTTGCGTAATGCTTCAGATTCTGATAGTGTGTTGTTATTACACCGAATGCTTCTTTTTCATTAAAGCGTTTAAGTAATGATTCAGCAATAGCACCCCCTATCTGAGGTTCAGTACCACCTCCGAATTCGTCAATGAGCAAAATTGTATTCTTATCACAGTTCCTGACAAAATATTTCATGTTGGTCAGATGCGAGCTATATGTACTCAGGTCGTTTTCTATAGATTGTTCATCACCTATATCTATAAATATATTATCAAATACTCCAACAATAGAATTCTCGGCCAGTGGAATAGGAACTCCGCATTGAACCATATATTGCAAAAGTCCTACGGTTTTCAAACATACGGACTTTCCTCCGGCATTGGGTCCTGAAATAATAAGTAGTCGCTTGTCCTCTTCAAGCTCTATATCAAGAGGGACGATATTTTTATTTTGTTTCCTGTGAGATATGAACAATAAAGGATGCTTAGCCCTATACCACCTGATAATCTGTTTGTTTTCCATTGGTGGTTTGATGGCATCAATATCGATAGCAAAAGTAGCTTTGGCTCTGATGAAATCTATCATAGCCAGAAATTCATAGGATTGCAAGATCTCGGGAACAAGCGGGCGTAGAATATCCGTGAATGCGATTAGTATTTTTACTATCTCGCGACGTTCTTCACTTTCCAGCTCTCTTATGCGATTATTAGCTTCCACCACCTCGGCAGGTTCTATAAACACGGTTTTTCCGGAAGCAGACTCATCATGTACGATTCCCTTTATTTTTCGTTTGAATGCAGGGGCAACAGGTATCACCAGACGTCCGTCACGCATTGTTGGGGTTACGTCTTTTTCTACAAGGCCCTCACTTTGAGCTGATCGGAGAATTGCATTTAAGCTTCGAGAAATACCACCCGCTACATGTGCAATATCTTTTCGTATGCGATTCAGTTCGGATGAAGCATTATCCTTTATACGTCCAAACTTATCTAGAATGTTATCTATCCTGCTGATTAGCTGTGGAAAGACAATAACTTCGCCTGCTAAAGCATATAAATAAGGGTAAGCTGTGTTTTCTTCGTCTTCTTTCTTTAGAAAGGAAACGATATCACGTATTGTTTGTAGCGAACGGCGTAGGTCAAACAGGGCTATTTCATCTATCCATGTACCTTCTATCCGTATATTACGTAACGATGGACGGACATCCAAAAAGTAATTGGTAGGGAAGTTATCCTCTTCTTGTATAATCCGGATAAATTCCTCTGTTTGTGATAATGCATCTGTTATATGTATGTAGTCAGAAGAAAAAAGCATTTCCTCGACCCTTTCTTCTCCTAATGGACTTAAGCATTTGGATGCAAGTATTTGACGAATTTTGTCAAATCCTATTTTATATTCAAAATTTTCAGGATAGATCACACTATTATTTTTTATTGGGTGCAAAGATAATGAATTTGCTTAAAAAGTTTTATTCTCATTTTTTTGTAAAATTGACATAGAATTTTTGTTAAATATAAAATTAAATTCTATTTTTGTAGTGACAATACATAAAAGAAGACTTGAAAGGTCCTTTGCAAACTGAATAAAATATTAGAATAACAAAAGTATCAGATATTTACATCAAAGTAAAGAAGAACTATACATTATTTTTTATTACCTATATACTTTAAGGAGCCCAAATTAAAAACCATTAAAAATATAAGATATAAAATAATTGGAAAACGAAGACCAAATAACTTCTGGTTCTACTTGTCTGAAACTTTCAAAAATAAAATATAGAATATACCAATGCAATAGAGGAGTGACTAAAGGATTTATTGGGCATTTATTATCCTGCAATGACTCTTATCTTTAAACTAACAAGTGTTTTACCTCATTTATTTGCTTGTGAAAGTGGATACTTGGGTTGTCATTGAAAAAACACTTCTCTAACGCGTTGGTTATTTAATCTCTTACTTGCCAAGCCGAATATATATGGTTAGACTCACTAATCAACTGGTATTATGCATGGTTTCTTAAATATACTTTAGATATCTGAAATTATATTATTCTTTCTTAATAGTATTTTTGTATTTGTTTGGTATATAGCTACAAAAGGAATTCTTTTTTATATTCATTCTAAATAGGCTGAAATTTATATCTTCTTTTAGATAAAAAATACGCATCTTTGCACTTCTAAATTAAAGAAAGATTTGGCTATGCTTTTGTCTGATTTGAAGACGGGTGAAAAAGGTGTGATTGTACGTGTTTACGGTAGTGGTGCCTTTCGAAAACGTATTCTGGAAATGGGTTTTATCAAAGGTAAAACAATAAAGGTTATTCTTAATGCACCTCTGAAGGACCCGATTAAGTATAAAATAATGGATTATGAAGTTTCACTGCGTCGTAGTGAGGCGAGACTAATCGAGGTTGTTTATTCCGATACACCTAAAGTAAAAGGGGAATTTTCCTCTCAGGATCCGGTTACTGTTGATTCTGACCGGTATTCAGAAGATGCTTTTATTCCTTCGCATAGGGCATCACATTTGGAGGGGAAGAAAAAAATTACGGTTGCGTTAGTGGGAAATCCTAATGCTGGTAAGACGTCTTTATTTAATATCGCTTCAGGTGCTCATGAGCATGTGGGGAATTATGGCGGCGTCACAGTTGATTCAAAAGAGGGTAAGTTTAAGCATGGTGGATACACATTCCATATAGTCGATCTTCCTGGTACCTATTCATTATCAGCATATACCCCCGAGGAGCTTTTTGTAAGAAGGCATATTGTAGAGGATCAGCCGGATGTTATAATAAATATTGTAGCAGCATCCAATCTGGAACGTAATCTATATCTGACCACGGAGCTTATAGATATGGAGGTGCCTGCTGTGATAGCACTGAATATGTATGATGAGTTGCAGGATACAGGCAGTGAATTTGATTATCAGAGTCTCTCTGAAATGATTGGCATTCCTATTGTTCCTACTGTTGCAAAATCAGGGGTTGGTATAGGTGATCTATTTGATGCGGTGATCCGTGTATATGAAGAGAAAGAACCTGTCGTTCGCAGAGTTCATATATATTATGGTAATACAGTAGAGAATTCTATAAGCAAACTGAACATATTGCTTGAAAAGCAAATGGGAGCCGGATTAGTCTTTCCCCGCCGTTATATTTCTGTCAAATTACTGGAAAAAGATAAAGATATCGATGCATATGTAAGCGGATTGTCAAATGCGAAGGATATATTTACTTTAAGGGATGCGGAAATAAAATATATTGAGGACACACTAAAAGAAGATACAGAGTCTGCATTAACCAATGCGCGTTATGGCTTTGTGGCCGGGGGGCTGAAGCAAACCTTAAAAGAGAAGCTAGTAGAATCGGATACTACCCGTATGATAGATGCTGTGGTGACAAATAAGTATCTTGGTTTTCCTATCTTTTTCTTCTTTATGTGGGTTATGTTTGAATGTACCTTCAGGCTTGGTGGATACCCTATGGAGTGGATAGAAAGCGGTGTAGGTGTATTGGGCGATTTTATCCGTACTACTATGGCTGATGGAATGCTCAAGGATCTTATTGTTGATGGCATCATTGGCGGGGTAGGGGGCGTTATTGTTTTTCTTCCCAATATATTGATATTATATGCTTTTATTTCATTTATGGAAGATTCCGGCTATATGGCACGTGCAGCTTTTATAATGGATAAGGTTATGCATAAGATGGGGTTGCATGGAAAATCTTTTATCCCACTTGTAATGGGTTTTGGTTGTAATGTACCTGCCATATTGTCAACTCGTACTATCGAGAGCCGTAATAGCAGAATGATAACTATGCTGATCAATCCTTTTATGTCTTGTAGTGCCCGATTACCGGTTTATCTGTTGTTTGTGGGGGTCTTCTTTAAGTCATATGCCAGTTTTGTCTTATTCGGATTATATTTTACGGGTATATTGCTTGCAGTTGTTTCTGCCAGGCTGTTTAAGCGATTTCTTTTTCCTAAAGAGGATATGCCTTTTGTAATGGAATTACCTCCTTATCGTATGCCTACCGCAAAATCAGTTGCGATACATATGTGGGATAAATCCCAGCAATATTTGAGAAAAATGGGAGGGGTTATTCTTATTGCATCTATTATTATTTGGTTCTTGGGGTATTTCCCTCTGGATAAAGAGCGCGAAGATAGATATAACCAATTAATGACTCAGATTGAGCAACAGGATAGTCTGGCTGAGGTAGAAAAGGGGGCGCAACTTGAGGAACTGATGGATCAGCATAATATTGAGCATCAGGAAGAATCATATATAGGGCGTATCGGAAAGGCTATCGAGCCGGTAATGAAACCTCTTGGTTTCGACTGGAAGATAAGTGTGAGTTTATTGTCTGGTATGGCCGCGAAAGAAGTTGTAGTAAGTACACTGGGTGTCTTATATACAGGTGAATCGGAAAATCAGGAATCCTTGGAGGCCCGGTTGACAAGTGAAACTAAAGCAGATGGTTCTCCTACTTTTACACCGTTGGTTGTTGTCAGTTTGTTGCTTTTTGTGTTAATTTACTTTCCATGTGTTGCTACTATAGTTGCAATAAAAGAAGAGGCTGGGTCATGGAAGTGGGGCGTTTTTAGTATCATTTATACAACAATGTTAGCTTGGTTTATCTCTTTTATTGTCTTTCAGATTGGAAGTTTGCTCTAAATTGAGCTTTTTTGATTTCTATTCGTAATGTTAGCGTATTTATTATAATCTTAAAGTAAAGTAAAGAGCAATTTGTATTGCTCTTTCTTGTTTTTTGGAAAATGCTGGAAAAAAAGTGTTAAAACTACTATCTTCTCAAAAAAGTGTAAGTTGTTTTTCAAGAGTGAGCTTCCTTGATAAGTATATTTGTCTTTCAATGTGTTATGTAATTAACATATTCGTGTCTGAATTACCCTTTGTATTTTCCATTTTTTCTTATTTTCACTTTCATAATGTCAAATTTTATATAATTTAATCTAAGGTTTGTTTTTTCGTGAAAATTGCCTAAATTTGCATGTCAAAAAACAAACTGATGCTAAAAATCAAAATATGGTATCAAAGTGTTAAAATGATAGTGTCAGGTTGAAGTTTTAATTTATAATTAAAGTAGTGTTTGTATGAAGAAAAGAGTGATGTTAATTTTATCCTGCTTATTTTTAAGTATAGGATTCATTACAGCACAAACAACTCGTGTTACCGGTGTCGTTATTGATGATATAGGTGAACCTGTTGTTGGTGCTTCGGTCGTTGTTAAAGGGACTACTGTTGGTACGATAACTGAAGTAGATGGTACTTTTTCTATTAATGTTCCTGAAGGAAAGAATACATTAGTATTTTCTTTAGTTGGGATGACTTCTGTTGAAGCTAAAGTTTCTCAGAATATGAAGATTACCCTGAAGAATGACGAAACTGCATTAGAAGAGGTAGTTGTAACAGGATATGGTAATACTAAGAAAGCTACTTTTACAGGGTCAGCAACTACGATATCCAATAAATCCATAACTGAGGTAACTGTTAGTTCGATGGATAAGGCATTACAAGGAAATGCTCCCGGACTATTGACTCAAGCCTCTTCAGGACAACCCGGAGCTGGTCAACGTATTGTTATCCGTGGTCTTGGGTCTATTAATGCTGGTACAGAGCCATTGTGGATTATTGATGGTGTTCCGGTTGCCTCTGGTAATTATGGACAATTGACTGCGACAGGAGAAGTTGATTATTCTGATAACTCAAATCCACTTGCGGGAATTAATCCGAATGATATAGCAAATGTTACAGTTTTAAAGGATGCATCAGCTACATCTATATATGGAGCCCGTGCGGCTAATGGTGTGGTGTTGGTCACAACAAAACAGGGTTCAGAAGGTAAAACCAAATTCAATTTGTCTTCAAGTTATGGATGGTCTAGCCGTGCAACTAAGAAATTTAAAGTCATGAATAAAGATCAATATGTTGATTTTCTATCTGATGCTTTATATAATGCTGGAGGGTATGCAGATAAGAATGAAGCTATTGCAGATGTTTATGATACTTTTCCAGTAGATGCAAATGGAAATTCGTATGATTTTGATTGGATGAAGGCAGCATATAAAGACGATGCTCCTACTTATAGCGTAGACTTTTCGGCAAATGGTGGTAATTCTAAGACAAAATTTTATGTTTCTGCTGCTATTTTTAACCAAGAAGGTATGTTAGAAGCATCAGGTCTGAATCGTTTATCTAATAAGGTCAATGTTAGTCATGAATATTCAGAGAAATTGAGATTTGGTGTAAATAGTACTCTTTCGTTAACTAAACAGGATACACCATTAACTTCAAATAGTTATTATTCTAATCCGGTTTTGGCGTCAGCTGTTCAGCCAAATCTTGATCCGGGCATTATTGATGGCAAACCATTATCCAGAACGGTTATCCTTAGTTCAAATTTCTTATCTAATGTTGCATATAATTATGCTAAGCAGAGAGTGTATCGGATTATCGAAAGTGGTTATGCTGAATATGATATATTAAAAGAATTAACTTACCGCATCCAAGCCGGGTTTGACTATATGCAGGTGAATGAATCTCAATGGGATGATACCAGAGTTGGTGGTAATACTGCTATGAATACAGGTGGTCGGGCAACGCGTACCAATGGTGAAAGTTTGATTTGGAATGTTTCAAATACATTAAGTTATAATAAGATTTTTGATGGCGTACATAACTTAGGCGTTATGATAGGTCAGGAAGTAAATGATGATTCATATCGTTATAATGGATCTTCCATTGAAGGATTTCCTTCTAATGAACTTCAGGAGCCTTCTTCTGGAACAACTCCTTCGGATGCATTTGGTAGCCATACAAATGTAAGATTGGCATCTTTCTTGTCTCGGGTAAATTATGCTTACGATAATAAATATATTCTCTCTGCTAGTTTTCGTCGTGATGGATCTTCTCGTTTCTCCGAAAAGAACAGATGGGCTAACTTCTGGTCTGTAGGTGGACAATGGAGAATCAGTCAGGAGCAATTTATGCAAGGCTTTTCTGGATGGTTATCCAATTTAGGATTAAGAGCTAGTTATGGTACTGCTGGTAACTCGGATATTAAAACAACTACCAGAATCGATGGCCGATATGCTGCCAGGGGTACATATAGAGCTGGTTATAATTATAATGGAATACCAGGAATGGGACCTTATCAGATGGTAAATGAAAATTTGAAATGGGAAACAAGTAATTCTTTTAATGTGGGTCTTGATTTTGCTGCTTTCAATAATAGGTTAAGCACAACAATTGAATTCTATAACAAACGGACAACAGATTTATTACTTGAAGTGCCTGTTTCCAGAACTACAGGTTTTTCTGTTGCAATGCAAAATGTCGGTGTGATGCAAAACAGGGGTGTTGAATGGACTGTAAATGCAGTGCCTGTGGTTACAAAAGACTTTGAATGGTCTGTAAACTTTAATATAAGCCATAATAAGAACAAGATTGTTGAACTTTATGAGAAACAGGATATCATAATCGGATCTAGAATATATAGAGAAGGTGAGGACATGCAGTCTATTTATACATACGAGTGGGCTGGAGTTGATCCGGATGATGGAGCTCCTATGTGGTATGCAAAAGATGGCTCAAAGGTGAAAAGTGTAAGCCAGGCTGAGAGGCGTATTGTTGGTTCTGCAGCTCCTAAATATTTTGGGGGGTTAACAAATTCATTCAAATTTAAAGGCTTTGATTTATCTGCATTGATTTACTTTAATCAGGGTAACGATATATCGGATCAAACCCTTGCTATGGTTAATGCTTTTGGATCGAGAGGCTTATTCAACCAGTCTGTTGATATGGTAAATAGATGGCAAAAGCCGGGAGATATAACAGATGTGCCAAAAGCAATGTATGGTGTATCTTCAGCTGTATATGCACCTATGTCTTCAAGATATGTATACGATGGTTCTTACATACGTTTAAGAAGTTTAACTGTTGGTTATACCCTTCCTATGGTTAAAGGTTTAAGATTATATTTCCAGGGAACAAATCTATTTACTATAACTGATTATAAAGGTTTAGACCCTGAGGTTGGTATTAATGGAGACCCATGGTTTGGTTATCCGGTAAGCAAGACAATTACTTTCGGATTTAATTATAATTTTTAAGTAGTTAATAGCTATTTTTATCAAAAAAAAACATTATGAATAAGTTTATAAAAACAACTATATTAATAGTAATAAGCACTGTCCTGCTGCAATCTTGTGGCGATTTCTTGGATTCGTCGCCACATATATCAATTGATGATGATACAGCTATTAAAGACGTGAAAAGTGCTATTGGTGGTGTTACGGGTGCATATGATGCAATGACACAAGTAGATAGTTATGGTCGTAATTTTTCTGTATTTGGTGATGTCTTTACAGATAATGTACAGATAAGTCCAACAAATTCAAACAGATTTACTGGTGAGGCAGCATGGTCATGGACTTCTTCTAATACTGATTACAGGGATTATTGGACTCGTTCATATCAGGTAATCAATCGAGTTAATAATATAATTAATGCCAGTATAGCTGGAGACCCAGATCAAATAGATCAACTTTTAGGAGAATCCTATGCAATCAGGGCATTAATCCATTTCGATATGGTACGTTTATTTGCTCAGGATTATAGATTTACTGCAGATCAGTCTCATCTAGGTATACCTTATATTAAGGCTCATGACCCTAAAGGCCAGCCTTCACGTAATACTGTAGCAGAAGTGTATACAAATATCCTTTCGGATATGGAAGAAGCAGCTAAACGTATTAAGGTATTAAGAGGTATTAGCCTTGAAAATCCTTTAGCAAAGCCATATGGTACAGCTCCCTATACAATATCACCAGATGTTGTGAATGCTATTTATGCCAGAATATATCTGACAATGGGTAATTATGCAAAAGCAAAAGAATACGCTGAGTTGCTAATTCCTAAATATTCATTAGTAAGTAATGAAGATTATGCCAGCATTTGGACTGAATTATATTCTTCCGAATCAATTTTTACAATGTCCAATTCTGAAATAGATTACCTATCTACAAACTCTTTGGGATATATATATGTAGAAAGTGGATACGGGGATCTATTAGTTAGCCCTACATTATATGCTTTGTATGCGGATAATGATATTAGAAAATCATTGGTTGTGAATGGTACAGCTGCATCTAAGAAAAATAATCTTTATATGCAAGGGAAATATCCATATACGAGAGGGCGTCCGGGACTAGATAATCCCAATCTAATCAGAGTTTCTGAAATGTATTTGATTGCTGCTGAAGCTGCTGCAAGAACAGGTAATGAACCTATAGCTCGCAAATATCTAGATAATATCCGTCAAAGAGCTATTCCTACAGCACCAGCTAGCACAGCTACAGGACAAGCTCTTATCGATGAGATTCTTTTAGAGAAAAGAAAAGAGTTGGCTTTCGAAGGTCAATATTTCTATGACTTGAAACGTCTTCATTTGGACATTATTGGTGCTACAGCTGGTAATGGAACAATAGGCAAGGTGATCAAATATGGTGATGATCTATTGGCTCTACCTATACCTCAGGCTGAAACGGATGCTAATCCTAATCTAGCTAAACAACAAAACCCTGGTTATAATTAATCTGAGTTTAATATATAAAAAACTCCAAGTATTTTCACTTGGAGTTTTTTTTATTTCTTTTAACCCACTATTAACGCTGATTTTCTTTTTTCTTATATATCTTTGATATCACAAACGGAGGATAGTATAATGTTTCAGGAGATTATTGTTGCTATAATAGGACTTGCTGTAGCTCTGCTGGTCGCATATAAAATATATGGATTCTTCTTCTCGAAGAATGAACAAAAAGGAAGTTACGGATGTTCTAGTTGCGGTTGTAGTACCAAACAAAAGCAAATAAAATATTAAGATTTTATTTGGAGTTAAAGAATATAGTCCTTATATTTGATATAGAGAAAGATTTAAGTCGTATTGGTCGATTGGGAAGCTCATCAATTAATAAATGACCGAGACAAGCTTTTGATTCTAATGGCGGGCCACACCTTCGGGTTGCTTAGCGCAGTGGATTACAAAGGGATCGAGGCACTCAAATCCTGTTTAACGGAGTTTCGGTATATCCACCAATGCGACTTTATATACAAAGGAGTTACTTTGAAAAAAGTAACTCCTTTCTGTTTCTGATATAATCAGTTTTAATTATTAATCAATGATTTAAGAAATCCTAATGTAAGTCCAACCCCTATTCTTACAAAAAACTGTCCATCGTTATGATGGGTATTGTAATCATAACCGGCAGATATATAGTAAACAGAAGCATCCGCATAAAGGCTCGGGGTAAGGATAACCCCATTTCCATGACCGAAACCGAAATTATAACCGGCATCGAGTTTCATCCCAATGGTGAATGCTGAATAATTATTCTTCATAAGAAATAATGATATCGGTTTCATATTTAATCCCGACACTTTAAATCCTGGAGAAAGATAATCAAATCCTGATCCCAGGCCAAGAATAAAGGGTGATGAAGTATCATTTATCTGATAAAAAGGCACATAACTATTTATTGAGAATTGGAGTTTTTCTTTCTTTACATGTTGTGAGCCGATCCCCAATGATTGGGCTGAACAAATAGCGCATGGAATCAGGAGAAAAAGACAAATAATAATTTTCTTCATTGTTAGATGATATTACCAGATTTGTGTTTTTACAAACGATTTTATAGATCCCATCCCAAAACAAAAACCGGCGCGCACAAAGAATTGCTGCTCGTTACCTGTTATATTAAAATCGTAACCGGCTTTTACAAAGAAGAATTTATAATCAAAATACACATTGGGTGTTATCACAATACCATCCTTACCATGTCTGAAATTAAATAAGTAACCGGCATCACATCCTACCAGAATGGTTGCTTTATTATTATTGAATAAAGATTCGCTAAGAAAAGATGTAAGCTGGATCGGTTTCAGATTCAGTCCTGCTACGGGAGAGCTTCCCCCTGTATAGTCTATACCGCTGGATACAAAGGAGTTTAATGGGTTCTTCTTATGCCACACAGGAAATGAAGCGTTTGCGGCAAACTGAAAATCATTTCCCCTACCTTTTGCATCAGCATATTGTGCACCTATGCCCAGAAACTGAGCTGAACAGGCTAGGGGTAAAAGTATAAACAGTAATATTATTTTTATTTTTTTCATCAGACATAAATTTAAGAAACAAAGTTACACTTTATTTTTTAACCGGAACAACCTCTTCCTCTAAGTCTGCCCTTGATTTACTTACTGTTACCAGATAGACTCCTCCGAATATAAGTATGGCGGCTATCAATTTTTCTATTGTAAACCTGTCCATACCCATGTATATGGCTACAGCTGAGGCAATCAGAGGCTGCATATTGTTGTACATTGAGATTGTTGTTGGTCTGATCCGTCTTTGGGCAAGAGGTATAAGTAAATAGGTAATAAATGTAGCTCCAACCAAAGTAAACGATAAAAGTAAATAAGGCATTATATCTGGTTGATAGAATAAAGGTGCATCCATTACATATTTGTAACCTATGGGTAAATCTATCAGAGCAGAGAATAAAAACATCCACTTCATCATAGTTATCGGAGAATATTTAGTTGACAAAGGGCGAGTTATTACCAAATAGAATGAATAAAAAAGCTGTGCACTCAAAACAGCAATATCTCCCGCCAAAGCCGATCCCTGCCCTGTTGTACTTACTTGTGTACTCGAGTAAACAAGAAATATGGCTCCTGCCCCCCCGACTAATACACCACCAGCCTTTTTAGCTGTAATAGGTTCTTTTAGAATTATAGCTGCGAGAATCATAGCAAACAGAGGGCCACTAGTAGTAATAATAGATGCATCTACAGATGATGTCTGCCCCAAGCCATATGCAAAGAGACTTTGATTGATAAGCATACCACAAAGCCCGCCAATAAGCAAGATCAACATATCTTTCTTTTCCACTTTCTCCTTCGGCATCATTAAGGAGATAAGCCAAAAAGCTATTGACGCAAATCCCATACGCAACAATGTCATAGCCATTGGTGTAAGGAGTCCGCTTGTATAAAGATATTTATTGATTGGAATATTCAAGCCGAATATCGTCATCACAACAAGCATGATAAGGTGTCCTTGCTGTTTCTGGGAAATGGTCATTACTATTTAATTAAATCACTTATTACCTGCTAACTTGCTAATCTGTTTATTCTGTAACTTCGAAAAGAATATAAGCATACAAATGGCACCGATCATCGCACAGAGCATATCAGATTGAGTATCCCATTCATATCCCTGCATGCCGAGAAAATCATCGGCTCCATCTCCTGATAGTACAGCAACCCACCATTCTATAAATTCGTAAAAAGCACTAATTGCCATACAAATACAAACCACAAAAAATGGAATCCATGATTTCTTTCGAACTACATCCAGGCGAATTATTATTTCACGGGCAATCATTGCAGGTATGAATCCCTGAGCAAAATGGCCTACCTTATCGTAATTATTACGGCTCTGGTCGAAAACTTCCCTTATCCAATCAAATAAAGGTACTCTGGCATAGGAATAATGTGCTCCTACAAAGAGGATTATGAGATGGATAAGTATAAATGTGTATGTAAGGTCTGTAAATTGAAACCGCTTGTAAGTAAAAGCGAGAATAATCACTCCCACAATACACATGCCAGCCTCCATAAACCAAAGCCCGGTCTCATATGCTCCTACACCCGACCAAACGGCTACCACAGCGAATATTATAAGATAGACCCAATGTAATTTCTTAACTGCCATAGTTATTTATAGGTGTTATATGATATTATTTCCTCTGAAGTTTTACGTTTCTTATTTCGTAGTGGCTGTGCCGGATAGCCAATAACAATATCCAGAACCACGCGTTTATTATCAGGAATGTTTAATAATTTCTTCATTTTAGATTCGGCAAACCAACCCAGTATACAGCTACCTAATCCTTCGGCTTCTGCGGCAAGGCAAATATGTGCAGTGGCAATACCAATATCCAGAAATGCAAAATGCTTGTCTTTTACAATACCTCCGATACCCGAACTTAGATTTACCTTCTCTTCAACTACAACTATATGTACGGGAGCTTGTTTTGTAAAATGGTTCATACCCAACAAACGGGCAGAAGCAGCATCAGCTACTTTATTTTTTAATTGGGGATCGTCTACTACTATAAAATGCCAGGGTTGCGCGTTGCACGCAGATGGGGCCAGACGCCCTGCATCAAGGATACGTGCAAGTATCTCTCTGTTTACTGTACGGGATGTGTCAAAGGCGCGTGTACTTTGTCGATGTTTTACAAGTTCGTAAAAGTCCATATTAATTAATGTCGCATTTTAGCTTTTATATCTTCTATTGTTATCTTTTTATCCCAGATAGCGGTATTACCGAAGAGTTTCAGATATTCTTCCATCGGAGACAAGTCCATTTCTTTTCTTCTTATATCTACATTTTCCGGATCTTCAATTGGCCAGACATAACCATTTACAATCTGGGAACCATATATCTGGAATTTATCGGCATACATCAGTATACGGTCTCTAAATATGGCATAAAGACTTGGAATAATATTACCTTTCGTATATTCTTCCTCAACAACGGAGGCATATTTATTCATATAGTCAGGCCCGCCATGTTGTATAACCATAAAAATTGCCATATTTCCTTCAAATGAAAGCCCCGAAGGCCATCCATCAGAATCCAGCATAGTTGAAATAAACTGTTGGTTCTCTTTATCGATCTCCAACATCTGAGAAATTACACTGTCCATCTTTTCTTTCAGTTCAGCTTTGCCTGCATATTTGGAATTAATCTCACCCAAACTTTTGCGTATAGACTGGTCGGTATTATATATTTCCGATAGTCTTTTTTCCAAATCCTGTTTATCTTCCTGTGAAAAAGCAACGATTATGGGTAAGGATAATATGATGAAAAGAAGGATATATTTTTTCATATATTAAAATTGTGAAAGGCGGCTGATATATTTGCCTATAATATCAAATTCGATATTCACTACACTCCCAACTTTTAGCTGATGGAAGTTAGTATGCTCATATGTATATGGAATAATAGCTACTTCGAAAGTATTGTCTGTTGGCGAAACTACTGTCAGGCTGATACCATTTACTGTTACAGAGCCTTTATCTACTGTGAAGTAACCTTTCTTAGTCATTTCACGGTCAAACTCATATTCAAACTTGAAGTACCAGCTGCCATCAGCCTCACGTATCTCTACACATCTAGCAGTCTGATCGACATGTCCCTGAACGATATGACCATCCAGACGTCCATTCATTATCATACTGCGTTCAAGGTTTACTTTATCTCCTTCTTTAAGTAATCCCAGATTGGAGCGTTCTAATGTTTCCTTAATTGCTGTAACTGTATATTTATCATCATCAAGGTTTACCACAGTCAGGCAAACGCCGTTATGTGATACGCTTTGGTCTATTTTTAATTCGTTAGTAAATGAACATTTCATTGTAAGATGCAGGTTTTCTGCCTCTTTACGTAATGATACTACGGTTGCTGCTTCTTCTACTATACCTGAAAACATGATCTTTATATTTTAGTTATACGATTTCTTATATACAAAGGTACGGATTTATTTAGAGAAAAATCAGCAAATATTATCCGGATCCCAGCCAATCTTTCTAAAAACTAAACAGACAATAGCATAAGCCCTGAACAGCTCTTCTACATTAGGGCATTCTTTCAAATATCCTTTGGGACAGTGATAAGAGTATGAACGCTTTTTATCCTGTGTTCTTAATTCTATCCTATATAATACTCCATCCAAAATATACGGATCGTAATAAGGTCCTCCTGATAAATTTGTATATATACCCTGTACTGCCAATGTATCAGCAGAATATATCCTCATCTTATCTCTGATAGAATCAAGCGTTGGTAAAGTCAATATTTGATTGCCTCTAAGTTTCTCCCATAACTCTACCAAATCATTTTGTGCTAATTCCTTTTCTTGCCAATAAACAGATACAACCTGATCTTGAATCTTCACCTTTTGAGTAAAACAACGGGTATTCCATTGATCATCTTTCTTACTTAATATGAATATACTTCTTCCACTCATAGGTGCAGGCTCTATCCAAAAGCGAAATTCGAAATCATATTTGTCTGTTACTCCAAATTCTTTATTTATATCCTTATTCAATTTTTCATAATCATAATGTTTATTATAAGTATCATTAAAGGAGTCAGGATCATTATCGAAATCTATCTGAGAATAGGCATTCACTGAGAACAAAGCAAACAAGATTACCAGTATATTCTTCATAAGATTATTTCCAGTTAAAATCCAAATAAATTGGATGATTATTTTAAATTAATTTCAGTTTTATATCTTTGTGTCAGGATGTTAAGAGGAAACAGGCACTGCTGGGGAGCAACCTGTCAGCAAT
>JAITVV010000094.1 GCA_031285625.1 Prevotella sp.
TAATAGTAAGTTTTTAACAAATAATTCTATAGGATTTTTTTCATCATTTAACTTTATCTTAAAATTAGAAGAGGAGAATGATTATCCCAAATTTACTATTCTTAATCCTGATCTTGATAATATTGAATAACTCTGATTAATGAATTGATAAGAAAGAAATATTAAAGATTAGTAATATGAATAAACATATTAGATCAATTTTAGACAGATATGAATATCCTATAATTAATTCTTTTACATTTGCCAATGGCGATATGTTAGTATTACGAAGCCATTTTATAGGAGAAGTATATAAAATAAGGGTTCTATGCAAATCTACAATTAATATATCGAAAATTATGAACATAGAAGAAATAAAGATAATATTATTGAAATCTGATCTTTCAGAATTTATAAATGCCTTAGATAGTTTTAATGTAAATGAGCATGATAACTTTGGCAATAGTATTCTTCATTATTATCCTTAAACTTCAAAGATATTTTTGAGGTTGTACTAGATAAGGGTCTAAGTATAGATGACAAACAATCTAAAGGACAATTTCAGAGAAGTTGTTTAAGCATTTCGGTAGTTCTAAATTTGAGAGATGTCTTTGATTTTTTAATCAATAAAGGAGCAAATATAAATTCAGTGGATGCAAATGGCAATAGCATATTAAATGCTGCCGTTTTTAATTATTCTAAGGATACAGATAATTATGGCTATTATATAGGAGAACTATTAAAATATGGAGCGGATTCTTTTTTAAGAAATAAGCATGATGTTTCGGCATATTCTTTAGCTGAAAGTATAGCAAACACTGATGTTAAGAAATTCTTCATAGGTATAGAGAAACCACATTAGACTCTTTTTCTGTTACTTTTGTCACCTTTTAGGTAATTTGGAATATATGAGAAATACTTTAAAGAAATCCGATATTTCTATATCAAATAGAATAGATTCCTTTTATGAATTTATTGAAGAGAAAATAAAAGGAGGATGGAAGAGAAATGATGTATATTTATTTGTGGAAGAGGTTCTCAATGATTGTGATTTGGAGCTGGAAATTGCAGATGCTGTTTATGAGTTTAAGACTTCATTGATAGGGGATGCTGCACCTGCCTCTATTTTTAGATTTGAGGGAGATCCTGAAGATGATGAGGATTTAGCAAAGTATGTAAGAAGTAATATCTGGAAAGATAGTTAAGGAAATTTAGTATTTCCGGGATTGTAGAAATGACATATGTTTGTTATTTATATGATAACTTATCCCACACAAACTTTTTGGAGTCAATAAGATAAGGCTTTATCTTCTTATAATCATCAGTAGTCAGATAATTTTCAATATCATAACTTGCTGCTATAGATGTGTCTTCTGCTGAAAGGGTTATAACAATAGGATTCATATCCAGTGCTGCATAAGCGTTCTGGAAATCCTGGCTATTTCTGTCTACATCAGCTTTTATAAACCAATCCTTATCTTTTTTGGGGAAAAGATCTCCTTGGGGGATTGGCATCCACTTGGTAGTATAGAATTGTATCTGGCTATCACACATCTTTGCACATACTGTTTTGACGACACAGATAATTTTAGAATCATTAATCAGGGGTAAAAGCTTGATCTGTATAGTACCTGCTTCTGATGTCTGTAACGAAATAAAATCATCGGATATAGCAATCCTTTCCATTTTTCCCAACACACCTCTGTCTACAACAATACCTGTTGTATCATCATGGTTGGATACAAGTTTTTCTTTGCCAGCAGCCTCCAGTCCAAAAATAATGTCTTCAGGCATTGTAAGGAATACTTCTCCGATATTTTGTGCTGATACAGAGATTGATGCAAATAGAGCTATAATAAATATTATTCTTTTCATTTTTGTTATTTTAATACCACAGATTTATTTGGTACCCAAATATAGGAAAAACATTGCGACAATAATTAAAATAAGATCTATAGCTTTTCCTTTTAAGTTTTTTTCATGGAAGAATAGGACTCCTCCGGCAAAAGATACCAACACACTGCTGCGCCTTACCATGGAAACAATGGAGATCATGGCATCAGGGTCTGTTAATGCATAAAAGTATACAAAGTCAGCAATAGTGAGGAATACCGAAACCAGAATGATACTCGATCTCCATGTGAATCGTGTCGTCTTTTCCCGTTTCGGATACCACAAGGTTATCATTACAACAAGCATTAATAAACACTGGTATGAGTTGAACCAGAACTGAACAGCAGTAGAGCTAAACTTCTGCATCAGAAATTTGTCATACAATCCACTTGTAGCACCGGCAATGGCAGCCAGCAGCATAAAAAATATCCATTTATTCTTATGGAAGCTGATGCCTTCTTTTTTTCCCGATAACGAAAGGAGGAAAAATGATATAATAGTGATAATCACTCCTATCCATTGGTATAAATTAAGCCTCTCTCCAAAAATGAGCAATGCGCCTATTAGAGTCATCACAGGGCGTGTTGCATTGATTGGCCCTGTAATGGTCAGAGGCAAATGTTTTATTGCAAAGTAACCAAAGATCCATGATGTGAGGACGATTACCGACTTTACAAAAATATATCCATGAGTTTCCCACGAAACAGAAGGTACATATCCGATAGTTCCAGTTAATGTATCAGGTGATAATTTAGATATAAGAACAAGAGGTGATAATAGTATTGAGCAGAATAGTGTATTAAGGAACAATACAGGTATTACTGCATTTTCATTCACCGACTTCTTTTTACAAATATCATAACATCCCAGAAAGAATGCTGATACAAATGCCAGAGCTAACCACATTTTGTATTAATTATATTACAATAAAATAAGGGCACAAAGATAATCTCTGCGCCCTCTGTTTTAATCTTCTATGTTTTTTATTTTTTCTTTCTTCAATACATAATTGAGCCAGGTGTATCCTATAATACCGGAAGCCAAAGATGCGAGTAATATCATCAATTTAGACTCATTTATGTGGTGGGCATCGTTGAATGCCAGTAAGGTGATAAATATAGACATAGTGAATCCTATACCGCCCAGCATACCGGCTCCCAACAATCCTTTCCATTTTATACCCCTAGGTAATGAACATAGTCCGGTTTTTACAGATATAAAACTGAATAAAGTGATGCCTATAGGTTTACCGACAATCAGTCCGAAAAGAATACCCAGAGCAAAAGGCTCACCTATAGACTGATCCCAGTTGCCTTCTATTATCATTGCAGTATTGGCCAGAGCAAATAAAGGTAATACAAAGAAAGCAACAGGGTAATGAAGGAAATGCTGCCAACGATTCGACATACATTTTTCATCTTTCTTCCTGAAAGGGATTGTGATCGCTAGCAGAACTCCTGCTATGGTAGCATGTACACCCGAATTAAGCATAAAATACCACATAATTATTCCTCCAATAATATAAGGAATCATATTATTTACATGAAATTTCTTATTTAACAAAAGCAATAATACAAACATTCCCAAAGCAATTCCAAGACTTATCCATGATAGGGATGTCGTATAAAATATAGCAATAACTATAATAGCACCCAGATCATCTATTACGGCCAGTGCTGTTAAAAAAACTTTGAGTGATGTAGGTACGCGGTTACCTAATAAGGATAAGATACCTAAGGCAAAGGCGATATCTGTGGCCATCGGTATTCCAAATCCTGATTGAGTAGGAGTTCCATAATTGAGAAACATATAAATACCCGCAGGAATCAGCATGCCACCTAAGGCTCCTGATATAGGTAGCATAGCACGTTTTACATTCGATAATTCTCCCTCATATATTTCTTGTATTAGCTCAAGCCCGACTAATAAGAAAAATATGGCCATCAGTCCATCATTGATCCAATGGGCTATAGAATGGGTACCCAGATGGAAATCCCATAGTGCAAGGTAGTTTTGGCCAATACTGGAATTTGCCAACAAAAGTGAGATAAGTGTACAGACAATAAGTACAAGTCCTCCTGACTTTTCACTTTCCATGAAACCTTTTAATGTTCTTCCGCTTAGGATCTGGTTAATTCTCATTATTAATTATTTAAATATGTCATTATTATACTCGATTTCTTCCAGAAAGAGGGCATGTCCAGGAACTGATGTCCCTGCTGCACTCCTGTCTTTTGCCTCTATGATACTACGGATACCACCTTCATCTATTTTTCCACGACCAGCTTCCAATAATGTGCCTACAATAGAACGCACCATATTGCGAAGGAAACGGTTTGCCTTAATTGTAAAAATAAAGTTATTCCCATGCTGTTCCCAATTTGCCAGCATCACAGTGCAATTATTGGTTTTAACATCAGTATGCAATTTGCTGAAACTCGTAAAATCTTCATACTCGAAAAGGATATTTGCACAAGCATTCATTCTTTCTGTATCAAGATTCCCATGCACTTTATACTTCAGATGGTGCAGAAAGGGATCCTTCTCAGTTGTAATATAATACCTGTATAACCTGCTTGTAGCATCGAAGCGTGCATGTGCCTCCGGTCTGACCTCTACTATTTTGTATATTGCAATATCTTTAGGTAAGATGCTGTTTAGTTTTTTTGTTAACAGTAATAAATCCAGATTTTCTGATTCATTTTCAAAATGTGCTATCATCATACGGGCATGTACTCCTGCATCGGTGCGTCCAGCGCCAACAATCGGAGTAGGGATACGCAGAAGAATTGCAAGAGCCTTTTCTATAACCTCCTGTACTGAGATACCATTGGGCTGTACTTGCCAGCCGCAATAATTTTCTCCATTATAAGCCAAATATATAAAATAGCGTTTCATTATCTCACTGTTATGTGAAAGCAAGCCTGCTTACGCTCATGTTTGATATAACATCTTTCTCTTTCCCGCAAATCATGAAGAACCTGGCCCAATACAGCTTTCAACCTGCCGTCATCCAGATTGCGATCATCTGTAGGGTCTATTTTATCAAATCTTGTCCATGCAATATCTATAGTTGTACCATAACGATGAACCGAGTTATCACTTGCATTGCGATTCCGTTTCGACAAGCCTTTTACATCATCATTTGTACGCGTTATACTTGTAACTATAGGTTTGTAAAGTGGCATTTTCTTACTAATTAACGAATCTCTGAAATTGATACAGATATCAGATAACAATGTCGCGGCCTTAGGTACCAGAAGGGGCATAGAATGGGTCAGTTTATCCACCCGGTATATTTCCAATTCTCCAGGAATTCTTACAAGTTTGTCTTCATATTGAGCTGTATCTGCGCGAGTTTCCAACGGGCCAACTCCATTTACGGCTGCAGCAGCCAGATGCAACTCAGGCAAATCGTTGAATGTAGAACTATATTTGCCATTAAAACGACTATATTTTTTAGGCTCTGTTGGTTTATCATCTTCTTTACTTTTTCCTTTAGAGCTACAACTTATCAGAGAAAGAATACTAATTAGTATCCAAATATATTTCATATGCTACCTTTTTACCTTTATTGTTTGAGATTCTTCACAACCATCATATCTGAGATAAACAGCAGAAGGAGTGACTTTGGTTATTGTATAAAAAGCATGGTGTCCTGTACCTCCGAAGCAAGGATCATCAGGAGTTTCAACCTTTATTTTTTTATTCTGTTCAACATCATAGAGAATAAGTTCATATGCTTCATCATCGAGATAGAATATTAAACCATTCTTTATATCATATGTTCCGGAATGTCCTGCTATAATTAATTCTCCGGATTTCTTATCAAATAGATTTATATACAAGGCATAATTGCCTCCGCCACTATACTCTAAAGCAAAGCAATTATCAAAATCGATACTGTCATATCCTAATCTGTATTTTGCAGGCTCAGTTCCATATGAACTGGCAATAACAGAGTCGATATTTTCGCCAATCAGTCTGGCGTAATGTCCATAATGAATTCTTCCGTTTTTCTGATAACCATCGGCAGCAGGGAAGAAAATCAACTGATAATTATTTTTTAATAGAAAGGTATCTGCAAATAATGTATCATCGTCATATGGAAATACGACATAATCAAGAGGTTTATCCCAGTTGATGGAATCATATGGGACCAGAGTACTATCGGGAAGCATAATAAAGGCAGGCAGGCTATCTTCTCCAACAGATAGGCTATCATTCTGATTCACAAATCTATTATCTTTAAATATAATAAAAGAGCTTGCAATCAGAAAAAAAACCAGAATTATATAGATTAGCGGTTTTAACATACCTTTGTTATAATTTCGGGCACAAAGGTACAAAATAACAAGCTTTTGCCTGTTATGAATATCTATTTTTGCATTTTGATAACAATTAAAAATATAAAACAGAATGAACTATTCTTTCATTTTCAATATTCTCCTTAATTGTGATTTAACAATTATACTATGAAAGAATTTTACAGGGAAGAAATATATTTTGCCTCCAATATTATTATAATGCACAATTGTTGTAACATAGATTTTTGACTCTTTTCTATCATTTAGAACAGATACCCTAAAAATCAAATGTTTATCATCTTCTTCCATCAGTATCTCATTATCATTTCTGTTAATAACAGGAAATCCCATCGCTCTTGCCCCAATCGGGTAGTAATCCGACTCCCGAATTGTTTCATCCGTTTTTAAACCAAAAAGTTTAACAATGGAGTTTCTTAATTTCATTAACCAATTCACCCACTTGGGTGTTCTGAAGATCTCTGTAGTAAGTTTATCTATAGTATATGTTGTTTCTTTTTCGATCATATATGAATCAAGATAATCAATTCTTTTGAAACCGCCGGAAATAATAGATTTATTGGGAATAGTATCTGAGGAAATGACTTTTTTCATTGTTCTGACTATTATAATTACCTATAACAAAAGTAGTAGTTAAAGAAATTGTCAAATTGAAAATTAAGCCATACTTTTGTCCAAACACGACAAATTATGCAGATCACAGTTGGACTTTTCAATATTCTTTTTTATCACTTCAATGATATAGGTATGAGTGAGAAAGAAATATTATCATATCTAAAACTTGATTCCAAGATATTAAATAATACAACTAATACGATAGATGCTGATGTAGTGGGACGATATCTGGAATTAGTAACTGTCAAGAAGAATAATTATAGAATAGGATTAGAGACAGGCTTTATGCTACCGTTTACAATAACAGGCTCTATTTTTAATCATCATTATAATTGTAATACAGTTCGCGAAGTTTTTGAAGATCCGGTATTACTATCTATTGTAAACAATACAATTTCCGAATATACCGATCGCATTGAAAATAATCTTCTGTATCATGAAATATCAGTGAATCCCATTTTTGCTCAAAAATATCCTGTAGCAACAAAACAATGGTATGATATGCAATATGGCATTTGCCTGCAACTGGCTCATAGCTATACAGGAAAAAATCTGTATCCGATGGTTGCCCATTCTGTCTATGCAAAAGAAGATGATAAATTAGAGGAATACTTAAACTGTCCTGTTCTTTATTCTCAGGATAAATTGGCGATGGTATTTCCTGAATCAGTTTTAGATTTACCTATTAAAACAAGCAATAAGAGTTTACTACCAATCTTTGAAGATTTTATAAGTGAGATAGAACGGGATACACAATATAAAAAATTATCTGATGTGGTCAGCAAATACATTTCAGAACATATATCAACAATTAATCCAAGCCTGAAATTAGTGGCTAAGAATTTTAATATGAGTGAACGGAGCCTTCAGCGAAGATTAAAGGATGAAGGAACTTCTTATCAGCTTATTCTTGATCGTTTGCGTATTGACCTATCTCAAAAATATTTAAATAGTAACATTCCATTTTCAGAGATAGCCTTTCTCCTCGGATTTGAGAGTCAAAGTGCATTTAATAAGTTCTTTAAGAAACATTTTGATTGTTCTCCCAGCCAGTATTAGATATTATCTATTGCTTTCCGTAAGGCTTCAGCTGCATTATTTACAGTAACATGCCATTCCTCAGCAGCACTGCCATCTGCGCCATCTGAGATATACTTTAAACACAAGAAAGGAATATTTTCTTTTTTAGCAATATAAGCTAACGGGTAGGCCTCCATGTCAACAACATTATAGATAGGAGTGGAATGATTTACTTCAAAATTGTCTCCAGTGCCACAAATACCCTTTTGCATTCCTTCTATCTCAATTCCATATGACAGAATATATCCTATATCAGAAAAAGGAGTTTCGTACATTTTGCACCCCAGTGTGGTAACGTCCATATCGCGTTGTACAAACTGTGTACAGCAGATAACAGAACCTCTGTCAAATACGGAACTACCGGCAGATCCCAGGTTTATAATAACACCGGGTCTTGATTCGATAATCTTTTTAGTAAGACAATAAGCTGCATTCACTTTCCCTACTCCGATAAAAAGAGGACTTACGTCATGAAATTTGTCAGCGGCTTCGCTTTCGAGAGCAAAAACAAAAAGAGGGTTCTTATTTAATAATTCTTTTATCATATTTCAAGAAGTTCGTCGAACATCAGTTATATTATCTGTATAAAAGTAACGAATATCTTTTTATGTACAAATTAAAAAGTACTATGCCATTGATGCAGACTTGCCTTTTTATCTTGATTTTGTTTTTTAATTAAAGAAGTTTATTTTTGTTTAAAGCGTTGTAATATTCCAGATAATTTTCTGTAATTTGCGCTGAAGTTATTCATATAATTAATTCATTCCTCTTTTCTAAATATTAAGTTGTAATCAGTATTTTATCAGAAGAAATTATTTTGAACTTGCGTTATTTCCGGGAGAATTTTCCGTTACCAGTATATGAAAAACATATATATTGACTGTTATAAGCAGATTTATCTTCAGTATGCACCCATGCTACTACGTTTTGCAGAAAAGTTTGTCTCATCCTTCTTTGCCGAAGATATAGTGCATGATGTGTTTTTGAAACTGTGGGATAAACAAATATTTCTTCTCCCCGATAATGAGATAAAAAATATACTTTATGCTGCTGTCAGAAATGCTTGTATTGATCATATACGCCGGATAAAGCTGGAACAGAAACTCTCAGACCAGAGAACACTTCAACTAAAATTGGATGAACTTGATTTCCTTGAAACATCAGAGAATCTTTTTATGCGAAAAGATATGATGGAATACATAATGAAGGTAGTCAATGAGCTTCCGGAAAAGAAACGTGAGATATTTCGCCTTTCTTATATTGAGGGACTAAAAGCCGCAGAAATAGCGGAGCAGTTGAACTTATCAGTGCGGACTGTGGAGAATCAGCTTTACCGTACATTACTAATTCTTCGAAAAAAACTATCCTTCTCATTTATATATTTATTCCTATACTTTTAGTTCTTTCTTCCCATATATAACTATTTTATTTTCAAATAAATGAAAAATAAAATAAAAAAATAATGTTTTTCTGTGAGTATTTTTCTTATCTCATCCGTTTCAAGGATATAAGAAACAAATTACTATAGAAAAACATGGATCGCACACCATCAGAATTGATAATTGGATATTTCAAGAAGTCTCTGGACCAAGAGGGAATGGATGAATTTTACAAATGGGTAAATGAAAATCCGGATAATAAGAAACTTTTCTTCGAAGCAAAAACTATTTTCGATTCTATTTCTAACAATTCTGTTTTGGATATAAATGATAGCTGGCAGCGCTTGTTAGATAAGAAAAACTCAGATAGGCAAACTAAACACACTCCCTTCTGGAAGCATATGAGCAAGTATGCTGCTGTTGCTTCTATAGCTATAATACTAACCTCTGCATTTTTCTTCTTTTTCGTTAATAATGAGTTCACACCTCCAAGTGCAGAATATATAAGCGGAGATGGTATTCAGTCTGATATGATTATCCTACCCGATGGAACAAAAGTAAATATCGGTGCGAAAACAAACTTCCGTTTTGACCCTGATTATGGAAAAAAAGACCGTATAGTATATCTTGAAGGAGAAGCTTACTTCGATGTAGCTAAACATAAGGATAAACCTTTTATAGTAAAAGTAAACGGGCAGGATATAGAGGCATTAGGCACAAAATTCAATGTGATGGCATATGCTTCCGACTCTATTTATACAACGACATTACTTGAAGGATCTGTGTCACTTTCTACTCAGAATATTGCGAAAAAAACTATCTTAAAGCCAGACCAGCAATTTACATATAATAAAAATAATAGATCTATAGCTGTAAGCGAAGTAGATGCCTCTTTATATACGGCATGGATAAATGGTTATTATTATTTCTCTGACCAAGATTTAAAACTGATCCTAAGTAAATTAACTGACATTTATGGCATCACATTTGAAGTATCATCTGAAACATTAATAAATAAGAAGTTTACAGGGACATTTTATAGAGGGCAGAGTGTAAATAATATCCTGGAAATAATAAATCTGTCGATACCTATAAAATATAAGATGAAAGAAGACCATGTAATTATACAAGAAAACTAATTAATCGAATCTAATACTAACGCCCAGACATCATGAATAGCAGTTAATACCTAAAAAAGAAGAGAAGATTTTTGCCGAATCTTCCCTTCTCCGTTGTACGTTTCAATTAAACTTCCATTTGCCGTGGAATAGTGTTTAATCTTAAAACATTCAAATATATGAATAAAGAATCTATTGTGATTTTAGTTGACCTGAAAAAAACTATAAAAATCATGAAAATCATCATTGTCATGCTTATTGGGTTTCTGCCTTCCGCTATGGCAAGCTCTTATGCACAGAACACAAAGCTCTCTGTTTCGGTACAAAATGAATCGCTGGAAAATGTTTTTAGAGAAATAGAGAAACAATCGGAATTTTTGTTTTTCTATCAATCTGATGAAATAAATAAAAAGGAGAAGATAACGATCAATAAGAAGAATAGTACAATATTTGAACTACTCGATGAAATATCCGATAAGCTCAATATTGACTATGTAGTCAAAGATCGCCATATTGTCTTAACCCTTCATAGAAAGAAGAATTCGAATAATGACACTTCTTATACTAACCAGCCGGAGCAGGTTCCTGATAAGAAAAAAATATCGGGAACAATACTGGACGAATCCGGTGAGCCTATAATCGGTGCCAGTATTGTATTACAAGGAACAACAAACGGGGTAATAACAGATATTAACGGAAACTTTACCCTGGAAGTGCCGGAGAAGGGAATCCTGAAAATATCTTATATCGGCTATATTACTCAGGAGATACCTATTGACAACAAAATGTTCATTCAGGTGACTTTGAAGGAGAATGAAAAATTACTGGATGAAGTGGTTGTAGTAGCATATGGTATACAGAAAAAAGCTACTATGACAGGTGCTATTGGTAATGTCAAGGGAGAGGAATTAAACAAATCGACTGCCGCTAATATCTCCAATACAATGGCAGGACGTATATCTGGGGTGAGTATGCGACCAGGTAGCGGTAAACCGGGAGAAGATAATCCGACTATATACATACGTGGTATCAGCACTACCGGAAGTCAGGGCCCGCTTATTGTTATTGATGGAGTAATCCGCGATAATATGAACCAGATTAATATGAGTGATATTGAATCGGTAAGTGTGCTTAAAGATGCTACAGCAATAGCTCCATATGGGCTTGGTGGTGCAAATGGTGTAATACTGATCACTACCAAAAGCGGAAAAGAAGGAAAAGCCAGCCTTAGCCTGAATGCATATTACGGATGGCAAACACCTACCAACCGTCCTAAAATGCTAAATGCAGTGGATTACATGACTCTTCGGAATGAGGCCTATATGAATGATAATAAGGGTGTAATACCGGACGGTGGGGCACTGCCTTTTGCAAAAGATCTTATAAGTAATTATAATAAGCTTCATGCTGAGGACCCTGACAGATACCCTGATAGCAATTTTTATGATGAGATGGTAAATCTACATACTCCGGTTCAGAGCTACAACCTGCAACTGGAAGGCGGAAATGCCCAGGCCCGTTATTATCTCGGATTGGGGTACTTTGATCAACAAGGTATGTATGATGATATCTATTACAAACGTTATAGCATCAGTGGAAAATTTGATATACAGGCACTCCAGTATACAAAGGTTGCTTTATCATTCAGCGGGGCAGTCGAAAAAAGAAATGCAGGTCCTTCTCCTACAGCTATCAGCTATATGCCTATCCGTAGTCTTTATTATAGCAATGGGCTATGGGGCGAGTCAGGAGGTAGTAGCCCTATTGGTGAACTTAAAAGTGGCTCGTACAACAGAATAAATAATAATACATTATTACTATCCCTATCTGTCGAGCAACAATTGCCTTTTGTCAAAGGATTGAGTGTAAAGGGATTATTTAGTTATGACCCGAATTACGAATATCAGAAACAATGGAGTAAACCCAACTATTATTACCTGTTGGATACCAGTACCACTCCATATACATATACCCGTACTGCAAGTGGAGAACCAATTACATCTCTGAATCAACAGGATAATAAGTATGAGAAAATGTCAGGACAATTCCACTTAAATTATGCAGGCACATTCGGTAAACATGATATTACTGCATTGGCTGTTTTCGAAGCACGGGATACCAAATACAGCTGGATAAAAGCTTACAGGAAAGGATACCAGGTAGATATCGATGAAATAGATATGGGTAGTTCCGACAAGATGGATTTTGATAACGGAGGATCTTCTTCACGTACAAAACAGGCCGGTCTGGTGTATCGTATGACATATGCTTTTGATAGTAAATATATGTTCGAAGCCTCAGGACGTTACGATGGACATTCATATTTTGCTCCGGGTAAACGATGGGCATTCTTCCCCGCTTTTTCTGCTGGATGGAGAATCTCGGAAGAATCATTCCTTAAAGATAAAGTAGAATGGCTTCAGAATCTGAAATTGAGAGCTTCATGGGGAGAATCCGGCAATCTGGCTGCAGGTGCCTTCGAATATCTTTCAGCTTATGAGTTGTTTGGCAATTCATACATGTTCGGAAGCACAATAGTGCAAGGATCCAGAATGGGTAAAGAGGCTAATCCAAACATTACATGGGAAAAGTCGAAAAGTTCAAATATCGGTTTCGATGCTTCTTTCTTCAAAGGCATGTTAACCCTCGAAGCTGATTATTTTCATCAGAAAAGATCTGGCATGTTACTTTCTCCTAATATAAATGTCCCTGTAGAATATGGCTTAAGTCTGGCACAGGAAAATGCGGGAGAAATGACAAACCGTGGTTTCGAATTTCAAATAGGAGGTAATTATTCATTACCAAACGGGCTCAATTTGCATCTGGACGGAAACTTCAGTTTCAGTAAAAATAAAATGGATAAGATATATGAATCTCTGGACACATATAATAGTTTAAACAGGCGTAGGACAGGCCGTGCATGGGAAACCCCATTCGGATATAAAGCAGACGGATTGTTCTCAACCGCTGACGATAAGAATGGTGATGGAATTATTAATAGTGCCGATGGATATAATGTAGATCAGTTTGGAGCCGAGTTACATCCAGGTGATGTGAAGTATGTTGATATCAGCGGACCTGATGGAGTACCTGACGGTAAGATAGACGCTTGGGACGAAACAGTAGTAGGCTATCCGTATTATCCGCGTATTACATACGGCTTTACGCTTGCTGCCGACTGGAAAGGATTTGATGTTAGTTTATTCTTCCAGGGAGCTGCTCAGGCTAGTCTTAATATACAGGGGTATCAGACTTTACCATTCCGTTTGAACAATACAAATGTGTCTTATGAGTATTTTAACGATTATTGGACACCGGACAGACAGGATGCTACATATCCGCGTATTACACAGGCTCCATATAAGAACAATACAACCAACTCTCAGTATGACAATGGATTTGGGCCATATTCAAGTTCTTTCTGGATGCGCAATACAAACTATCTTCGGTTAAAGAATATTGTAGTGGGTTACACCCTGCCTCAGAACTTGACACGAAAAGTGGGTATAAACAATTTGCGTGTATATGTTTCCGGAACTAACCTGTTTACATTTAGCAATCTGGATTTCATTGATCCGGAGGTCAATTACAGTTCCAGGGAAGAGGCGTATCCTCTGCAAAAAACATATACAGTAGGTCTGAATGTAACATTTTAAATAAAACAGATATTATGAAAAATAAAATATATTTTCTTGCAATACTTATGTCTGTTGTTCTGTATTCCTGCAACGACTATCTGGATACCGAGTCCAGAAATACGCTGACAGAACCTACACAATGGGCAAGCGAAACCAATGCAGATGTATACCTGAATGGTATATATAGCACACTAAATAAGCCTAATACGCCTGATCCACTGGATAGTTTTACCGATGATAATAATGGAGGACCATACTGGAAATCATGGCAATGGAAACAAGGTATAGCTACCCCGGAGGTGAATGGCGGCTATCCGATGATACAGGATGGAACAGCAAATGACTTTATGAGCTGGAACGTTGTTTATCAGCGGATTCGTAAATGCAATGAGTTCCTTCAACAGGTTGAGGCTTACAAGGCTAACTATTCGGAAGAATGGTTCAATAAACGGGTAGATGAAGTCCGTTATCTCAGAGCATTTTTCTATGCCGGGCTATGGCAACATGTAGGTGGTGTAATCCTTTTGACCGAACCACTCGACCGGAATACAATGACAGAGGAACAACTTTATCGCGCAAGGGATACTTTTGAAGCTACATACGATTTCCTTACAAAAGAGCTTGGTGAAATTGTAGATAATGGTTATCTCAGTGTAAAATACAGTCATGGCGATGCTAATGCCGGAAGGGCTACATTAGCCGCTGCACTGGCACTAAAAGGATGGATTGAATTATATGCAGCAAGTCCGGGTTTCAATGCTGCAATCCCTGTGGCAGCAGAAGGTACAGGCGCAACACCTGAGCAGGTGAAGCTTGTAGGCTTTGGCAATTATGATAAAAAACGTTGGGAAACAGCAGCAGCTACCAATAAAAGATTCCTAACCCTGTACAAGGGTACTTATCAACTATTTGGTGATATGTCGAAGTTCTGGAGCGAAGATACAGAGTATAATTCTGAAGTAATCTGGGATCGTCCGCTAGAGAGGAATATTAGCGGTTTAACCAGTGATTTTGCACAGAAGGGTGGTCCTACTTATATATTAGGGAAATACTATACATGGGGAAACTTCTGCCCTACACAGGAGCTTGTAGATCAATTCTGTATGGACAACGGCTTATCTATCGATCACCCTAATTCGGGATATGACCCTGAAAATCCATATAAGAACAGAGAGCAAAGATTTTATGATTTTATAGTCTATGACGGAGCTCCATACAAGATGAATTGGATGGAGAAGGAAGATATTATCTATACGAGAATAGATAAAGTGAACCCTTCTATGAATGAAATTGAATTGGGGCAATCGGATGTTACACGTACAGGTTATTACTTCAAGAAAAGAATGGATCCGGACAATGCGCCTTCTGATGGTTATGGTATCAACTACGTATTTTTCCGCTATGCAGAAGTATTACTGAATTATGCAGAAGCGCAGAATGAAGCGTACGGACCGGCTGAAGTCTATGATGCTGTAAATGAATTGCGTACTGCCCGAGGTTTACCTACTTTAGAGGTATCATATGGAGGCAAAAACCTGACTCAGGATCAGATGCGTGAAGTAATTCAGCGGGAAAGGCGTGTCGAACTATGTTTCGAGAACAAACGTTTTTATGACTTGGTTCGCTGGAGAACTGCCTTTGATGTTCTGAACAAGGAGCTTCATGGAATGAAGATATACAATACAAGTCCTGATGATAATTCGGGTAAGTGGGTATACGAACGGTTACCTCTTTCGAGCCATCCGCATATATTTACTCAAAAAATGTATTTATGTCCTATTCCATATTCTGTAATAACTGCTAATAGTAAGATTATACAGAATCCGGGATATTAAAGATATTTCCATCTCCGGTGAGTAGTTTGCTTGCCGGAGATAGTTTAAACTCTTGTAATGCAGAAATTCTCATTTTTGCAAGTCACTCTTTTAGTTATTAACACATTGTCCTATTCTGGATTTTTTGATATCTTAGTAAGATAATAAATGCCTGATATCCAGAAAGGGAATTCATCTATGTTTCTTGGTCTTTCGTCCCTGAAACTAAATATATAAAAATGAAGAAAAAAATTTTACTCTGTTTTATCGGAATCAGTTTGGCACTCACTATGTTTGCTCAAACGGATAATTATGGGGCGGGTGATGCGAATATACGTTTCCAACCATCACTGGGAACTTTAGGGGGAAGAACTGATTTTGATTATCTGAATCTCAAAAATCATCCCGGAAATAGTGGTGTACCTCTAGGTGGTATTGGAGCCGGAAATGTACAGTTCGCTCCTGATGGTCGTTTTGCCCGTATTGCGATAAACAATATCCATTTACCCATCAAGAGAAGTACAGCTTCTTTCTTTTCAGTATGGTACAATAACGGAAAAGAGAAGAAAGCTATAAGATTAGTAAATGACCAGGAATCTCAATATGATATGGCTTCTGTGCCGGAGATTTACTATAAAGGCCTTTTCCCTCAGACTGAAATGAATTTTGGTAATTCTATTCCCGGAACAAAGATCAATATTCATGCCTATTCATCCTTGATTCCGCATGATGTGAAGAACTCAAGCCTGCCGGTAGTATTTTTTGACGTTACCCTACAGTCGGAAACAGATAATGAGATCGCAATTGCTTTCTCTTGGGAAGATTTTATAGGACGCGGAATAAAAGAACCCGTAAGCATAGAAGGTATGGACGGACAGATATTCAGTCATGGAAGAGATCCTCTTTGTAATGGTGAGAGATGGCCCGACCGTCCTCTGGAACAAACATTCTCTGAGAAGTGGGGTTGGACAAATCTTTCGGGCATACGCCAATTTGCAGCAAAACCATTAAAACCTAAACGGGCAAATTTTCAGAATTATGTAGATGAGGTTGTATTACTCGCCGAAAAGAGTGAAGGTACAGAGCTTTCTGTACTACCCTCTTATAATATCAATAACGGAACTTTAGCTTGGAAAGATTTCAGGGAAAACGGACTCTTTGGTAATTCAGATAAGAATGTATCATACTTATCTACCCCAGATCAGCAAAATGGAGGAAGTGCTGTTTCATTGAAAACAAAACTGAAAGCAGGCGAGAAAAAAACTTTACGATTTATGCTGGCCTGGTATTTTCCCGAAACAAAGGTTGATAGGAATAATGATATTCCTGAATATTATTGGACAGGCGGTAGTGATTATGGACGTTATTTTCACAACTATTTCAATAGCCTGACGGCTCTTGTCGAATATGGTTACGAGAATAGGGATTACTTACTTGACAAAACGCAGGAGTGGCAACAGCCGGTGATGAACAGTACAATGCCCGACTGGTATAAGTTTAAACTAATAAACAGTGCCTATGTGATCTACACCAATATGATCCTGAATAAAAAAGGAGACATGACTGTAAACGAAGGCGGAATGGGCGGTCTGGCCGGAACAATGGATCAGCGTATAGCTTCACATCCTTTCTATCAGAAGTTTTTCACTCAGCTCGATCGTTCCGAGATGGATATTTTTGCCGACTCACAACAATCGAAAGGGAATATTACGCACTTTATAGGACATTACTATTTTGGTATGGGTACAGTCGGAGGACGTATTCCTACCGAAGACAGCTGGATGATAGACAATACGGGAGGATGGATCATTCAATTGGCTAAAGATTACCAGCAGACCGGAGACTTAAAATACCTGAGACGACATGTAGGACGGGTACACGATGGAATGAGTTTCCTAAAATCGCTGATGCCTGAAAATCTTGAAATACCTATAGGGCCGACTACTTATGACGACTTTACGCATCCGCCTGTATACAGCTATGGAGCAAGTATTTATCTTGCTACCTTAAAAGCGGCTTCGGTAATATCACAAGCTGTTGGCAATGCAGAGAAAGTAAAAGAGTATGATGAGCAGTTCGTCCGCACACAGAGAGATATGATCCGCACACTCTGGAACGGCAGGTTTTTCTCTTATGGTTGTGAAATCGATGGTTCGGGAAGGCTTGATAATATTTTATTCACCGGGCAGTTAGGCGGGCAGTTCGTTAGCAGATATTGTGGCTGGGGGGATGTAATTCCTATGGATATGGTAAAAGCTTCGCTTGTATCCCAGTTTAAAATATCATTATCAAAAACGCCTGATTATTATGCGAATAAAGTATGGGATATCAATCAAAATAGGGGTATAGATATGAGAGGATCGCAATGCTGGCCTTTCTATTTGGAAAGCTATACGGGCTACAGCGCTATGCAGGCAGGATATTATGCTGACGCCCTCAATATAATGAAACATATTCAGTTAGTTCATCTACGTAAAGGATGGACCTGGTGCCAGAATCTTTGGAATCCGGCAGAGCTTTCGTATATGACTGCTCCGGTAACATGGTTTTCTACAGATGTACTGGCAGGAGCAGGTATAGATGTTCCAAGACAAGAGCTAAGATTGTCACCAACTGTTGAGGGAAAAGAAAAAGTTATATTACCACTTTTCTATCCCACTTTCTGGGGACAGTTAAGCATAGATCCCTCAGCAAAAAAAATAACATTGGAAATAACCAAAACATATAATAGCAAAGTTATAATCTCTAAAATTATTTCGGAGAAAGATGGTGAATCTACCGATAAAAGACGAATAATAGATATTCCCGCATTTGAGATAAAAGAAGGGAAAACGTTGGATCTATCTCCTTATTGGAACAACATTGTACAAACAAAAACAGAAAAGGCAGTTCTTCCACATGCCGACAATGTAGATTTTATAACGGTAAAATATCAAGAATGAAAATGAAAAATAAAATAGCGAGAAATATTGGGATGTGGTTACTTGCAGGTATATCTGTGTGGGCAACTCCGGTTGCCGCACAGATATATAAAGATCCTAAAGCCCCGGTAGAAGATCGCGTTGATGACTTGTTACAACGTATGACGTTGGAAGAAAAAGTGGAGCAGATGGGTATGACCGGAATAAGAAATTTTGGCCAGTCATCAGCTGTCTACGGAGTTTGTGAGAGTCCGTTTGAAGGTCTGGAGCTCGTTGCTGAACTATCTGCTAAAGCAAAGAAACATGCACGCGAAAATACCCGTTTGGGTATTCCACCTATTCAGATTGCAGAATGCTTACATGGAGTTTTAGCTTATGGTGCAACCATCTATCCGCAGGCTATTGCACAGGGAAGTACATGGAATCCTCAACTTATAGAAAAGATGGCGGCAACTATTGCAACCGAAGCATCGTCAGCAGGTGTTGACCAAGCTTTGTCTCCATTATTCGACCTGATACGGGATCCCCGTTATGGAAGAAACGAGGAATGCTATGCAGAAGATCCTTATCTGGTTGGAGTGATGGGTTCGGCTTTTGTTACAGGAATGCAAGGCAAACCGGATGAAACGAAGAAAGGTATCCCTGCAGGGAAACTAATGTGTACAGCCAAACATTTTGCAGGATACAGCGTACCTTGGGCAGGAATCAATCTGGCTCCGGCCTCTTTGGGGGAACGTGAGTTGAGAACATTACATCTTACTCCTTTCGAGATGGTGGTAAAGGATGCGAATGTATATTCTGTTATGCCATCTTATAATGAGGTTGACGGAATCCCTGCTCATGCCAATGAGTTTTTACTGAAAAAAGTATTGCGTGATGAATGGGAATTTGACGGATATGTATTTTCCGACTATGGAAGTGTTTCCCATCTGTATAATTTCCATAAAATAGCAAAGGACAGGCCTGAAGCAGCAATACATGCATTAAAAGCAGGGGTAGATATGGAAGCTGCACGTCCTGACGTTTATCCGCATCTGATTCAGCTGGTGAAAGACAGTAAGATTTCGGAAGAACTGATAAATGAATCGGTACGGCGGATTCTGAGAATGAAATTTAAGGCCGGCTTATTCGAAAAACCTTATGCTGATCCTGCTAATGTAAAGAAAGTAGTGCATATGCCGGAGCATGTTTCTTTGGCGCAGGAAATAGCAGAAGAATCAATAATACTTCTGAAAAATGAAAGTAATCTCCTGCCTCTGGATAAAAAAACACTTCGCAGCCTTGCAGTTATAGGTCCGAATGCCGATCAGGTGCAATACGGAGATTATAGTTATACTCGCGATAATAAGTCAGGAGTAACTGTTTTGGAAGGGATAAAGAAGTTAGTTGGCAACGATGTTAAAATCAACTATGCTAAAGGTTGCGGAATTACCGATTTAAGCAAAGATGGATTTGCAGAAGCTATTCATGCAGCAGAGGCAAGCGATGCCATAGTTGTTGTTTTAGGAGAGACAAGTGTTATTCTTTCCGGTTTGGGCTGGGGTAAAGGTCCCGGAGAAGGTGAGATACAAGACCCATTCACTACAGGTGAGGGGTATGACCTTACTGATATTAATCCTATCGGTGTACAACGTGATTTACTACAAGCCTTGAAACAAACCGGAAAACCAATAATTCTTGTTCTTGTTCATGGCCGTCCGTGGAGTATTTCATGGGAAAAAGACAATATTCCTGCAATTTTGGAAGCATGGTATCCCGGAGAACAGGGCGGAACTGCCATTGCAAATATCCTGTTTGGCAACGTTAATCCATCAGGAAGGTTAAATGCAACATTCCCTCAATCGGTAGGCCATATCCCTGTATTTTATGACTATAAGCCATCTGCAAAAGGGATAAACCGTCAACCGGGAACACCTGAAAAACCGGGAAGGGATTATGTATTTTCATCTCCCGATCCTTTATTTCCATTTGGTTTTGGGTTATCTTATACTACATTTGAATATTCAGACATGCAAGTCTCTAAAAGTGTATTTGGAAAAGAGGATATAGAAGTGTCGGTAAAGGTAACCAATACAGGAAAGCAGACAGGAAAAGAAGTTGTACAGTTTTATATAAACGATAAAATAAGTACTGTAACAACTCCGGTAATGGCTCTCAAACGTTTCCGTAAGATTGAACTAAAGCCGGGGGAAAGTAGCTGGGTTACATTCAAGTTATCTTATAAAGACTTAGGACTTTGGAATACTCAGATGGAGTTTGTAACTGAACCGGGCGAGTTTGAGTTTATGTTTGCTAAATCAGCAGAAGAAATCGAATGTAAACAAACCGTAACGTATATAGATTAGAATGTCACCAGTTCAGCACATGAATAGCATGGCAAGCTACTAATGCTGCTGTTTCTGTTCGCAAACGGCTTTCACCTAACGATATGGGTTGAAAGCCGTTTTTTATGGCTTGTTCAACCTCTTTTTCGGAGAAGTCTCCTTCGGGACCTATCAGGATAAGAACGTTTTCTCCTTTTGCGTAAGCATCCTTTAATGTCTTTTTTCCTTCAGGATAGCAATGTGCAATGAATTTTTGTCCTTTAAAATCCTGCTCTATAAATTTTGAAAACGATTGCATTTCATATAGCTGGGGAAGTAATGCTTTTTGTGATTGTTTCATCGCTGAAACCAGTATCTTTTCTATACGTTGAGGTTTTATCTCTTTACGTTCCGAGTGTTGACAAAGGATAGGGGATAACCGATCTATTCCTATTTCTGTCGCTTTTTCGGCAAACCACTCTACACGATCCATATTCTTAGTCGGTGCAAAAGCAATATGGATATTCGGATTCCAACCTTTTGGTTGCTCTATTGTCTTTAAGATATTAACAATACAATGTTTGGGGTTAGCCTGTATAATTTCAGCATCATAAAAAAAACCTTTTCCATCGGTCAGAAGAATTTCATCTCCCTCTTTTTTACGCAGCACTTTTACGCAATGTTGAGCTTCTTCGACAGGTAGCTCAGCATTACATAATATATCAGGGGTGTAGAATATTGTTTTTTCCATCCTTATATTGTATGGTTCAACCAATTATCAATCTCCTCTTGATCTAATATTTTCTCAATTTCAATACCTGCTCTCAGATTCCTGAATGTACGTTGGATTGAAGAAGAACGGCTATATGAAGGAGTACCTAGTAAAATCACACGATAACCCCTATGAATAGTTATATTGCCTGGTGTCCCTTCACCCCATATCCAGCAGTTGCTAAAGCCTTTTGCCTGCGATAGGTTTTCTTTATTATTTATAATTTTTTGCCAATCTTGTTCTTTGCATAGTTCAAGATTGTACATGTTCCATTTACCGGTCACCGATTTCTGATCCAACTGCTGCGGACCTTCTCCATTGAAAACTCCCAATATATCTTCGGGTATAGCAGATTTATCATCATTAAGAAAAGGGATACCCATTAACAGATATTGGAGTTGATTATTGTAAACAATTCCATTTATCTTTCCTTTAAAACCAATACTCTTATCAATGTCTATAACCACAACAGGTTCATCAAAAAAGACTCCGAACAGTTCATTCAGCCAATAGCAGCCTTCGTTATTTTGTCCTACAAAAGCTACCTTATCGGCAAGCCGTACCTTTGCTGAAAGGAAGTTATCCTTATTTACAGAAAATACAGAAATGGCGCAAGCATAAAATTTGTCGAGGGCAACTACTGCATTATATGCTTCCTGGCTGACCTTACTTCTGTCAGAGACAAGATCTGCGAAAGTTTTATTTATTATCCCATCTCTTTTTTCATCGTCCTCTTCATTTATTTTACTTATTTCAGAGAAGAGCGATTCATAAAATATTTGTGAACGATCGAGAAGATTGTCATAAAAATCAATCAGAGGGTGTAAAATTGAATCGCTGGGAAATCCTCTTTCTACAAGGTATCCACATATTATTGTAGCTGTGGCTGCCCGTTCCATATCAGAAAGGCGATGAAGGTCAAACACTTTTTTCATGAAAAGTATAACCTCTTCCTCATTGCTGTCGCTCAGGTATTTATAATACTCCTGTAATGAGTTGTTTATATCCTCTTTGGAAGAAGACGGGGACGACATTACTTTTATAAATATATCTGTTGCGTTTTGTAGTTCCTGCATTTTGATTGGTATTAGAAAATTGCCTTAGTCTTCAAAAACTATCTTATTCTTTCCCAGTTCTTTGATCTTAGCTAGAGATTCTACATGGATACCCAGGTCGCGAAGGCGCTGACCTCCATCCTGGAAACTTTTTTCGATGATAAAGCCCATTCCATATAATTCGGCTCCCGATTGCTTGATAAGTTCATTCACACCTACGGCTGCATTGCCATTAGCTAAAAAGTCGTCAATAAAGACAACTTTATCATCCTTGGTTAAGAAATCTCCACTAACAGACACGGTATAATCCCTGTCCTTAGTAAAGGAGTGTATGGTTGTAGATAGCATGTTAGCCATCGTTTTAGGTACAGCCTTCTTTACGAATACAACGGGTAACTCTAATAAATAGCCTAACATAATAGCAGGGGCAATACCGCTCGCTTCTATGGTTACCACTTTATTTATAGGTAGGTTGCCAAAACGGCGAACAAATTCTACTCCTATTGATTTCATCAGAATAGGATCCATCTGATGATTGATAAAACTATCTACTTTGAGGATTCCCCCTTCAAAGCTTTTTCCGTCTTTGAGAATACGATCTTTCAGTAGTTTCATTGTAAATAATGTAATTTAAAAGGTCAGTGACCTTTATTCTTTAATACGGATAACAACATTTGCAATAATAGCCACAACACCTCCGGTAGTAATACCAGATGAGAAGATACCACTTATTGTTGCCGGCATCTGTGAAAGGATATTAGGTACCAGTTCAACTCCCAGTCCGCAAGCGAAACTTACGGCTAAAACCAATATAGCTTTCCTGTCGATATTCTGGGATGCAATAATACGTACACCCGAGGCTGCCACAGTACCGAACATCAACAGAGTAGCTCCCCCAAGAACAGGTTCGGGCATAATAGAAAATATACCCCCTACAAAAGGGAATGCGCTTAGTATTATTAGAAATCCGGCGATATAATATCCTACACGGCGACTGGCAACACCCGTCAATTGTATCAATCCGTTATTTTGGGCAAAGATAGAATTGGGGAAAGAGTTGAAGACACCGGCTATAGCAGAATTGATACCATCAGCCAGTACACCACCTTGCACACGTTTCATAAATTTAGGACCTTCGATAGGCTCTCCTCCAATCATTGAATTTGCTGTTATATCTCCATAAGCCTCAATAGATGTAATAAAGTAAATAAGTGCAACAGCGATAAATGCCGAAACATCAAAGCCCAACCCATACTTGAATGGCTGAGGTATTGTAACGGCTCCAAACTCACCCATCTGGCTAAAGTCTACCCAGCCCATAAAGTAGGCTACGATATAGCCTATTACCAGCCCTATAATAATGGAGCTCATGCGGATATATTTATTTCTTATGCTATTAAGGATCAATATAGAGACAAGTACAAGGGCAGCCAATCCAAGATTTTGTAGACTACCAAAAGATCTGGCCGAATCCACAGCCGGATCTATAGCCATTGCTCCGAATCCACCACCACAAGATATAATTGCTACTTTAATCAGAGACAAACCTATCATTGTTACCACAATACCAGAGACAAGAGGTGTTATAATTTTCTTTGTATATTTTAGTAAACGGCTTACAATCATTTCTACAGGGGCAGCGGCAATACATACGCCAAATATGGCAGCCAGGATAGCGGCTTCTCCCATATCTCCTTTTGCTGCAAAACTGGCTGTAAGTGCTCCGATAAATGAAAAACTTGTTCCCTGTACACATAATAGTCCACAACCTACAGGTCCGAACCTTTTACACTGGATAAATGTAGAGATACCAGAAGCAAGCAAAGCCATAGATACGAGGAATCCTGTAGTCTCAGCAGAGAAATTCAGTGTTTTGGAAATAATCAGAGGAGGGGTGATAATGGCTACAAATATAGCCAGAAGATGTTGTAGGCCTGCAAAAGCAGCCTCTTTGAAAGGGGGATTGTCCTCTATCTGATAAATAAGATCTGTTTTTTGTATAGGTTGGATGATCTCATCTACCTCTTTTTCTGTCATTTCCATCGAATTGTGTTTTTTATTTGTTTAGCCAACTGTACTCATTGAATCCATATTGAAATTATAGGCTTCCTCAGCAGGAATCACTTCTTTATGAACTTTATTTATATCAACCCCTTCTTTTGTCCATAGAAAAGGGTAAAAGCTATATGTATAATCGGGATGTAAATTTTCTATATCTTTTTGCCAGTTATTCCATCGCAGACCCGCGTAGAAATCATTCATATTAGTCTCAAAACAGAACAGTAAGAATTGGCTGTATCCGATTTCCATAGGAATCCATTTCAGCATATCCGGAGCAAAGTAATACATGTCACCCATATCCTGGCCAAAAAATCCGCCATTGATTGCATAAAACCCACCAATGGCATCGTCAGCTACTAATAAGTATGGAGCAGGTTCACCAAATTCAGAAAAAGTTTTACCTATATTCCAGTCGGGTAGGGTTCTTTTCATCCTGTGCGAGCCTGAACCAAGAATTCGAATCCATCCATTATCGATAAGTAGACCTCCTGTATTATAAATGATTGCCCCCATTAAAGAGCGTGTGGTTACTTGCGTATTTATAAGGGCATTTTCGGCTCGCTGCGACTCACAAGGCAGAATTTCCACTTTGTTTTTGGCCAAATCTATCCATTCTTTAATAATAGGCCAACCCGGTTCATCAGTATTTACGAGCTCCTGCAGTGTGCGCATGGGTGTTTATTAAAGGTGCAAAAGTAGTATAATTATAGAAATATTCTAAATAATAAAGAAAGAATGTAACCGGAATCATATATTCTGATAGTTTATTATCCGAAATAAGACCTTTGCTGTAATTATATGTTCTTTTATTTAGCTCAAACATGTTTTAGTTTCATGCCGTTCCGTTCCGACGGCACCCGTACATGAAGTAAACGACGCCTGGCTGAAGCACGACAAGAATAACGGGAAAGCCGCTGTCTTGTAGTGGCTCTGCACTCCTGGCCTCTGTTTCGCAGGCGGGGTACCCAATCCGTAAGCTTAAGGCGTAGAGCAAA
>JAITVV010000083.1 GCA_031285625.1 Prevotella sp.
AATGCTTCTTCTGCAACTTTAATTAAGTCCATGATTATATGATGGTTTTGTTGTTAATATACGCAATATACACGAGCCTCTCTCGTCAGAGATTACGCAAAGCGGATGCAAAGATAAAAATATTTCCGAAATATGCAAAGTCTATTATCTTATTTATATGCAGGTTAGATAATATTCCTGATTACAGACTAAAATTTATTATCATAAGGCCTAATTTCTTTTTAATTTTTTTCATCAGATACCATATCCCCATTTATTGTTATAAACGACACTAAATTTCATTATTATTTGTGATTGCCAGTTTTTTTGAGAATAAGGACCTTTGCCCTCGGTTATTATTATCTATTAACATTTCAATAAAATATATATAAACTATGAGAAAAATTTCAGCTCTACTCCTATTATTATTTGTCAGCATATCTTTCATTAGTGCTCAGGTAATAAAAGGAAGAGTACTTGACGAGAAAGGGGAACCTATCCCTTCAGCAACAGTGGTGGTTAAAGAATTGCAAAAAGGCATGTCTACAGACGTAAAAGGAAGATTTAGATTTACACATCTTCCTGCTAGGGAATTAACAGTAGAAGTAAGCTTTGTAGGATACAATAAGAACATAAAAAAAGTAGATTTAAGAGAGAATGGCGAGATTCATCTTCAATTTGATATGGAGGTTGACGCCAGAAGCCTAAATGAGATCGAGGTATTTGGCGAACGATACAAACAGCCTGAGAAACTGGATGCTATCACACGTATGCCATTACGTCCGAGCGAACAAATACAGAGTATATCGGTTATTTCGGACAAAGTAATTTCTGAACAAGGGGCATTATCTATTACGGACGCTGTGCGGAATGTTCCGGGAGTAACTCTTTTTGGATCTTACGGTGGAGTACGTGAGAGTATGTCTATCCGTGGATTCCGTGGAGTTCCAGTCTTGAAAAATGGTGTCAGAACAGATTCCCAATTCCAGACTGCATCTATGCAGACAGATATGGCAGGAGTAGAAAGCATTCAGGTAATAAAAGGGTCTGCTGCTATTACTCAAGGGGTGATTACAGATATAGGTAATGCCGGAGGAGTAATAAATGTAGTAACCAAAACTCCAAAATTTGTAAACGGAGGAGAGGTTGGAGTACGCGTAGGAAGCTGGGGGCAGGTTCGTCCGACTTTTGACATTCAATCAGTTTTAGATAGCAAAAAAACTGTAGCTTTCCGTCTGAATGGAGCTTACGAACGTGCAGACAATTACAGACCGGTTGTGTCAATGGATAAGGTATATATCAACCCATCATTGGAATGGCGCCCGGATGATATGACAACAGTAACACTGGAGTTGGATTATATGAATGAAAACAAGACTCCGGTAACAAGTACTGTAAATCTTGCCGGTGCCGATGAAGAAAAATTATATGATATGCCTCATAGCAAGTTCTTAGGATTCAAACAAGACAATGTAAACAACAAGACCCTTACTTATGCAGCACGTATTACACGCATGCTTACTGATAAGTTAAGCCTGAGAGCAGCATACTTTAACTCTTCATACAATGTTGATAATACTTCTACAGGACTGTCGGCTTTGAGAAGCCAGCCAACTGATTATAATCTTAAACAGCGTACTATTTCACGTAGTTTACGTGATGATAAGAACTCTACATTCCAACTGGACTTTGTTGGAAGAGATGTATATACCGGTACTGTAAAGCATACATTCCAGGTTGGTTTCGATTACAGAATTGCAGATGCGACAACAACAAACCTTGGATCAATGCTGGTAGATACAATAGACGTACTGGCAGACAAAATACCGAATGATATGCCTGCAACGTTGAAACTGACAGGAGCAGGAGATCCAGTACAGGCTAAATATACAACCTATGGTATTATGGCACAAGAAGTAATGACCATTAATGATTATATAAAAGTAATATTAGGTCTTCGCTACAGCTCGATCTCTACAATCAATGCAACAGCAGGGACAACAAGAAATGACGCATGGAACCCAATGTTTGGTTTGATGGTATCTCCTATCAAGAATGTGAATGTATTTGGTTCATATACAACCAGTACAAGTTTAAGATCTGCTGCTCAGATATTAACGGATAGCGTTACTCAGGCAGGCCCGTCTACAACAAAACAATGGGAAGTAGGATTCAAATCTGACTGGTTAGATAACAGATTACGTTTCAATTTCACGTACTTCAATATCAGAACAGAGAACCTGACAAATTCAGAATATATAGAAGGAACCAATACTTCTACTGGTTACTACTACAAAGCAGGAACACTAAAAAGAGACGGTATAGAAGTAGAATTGAATGGACGCATTTTACCAAATCTACAGGTAATGCTAGGATATGCCTACCTGAATGCAAGATATGCAGATAGTCCATCCTATGTAAACGGTTCCGCTCCAATGAATGCACCAAAACATACAGCTAACGGATGGGTATATTATACTGTCGACAGGGGGCCTATCAGAGGTTTGTCAATTGGTGTGGGAGCATATTATGTTGGAGACCGTCCTGTGAATGAGTACAGCCTTGCTCCTGACGGACATGGATCCCCGGTAGGGACAAAACCATTCGATATGCCTGCTTATACAACTGTGAATGCACAATTGGCATATACATATAAGAGAGTTACAACACGTGTATTCTTCAACAATATATTTGACGAACTGGGATATAACTCTTATTACCGTGGTGGTTACATCAATCAGATCGACCCTAGAAACTTTGCAGGAGTAGTATCCTATCGTTTCTAATCACTATTTATTGTTAGCAAAAGACATAAATATCATCATTTATTGTGATTGCAGGATAAAAGAATAACCCTGATCTTTGTATCGATGATAGTTTAAAGAATTACTTAACTTTGATGATAGTTTAATTCCGGTGTTTTAGCTAAGCTTAGACACCGGAATTTTTCTTTTTATATAAAACAACTAAAGAACTATTATGAGAATTTTTTTGAAAAAACTTCACAAATGGCTTTCTATACCAGTAGGACTCATCATTACGATTGTCTGCCTTACTGGAGCAATTCTGGTTTTTCAGGATGAAATACTGGAACTCTCAAACCCTTCCCACTATTTTATAAAGGAAACAAAAGGCAACTCGATACCATTAGATGAATTGATACCGATGGTAAATGCACAACTGGACAGCAACAGCGTTGCCAGCGTACAAATTTCTCACGATCCGGAACGTACTTACAGGATGACACTTGCCGAAGGATTCAGAATCACTGCATTTGTCAATCAATATACAGGAGAGGTAACCGGGATGTATAAATTCAGGGAAAGCCCTTTCTTTACCATCATGTCGCTGCATCGCTGGCTGATGGATGGCAGCCGTACCTGGGGGAAATATACAGTGGGAATATCTACCCTTATTTTTGTTTTCATACTGATTACCGGACTCATAGTATGGATGCCGAGACGATGGAACAGAAGCCGTTTTAAGATACAGCTTAAAAAAGGGAAAAAGCGATTGTTTTACGATATGCACAATGTGCTAGGCGCATATGCTTGTCTTGTATTACTCATATGTGCCCTCACCGGTATGGTATGGTCTTTCGACTGGTACCGCAATGGGATATTCAAACTTTTCGGTGCGGAAATCAAGCAGGAACAAGGACATGGAGGCGGTGGCAGAGGAGGAAAGAAAAAAGAAAAGGAGGAGCTGAATATTGCCAACTGGCAGGACATACTCAATACATTAAAGACATCAAACCCCGATTATGAATATGTACGCGTACAGGATGGTTCTGCTGCTGTTCATCTGAAATCATCGGTTACCTCTCGCGCAACCGACCAATATAAATTTGATAAAAGGACTGGCGAAATTACCCAGACTACTCTTTTTAAAGATCAGGAGGGTACAACTAAAATATGGGCATGGGTATACTCATTACATGTAGGTAATTACTGGGGCATATGGTCTAAGATATTTACCTGTATATTTTCACTGATTGGTGCCAGCCTGCCTCTGACAGGTTATTATATGTTCTTTGTGAGAAGAAAAAAGGAGCAAACAGTAAAAAAACGAAAGGAAGAAAAAAGTGCTTTATAATACATTTTTGATAGGAGAGAACAATGTTTCTCTCCTTTTTCGTTATAATGTGTCATACAAAATGCTAATAATATTTACCCCATCGTCAAAAAATATTACCTTTGCGCGCTAGGGATAAGATACCGTCAGTTGTTACTTAGCAAGTAGGCACACAAATATCCTAATCACACTAAACAAGAATAACCGATTAATATTTTACCAATGATCACCAAAAAACAATCAAAATTTTACATGAGTTTGATGATATTATTGATGATATCATTTACTAACATTAATGCTCAGGATTTTATTCCTGGTCAACTATGGCCGGGACTGAGACAGCCGCAGCCCGAAGCAGAATTACCAAAAGGAAAAGCTCCGTTCCAAACAGCCGAAAGAGTCTCAAAGAGAAATATCCCGACAGTACTAGCCCCTGTTCAGACAGGAGAATGGATGATTACAGACGGATGGGAACTGACTGATGGAAAAACAGTCCTGGAGTCAGGCAAATCCGTATTTGACCCTCAACTGAACACAGCAGAGTGGTACAATGCTACCGTACCGGGCACAGTACTCACTACCCTCGTCAATCAGGGAGTATATCCTGATCCGTATTTCGGATTGAACAACATGAATATACCCGAATCGCTAAGTCGTACAGACTGGTGGTACAGATGCAAATTTACAGTACCGAATGACGCTGCAGGCAAACAGCTACGTTTGTTATTTAAAGGCATCAACTATAGAGCTGATATTTATCTGAATGGTAAAAACCTGGGAGATATGACAGGCGCTTTTATACGTGGTGAGTTTAATGTTACCGACCTGGTAAATAAAAGTGGCGAAAATATATTAGCTATCCATGTGTTCCCTCCTTACAATCCGGGCATTCCTCACGAACAATCGATGATTGCCGGACAGGGACTTAACGGTGGCGTATTAAGCACCGACGGGCCAACTTTTATCTCTTCCATTGGCTGGGACTGGATACCGGGAATCCGCGATCGCAACACAGGTATCTGGCAGGATGTAATACTAAAAGCAGGGGGCGATATCGTATTAGGCGATCCACTTGTAACAACTGATATCCTACTACCTGATACAACTCAGGCTAAGATTTCAATAAAAGCAATTATTAAAAACATTTCTTCGAAAACGGTAAATGGCACACTTACAGCGAAGATAGAGAATATAAATATTTCGCTGCCTTGCACTTTAGCACCAAATGAAGAAAAGGAAGTAATATTCACTCCTGAGCAGTTTAACGAACTGAACATAAAAAATCCTCGTTTGTGGTGGCCAAATGGTTATGGAAATCCTGAACTATATGATCTGGAACTGACTATGCAGGCTAATAATCAGTTCTCGGATATGAAAAAACTAAAATTCGGTATCCGGGAGATGTCATACGAACTGATGGTAAATGAGAACAACCAGAACAAGCGCGTACTTTATACTCCGAATGAAACAGTGAGTAAAGGCAAGCCTGTATTTGATTATATCAATCGTGTTTTGTTTGATAAAAGTAACAACCTGCCTGTAATTGCAAAAGGAGCCGATACTTCCGGACTTCAGGCATTATCGAATGACGATCCTGTAGGCCCATTCCTCGTAATCAGGGTAAATGGAGTAAGAATATTCTGCCGCGGTGGTAACTGGGGTATGGATGATGGAATGAAACGTGTATCGAGAGAAAGATTAGAACCTTACATCAGATTGCATAAAGATGCAAACTTCAACATGATTCGTAACTGGACGGGAGAGACTACAGAAGAAGATTTCTATGCACTGTGCGATGAGTACGGAATGCTTGTATGGAACGATTTCTGGATTACGACAGACGATACAGTAGAACCAAGCGATTTCCCTTTGTTTGTAAAGAACGCAACAGATGTTGTAAAACGTTTCCGCAACCACCCGTCTATTGCAGTATGGTGCCCGCGTAACGAAGGTTTCCTGCCTAAACAAATGGAAGAAAGCATATCTGCAATGGTAGCAAAAGAAGATCCGACACGCCACTACCATGGACAATCACGTTTTCTGAATATGGGGACAAGCGGCCCTTGGGGATATTTCAAAGACCCTTCGAAATATTACACAGAAAATGCAAAAGGATTTAATACCGAAATGGGTAGTTATGCAATCCCCACAGCCAATACAATCCGCAAGTTTATTGCACCTGAAGATCAATGGCCGATCAATGACGTGTGGGCATACCATGACCTGCATCATACGACACAGAATTTCGGAGACTTTATAAATGCTGTTGACCGTTATGGTAAACCAAACAGTATGGAAGATTTCTCCCGCAAATCTCAGTTTGTAACATATGATGCATGGCGCAATATGCTTGAAGCATGGAACAGCAGGATGTGGAACAATACAACAGGTCTTGTACTTTGGATGAGCCATCCGGCTTGGCCAAGCATGATCTGGCAAACATATACCTATGATTATGAAACTCCGGGTTCTTATTTTGGTGCAAAAAAGGCCTGCGAGCCCATCCATATACAAATGAACCTACCTGAAAATGATGTAATGATCATTAATACTACATTACATGATTACAAATCGGTAACTGCCAATCTGCGCTACATTGATTTGCAAGGCAAGGAACTTTATAAGAAGAATATAAAACTGGATGCTAAAGCTAACTCGGCAACTAAATGTTTCATTCCTGAAAAAGGTAACAACCTGCCTAAACTATATCTGGCACGCCTTGAACTGAAAGATGCAAAAGGTAAAGTATTATCTGTTAACGATTATTGGATGACCGATGGCAATAGTAAGTCATATGAAGAAATGAATAAATTAGCTACTGCAACGGTAGATATTAAAACGACCAATAGCAAAGGCAAAGTACTGGTAGAGGTATCAAATCCGTCAAATGTATTGGTTGCTGCCGTAAAGCTTAACGCAGTAGATAAGAAAACCAAAGAGGTATTGCTTCCAGCTTATTTCTCTGATGGATATATCAACCTTTTAGCCGGGGAAAAGAGGACTATAGAACTGGATGTACCTGCTAATATTACCAATTACACCATTGTAGCAGAGGGATATAATACGAAATAAGGGTAATGGATGTATATAAAATAATAGCGGATCAAGATAAAGTAAATGAGTTTATTGACTGGCTTCCCCGTTTAGAGGAAAACGAGATGTTTTATACTTCTCTGTTTGCTCGGTCAAAATATCATGATAGTGTATCTGCTGATAAGCAGCAGTTAAAACGGTTTACTTCAAATAAGGAGTGGTTGTTATCTAAAATAATACAGAGCCAATCTATATTTGGCTCTTATTGTAACAAAAATGGAACGGCTATACCCCAAGAAGCTATTGCTATATACATAACACCTAATCCCAGAAATATGGAAAAGGCTGCAATAGCCACAGCCCATAAACTGATAGATCTGGTTAGTTCTCCCTATTCAGGATACAATCCTCACCAGATATGCCTGAACGAAATTCAAAAAACGAAGAGCAAGACCCGGTTTGTTATTTTCGATTTCGACATAGACAAAGACATTTATGATCCGGCTTTAAACATTGGTTATGATAATAAACTCGAAGAAATAAACAAGCTGATTGAATCCATCGAAAAGATTATTCCGGAAAAATGCATGTCTTATATAGAAACCAGAGGAGGATTACACGTCTTAGTAAAAGTGGATGAAAAACCGGATACATATAACAAAATGTGGTACAATGATTTTAAACTTATAAAAGGACTGGATCAATCAGGAGATCAGATGATTCCTATTGTTGGCACTTATCAGGGAGGATTTGTTCCACGTTTTATAAAAATTTAGATTTATCTATATTAAGCAATACAAGTAAAATGAAAAGGTGACAAATAAAACATATAAAAACCTGTTACTTTTGTCACCTTTTTCAAATAATACCCTGTCATTCTGAACGTAGTGAAGAATCTCTTGTAAAACTTTGAGGGTCGGGATTCTTTGTTTCACTCAGAATGACAAACAAGATAAAAGACAATGAAAAGAATATTTCTGACAATAAGCATAGCTTTAGCAACAACCTGCCTGTCTGCACAGACAGAACCTGTCGACTATGTAAATCCATTTATAGGGACAACAAATTATGGAACAACAAATCCAGGAGCAATGTGTCCGCAGGGATTTATGTCTGTCACACCATTCAATGTAATGGGATCATCCGAGAACAAACGCGACAAAGACACCGGATGGTGGTCTACACCATACTCGTACGACAACAGTGTTTTTACAGGCTATGCACATGTTAATCTGAGCGGTGTAGGATGCCCCGAGATGGGAAGCCTGCTCTTGATGCCTATCAGCGGTGACCTTGAGGTAGATTACCGTAAATACGGAAGTAAATATAAAGATGAAAAAGCTACAGCCGGATATTATACTAATTATCTGACCAAATATAATATCAAGACTGAAGTAAGTGCAACCCAGCGAGTAGGCATTGCGCGCTTTACTTTTCCCAAAGGACAAAACCACATATTGCTCAATCTGGGCGAAGGGCTAACCAACGAAACAGGCGCTATGGTTCGCAAAGTAAGCGATACCGAAATAGAAGGGACAAAACTGCTGGGAACGTTCTGCTATACACAAAATCAGGCGGTATTCCCTATCTACTTTGTAATGCGTGTAAGCAAGAAACCTCAGAAATCTGGTTACTGGAAATTTCAGCGCCCCGGAGAAAAATGGGAAGAAGACTGGAATAAGGATGCCGGGAAATATAAAATATATACCAAGTATGAAAAGGAGATAGCTGGCGATGATGTAGGTGCTTATTTCACATATGATTGTAAAGAAGGAGAAACAGTAGAGGTACAGATGGGTGTTTCCTTCGTGAGCATTGAAAATGCACGCCTGAATCTCGAACAGGAACAACCTAAGCCAGACTTCGATGCTATCCGCCTTGCTGCACGTAAGATGTGGAACGATGACCTTTCACGCATTCTGATAGAGGGAGGTACAGAAGATCAGAAAACAGTATTCTATACAGGGCTATATCATATGCTTATCCATCCTAATATACTACAGGATGTAAACGGACAATATCCGGCAATGGAAAGTGCTGAAATAAAAACGACTAAAGAAAACCGCTATACAGTCTACTCATTATGGGATACATACCGCAATCTGCATCAGATGATGACATTACTTTATCCTGACCGCCAGTTGCAAATGGTACGTACAATGGTGGACATGTATAAAGAATCGGGATGGATGCCGAAGTGGGAACTTTATTCCCGTGAATCGTTTACAATGGAAGGTGACCCTGCTATCCCTGTTATAACCGATACATGGCTAAAAGGCTTACGTGACTTTGATATCAATACAGCATACGAAGCATTTATTAAATCAGCAACTACACCGGGATTACAAAATCTGTTACGACCAGATAACGACGATTATATGAAGCTGGGCTATGTACCATTAAGGGAAAAATATGACAACTCAGTTTCTCATGCATTGGAATATTATATGGCAGACTGGACGCTTGCAGAGTTAGCAAAAGGTCTGGGTAAAAAAGAAGATGCCGAAAAATTCTATAAACGTTCATTGGGTTACAAGCATTACTATAGTAAAGAATACGGTACGTTCAGACCGATATTGCCTAACGGAGAATTCTTAACTCCTTTTAGCCCGTTGCAAGGAGCCAATTTTGAGCCTAATCCGGGTTTCCATGAAGGAAATGCATGGAATTACACATTTGCTGTACCGCACGATATACCGGGACTAATGAAACTGATGGGCGGAAAGAAGAGCTTTGTGGATAAACTACAGTCTGTGTTTGACAATGGTTATTTTGATGTTACCAACGAACCCGATATACATTATCCATACCTGTTCAGTCAGATAAAAGGTGAAGAGTGGCGTACCCAAAAACTTGTGAAGCAGATATTAGCTGATCATTTTACCAATGCTCCCGGCGGGCTCCCAGGCAATGATGATACAGGAACCATTTCGGGATGGGCTGTTTTCAGTATGATGGGCTTCTATCCTGAATGCCCGGGAAAACCTGATTATACACTGACTACTCCTACATTCAATAAGATAACGATCAAACTTGACCCTAAACATTATAAGTCCGACAAAGTGGTTATTAATGTAATCAAGCCTCAGGATGCAGCTGCTGATTATATTAAGGAAGTAAGGGTAGATGGTAAAACATTAAACGGATACAGCCTTTCTCATGAGGCACTTACAGGAGCAAAAGAAATAACTTATATATTGAAACCGGGTAAATAGTATACTTTGTCATTCTGAGTGAAACGAAGAATCTCACCTTCTATACACGAGATTCTTCGTTTCACTCAGAATGACAATCATTTTTATACCGTTCAAACTCGTCCTTAGACCTATTCACACAATCTTCGAGAGACAGACCATAGTAATAATTACCGAGCAAATAGATATTCTTATCTTTCCTTACAGACTGTACTTTTTCAGCCATATGCAGATGCTCGACACGCATAGCAGGTAAGCTATGTTCTATCGATTTTGTTTCAATAATATCCGGAGCAGAAATATCCAATACTTTACAAATCAAATCCAGCTTCTCTTCTTTACTCTTCCTTCCTTTTTCGAAATGAAATGTGAAGCTTCTGTATTTGTCATTCTCTATTAAGTCTCTCGAAACAGCCGACAAGAATTCGTCGGATAAAGAGATAATACCCGCAATTGGCTGCAGGTCCATCTTTTCTTTTGGTATAGTTATATTGATTGATTCAGACTCGAAGATTGGTATTGAAGATAACAACTCCGCTAGCTCAGGCTCTATATCCTGTAATAACATTGACGATATTTTGGGGTTGGCAGCCATTGCTATATTTCGGGATTGGTAAGTTTGCCCGTTTCCGGTTATTATACAAAATAGCTCTCCTTGCTTTTTTATACCAATAACTTTTGATAATGTATCTACCTCAATATTGTCCTTCTCAATCACTGTGTTGATGAAAGTAGACAACCCCCCTTTAAAAGTAAACCTTCTGGAAATCTCTTTGTCCCTGTTCTTTCTCTTCTTCAGAAATATCTCGGCAGGATAATCATCAGCAGGCTGACAAATAACAGCCTTAAAAGCATTCGTAAACAGTCGGTCATAATTAGAAGCACCCACTATCGGACGAAAATATTCACGTGTTGTTTTTCCTATTTTATCTGAGAAAAAATATTTAGGAAAGTGAAGCAAGCATGATAATTTAGATACCTCCGAACTAATGCTTTTAATTTTATCTGATGCATACAGTACAAAGCTAAACTTGCTAAGTGGCGCTATTAAATCAGTTCTACCCAGATCTTTTACAATGGATAATAAGCTGGTATATGAATTGTAGCAAGTATGTGAACCCAGTTCGTACCAGAAATCGGAATCAGAAGACAGATGGCCTGTTTGCAGTTGTCCTCCGGTTCTTTCACCTTTTTCAAGTATCAATACCTTTCTGTCCTCCTTTTTCAGATAGTGGGCAAAAGAAACACCACTGAGGCCACCTCCCACTATAACACAATCATATACAGTCTCACTCATATTCACAAAATTTGCTTAATACAAATATACAAGGAATATTCTTCATTTATAATATCCAATATGTGTTAAATAAAGAGACTGTAACTTATGTGACACAATTATCGGAGTCGTATTCATATTTTTGATCTTGCATAGGTGTGCAAAAGATAAAGTAAGGAAAATATCACTACATCTAGTGATTGACAGCTATTTTTAGTTTCCCTACATTTGTCAATCAACTAAAAAAAACAATAATCAAGACACTTGATAAGAATGAATTTTAAATATATTCTTCTGTTAACCTGTTTCGTATGTACCATTATTAATAGTATTCATGCTGATGATATACCCATCGACAATGATTCTATTAAGATGAGGTATACAGCGAGAGAAGTAGTGATAGAGTCATTTAAGCAAAATAGTGACCTGTCTGTTCAGCCCATCTCTGCATCTATTCTTTCAGAGAGTGTTATCAAGGAAAATAACATAACCAATATAAAGGAAGTTACAGCTTTTGTCCCAAATCTGTTTATGCCGGATTATGGCTCCAAGATGACTTCTCCAGTCTATATACGGGGAATCGGTTCTGCAAAAAATGCTCCTTCAGTCGGGCTGTATGTGGACGGCGTTCCATACTTTGATCGTTCCACTCTCGATATAAATATCAATGATATAGATCGCATCGAAGTATTAAGAGGCCCGCAAGGAACTATTTACGGAAGAAATACAATGGGCGGTATTATCAATGTATTTACTAAATCACCACTAAAAACCACAGGCACCAATATTAATTTATCGGCAGGTAATTATAATACTTATCAGACAGGAGTTTCACATTATGGAAATGTGGATAACAAAGTCGGTTACTCCCTTTCGGGAAACTATATGCATTCCGGCGGCTATTTTATGAATAAGACCACGGAAAAACGCGCTGACCCTATTGATGCTATATCTACACGTGCACGATTGAGCTGGAGAATTATGCCGCGATTGACAGCAAATCTTATTCTGGCTTATGAATATTCAGACCAGGACGGATATCCATATCGTATTTATAATAAAGAAACCAGGGAAGTGGAAGATATAAATTATAACTCCCGGAGTTTCTATCGCCGCAATATGTCCACCAACGGCCTGAATATAGAATACGTTACCGATAATTTTAAGCTGGGTTCTCAGACCTCTTTTCAGTTTTATGATGGCAAGCAGGGACTCGATCAGGATTTCTCGCCAATAGATCAATTTTACGTAGACTTCTATCAGCGGCAGCAAATGTACTCTCAGGAGTTTAATATCAAGTCGATAAGAGAAGACAGTAAATACAAATGGCAGTTTGGTCTTTTCGGATTTCACCAAAATTACTTTCAGATCAACGATGTTGACTACCGTACTACCGGAAAGCATGTATTACAAAATGTACATAACCCTACTGAAGGAGTGGCTGTATACCATCAGTCTACATTGAATGACATATTCATACCCGGGCTATCAGCCACATTTGGTATCCGCTACGACTGGGAAAGGACAAAATCGTCCCTGATACGCACAACTAAAGATCCGGGTGTAGAACCTATTATTGAACCGGAAGTAAAGGTAAAAGACCACTTCTCTCAGGTAACACCAAAGGCTTCGATCCAATATTCCTTCAACAGAGACGGATTAGTATATTTTTCTGCTACAAAAGGATATAAGACAGGGGGATTTAATAACACAGCCGATGAAGATAAAGACAGAACTTTCGATCCCGAACATAGCTGGTGCTACGAGTTAGGCTCCAAGTCAAGCTTCTTTGACAATCTGTTATACCTTGATCTTACCCTTTACTATATTAAATGGAATGATCAGCAAATATCCCAGACTAAGCCGACAGGACAAGGCTTCCTGATCCGTAATGCGGGAAAATCGGAAAGTAAGGGGATTGAATTTTCAGCACAAGTGAATCCTCTAAGGAATCTGAATTTCCAATTAACGTATGGTTATACCCATGCAAAATACAAAGAATACAAGGAGAGTGAAACGACCAACTATGATAACAACTATCTGCCAATGGTTCCTCAAAATACAGTAGCCATATCAGCAAATTATACAATAGAAACCAATCAGAGATGGCTGGATAATATTGTACTGAACGCGCAATATACCGGGGTTGGTAAATTATACTGGAACGATGCAAATGATATAGATCAGCCATTTTATGGATTGTATAGTGGAAAGATTTCTTTTGTAAAGAAGCTATTTTCACTGGATTTGTGGACTAAAAATATCGGTTCAAAAAACTATATAGCATATTACTTTAAGTCATCCGGCGATTTTGTACAAAGGGGGAAACCTTTTACTTGTGGAGTAAATTTGAATTTAAAGTTTTAAGGGATCGTGGAAAAATTATCTTATAGTAAGGGCAAAAAATTATGAGTTATAAGTGAAAAGTAACAATAGAAAATGTAGGAATAGTTGTAACCTTTGTCACTTTTTTGTTCCTGTCATGCTGACAACAGGAAGCATCTCGACTCATTCATCAAGGACAAAAGGTAAGAGATCCTTCGTTCCTCAGGATAACAAAGAGGAAAAGGAGATAGTAACACTAAAAAACAATAAAAAACCTGTTACCTTTGTCACCTTTTAACAATTGTAAAATACGAAACAGCTACGTCAGCTTATTAATAACCGTTGCTGTAAACTGATAACCGAAATATAGATGGGAGTAAACATACAAAAAGGAGGAAAACTATTCACATTCTTTTGCCTGTATATCGCGCAATCGATACCGATGAGTTTTTTCTCTACAGTCATACCTGTTATAATGAGGCAGAATAATTTCTCGCTCGAAACTATTGGTATGTTACAGTTACTGAAACTCCCATGGATACTAAAATTCCTGTGGTCTCCGGTTGTAGATCGCTCTACTTTCAGATTAGGCGATTTTAAGAGATGGATATTTTCATCAGAACTGATATATGCAACTATTATATTTGCAGTGTCTTTTCTTGATTTTCAGACAACGCCCTATCTTATTATCGGCCTTGTTATCCTCTCTTTTATAGCATCTGCAACTCAGGATATTGCAACTGATTCTCTAGCTGTTTTATCATTTAGTAAGAAAGATAAAAGTCTGGCAAACAGTATGCAGTCAATGGGCAGTTTTGCCGGAGCAATGATCGGAGGCGGTGCTCTACTTCTGCTCTATCATAAATTCGGATGGGGAAACCTTTTGCCATTCCTTGCCTTGTTTGTCATTATAGCACTTGTACCTCTGATATTTTTCAGGAATGGACACAATCAGGATATTATAAGAGCCAGACAAGAAGAGAAAGCGACAACAAACGATATACTCGGTTTCTTCAAACAGAAAGGGATATGGAAACAGATCGTATTCCTATTTCTATATTATGCAGGGCTCATTGGGGTTCTGGCCATGCTGAAACCAATGCTTGTAGATTATGGTTATGATATGAAAGAGATCGGTATCATGTCGGGAATCGTAGGCACATCTATCGGTTGTCTTGCTTCGTTTGGCGGAGGATTTATTGTCAGGAAAATAGGAAGGCATGCGGCACGTATTTTGTTCGCAGTATGCACATTGGTGACTACAATCTATTTTTGCTTATTGGTTTCAGTTCTGCCCATTAATATAGCAACATTGCATCTGGGAATTTCACTATTGTGGGGAAGTTATGGGATAGCCGTAATTGTGGTATATACTACAGCCATGGACTGTGTCCGCCCGGGATTTGAAGGTACAGACTTTACTATACAAACGGTTATTACTCACCTCAGTGGGATTATTATGGGGGTAAGTTCAGGTAAAATAGCAGCGATGATAACCTATAAAGGCTTATTTGTTGTAGAAATGTGCATTGCAGCTGTTTCACTGGCATTTATCCTGTTTGCATTTAAACTTAAAGCACCAAAAGAAAAAGATGAAACAAGAATTACTGAATAAATATAGTGTTCCGGTGCCAAGGTATACAAGTTATCCCCCGGCTAACTTCTTCAATGAATCATTCAATGCGGATTCATATAAGGATGCTATTATTAAATCGAACGAACAGAGTCCTCAGCATATATCGATCTATATCCATATCCCGTTCTGTTTCCAGATGTGTTTCTATTGCGGATGCAACTCGCAACTACTGAAAGACAATCATGTAATAAAAGACTACATTAATGCCTTAAAAAAGGAAATAAGGATGGTACTTCCTCTATTAGACCATAGCAGGAAAATATCTCAAATACATTATGGAGGTGGGACTCCAACCTCTCAACCAGTATCTGTACTCAAAAAAATCAACCAAATGATTTTTTCCGAGTTTGATTGCATCAAAGACCCTGAGATAGCTATAGAATGTCATCCGGGATATATGGACGAAGACTACTGGAATGAGCTTATCGATGCCGGATTTAACCGTATCAGTATAGGAGTACAGGATTTTAATGAAGACGTGCTGAAAGCATCTAACCGGAAACTTTCGCGGATGCCGATGGAGGATATTGTACATATATTAAGAAGCAGGAGTATGGCGCTAAATATGGATTTTATATATGGGCTTCCGTTACAGACACCTGAATCTTTTGCAGAGACAATCAATAAAGCTATCTCTTTAAAGCCGGATAGAATAGTGACTTTCTCTTATGCCCATGTGCCTTGGGTGAATGAGTTGCAAAAGAACCTTGAAAAGATAGGCCTACCATCAGTTTCTATAAAAAATGAGATATACGAAACAACAAAGAAACTGCTGACGGATGCGGGATATAAAACAATAGGCCTCGACCATTTTGTATTACCCAACGACGAGCTCTACGAGGCTTTAGAGTCGAAAGCTTTGCACCGTAATTTTCAGGGATATTGCACACGCCGTACTACCGGACAGGTTTATGCTTTTGGCATTACAGGTATTAGTCAGCTGGCGACAGCATATAGCCAGAATACTAAAGACCTGAGCACATACATATCTCAGGTAAATGCAGGCCAATATCCTATAGCTAAAGGTTATATTTTGAATAAGGAAGAACAGATAACACGCGAAATTATATCTGCCCTGATGTGTAACTATACTGTCAACTGGGAAGACATAGCAACCCGGATGAATTTATCTGTGGCAGATGTAAAAGGGGCACTAAATTATAAAGAGGAAGTATTAACCGATTTCGCGAAAGATGGTATTATTAAATTTGACAACGATTATATCACAGTCTTACCTGATGCAGCACCATTTGTGCGCAATGTAGCAGCCTCTCTGGATAAACTGATGTTGAATAGCAATAAGCGATATTCTAAGTCGGTGTAATTACGAATATAAAAAGACTGCTTTTATATGAAAAATTTCTATCTTGCATAGATAAACCTTAATCAACGATTAATGAAAACTTTTTTTAAATTCTTACTATTTGTGTGTATTTCATGTTATCTGATATCTTGCAACAGCGATATGGATAATTCAGAAGAATCCAACGCCTACAGATTCTATTCCATTATGTGGAAATTAGATGATGGAGACGGACTGGAAGTACTGGACTATAAAACACACGAAGTCTTTTATAATAATGAAAACAAGGATATAAATATTGTTTTCGAATCAATGGAAGAAGTTGAGGATTACTCTTATTTTCATGAAACCGAAAATGCAGAATTATTGAAAAAACTATTAGGTAAGGACTCCATTGTATCAATACCATCTGAATATAACTATCTATTTTCTGATTACAGTTCTTTTAGTGGAACAGAAGCTCCCTTACGTATTGGAGAAAAGGTAAAACTACATCCACTCATGGCCGCCGCATCTGTGACAAGATTGCCACCAAACTGTAAATTGACTCAAGATAGAACAGTGTATCAAGATAAAATAACAGCGACTTATTCCATCCGATTTGTCTCCAAAAAAGACTGGTTTGATTATAAAGAAATACAAGGGAAATGGACTGGAGTATTTTTCAGAGATATAGAAGAAAATCCTGTAGTCGAAGAGATTGGAGTTGAATAATGAAAACTATATTCTGAATCAGTATAAAAAACAGCCTCAATCGAATGATTAAGACTGTTCTATAATATCTAAGTTCTTTGAAATAATTACATACCTCCTGTAACCGGAATAACTTCTCCCGTAACATAAGCAGAAAGGTCAGAACCTAAGAATACAGCTACATTTGCTACATCCTCAGGAGTACCTCCGCGGCGCAATGGAATTTGCTCTGCCCATTTCTTCTTTACATCATCAGAAAGAACTCCTGTCATTTCTGTGATAATGAATCCAGGACAGATACAGTTTGCACGCACGTTTCTTGAGCCTAATTCTTTCGCAACAGATTTAGCCAGACCTATCATACCCGCTTTAGATGCAGAATAGTTTGCTTGTCCGGCATTACCGTTAATCCCTACCACAGAGCTCATGTTGATAACATTTCCGCTCTTTTGCTTCATAAATATCGGTGTAAGCGCATGGATAAAGTTAAATGCCGACTTCAGATTGATATTGATTACCATATCCCATTGTTGCTCCGACATACGCATAACCAGACCATCACGTGTAATACCGGCATTATTAATAAGAATATCTATTTGTCCAAAATCTTTTGCTATTTCTTCAACCACCTTATGAGCATCTTCAAAATTTGCAGCATTCGATGCATATCCTTTAACCTTTACGCCAAATTTAGCTATTTCAGCTTCAGTTGCTTTTGCATTGTCATCGATAGCCAAGTCTGTGAATGCAATATTTGCTCCATGTTCAGCATATTTTAGTGCAATGGCTTTACCTATACCACGTGCAGCACCTGTAATAATAGCGGTTTTACCTTCTAGTAATTTCATAATTTTAAATATAAATTAGAATATAATTTGTTTACAATCTATTTCTTCTTTTTGATGCCTTCAAATATCAGGTAGGCGATATTTTCCCTCTGCGACTCCGTTTGCAGACTTTCGGCCCTTATCTGTCCTCTTATGTATGGAACTTCCAAACCCTTTAATGCATGGTGCAGGATTTCAGCTGTTGCCTGTGTATCCGGCATTTCAAAAGTACCTTCTTCCACTCCTTTGTTCAGGATATCCTTTAACACCTGTATTTCTTTTATATCAAATGATTTACGTACATTCTGCACACGCCATATATCACGGAAGAAATCAGCCTTGAGTGTACCGTTTCGCGCAACCACATTCTTAACAGCATCAAAACGGGTATAGAAGAATAACAGAAGTTTTTCGTCAGCAGGAAGTTTCTTATTTGCAACAGTTTGCAGTGCATGATACATCT
>JAITVV010000046.1 GCA_031285625.1 Prevotella sp.
CGCCTGGCTGAAGCACGACAAGAATAACGGGAAAGCCGCTGTCTTGTAGTGGCTCTGCACTCCTGGCCTCTGTTTCGCAGGCGGGGTACCCAATCCGTAAGCTTAAGGCGTAGAGCAAAATACGGGCGTTGTTATACAGGCATGATGATAAAGCAAAGGACCAATCCGTATTTATTTTGCTCAGCCGTAGCTGCGGTTTTGGGTCGCTGAGAAACGAAGCCTTGATTTTTGTAACTTTTTATCAAGAAAAAGTTGAAAGAAATAGAACATATTAAATAACAGTTTTATAGTACTGATTGACATTAATAATAAACAAATTATCCTACTTTTATAGTTGCTAATAAGTATAAACGAATATAGAAATGAATATTTATAAAGCAACATTGGATGATATAAATGATCTGATACAGCTTCGTATTGATTTTCTGAAAATGGATAAAGGCTTCCTTTCAAGCGAAGATGAGACGATAATACGCAAACAGTTATATAATTATTTTGAGAAGCATATTCCTTTGGGAGATTTTATTGCGATGATAGGTGAGTCAGATAATAAAATTGCCGCTACAGCTTTTCTTATTCTGCAGGAAAGACCGGCAAATCCATCTTTTATAACTGGCTCGGCCGCAACTTTATTGAATGTAATGACATATCTGGAGTTTAGAAGGAGAGGCATTGCTATGAAGGTTATTGAGGCTTTAATCAATGAAGCAAAATTGTTAGGAGTCTCTTCTATCGACTTGTTTTCTACTGAAGACGGAAAAGAATTGTACAAAAAGTTAGATTTCATTGAGCCTGCGTACACAGCCATGCGCTTAAAGTTATAAACCTTACATTATGGATAACTTTCTTATTGAGCAGATACAGTCTTCTGAAATCGAAGAGGTTAGTATCATTCTAATGAATGCATTTCTTACAAATCCGGCATATGCTGCAGTTTTCAAAGATAAATTTCGATTAGAAGAGGGGTTACAGTGGTTATTCAGGGCTAGTTTATCAATCAATAATCAGAGGCAAGCATTAACAATGGTTGTAAAAGAGAGGAACTCCATGAAAATAATCGGAACATTTACATTAATACCACCTCAGGGAGTTAAAAGAAATATCCGAGTATATACAAAAATTGGGATATGGAGTTTTATTTCAAAATTTGGATTTTACACTTTAATAAGAATGCTTAATTTAGATTCTATAAATAAGGATCTACTGATTAAATCATTGAAGAGTTCTAAACACTATTATTTGTCAATGGTTGTAATAAAAGAGGAATATAGGGGTAAAGGAATAGCCTCTTTCGCTTTGAAGCAGACTATAAATAATCTTATTGACTCTAATCCTACCTGCCGTGTGATCGGATTAACAACACAGCTCCCTGAGAATGTAGTATTTTATTCCCGGTTAGGATTCAATAAACTCGATGAAGGATATGTTACTTTTAAAGAAAGTAAGTATTATAATTATACTATGAAGTATGATCTATGATAACTGGCTTAAAAATAAAAAATCTCTCCAAATTAATTGAAGAGATTTCCATGTTGTGCGGATGAAGGGACTCGAACCCCCACGCCTCTCAGCACCAGATCCTAAGTCTGGCGTGGCTACCAATTACACCACATCCGCGGCTTACTGTGTTAGCGGGTACAAAGATATAATAAATTGTTTTTCAAACAATACTAAAACTAAAAAAAATAATAGCATATAGATTAAAATCCTTATTTATATGCTATTACTTACTCTGTTTTTTACTCCTTTACTAGTCTTTAAATCCTATTTTAGCATGTGAACCGTCGCAGTAAGGCTTATTTTTAGATGCACCACATCTGCATAGATGTGGATTGTCTTTAATTACACAGGTCCCATCAGCAAGGATTAGTTCGACAGTACCTTCTACCAATAATGGAGCGTTAGGAATAACTTTGATTTTTAATAATGGTAACTAATAAAAAGGTAACAAAAGTGACACTTTTTTAGTATGTTTTCCAGTGTTACTTTCCTCTTCAACAAGTTTCATAATACCTCATCTATTAGATAATTTTCATATTAACTAATGGAGAAATATACTAAAGGAGAGTATAATGTTTTACATCACTTAGAATCCACGTTGGCGCATAGCTTCGAAAGTAAGAATAGCCGTAGAAACAGAAACATTGAGTGAATCTATCTTACCCCTCATTGGAATCTTTATACGATAATCGGCATTTTGCAACCAGAAAGGTGTCAGCCCATCAGCTTCGGTACCCATCACAATAGCTGAAGGTTGGGTGAAATCAGTGTCCTGATACCATTGTGAAGCTTCTAATTCTGCAGCAAATGATTTGATACCCTTCTTATGTAAAAAATCCAACGCTTCTTGTGATGAACATACTGCAGTTTGCACTGTAAATAAACATCCGACACTGGAACGAATCGTATTGGGATTGTAAATATCTGTTGCCGGATCGCATATAATAACAGCATCAGCCTGTGCAGCATCAATCGTCCGAAGCACAGCTCCTAAGTTTCCCGGCTTTTCCACAGCTTCCAGAAGTATAAGTAAAGGATTGGCAGTTAGCTTTAAATCAGTCAAAGTATGGCTTTTCTGCTTAGCTAAAGTAAGCAACCCATCCGAGCCTTCCCTATATGCTATTTTTTCAAAAACAATTTTCGATACTTCAAATAATTTGCTTTCGACAATGGATTTAAGTACTCTTGGATAATCAGTTTTTATAAACAATTCGGGGCAAACAAATACAGAGTCTATTTCATATCCTGCAGCGAGAGCTAAGCTTAATTCACGGGCACCTTCTATTATAAAAAGATTCTGTGCTCTGCGTTCTTTACTTTTCGATAGCTTTACAATATTCTTAATTTTCGGATTTTGCAGGCTGGTTATTTTCTCCATTATGTTCATTGTTATTATCCAAATACAAAAATAAGTATTAATTACAAATCTCTACATCTAAAATTAAAAAGGTTGTCTCTTAGAATCAGAGACAACCTTTATTACTAATTATTATTACGATTATTAATTTGTATCAGAAGAACTTTGTGGCGCCTGATCGATCAATTCCATAAACTGATCCAGTTTCGGCGTAATGATAATCTGAGTCCTACGGTTACGAGCCTTGCCTTCAACAGTGCTGTTGCTTGCAATCGGATTGTATTCTCCACGTCCGGCTGCGGTCAGACGTTTTGGATCAACCCCGTAAGTATTCTGTAAGGCCTGAACAACAGAAGATGCCCTTAATGTACTTAGATCCCAGTTGTTACGAATATTAGGACGTGAAATAGGGTCTGTATCGGTATTACCTTCTACTAATACATCATAATCCCTATAATCCATAATAATCTTAGCAATCTTATTAAGGATTTCTCCCGCCTGATCACTTATTTCATAACCTCCTGAACGATACAGCATCCTGTCATCCAAAGAAATATATACAACCCCCTTCAGCACTTTGATATCCAAATCCTGCATCTCGTCGCGGGTAAGCGAACGGGTCAGATTATTTATCATCACAAGATTTAAAGAATCGGATCTGTTCTTCGCTTGTACCAGATGCTGGATAAAACGGTTAGACGCATTGATCTCATCCACCAGCTTTGCAATATTCACATTACCCTGAGAATTCTGCGAAAGGCTCTTATTCAATGAATTCTGCATCTCGGCATAAGCTGCACGCAGCTCTTCATTATTTCTCCGCGCTTCAGTTAATCTCTCTTCCAGGCTTGTTACACGGGTACGGCTTTCGGCCAGTTGCAACTGACTTTCCCTCAATTCTGATTGCACCCGGTTGTAGTCTGTTTCCAATCTCGTAAATTGCTTTTTGCTTACACAGCTTGTAAGCATTATACTTGCTGTTAATATCAACAGCGACCAAAAAGAATACTTCATAATTCTTAATATTAAAATATCACTATTAGTTATAACAATAATAATCTTCAATTGTTTGAGAATTTTTCAAGGTAAATTATGCTAATACACAAAGCAACAGTGATATACCTAAATAAAATATCCATATGCAATTTCTCACATATGGATATCCTATATTTTAAGTTTGTATTATCCGTTTACCTTCTTATAGTCTGCAAGGAAGGTAGCCAATCCGCTATCTGTAAGCGGATGTTTTAACAGTCCTTTTATTGCAGGAAGAGGACAAGTTGCCACATCGGCTCCCACCTCAATACATTGGATAATATGTTGAGTACTACGTATAGAAGCAGCTAATACCTGAGTTTTCATATCATAGGTGGCATACATATCCACAATTTTGCTCACAAGTTCTATTCCATCACTGGAAATATCATCCAGACGGCCTACAAACGGAGAAACATATGTTGCTCCGGCTTTTGCAGCCAGTAAAGCCTGCCCTACCGAAAATATCAATGTACAGTTGGTCCGTATACCTTTCTTGCTAAAATATTTAATGGCTTTGATACCATCCTCAATACATGGAACCTTTACAACAATATTTTTATGAAGCGCAGCTAATTCCTCCCCTTCGCGAATCATACCTTCATAATCGGTAGCAATAACTTCCGCACTAACATCTCCATCTACAATCTTACATATCTCCAGATAATGATTACGTTGATTGTCTACACCTTTAATACCTTCTTTAGCCATTAATGACGGATTAGTTGTCACTCCATCCAATACTCCTAAATCATTTGCTTCACGGATCTGATCCAGATTAGCTGTGTCGATAAAAAATTTCATGTTATTGTATTTAGTTATTTGTAGAATACTATTCCTCTAATATCCGAATATATTTTAATAAAAACAACTACAAGCAGAATATTGTTTGATCTATATTAACTATTTTAAATATTGCTAAACACTGATTTAATAGGAAAAAATTATATATTTGAAAGCTAAACTTATAAGTTTAACTACTTAATGAATATAGCTAATTTATCATCTTCACTTCGGACGGCTGTTTCAACACTAAATAAGAGACTAAGGAAACAGGATTATTCATCGGAAAACTATTCCATCACCGAGATAGAAACAATGGGTTATCTACATCGAAAAGGGAACTTGTCTCCATCTGAACTGGCTGGTTTGACAAAAATAAGACCTCAGTCGATGTCATCTATATTAGATAAATTTGAAGAGCAAAAATTAATCAAGCGAATACCCTCTAAAGAGGATAAAAGAAAAATCCATGTAGCGCTGACTACCTCAGGGAAAAAGATAGTTGAGAAAACCCGCTATGAAAGGGATGGCTGGTTAACGAAAAATATCGATAAGACACTTACAGACAAAGAGAAGAAAACACTCAAAAAAGCGATTGAAATACTAAACAGACTGGCAGAAGCAGAATAATCCTAGAAGAAATAGGAAAGAATAACAACAATCACCAAAGCCGGAAGCATATTTGTTACATTGATCTCTCTTATCTTAAGAATATTAATAGCAAGGCCGATCAGGAGAATACCCCCTACCCCTGTCATATTTTCGGTCATACCCTCACTCATATAGCGCATGATAAAAGCTGCAAAAAGAGTTAACCCACCTTGGTAGATCAATACTGGTACGGAAGAAAACAGAATACAAATTCCGAAAGAAGAAGCCAGGGCAATAGCAGAGATACCATCCATAATAGATTTAGTATATAGCAGGTTAGGTGTTTTGCCCATACCATCTTCAATAGCCCCCAGAATAGCCATGGAACCGATACAAAAAAGCATAGATGCAGTTATAAAGCCTTCTGAGAAACGGTTGGGCTGAATAATTGTTTCATCCGATTTTTTTACCTTACGCCTGCTTTTCTTTTGCAAATAATCAGAAAATCGCCTCAAATACTTATCAATGTCGATCAACTGGCCGATTACGGTTCCCAACACAATACTGACTACTACCAGAATCATACTTTGGATATGCAAACACATTGAAATACCAATTGCCAGAGTTAGCAAGCCAATACCCTGAAAAACAATGTGTGTCATTTTAGGAGATAACCGGGAATGAACCATCATCCCCACTAAGCTACCCGCAATAATAGCTCCCGTGTTAACTAATGTGCCAACCATAGATTGTAAAATCAATTTAGACAAAAATAGAAAATATATTTATCTTTTGTTTTGCTGACCGTGATTATTTTAGCAAATTGTCATTCTGTTAAATAATACGTTTACATTTGTTCTCACATCAGAATATAGTATTAGCATCATCAGGTAGTTTATTCACTTGTTTTAGGTATTTTGTTACTCTCTTGTCATCTTGTTCCTGATAAATATACCCCAGCCTTTCAGCAACAAATAATGCTGTTTCCCTGAATAAATCTGTCATTGTGAAAAGAGATGTCCAGCAATCTTCATAATTGCTGTTCTTGTAAGTGCTCAATAATAATTCCCATTCATTTTTAGTAATAAACTGTGGAAGGTATTTATAATCCTTACCCACACTTTTTTTGTACTCGGTGAGAATCCCGGCTTTCCACCCTAGCATTCGTAGTAAACTGGGACGTACATAATCATTTATATGTGCATTAGCATATAAAATTTCTTTTCTCCACAAGCCCTTGGCTACATATGTAGAAACCCACCAAAACTCGTTACAGCAATCTGCAAAATATTCTCTTGTGGGTGGTTTTATATGATAATCTTCATCAGAAGGTCCGGGCAAAACAGGAAAAAGTCCATCTTTGTCAAGCAATATCTTTATCAATTTATCACTTTTAATATATAGATCCGTTTCATTAACAGGTATAAGCTTCAGGTCAATTCTATTACCATCAGTAAATAACATAAGATACGAGAACCAGTTTCCCAAGCTAGGCGGGAATAGAGACATTATTTCAGGGGTCTGCATAATGATTCTCTCCCCAAAAATATCGATCCAATGCTCATTGGAAAGAAAAGATTCTTTATCAGTAACAAAGTAGGAAATATCATAATCCTGAAAAATATCTTTAGGTACATTAGCATTTGCCCTTGATCCCTCCATCCCGACTGCACGTATCCGGGAATCACTTTTGGCAAAGTCAAGTATTAAATCAAATACTTCTTTCTCTGTTCTCATGGTTACAGCAAATAATACCCGTCAATTTTTGTAATGGCACTCCCTCCAAAAAGGACTTTATTATTGAGAGTTTTTAATTTTACAATATTGTGATCATACAATTCTGCATTCTGCTCGATTGAAATACTTTCTCCGCCCCATAGCCCATTCTGTAGCATATAATATCCCATTGCTGAATTACCGGATCCTGTTGCAGGATCTTCAAGATAGCCAAACTTGGGAGCAAATACTCTTGTTCTTATTTTATTTTCTTTATTAGCTACTTCGGTTGTAAAAGCTAGTATAATATCGATTCCATTATTCAGACAAAAATCTTTTAATGTTGATTCAGTTGGCTTTAACTTTAAGGTGCTTTCCAAATTTGTAATGGGGACTATTAATGTTTTCAACCCGGCATCAATCAGCATAACCGGATATTCTGTACTTATTTCGTCCGGGCTTATTTCCAGATTCTTACTTATATCCTTTGTTCCTATCTTAACTGATAAATATTCGGGATCAGGGGCTGTAATAAAAACAGCATTTAGAGAACTGAGCTCATTATATATTGCAAGACTTCCTCTGTTGGTTCGGATAGTTATCTTTTTCGTTTGTTTTAATTCGGTATCACTTGCAATAAGGCTATACATGCATGCAATTGTACCATGTCCGCAGAATTCCACTTCACATTCTGAAGAAAAATATCTTAATTCATACAAATCTTTACTTATTGGTTTACAAAAAATAACTTCAGATACAAATCCTTTGTGTTCGATTGCTATATTGAGCATATCATGATCTGATAGCTGTTGATCTGGCTTGAGATATATACATGCTGCGGGATTTCCTTTAGACTCTCCCACAGAGAAAGCATCCAACTTCTGGTAAATAAACTTTTCCATAAGATTATATATAAATCTCTCCAATTAGATATAACATGCATCGCCCACTGATTTCAACTCTTTCTCCTAAATCTTTACATGACAAATATCCTTTTCGGGCAGATAATTGAATTGCAGATAATTCACTCTTATTTAATTTCCCGGCCCATATTGGAATTAGTGTTGTATGGGCTGATCCTGTCACAGGATCTTCATTAATACCTACTTGAGGTGCAAAGAACCTTGATACGAAATCGACACTATCACCTTCTGCTGTGATAATTACTCCCCGGCCTTCTAATTTAGCAATCGAGTTTAAATCAGGTTTTATATTTCTTATGTCACTCTCTTTTTCAAATACTAATAGATAGTCTGTCTTTCCTTTAAATGCAGATTTGGGCTTAATGTCAAAGCAAGCTGTTAGTTCAGGAGATAAGTCTATCTCTTTGATCACATCGGTGGGAAAATTTAGTGATAACTCATCTTCCTTTTTCGTTATTGTAAGTGCTCCGCTTCTTGGCGAATGAAGATGGATAATATCGCCTATATGATTTTCTAAATTGAATAAGACAAATGCTGTGGCAAGTGTTGCATGTCCGCATAGATCTACCTCTGCGGCAGGTGTGAACCATCTGATCTCGTATTTATCATTCTTTTTAACATAAAATGCAGTTTCAGCGAGATTATTTTCCATCACTATTTTTTGCATTAAATCATCGCTAAGCCATTTCTCTAAAGGGCAAACAGCTGCGGGATTTCCAGAAAAAACTTCATTGGCAAATGCATCTACCTGATATATCTTTTGCTTCATTTTGATTTGGGTTAATTGAGAAATTATCAAATATAAACTATAAAGAAAAGAAAGATCAACGAAAAAGAGGTCTATTTTATTAAATTTGTGTCTAAATGAATAAAAAATGGTATCACAAAATGAATTTTCACTACAGGCTAAAAGAAGAGGGTTTCATTTAATAACAAACGAAATATTGCAAAACCTGCCGGAGCTCCCCGAAAGTGGTCTTCTCAACCTGTTTATCAAGCATACTTCTGCGGCATTAACGATCAATGAGAATGCTGATCCTGATGTTCTTGATGATATGGAACGTATCTTTAATCAGTTAGTTAAAGAGCGGGAGCCCTATTATACACATACTTTGGAAGGATCGGATGATATGCCAGCACATGCCAAATCAACAATTGCAGGGGTTAGCTTAAATATACCGATCACAAATGGTAAACTAAATATGGGTATGTGGCAGGGGATATATTTGTGTGAATTCCGCAATCGCAGTGGTAGTCGTAAAATTGTAGCTACAATAATCAGTTAATAAGCAATAAAATGGATTTAGATAAAATTTCCGAGGAACGGCTTTTCCAGAATAATACCAAAGAAGAAATACAACATTGGTGTCAGCATTTACATTATTTTTATTACATGCGTGCCCGTGGAGGACATAATTGTGAAGGCGATTCATTTTGTGCTTATTTAAAGTATGACAATAAAGACGATATAAAAACTAAATTAGCTCAAATAGGGGTAACATTAAATAAACTTGAAGAAGGTTTTATTGCATTTGATCCATTAGAGTCTTATTCTCTTGATGACCTGGATAAACTTAGGATAACAATTCCACAATTTAGTGATTTTGAGCAACCTCAATATGTCAAGGTATTGGGCTACAAAGTCCATATATGGATAATGGAAAACCGTTTTGAAATATCTGTTTCCGGAACTAAAGATGACAGAACATATAAAGTATCTGAAGAGGACTTTAATGTTTGCGTCGAACTGGAAAAAGAGTTTGATAAACTAAACTGGAAATCTATTCTTGATGAAGAGATAAAAACGCAAGTTCATTGTATATCCAAAGATAAATATCCCGAATTATTCTGACTTTATTCGTTGATATAAGAAAAGTATGAATATTGATGACCTTTATAATTATTACCTCGAACAGGAAGAGCCTCAAAAAAGTTGTTTACTTGCTCTGCGTAGTATTATTCTAGCGCAGGATAAAGATATCTCTGAGACAATAAAATATGGGATGCCCTGTTTTTGCTATAAAAAAAAGATGTTTTGTTATCTATGGACCGATATTAAAACCAAGGAGCCCTATATTCTCTTTGTTGAGGGTAAACTTCTTAATCATCCTGAACTGGAAATAGGTAAGCGCTCACGAATGAAAATACTGAGAATTAATCCGGAAGAGGACATACCCATTCTATTTATCAAATCTTTATTAGATGATGCATTGAATTTGTATAGAAATGGAGTTATATTAATTAAATAGGTTATTTGCCGATACAGAACTTACTAAATATATGTCCCAATATTTCATCTGTAGAAATTTGACCTGTTATTTCACCGAGGTAGTACATACACTCACGAATATCCTGCGAAAGAAAATCCCCTGATATTTTTAGATCTAACCCCTCTGTTACACGTTGTATTGCAATCAAAGCTTTTTGTAGGGCCTCGTAATGGCGGACATTAGAGACAATCACATCTTGTTCACTAATTTTGGGGATACTGGCAGCTTGAATGAGTAAATCTTCCAATATATTTGTTCCTTGCTCATATTTAGCGGAAATAAATATACGTTCTGGTATTTTATCTGAAAGCAACTTTTCTTTTTCAGCTTTTCTTTCCGCTGAAATAATATCAACTTTATTATACACAAGAATCAGTTTCTTATCCTCTGCAAGAGGTAATATCTTTTTTGCCAATTGTTCGATATGCTCATTTGAAGTTTCAGCATCTACTATCCAAAGCACGATATTAGCCTGCTTTATCTTCTTAAATGTACGCTCTATGCCAATACTTTCTATTACATCAACTGTATCACGTATACCCGCAGTATCAATCAGCCGAAAGGTCAATCCCTGTATATTGATCGTATCTTCAATTACATCACGAGTGGTTCCATGTATATCCGAGACTATAGCTTTATCCTCATGTAGCAGAAAGTTTAATAATGTTGACTTACCAGCATTGGTTTCCCCGATAATGGCTACTGGAATGCCGTTTTTCACAGCATTACCCAGACTGAAAGAATCTGCCAGTTTCTTTATATGTAACTCTATCTGATGTGCGGCATCCTTTAGATGTTCTCTATTCGCAAATTCTACATCTTCTTCCGAAAAATCTAATTCAAGTTCTATTAATGAAGTAAAATTTAACAATTCTGCTCGTAATTCAACCAACTTATTACTGAAGCCTCCGCGCATTTGGTTCATTGCAAGACGATGTGTAGCAGCGGAAGAAGAGGCAATCAAATCAGCTACTGATTCTGCCTGGGATAAGTCCATCTTCCCATTCAAAAAAGCCCGTTGAGTAAACTCTCCCGGCTGAGCTAAAGAGGCGCCTACAGAAATAAGTAGTTGTAAGATATTTTGTTGAATATATACAGAACCATGACAGGATATCTCTACAATATCTTCGCCAGTAAAAGAATGTGGTGATCTGAATACACTTATTAGCACATCATCTAGCGCCGTATCATCTTTAATTATAGAGCCAAACTGAACAGTATATGCCTTTGCATTGGTAAGTTTACTTCCCTTTGGAGATTTAAAAATGTTATCGACCAGTTCGATACAACCTTTACCGGAAAGACGGATGATGGCTATTCCTCCTATACCGGCAGGAGTAGAAATGGCGGCTATTATGGTATTTTCTTGCATAAGAATCAAGTTGTTTAGGATGTAAAGTTACATAGTTTTTATCAATATTGCTTAAAATAAAAGAAGGCTGATTATTATGAACTAGCCCCTAAAAGTTGGACAGATTAAATATTTAATATTTAGAATGAGTTCGGTATTTAACCGGGCTCATTCCATTTAACGACAGTTTGATTCTGTCATTGTTATAATAATAGA
>JAITVV010000078.1 GCA_031285625.1 Prevotella sp.
GGGTCATGCCGAATTTTTGTGGAGTTATGCATAAATATTTTTGAGTCTAAACAGGAAGTATGGGATATGGTTCACCCCTCTAAGAGTAGCTCTAAAGGACTTTATTTTTGCATTAAAGGATTCAGCGGAGGCATTTGTTGAACGGTTGTCAAAGAAGTTTAATATTGTTTCATATCTGGCAGCAATAGAGTTCATTACCGTGTTAAACTGAGCGTATCCGGCATCTTCTACTTTGCTGAACCATTGAGCTAACCGGGTAAAGGCAATTCCTTTATCTTTAGTTGTATGATAGATGTATTTCAATTTCATGGTTAGCTTGTAGGCTTTTTCCAGTTGAGGATAATAGTTGAAAAGTACTTCGGCTCTAAAGCGTTGTTTAGGTGTCCATTTATCCTCTGTTTTGAAAAGCAGGTAGCGGCTGCGTACCAACAGTTGTTTATGTGTATCTCCGTTTTCAAGCAGCAGGGGGACATATTCTTGCTTAAGTTCCTTAGCCAACTGCATTTCTTTGTTTTCCTGTTCGATAGCCTGCCAACGATAGGTGATACGCATATCCTGCAAGGCTTCATTGGCTAATTTTTCAACATGAAAACGGTCTGTTACCAAATTAGCCTTGGGGAAACATCGTTTAGCTATCAGCTCCATATTGGGAGCCATGTCCAAAGTAATCTCCTTAACCTTACGCCGCTTACTCTCTTTTATCTTTGAGACAACTGCTATTACATCTTCCGCTTTTGTGCCTTTGACGATGGCTACAAGTGCTCCCTTTTTACCTTTAGCGGACTTATTGGTAACCACCGTGTAGAGTTCATCATAGCTCAGGGATGTCTCATCAATACTCAGATAGTCTCCTATATTATCTGCAAACAACAGCCATTTACCGGCATGTTCCCTGTCTTCCCATTCTACAAAGTCCGATAAATGAAGACGGTACCATTCTTCTAATCTTTTCCCACTGATATTAAAGAATTTACCAAGTGTTGAACTGTTTACGGGTTCGGTATCAAGGTAATGCTTTTAAAAAAGCGGCGAACTCCGCTGTCAAACGAGTCCCCTGTGCTACCAAATCCCAATCCCGCATAAAGGGATCGCCGGTGTCCATATCCTGCCAACGACGGCGGCGAACCCGTAATATCAGACTTTTACCCCGTACAGGGAAATCATGTATATCTGCCGATGGATAAAATCCTTTGGAATAAAGTCGATGACCTTGACGTTCATCTTGCGATAAATCTCTTTCTTCCAAATCAATAATGATACTCCTTGGAGATTGTTCTACCTCTATTACTGTAAAATAATCCAAAACCCCTGACGGCAATAAAAGTTCGTAGCCTGTTCCCATTTAACAAAGCTAATACTTTTAACCCACTCCACAAAAATTCGGCATGACCCAAAATATACCCCACAGTATACCCTAAAAAGAAAAATCCACTGATAAAATACTAATTATCAATGGATTATCTACTGTAAAAAGTGGTCCCACCTGGGCTTGAACCAGGGACCCCCTGATTATGAGTCAGATGCTCTAACCAACTGAGCTATAGGACCTGATTTTCGGTGGTTAACCCGAAATCGGATGCAATATTACTGCTTTTTGTTGAATTCAGCAAACATTTCATAAAAAAACAATTGCATACTTCTTTTAAAATTGTCTTAAAGTATAGATTAAATACTTTTATATCAGTCGTATCAATAGTGAATATTTTTTTAGAAAGCTGTTAGAAAAGATAGCACACAAACAGCGACAAACAGTGACATATAAATGTAGAATAGGATAGCAATACCTTTTGTCTCTACCAGAGCAAAGTAATGTGACAATAGCATGGAGCCTATCCCTATTGAGATGTATAGATTTACATCCGGTGCAATATTCAGAAAAAGGGACAGAAGTAAAGCAGCTATTGTTGTAAAGCTGAGCAATGAAAGACATGCTCTTATCCTTATTTTATCTTTATGCCTGTTTATGTAGTTATCCCCGATTATGAGGCTCAGCAGAAATACCATTGCTATTAGTATTCCCCACGCTATAGCATTTAAACTAAATACCGGCAGATTTTTAAGTATATCGATGTTACAACTAGCGACGAAAGGTAAAATAAACTCGTCTAGTTTGTCAATAAATAAATAGGTAGAGAATGTTGGAAAATATACAATAGAGAAGCCCAATAAAGATGCTAATATCGATTTGGCATTAAAGCATCTCATCATCATAAGGGCAATCCATGATAAGGGTATATAAAGCAATATTACGGGAGTAAATAAGCTGCCCAACGCCAGTATAAACGTTACCTTAAAAGCGATAATAGCTTTAGCTGCTTCATTATATGAGTCGAAAAGTACAGAAATAATAAGCAGTATGAATAGTATACCCAGGTAAGCAGGCGAAACCCAGATAAACGAGGGGTGACAACTGAACAACAATATTATAATAGCCGGAGGTAATAAAGTTCGCCTCCTTATCAATACAAAATCAGTATTGATGTGAGCTACAGAAATAGCCATCAGAGCTACTAATATGGAGCTTCCGATAAAGGAATATAGTGGGTCTTGTATAAACGGTATAAAATATTGCCATAAATAGCCGCCTGATAAATTTCCTGTATCTGGTGTACCTAAAAATATGGTAAATATAATTCGAAGGAATATGGCCAGAATAATGGAAAAGATAAGGATTCCTTTACCTTCGGCTACATGATTTTTATAAAATCTGGGAACTGTTGCCATTTTTTATTTAAGATCAAATCCTATATCTTTTCTGTAATATTTTTTATCAAATAAGATCTTATCCGCATTTTTGAAAGATAGGGATAAAGCATCATCTTTGGTCTTTCCATAAGAACTGATGGCAATCACACGCCCTCCATTAGTAAGCACTTTATTTTCTGATAATTTTGTACCTGCATGAAAAAGGATACTGTCATGTACCTGATCCAGACCCGTCATCTCCTTATCCTTTTCATAGCTTCCCGGATAGCCGCCCGATACGAGCATTACGGTAACTGCATATCTGTCATCGATCTCCAATACTTTATCTTTGAGGTTTTTTGTAGCCACTCCTTCGAGTAGAGAAACAAAATCAGATTTTATTCGCAACATTACAACTTCGGTTTCAGGGTCTCCCATGCGTACATTGTATTCAATAACCATTGGCTCTCCTTTCACTTCTATCAGTCCAAGAAATATGAAACCTTTATAGGTTATATTATCTTTCTTAAGGCCCTCTATTGTTGGAATTACAATACGTTGTTCCACTTTCTCCATAAAACTTTTATCCGCAAAGGAGACTGGAGAAACAGCTCCCATACCACCTGTATTAAGACCTGTATCACCCTCTCCTATACGTTTGTAATCTTTGGCTACAGGTAGTATTTTGTAAGACTCTCCATCAGTAAGTACGAAAACTGAACATTCTATACCTGACAGAAATTCTTCAATAACAACAGTTTTGCTTGCATCGCCAAACATACCGCTTAGCATTTCTTTTAATTCTCGTTTTGCTTCTTCAATATCATTGATTATAAGAACCCCTTTTCCGGCAGCCAGTCCATCAGCTTTTAACACATATGGTGCTTCCAACTCTTCCAGAAAATGGTATGCATCATCTAGTTGACTTAATGTGAAACTTTTGTATTTGGCGGTAGGAATGTTGTGGCGAACCATAAATTGTTTGGCAAAATCTTTACTACCCTCAAGTTCTGCTCCAAGTTTAGAAGGACCTATTACCGGAATATTTTTAATCTCTTCGTCATTAATGAAGAAGTCATAAATACCTTTGACCAAAGGCTCTTCCGGTCCTACAACAACCATGTCTATACTATTATTTAAAACGAACTCCTTTATGGAAGGAAAATCTGTTGCAGATAAGTTTATATTATTTGCAATCAAGTGGGTGCCTGCATTGCCTGGAGCAACATAGAGGTCATTCACCTTATTGCTCTGTTTGATTTTCCATGCAAGTGCACTTTCGCGTCCCCCGTTTCCTAATAGTAATATATTCATAGTTATTGTTATAAGTAAAAGATAATAAATTAGATTGTTGTGCTTCGGAATATTAACTATAGTAGTTATAACCAACAGGCAACCTTAATTCTTTGAGCAGCAAAGATACATGATTATTTTCTTAACATGAAATCAGAAATATTTATTGTAAGTTTGTAGCCCTAAAAAAATGAAAGAAATAGGTATGGAAGAGCAGAAAGGAATCTTTAAAAGAACAGAGCTTCTGCTTGGTGAAAAATTGATGAATAAAATATCTTCTGCAAAAATTATTTTATTTGGAGTTGGAGGGGTTGGTAGTTGGTGTGCCGAGAGTCTGGTCAGATCGGGTGTAAAATATCTTACCATTGTAGACTCTGATAAAGTTTGTGAAACTAATATCAACCGGCAGCTTATGGCTACGACCAAAACAGTAGGGCAACGCAAAGTTGATGTACTGAAAGCCCGGTTGATAGAAATTAATTCTGAAGCAGAAATAAAAACAATAGCAGGTATATATAGTGAAGAAACTTCTGATTCTTTCAAACTCGATACCTATGATTATATAATTGATGCAATAGATAGCCTAAAGCATAAGGTTCATCTGATACAAACTGCAACCCGTACTAAAGCTAAATTGTATTCATCTATGGGTGCTGCTCTAAAAATGGATCCGACGCGAATAAAGGTTGCTGAATTCTGGAAAGTAAAAGGCTGTCCTTTGGCAGCAGCTCTTCGTCGTAAAATGAAACAGGGAGAAAGACCTTCAAAGAAGTTTATGTGTGTATATAGCGATGAAGTTCTTGAAAATAAGGGTCTGAAGTATGAAAATGATGAGTCTAAAAGTTCTGAATTGTTGAAACAAGATAATCCCAGTGTAAAAGCGCAAACTAATGGGACTTTAGTCCATATAACAGCAATCTTTGGGTTTACTTTAGCTGGGTTGATTATACAGCATATTTGCAAAGAGTGACAAAAGGAAAAGTTTCATCTATATTCCAGGATAAAATTCTCATCTTTGTATTAACAAATAAAATAAATTGCGATGAATGAATTGATTATTAATTACAGTGGAGTCTCAAAAAATAAAAAGGTAGTAAATGTAATTGTCGGAGCTTATCTGGCAGGATTTACATTATATTTCAGTATTATTGAAGGAATTTCCAGTCGCTATGGAGGTCTTTTTTTCTGTGCTTTAGTGGGGTTTGCTCTGGCTGTTATATTGATACTAAGCAATACATTGTGGGTTTCCGGAACTTCATTGATAATTGACAGCAATATTATTAAGCCTAATCTTTCCGGACAGAATAAAGGTACGATTGACTGGACGAGTGTAAGCAGCGTGAATATTGGAGTAAGCTATGTTGTATTCTCAATTAATGGGGGGCAAAAACAAAGGAAATTGGATCTTTCGGTTTTGATTTATGATGATGTTAAAACAGTAAAAGGAAAAATCATTGAAATATGTGAATATAAAAATATTCCTTATCATAATGACTAAAAACTAATTCGTACGCGGAAGTAGCTCAAATGAAAGAGCATCGGTCGCCAAGTCGAGGGTTGCAGGTTTAAGTCCTGTCTTCCGCACTCATACTTCTATATGGGGGTCTTTCGAATTGACTATGTATCAATGGTATATAATTTTATTCAAAATATTTCGATCAAAATATTGCAAATATAAAATTCTTGTCCTACCTTTGCCACGCATTTGAGAGAAAATGCAAATCTAACAAGGGCGTTTAGCTCAGCTGGTTCAGAGCATCTGCCTTACAAGCAGAGGGTCGGCGGTTCGAATCCGTCAACGCCCACAAAATGGCAAATCCCTATAAAGACAGGAGAAGCCAACAAAAGACAAAAAGTCTGTTAGTCAGTAGATTAGCAGACTTTTTTTATTCTACTCTATGACAGTAAAAGTCAGTTTAGGACACCAGTTGAGTGAGTAAAACATGAGCAAAATCAATCTTCGTATTTTACTCACGATTAACCAAATTAACCGCTGGTAATAAGTGACTTACAATGACTCTACTTGGCTTATTTAAGGGCTTTATTCTTTAAGTGATACGGAATAATTTTGTCGAATCATTTAAAAAGAATGAGTTATGAAAAGTACGTATCGAATCCTTTTCTTAATCAGAAAGAGAGATTTAAACAAAGAAGGTTTAGCCAATGTTATGGTTAGAATCACGATTAGCGGAGAACAAGCGGAATTCAGTGCCAAAGAATTTGTGAAACCTGAAATGTGGAGTCCGTTGGGTAAAGTTATCGGCAGAACCAAAGAAGCACAAAAAATCAATGATTCTTTGGATAAAATAAAGATAGCTTTGGACAGCCATTATAAGGCGATTCTTGAAAGAGAGGACTATGTTCACCTGATAAACTACGAAACGCCTATTTGGGCAAAGAGATTCGGAATAATACTGTACTATCTCTCTATGATATTAAAGTAGAACAAAAACGTAATCTTGTGGGTAAGACGATTCGCAGTACAACCCTTTCTAAATATTTAGCCACAAAAAAACGTGTAGGTGATTTTATGGAATACAAATATCAGAAAGGAGATATGCCGATTCGGGAGGTAGATTTTCAGTTTGTTACAGATTATGAAGTTTACCTGAAATCCGTCTGCGGATGCGGGCATAACTCTACCATTAAACATTTACGCTACTTGAAACAGGTGGTTACCAACGCACTAAAGAATAAATATATTACAGTAGACCCTTTCGATGATTATACACTTGGATACAAACCCGTAAAGAAAGAATTTCTGATTGAGCCTGAAATAAAAAAACTGATGAACAAGAAATTTGATTCAAAACGGTTGGAAGAAGTGCGAGACGTTTTTCTATTCCAAATTTTCACTGGATTGGCATATATAGACGCTGCTAATCTAAAAGAAGATAATATCATAGAAGATGGCTTCGGACAGAAATGGATACAACTTACTCGGCAGAAATCTTCCGTTCAAGCAAATATCCCATTATTAGATGTCCCCTTATCCATTCTTAAGAAGTATAAAGGGTTGAATAATGGAAAACTTCTCCCAATGCACACGAACCAAAAAATGAATGAATATTTAAAGGAAATTGCAGCGTTATGTGGTATAAATAAGAGACTTACAACACATTGCGGCAGGCACAGTTTCGGAACGATAATGCTGACCAAAGGTGTTTCTATCGAAAGTGTTTCCAAAATGTTAGGTCATACAAATATCACAACCACCCAGATTTATGCGAAAGTACTGAATCTGAAAATATTTACGGAAGTTAATAAGGTCAGGGGAGAGTTGGACAGTTTGGCGAAGTATTATAAGTAGAGAAAGTGATTTTATTTTCCACACAATAGTACACAATCTTCTGTATTATTGTGCAGTTATTAAAACCAGTTAATAGTGAAATAAAAAATAGATGTATCTTCTAATACAAACAAAAAAATATTTGTCTTCACCATATTTGCCATTTGGCAAATATGGTGAAGGTTTATTTGAGTAACTTGCAGCCATGAAAGAATTTATAGAATACATATTGCGGTTCGGTAATTTGAACGAACAACAAATTGACTTTATATCCGATAAAGCGGAAATTGTCGAACTTAAAAAAAACGAATATATAGCAGAAGCAGGAAAAACAGTAAAACGGATAGCATTTATTCTCGAAGGTATTGTCAGGATTTGCTATTACGATAATAAAGGGGATGAAATAACCAAATATTTCTTCAATAACTCACATTTATTATATAGCCCTGAATTTATGACAGGTATGCCAATGCCTGAATACTGGCAAACAGTTACCGATTGCCGGCTCGTTGTCTTTTCAATACGTGAATGGAAAGAACTATCTGACACCATTATTGGGTGGGATGAAATAATTCAGAAAATAGTAACCAAAAATCACAGGGAAAAATTGGATAAAAGGAGTTTGATGGTTGCACAGGATGCAACTACCCGCTATCTGGATTTTTTTACACAATTTCCAACTTTGGTAAACCAAATTCCCTTATCATACATTGCTTCTTATCTTGGAATAACACAATCGTCATTAAGTCGGATTAGAAAAAATATACGTTGAATACAATCTTTCATTATCAGTATTCAGCTTTTACTTTTGCAAAAACTATCAAGTTGCTATCAACTCGGTAGTTTTTGTTTTTAGAACATAATATTACAGATGAAAAATGCTTTTTGCCAAATGGCAAATGATTTCATTTTGTTAGTCTCTAACTTTGTTTCATAATTCTTAAAAACAATAAGAAATGAAATCAAGAACATTAATTAAAATCGTATTTATTATGACTTTAGTAACAATGGTGGGCATGAACGCCCAAGCACAGTCCTATCCCGGTATTACAAATCCGATTACTTCGGTTTATCCGGTCACATTTGAAACATCCTATCGACAGGTGCCCCTTGAAGTGAAAGTTACTGTCCCTGTTAAAGGCGAAAATCTTCCGGTCATCCTCATTTCTCACGGTCATGGAGCCCCTTGGTATTTGGCGTCCTATCGAGGTATGTCACCTCTTGCCGATTATTATGCTTCTAATGGCTTTGTGGTTATCCAACCAACCCATCAGGATTCAAGAATACTTGGTTTGGATAAGAACGGCCCCGAAGGTGCGCTATTCTGGAAATCAAGAGCCAAGGATATGATTTTCTGTATCGACCATATAGATGAACTACTTACTAACATTCCCGGTCTTGCACAAAGAACCGATAAAGATAAAATAGCCGCAGTCGGTTTTTCTATGGGTGGGCATACAATTTCAATGTTGGCAGGCATGCAATTACATGACCCTGTTTCCGGCAAAACTGTGACAAATGCTGAACCTCGCATCAAAGCCTTTGTCTCATTGGGTGCACCGGGTAACGGAACCGATATAGCCGAATGGGCTGCCGAAAACTATCCTGCAACCAAAGGAACAGACTACTCTACCATGACCCGCGATGCTTTGATTGTAGTAGGCGACCGCGACAAGAACCCTAATTTCTCCATGCGGGACAGTTGGCGTTTTGATATCTACAATACCTCCCCGGCTCCAAAAACTTTATTGAAACTCACTGATACCGGGCATATGCTTGGTGGAATTATGGGATGGGACGCTTTGGAAACCAATGCGACTAATGATGAAAACCCGGAAACGTTGAGATTCATACAACAAATGACAACCGCTTATCTTCGTTCCAAGTTGAACCCCAATGATAAATCCTGGGAAATTGCCGTAAGTGAATTAGCTAAAGCGGAAAACCCGAAAGGAAAGATAGAGATTAAGACAAAATAAAATCTACGCTTATTCAAAAAAGAGATAAAAATTATCCTTAATGAATGCCTGATTTCGCACTATTAAGGTGTAAAATCAGGCTTTTTAATAACTTGTAAACAAATAGGTTTTAATATTCACTTTTAAAATTTATGCTTATGGACAGTTCATAATATTCCCACCAGAAATCGTCATTTTGACTTAAGTGCTTGTATTTCTTATAGATATGTTTTTGAAAAAGAAGTAATCTCCCGCTATTGCTCCAAATTGAATTTCTACTTATTGAATATCAGGGCTTTAAGAAAGGGGGATGAACAATGGGTAACGATTTAGAAACGAGCGAACCGCTTTGGTCTGCTTAGTTTTCCATTGTTTCAAATAACTGTATGACAAAAATATGAAAATAAATAGGATATAGTTGGTTTTCTATCTAAATTATTTTATTATAATTCTTTATGGAAACCTTAATTTAGCCTCTTGCTAAACTAAGAGTGTTGAATTATAAAAAAAGCAAAAATATCAATGCTAGTATAGTATTCAATATAAAGACAGGTCAGCCGCAATCCTCTTTCAGGAAATTATTTAATTAATATGAGATTGGTATTCTACAAATATAAAAAAATAGACCCAGGTCACTTTGAACTACAATTAAGTCAAATCAAGCTACAAAAGTTATAAACCAAATTCAGACATTTGTGTTATCAATATAAGAAAATTGAATATGAAAAAAATATTAGTAATAGGTGCTTCCGGTTTTGTTGGAAGCTACATTGTCGAAGAATTATTGACCAAAGGCTATACAGTACATTGTCTTGCTCGTAATCCTACTAAACTTAAAAGTTTGGCTGATAAGGGTTGTAAAATTTTTCAAGGGGATATATTAGATCCGGTATCTTTGCAAAAAGCTACAGATTCAGTGGATGCCGTCTATATTTCGATCCATACCCTTTCACCCCAATCAGGTAATGAGAAGGATATGAACTTTGCGGATGTAGAGTTGGAAGGTATACAAAACATTATATCCGCCTGTAAAACTAATGGAGTAAAAAGAGTAATTTATGTTACATTCTTAGGGTCAACTTCCGATTCTGATAATGCTTGGATAAGAGGACGTTGGGATGCCGAACAACTGTTATTCCACAGTGGACTCGATGCTACGGTTATCGGGCCGGGGATGATTGTTGGTATAGGTGGTCAAGGTTATGATTCAATAGTTAATAACGCTAAAAAGGGTGTCGCATTTATATTAGGCTTCGGCAAGCAAAAATTCTCCAATATTGCCATTACGGATTTAACTTATTATCTTGTTGGAATTCTTAACGATTCTCGGTCTTATGGGCAACGCTATGATGTAGGAGGGGACGAGATATTAACAACGCCACAAATGATAGATATTGTCGCTGAGATATTGGGACGCCGTCATCCTAAAAAAATTTATATCCCGGTGTTCCCAATAAGATTTTTGGCGAGTGTTATTGAACGAATGAGCAAAATGCCCAAAGGGGCAATAAAGAGTCTTATAAATAGTTTAAAAAGCGACGTATGTGGGGATACAAATCCGATAAAACGCATTTTGCCACGTCCACTACTAACTTTTCGTCAGGCATCTAAGCAAGCTTTAAAAAGACAGATTAACATAGATTAAGAATAAGAAAAATTGGATAAAAAAAATATTATCTTCTATAGATGAAATACTCCCAACCATATCATTTAAAGACAATTAATCAATATCATAAACTTATGGGTTTGCCCAAGCCAGAAAATCCTTTAATAAGTTTGGTTAATCTGAAATCAATTGTCGAACCTTCATTCGATAAATCTATCAGTATGGTTTATGATTTTTATAGTATTTCACTTAAAAGATATTCCAATATTAAATTGGGATATGGACAACAAGAAAGTGAATCTGACGAAGGAACTTTGTTTTTTACCGCACCAGGACAGATTCTTCATATAAATATTGACAACCCTGACGAAGTTAAAGTTGATGGAAGAATTTTGTTCGTTCACCCCGATATGTTATGGAATACATCATTAGCCAAAACTATAAAAAAATATGACTTCTTTGACTACTCTGCTAATGAAGCATTATTACTTTCGGAAAAAGAGGAATCCTTAATTATTGGACTTTTACAAGATATTGCGCAGGAATATTCCAATATAGACAACTATAGTGAGGATATAATAATAGCCCAATTGGAGCTGTTGCTTGCTTATGCTGATAGATTCTATCATCGACAATTTTTGACAAGAAAGAAATACAACCATAGGATACTAAATCATGTAGAAGAATTGTTGAATCTCTATTTTAGAGAAGACATAGTTATAGCAAAAGGGTTACCTACAGTACAATATATTTCCCAAGAATTAAATATTTCACCTTGCTATTTAAGCAGGCTCCTTAAAACTATAACAGGACAAACGACTCAACAACTAATCCAGGAAAAGATAATAACAATAGCTAAAGAAAAACTAACCACTACTGATTTATCGGTCAGTGAAATCGCATATGAACTCGGTTTTGAACACTCTCAATCATTTAACAAATTCTTTAAAGTCAAGACGCAGTTATCCCCTTTAGAATTTAGAAGATTGTTCAATTAATATGAATTTGAGGAGAGATAGAGGTTAAACAAAATAAAACCAACGCACGAGAATGCCTGATTTCGCACTATTGGGGTGTAAAATTAGGCTTAATAGCTTGTTAATATTAATATGTTGGATTTGGCTATATCAAAGATAGATTTGATTAGAATTGCTTTCTATATATTGCCGAACTTTGCACAGGATAAGAACTTTGAAAATAAATTCATATGGAAAATAATTTGAAAAATCAAATATACCTCCTAACGGGAGGAACGTCAGGAGTTGGAAAAGCCACAGCAATTGGTCTTGCACAAAAAGGAGCTAAGATTGTCATTATTAGTCGCGATGCCCGGAACGCGGAGAAAGTATTAAATGAAATTGCTCAAAGAACGGGAAATGAGCGAGGCGAATATCTGGTGGCTGACTTATCATTGCAATCATCAATCAGAAAAGTCGCGGATGAATTTAAACAGAAGTATGACAATTTACATGTTCTTGCAAATCTGGCCGGTAAACTTTCCTTCGAGAAGCAAATTACCCCGGAAGGTATCGAAAGTTCTTTTGGAGTCAATTACCTAAGTCATTTTCTATTAACAAATCAGTTGCTTGACATTCTGAAAGATAGTAGTCCGTCAAGGATAATTACGGTTGGAGGTAATCCTAGCTTCATAAAACACGCTAAAATTAATTTTGATGATCTGCAAAGTGTCGATCATTTCAACGGAATGAAATCCGTATCACAAGCAATGTATGCAAGGGTATTTTTTGCATTTGAGTTAGCCCGGAGATTACAGGGAGAAAATATTACTTCAAATGTTTTCAATCCGGGCGTTATCAAATCGAACTTAACGGCAAATGCACCTTGGTATATGAAAATATTAGCTGCATTTTATAAGCCTTTCGAGAAAGACATCTGCGAAATAGGCGTGTATTTGGCTACTGATCCGGACATTCAAAATATTTCAGGTGTATTTTTTAATGACAAAAAGCAGATTGTGCCGTTTCATGAAGAGTTCGACCCGAACATAGGACAAGAGTTATGGGCAATCAGCGAACAGCTTACAAATAGAAAAACAGTTTATTAAAGATGAAAGATATAAACCTCCATAGAATTAAAACTATTAACGAATACCATCAGTTTATGGGGCATTCTAGGCCTCTTCATCCTCTGATTAGTGTGATAAATTTAGACTTAATCCAAGATGTTCCATTTGAGGAACCGCTAAAACTGGTCTATGACTTTTATTGTATTACACTTAAAAAAAATATTGGAATAAAATATAGTTACGGGCAACAGGAATACGACTTTCATGATGGAACAATGTTTTTTATGGCGCCCAATCAGGTGTTCGGATTTCTGGTCGATAAAAAACAAACTATTCAACTATCGGGGTGGGCACTGCTTGTACATCCAGATTTTCTATGGGGTACAACTTTGGCGAAAGATATAAAAAAATTCGATTATTTCGATTATTCAGCCAATGAAGCCCTACATCTTTCAGAAAAAGAGGAAAACCTTGTAACAAATATAGTCAGGATTATCGAACAGGAATATAATTCCAGTATTGACAAATTCAGTCAAGGAATGTATAATATAATTGAAAAGTAGTCCACTTAGTAATTGAAAAGTATACCACTAAGTGTCTCGGCTGAGATTGGTTAAAGATATTTATTCTTCATTAGGTTGTAACATTTTTTTAGTTTCTTTAACTCTGTAAGACTGTCCATTCATATTGATAAGATATGCTTTATG